>UQVY01000004.1 GCA_900544545.1 uncultured Eubacteriales bacterium
TTTCGTGCCGCTTCGTCAATCTTAGCGCAATACTGTCTTACGTACACCCAGCTATCCCGCTTTTGTTTTTATTCGGAAGCAGAATCGTCGTCGGGGAAGGAGTCGTCGTCGGTATTATCCGTAACTATTACCTTCGGATTGAAGCTTCTGACCGCATTTCCGAAATCATCGAAATCGTCCTTGCCGATGAAAATCGTCGTAATCGTAGTTTCGGTATTGTTGACGGTATGACAAACGATGATGGAATCTTCGAGGATAAGTATTTTCCAGATTGCGTCGACGCTTATTTTCGTGAGTTTGATTCCGAAAAGGCCGAGCGTTATGCGGTTTTTATCGACGACGTAGCTGAGAGTAAGAATCCTTACGAGCAAGACGATAAACAGCAGAGCGAAAACCGTGCCGATAATTTCGCCCGTTAAGTTAACCGACGCAAGTCCTAAAATGCCGCACCATCTGAAAACGTTCAGGGCAATGATTGCGAGCCAAAGGAAAAGCAGCAGGTATATAGCGAGAACGAGTCCCTTTCTGAGCCTGAGTCTGAATTTCATAATGCGTATCTCCGTAGTAACTTTGATTTACTATATTATAAAACGAATCGTCTTTTTTTGCAATAGAAAAACGCTTTGTTTAATCGTCGATTTGTGTTATACTATAAAGAAAAAAAACGGAAACCGACGAGGACGGAGTTTTTGCGGCGGAAACGCCTCGTAAACGGACTCTTTGCTGCAATAAACGCCGTTCCTACGGTTTGGAGAGATAATGAGAATAATCAGCGGAAAATACAGAGGCAGAAAGCTTTTTGAGATAAACGATCAACCCATACGCCCGACTCTAGACAGAGTAAAAGAAACGATGTTCGATATAATTCAATTTGAAATTGCAGGGAGCAGAGTTCTCGATTTATTCGCGGGAACGGGGGCTTTGGGAATCGAATGTATAAGCAGAGGTGCTTCGGAAGTGGCTTTCTGCGACGTGAATCCAAAATGTATCAGGCTTCTTCGTCAGAATCTCGACGGACTTAAGCTCGATTCTCAGCCCGTTATTTATACTGGCGGCTGGCAGGAGGCTCTCGTTTCCGTGCGAGCGAGGAAAATCGACTTGCTTTTCGTAGATCCGCCTTTCAGAATGGACGTTTATTACGATGTTCTTAAAAGAGTGAGCGATCTTTCGGTAATCGAAGAAGACGGAATAGTCGTATGCGAGCATCCCGTAGACGTCGTTTTGCCTGCGTCCGTAGGTAAACTCTCGAAATGGAAGGACAGAAAAATCGGAAAGGTTATGCTGACCTATTATAAGCCGATAGTTACGGAGATTTCCGAGAAAGCGGAGGAATACGTTTCGGAGGAAGAATTATGAAATGCGTATATTCTGGGAGTTTCGATCCTATAACCAACGGTCATCTCAATATAATTCAGAGATGCGCCGAAATTTTTGACGAAGTGATAGTTGCGGTCGCTACGAACGCGGAAAAGCATTCCAAACCGGTCGACATTCGCTGCGAACTTGTCAGGAAATGCGTTGAGGAAGAACGCAACGTAACCGTTTTGCCCTGTTGCGGACTCATCGCCGATTTTTGCAGGGAAAACGCAGCCGATATTATAGTGAGAGGACTTCGCAACAATAAAGATTTCGAATATGAAAGCGATATGGCCGTTATAAATAGAGATTTGTGCGGAGTGGAAACGCTTTTTCTCGTTGCGGACGGTACGGTTTCGCACGTTAACGCAGGATACGTCCGCGAGCTTGTAAGGGCAGGAAGGTCGGTTAAAGACTACGTCCCCGAAAAAGTCCTGAAAGAGATTACGGAAATCTATGCCTGAATAAAGCTTTTTATAAACCGTCGGCTTTTCGGGACAGTCTGTTTTTCCCGCGTGGATTTTATACGAAACCACGGATTTACGATATAGATAAAACAAAAAAGGAGGTTCGAAGGACCTCTTTTTATTTTAAGAAATACCGATATTACAAAAACCGATAGCGAATTACTTGGAAATTAACGCCTCACCAACCGAAACCGAAGCAAGACGGACTCAGTCTACGAAAAGTTTGGTTACGGTGTCGCAGACGATGGCTTTCATCGCGGTATAGTCGATATATTTATGCTTGTCGTAAACGAATTCGTGCGCGAAAGACTGTACTATATTCATAGCAAGGTGGACTTTTTCTATGCAGTCGGGAATGTTCGCGCCGAGCAAATTCAGTCTGTCCGCAATCTTGTGCGTCAGATTGTCTTCGAGAGAAATGAAGGCAGCGTTAACGTCTTCGTCGCTTCCCGCGAGAGAGTGAAGAGTGTTATGAAGATGCACGTTTTCCTTGTGAAGTTTTATCGTCGTGTCGACCATACGGAGGACGAGGGACGGATAATCCGTAGGCGCGGTTACCGAATCTATGATAGACAGCAAGGGCTCGGAAACCTTGTCGATATAAATCTGAAGCACGCAGATAAGAATATCGCGCTTATCCTGAAAATATCCGTAAACAATACCTGTAGAAACTCCCGCTCGTTTCGCGATTTCAACGGTATTCGTGCCGTAATAACCTTCCTCGGAAAAAAGCTCGTAGCCAGCCTGAATGATCTTATTCTTTTTTTCTATTGAGCGTTCTTGTTTAGGCTCTCTGACTGTCGTTTTCATAATTCCTATTTTAAAGCATCCGACGAAAAAAATCAACTGAAAAAACACAAAAAATATGAAAAAAGTATCATATTTTAGTTGACAAGCATTTAGCTTTGTGCTAATATTAACGCGAAATTGAAAAAAGTTTCATATTTGACCGTAAAAGGCCGTATAACTTAAAGGAGGTTATGAAATGCCTATAGTCATCGCGCCGCTTAATCAGGAGCTTAAAATCGTCAGGATTGCAGCCGACGAGAAGACCAAGAAGCATCTTGAAAGTCTCGGAATCACAATCAACGGGACGATCACGGTTCTCAGCTCGAGCGGTGGAAGCGTCGTTTGCAAGATAAAGGACGGCAGAATCGCGCTCGATCAGGATCTTTCGGCAGGAATCTTCGTCGCATAAATGAGGTAACAATAAAACGTTAATATAAAAGCTCACATAATAAGGAGAAGGAGAAAAATGGAAAAAACGTTGAATCAGTTCGTCGTCGGAGAAAGGGGAATCATCAAATCCGTAAGCGGCGAAGGCAAGATCAAGAGACGTCTGTTCGATATGGGAATCACGCCCGGAGCTGAAGTCTATATGAGAAAAAAGGCGCCGCTCGGCGATCCTATCGAAGTAACGATAAGAGGCTACGAGCTTACGCTTCGTAAAACCGAAGCAGCCTGTGTAACGATGGAGGTTATTAAGTAATGAAGAATTTTGCACTTGCCGGCAACCCTAACTGCGGCAAAACTACGCTGTTTAACAGCCTTACGGGTTCTACGGCTCACGTCGGTAACTGGCCGGGCGTAACCGTTGACAAAAGAGAAGGTACGTATAAGAAATGTGCCGAACCCATCGCAATCGTAGACCTTCCGGGTATATATTCGCTTTCGCCCTATACACCCGAAGAAGTTATCGCGAGAAACTTTATTCTTGACGAACAGCCCGACTGCGTTATCAATATCGTAGACGCAACCAACCTCGAACGTAACCTTTATCTTACGACGCAGATTATGGAAATAGACGTTCCTATGGTTATCGCGCTCAACATGATGGACGCCGTCGATAAAGCCGGCGACAAGATTGACGAAAAAGAACTCGAAAAGAGACTCGGCGTTCCCGTAGTCAAGATTTCCGCTCTTAAGGAAAAAGGTCTCGAAGACCTTATGAACAAGGCTTACGCCGAAAGCAAGAAGACGAGAAAGGGCGTTACGGTTCTCGAGGATTCGGCTCTTACTCATCTTATCACGGACGTAAAGATCGCTCTTGACGGACAGAAAGTAAAAGATCCTCTTTTCCACGCGATTAAACTCGTAGAACAGGACGAAATCGAAGTCGCTATGCACAGAGAAACCGTTCAGATGGTCGAAGAATTCAAAAAGACCTTCAAGGACGATACCTTCGGAACGGACTTCGAAGCTCTCGTAGCCGACGCAAGATATAAATACATATCCAAGAATTTTGCTCCCGTTCTCGTTCGTAAGAGCAAAGAAAGAGTTCAGATGACCAAATCGGATAAAGCCGATAAGGTTATGACGCATAAGGTTTGGGGTATTCCCATTTTCCTCGTCATTCTGTTCGCTATATTCCACCTGACGTTCTCGGAAAACTTCCTTTTCCTCGGCTCGATTTTCAAGCTTCCTTCTCTCGAAGATCTCGGACTTCTTACCGAAGACGGCGAACCCATAAGCTATGGCGTAAGATGGCTTGCCTGCGTTTACAACGGCGCCGTTTACTCCCCGGGCGTAATAATCAACAACATCTGGAACGATATGCTTGTCGGCGAGCTTTTCGGCTGGCTGCAGGGTCTCGTTGAAGGCAGCGGAATAGCGGATTGGGCAATCGGTCTTATCAACTACGGTGTAATCGACGGTCTCGGTGCCGTTCTTTCCTTCCTTCCTCCTATCCTCGTCCTGTTCCTGTTCTTCTCCATTCTCGAAGATTCCGGTTATATGGCTCGTATAGCCTTCATTCTCGACAGAATGTTCAGAAAATTCGGTCTTTCCGGCAGAGCTTTCATGCCGATGATTATGGGCTTCGGATGTTCCGTTCCCGCTATGATCAACACGAGAACTCTTTCCGACGAAAAAGAAAGAACCGCAACCATAAGAGTTATCCCGTTCTTCTCTTGCGGCGCTAAATTGCCTATCCTTACCGCTGTTGCCGGCGCGATAGTCGGTTTCTTCGGAGTGGGCAACGCCGATCTCATCACCTACGCAATGTATCTTCTCGGTATAATTGCCGCAATCATAAGCGTTCTTCTTATGAGAGGCACTTCTCTTAAGGGCGAAACTCCTCCGTTCATTATGGAGCTTCCCGCTTATCACGCTCCTCAGTTCAAGAACCTTATGGCTCACCTCTGGGATAAGACCAAGCATTTCGTAAAGAAAGCTTTCACCATTATTCTTGCGTCCACGATCGTTATCTGGGCTTTGACTCACTTCTCCTTCCAGTGGAAATTCCTCGGCGACGAAGAAATCAACGAAAGTATTCTTGCCGGTTTAGCACAGCTTATTCAGCCGCTCTTCACGCCGCTCGGTTTCGGTAGCCAGCTCGGCGAATTCGGATGGGTATTCGGTGTTGCCGCGGTCGCAGGTCTTATCGCAAAGGAAAACGTTATCGCTACGTTCGCAACCCTTGCGGCCTGCCTGCTCGTAGTGGCTAAAGCCAAGTTCCCCGAAATCGGCGACCTCGACATAGCTAACGAAGACGGTATCGACGCCGTTAAAGCAATGATTTATGCGACGAACATCACCGTTCCCGGTCTTATCTCCTTCATCGCGTTCAATATGACGACCATTCCCTGTTTCGCCGCAGTAGGTACCGCAAAAGCGGAACTTCAGAGCAGCAAACGCTTCAAGGGAACGCTGGCGTTCTGGATTCTTTCCTCTTACGTTATCGCGGCTATGGTTTATACCATCGGTTCCTGGTGGTGGACCGCAATCATCTGGGCGGCGGTTATCGTTCTCGTAGCTTTCGTTATCGTTACGAGAAACAAGAATCTTGCAAGAAAAGGAGCGTAAACTATGGGCTTTTGGGAAATTTTACTGATAATAGGCTGCGCGGCGTTAGTCATCAGCGTTACAGTTGTTTCCGTTATCCGAAAAATAAAGGGTAAAAGCTCGTGCGACTGCGGATGCGACTGTTGTAACTGCAACGCCTGCAAATACGCGCAAAAAAACAAGGATCAGAAAAAGTGATTTGATGCTCCCGTAGGCGAAAACCTTCGGGAGCTTTTTAAAAAGGAGGCAGAATATGTCGGAAAAAATGATTGTCGAACAGTGTTCACCTACTCTCGCGGGAATGAAGACCGGAAGCGTATTTCATTGTTCGTACGAAAACGAAGCAGAACTTCATTCGGAGATAAGCAGATTCAACGGCGTATTGATTCCGAAAGGACTCAGAATGCTTCCGCTTAAAAAAGACGGGCGTCGCGCTCTCATATACGTTTACAGACCGACTCAGCTCGAAAAGGACGTAAACGAGAGTAGTGCGATAGATATTCTTAAAAGCTACGGGTATTCCTCGGGCTGTGAAAGCAGTCTTGTTGCCCGTTTGAGGGAAAGGCTTTGCGAATCGGAGTGTTTTCCTCACGAAATAGGTCTGTTTTTGGGTTATCCGCCCGAAGACGTGAAAGGATTCATAGACAACAAAGCCGCAAGCTGCAAATGCTGTGGCTACTGGAAGGTTTACGGCGACGAAAAAAAAGCCAGAAAAACCTTCGATAAATTCAGAAAATGCACGAAAGTTTATTGCGGCTGTTATGAAAAATCGGCTTGTTTCCATAAGCTCATAGTCGGACAGTGAAAAAGTCATTTATTTTTCTTCGGTAGTGAGATTCATAATTTTGTAGCGGATTTCACATTTATGCGCAAATAATCTCATTGGATTTATGATTTTCTTCATAATTTGTTTCTTTTTTATAAATCGCCGGCGATTCCAACCGGCTTTTCTTTTGACGTTACCGCTTGACAAAAACGGAGTTTTGTGCTAAACTAAAAATTAGCCTCTTCGGATTAGAGAGGCTCAGGAATAAACGAGGAACTAATTCGGATATATGGTCAGACTTAACAAATATATGGCAGACTGCGGAATCGACAGCAGACGAGCCTGCGATAAAATCATTTCGGAAGGAAGAGTAAAGGTCAACGGCAAAACAGTTACGGAACTCGGAACTATCGTCAACGAGCTTAACGACAGCGTTTCCGTGGACGGAAGGAGGATTTCCGAAGTCAAAAAGAATTACTACGTTATGCTTCATAAGCCCAAGGGCTACGTTACTACGGTCAAAGACGATAAGGGAAGAAAAACCGTTATGGATCTCGTGAAAATCAGAGCAAGACTTTTTCCCGTCGGAAGACTCGATTACGATACGGAAGGGCTTCTTCTTTTGACCAACGACGGAGAATTCGCTCAGGCTCTGACTCATCCGGGCAACGAGATCGGAAAGACTTACGTTGCGAGAATCAAGGGAAAACTCAGCAAGACGGAGTTGTTTTCGCTTCGTAACGGCGTTGAAATCGACGGAAAACTCACCGCGCCCGCGCAGGTCAAGGTCCTTGAGGAAAGCGACGACGAATCGCGGATAGAGCTGACCGTAACGGAAGGAAGAAATCATCAGATTAAGAAAATGTTCGAAGCCGTCGGAAAGGAAGTCAAATTCCTTAAACGCACGAAAATCGGAGATTTGCGTCTGGGCGGACTCGGCAGAGGAGAATACAAGATTCTCGGACAGAAAGAAGTAGACATTCTTAAAAAGCCGCTCGTTAAGAAAGATATTCTTGACGACGGAAAGAAATATTGATCGGAGGTTATTATGAAGAAGATCATTACGATAGGCAGAGAATTCGGTAGCGGAGGAAGGGAGCTTGGAAAACAGCTTGCGGAAAAGCTCGGCATAGCTTATTACGATAACGAAATCGTCGAAGAAATCGCGAAGAAGACGTCGCTTTCGGAAAAATACGTAAAAGAAATTCTCGAGACTAAACCGATTTCGGTGATGCCCGCGGCGGTAGGAAGAACGTTTTTCGTTCCGGTGGATTACCATACGAACGTAAGTCTTGAAATCTTTAACGCGCAGAGCCACGTTATCAGAGAGATGGCGGCGAAAAGCGAATGCGTTATCGTCGGAAGATGTGCGGATTACATACTTAAAGACGCGGAGCCTTTCAGAATTTTCGTTTATGCGGATATGGATTATAAGATGGCGAGATGCCGCGCGCGCGCTCACGAAGGAGAAGATCTTTCCGATAAGAGGCTCAAAAAAGACATTATGGCGGTCGATAAAGCGAGAGCGCAGTATTACGAATTCTATACCGGGCAGACTTGGGGCAATAAGCTCAATTACGATATCTGCGTGAATACTACGAATTCCGAGATTTCAGTAGTAGTAGACGCGCTTGCGAAGATGTTTGTGGAATCGCAGAAGAATTAGGCTTTTTCCGAAAAAATCGGAAGCGGTTGCGGACTTCGTGAAAACTGAGTCCGGATTAAAGATTTTAAATTAAAAAGAAACGGTTCTTACCGTTTCTTTTTTTGTTTTGGAGAATAATCTTCGGTTTCATTCCGAATCCGTATTCGATTTGAGGAACGGGTTTCAGTCTTTGCCGAAAACAAAATCGTTCCGGTCGAATCGGTCTTTTTCGACAATCACGCATAAAACGCCGCTTTTAACGGAAACCGAACATTCTTTAAGGAAGGTATTGCTTATTCCGAGCGGAAAAAGATTTGTGAGCGAATGGTCGTCGAGCAGATATTCCGTGCCTTTTTCGGTTACGCTCGTAGAAACGTCCGAAAGAGAAAAGACGGAAAAAGTCGTTTTCAAACCGGTTTTCATAATTACCGAATTCATAGGTCGGGAAATCTTTACGGCTTTTCCGTTCATACCGGGGATTTTTCCGCAAAATGCGCGGTCTTTTGAAGTAAGAACGAAAACGATTTCGTCGTTTCCTATCGCAAAAGCCCTTTTCCCGAGAGCCGAAAGCATAGCAAGCGTCTGAATATTGGCGAAAGTATGGTCGCTTCTTCCGCCTATCGTCCCGTAAAGCACGAACGTATCGCAATTCCGCGAAAGACCTTCCGTAACCGCGATATACGAGTCCGTATAGTCTTTCTTCGTCGGGAAAATCTCTATGCCCGCAGCGTCGGGAACGTATCCCAGCGAGTCGAAATCTCCGAGAATAAGGTCCGGCTTAATTCCGAATTTTTCCGTGACGGCTAAGCCTCCGTCGGCTGCGATAACGAAGTCGCCTTCTTTTATGACGGGTTTTGCGCCCGCGTAGTCGAGCGCGCCGAAAATAACGCAAGTTTCGGGCATACTTTTTGAAAAACCTCCGCAAAAACAGATTTATATAGTTCCATATCTCAAATAATATAGCACATATTTGCGTATTTTTCAAGTAAAACTTGACATTTCCGAAGAAGTGGTATATACTTGTTTTGCATCGAAAGGCGGAGGCTCACTTCCGTCGCGACGAAAAAGAAATCAATATAAAACCGTATATGGAGAAAGATATGCACGACTTACTTTGGACACCGTCGGAAGAAAGAATCAAAAAGACGGAAATGTATGCGTTTATGCAGTATGTTAACGAAAAGAAAGGACTCGAGCTTAAAAACTATCGCGAGCTTTACGACTTTTCTATAGAGCGCGGCGAAGAATTCTGGGACCTTCTCTGGAAATTCCTCGGAATAATTTCTACGCCTTACAAAAAGGTTGTGGACGATATTAAAAAAATGCCCGGAGCGGATTGGTTTATCGGAGCTAAACTCAATTATGCGGAAAATATGCTCAGATTCTCAGGCGATAAGGAAGCTATCGTATTCATCGGCGAGAATTCCGTAAGAAAGAGCATTACCCGCGACGAACTCAGGAACGAAGTTATCCGTCTTGCAAAGGCTTTCCGCAAGGAAGGCGTAGGAGCGGGCGACAGAGTTTGCGGATATATGCCCAACACGGCCGAAACCGTTATCGCTATGCTTGCTACTACGGCTCTCGGAGCTACCTGGTGTTCCTGCGCGACGGATATAGGTACGGGCGCGGCTATCGACAGGCTCGGTCAGGTCGAACCCAAGATTCTCGTTACAACCGACGGCTATTATTATAAGGGCAAGGTCTTCGACGTTACCGCTAACGTTAAAATCATCGCGGAAGGTATTCCTTCCTTGAAGAGAGTAGTGGTTTCGCATTACGCAGGCGACGAGAATAAGGCTCTGGATATCGAGAACGCCGTTCGTTGGAACGAATATATCGAAAAGGAAGACGACCGCGACTTCGAATTCGTCAAGGTTGACGCGCACGATCCTCTCGTGGTTATGTTCAGCTCCGGAACGACCGGAAAGCCCAAATGTATGGTTCAGTCGGTCGGCGGTATTCTTATCAACCAGCTCAAGGAACTCGTTCTTCATCACGATATAAAGGAGGGCGACAGACTTCTTTATATAACGACCTGCAGTTGGATGATGTGGAACTGGCAGGCTTCGGCTCTCGGCGCGGGCGCAACGATTATTCTTTACGACGGAAATCCTTCTTATCCCGATACTTCCGCAATCTGGCATATCCTCAAAAAAGAAAACGTAACCGTGTTCGGTCTTTCCGCAAGCTATATTCATTCCCTTCACGCGTCCGGTTTCTCTCCTAAAAAAGAAGTCGGCGAGCTTCCTTGTCTTAAATGTATTTCACAGACAGGCTCGGCTCTCTCGGACGAAGGCTTCAAGTACGTCTATCAGGAAATCAAGAGCGACCTTCATTTCAGCTCCATTGCGGGCGGTACGGATATTAACGGCTGCTTTGCTTCGGGTAATCCCATAAGCCCCGTTTATTCCAACGAACTTCAGGCTCCCGGTCTCGGTATGGCTATAGACTGTTTCGATATCGACGGAAAGCCGATAAGAGACGTTCAGGGCGAGCTCGTCTGCAAACAGGCGGCTCCGTCTATGCCTTTGAGATTCTGGAACGATCCTACGGGCGAAAGATACCATAACGCATACTTTACTATGTTCCCCGGAATCTGGCAGCACGGAGATTACGTCGTTATCAGCAGCGAAACGGGCGGAATCACCTTCTACGGAAGAAGCGACAGCGTTCTTAAACCCTCGGGCGTCCGTATCGGTACTGCGGAAATTTATAATCAGGTCGCTAAGGTTCAGGCTGTTTCGGATTGCATAGCCATCGGTCAGAATTATCACGACGACCAGAGAATCATTCTTTTCGTTACGATGAAGGACGGCTATACGCTTACCGACGAAATCAAGAAAGAGATTAAGACGACTCTCAGGGTAAACGCTTCGCCCAGACACGTTCCCGCTTTGATTTTTGCGGTGCCGGACATTCCGAGAACGCTTAACGGAAAAAAGGTCGAAAGTGCGGTTACCAATATCGTCAACGGAAGAGCCGTTACGAACAGAGACGCTCTGAGTAATCCCGATTCGCTCGATTATTTCGAAGAGCTTCTTCCCGAACTTAAAAAGTAATCCTTTCCATCGGAGAAGGCGAGAGAAAATCTCGTCTTCTTTTTTATTTTCGGTCAAAAAACGACCGCCCGAAAAAGGAAAAAACCTAAAATCGACGTTTTCTGCGAAAATGATTCAAAAACTCGGTAGTCTTTGGTATTGACTTTTTGAAGAAAGGGCGTTATAATTTACGGGAAGACGATCCGAGCCGATAAAAGACTTGGATTTCATTTATAACCAAGGAGGAAATACGGTGAATAATCTTCTCTTGAATCCGGGTATAACCATTTTCGGATTCACTATCTATTATTATGCAATCATCATCGTTTTCGGTATGGCTTTGGCTATTTTTCTTATGCACTATCTGATGAAGAAAAAAGCTTTGAATCCCGACGATATGTATACTTACGTTCTTATTCTTCTTCCGACCGCGATTTTGTCCGCAAGGCTTTACTTTTATCTTTTCCCCTATGAAGGACAAACTTCCGACTGGAGTACGTTTTTCCAGTTCAGAAACGGCGGAATAGCCATTTACGGAGGAGTTATAGGCGGATTTCTTGCCGTGCTTATAACGAGTCTCTGCAAAAAATACAATACCTTCGACATAACCGATTGTATCACCCCGGGACTTATGCTGGCGCAGGCTATCGGAAGATGGGGCAACTTCGTAAATCAGGAGGCTTACGGTAATCTCGTTACCGATCCGTCGCTTCAGTGGTTTCCGTATGCCGTTTTCATCGATTCGAAAAACGCTTGGTATCAGGCGACTTTCTTTTACGAGAGTGCGATAAATCTTATCGGATTCGCGATTCTGATGATTCTTATTTTCAAGTGGAAGGGAATGCGCAGATTTTTTGCGACGGGATTTTATTTCGTATGGTACGGATTCAACAGACTCTTCGTCGAGAGCCTCAGAAGCGACAGCCTTTACTTTGAATTCTTCGGAATCAAAACGGGCATAAAGGTTTCCCAGCTCGTTTCGGTCGTGCTTATACTTTTCGGCTGCGTATTGTTTATAATAGCTTACAGGAAGGAGATAAAACGCGCGTTTCTGAAACTCTTCGGGAAATCTGCCGAAGCCGTCCCCGAGGACTATGTAACGAATATGCGAGCCTTTCCTCTCGAATGGGCTTTGAAGCGTCAGGAAAAGCTTGCTCTTGCCGCAGAAAGCGCGGATTTGTCGGAAAACGCAGACGCGACCGTCCCGAAATCTGAAAACGATTACGGTACGGACGTTTCCGACGACGGAGAAGACAGGACTTACACTTACGATTCGGGTTATAAAGACGGATTCGGATACTCGTCGGGCGGTGAAGATTCTTCTAAAGACGACAACGACAACGAAAAAAACGATTGAGGCGCGGCTGCGCGGGAGGAACAAAATGGAATTCAAAAGAAATCTGACGCTGCTCACTGATTTTTACGAGCTGACGATGATGAACGGATATCTCGAATACGGAATGGCCGATAACGAAGCCGTTTTCGACTTATTTTTCAGAGAAAACGAGGAAAGTGATTTCTGTATAGTCAGCGGACTTCAACAGGCGATAGAATATGTTAAGAATCTTCATTTCGACGAAGAAGATATAGATTATCTCAGAAAAAGCTGCGGATTCGGCGAGGATTTTCTCGAAAGACTCAGGAATTTTAAGTTTACCGGCGATATGTACTCTATGGAAGAGGGTACGATCGTTTATCCGCACGAGCCTATCATAACCATAAAAGCTCCGATTTTCGAAGCTCAGCTTCTCGAAAGCGCGCTGCTCTGTATTGTCAACTTCGAAACTCTTATAGCCACGAAAGCCAACAGAATCGTCAGAGCCGCGACTCCCGCTTCGGTCGTTGAATTCGGTTTAAGGCGCGCTCAGGCTCCCGACGCGTCGATTTACGGCGCGAGAGCTGCCGTCGTAGGCGGATGCGACTCTACGAGCAACGTTTTATGTTGTCAGATGTTCGGCTTCCCGCCCAAGGGAACGCACGCGCACAGCTGGATTATGGCGTTTCCCGACGAATTGTCCGCCTTCAGAGCCTACGCAGACCTTTTCCCCGACGGTTGTCTGCTTCTTGTGGACACTTACGACACTCTCGGAAGCGGCGTTCCCAACGCAATCAAGGTATTTAACGAGCTTCGCGCAAAGGGACACGAGCCTGCGGGCATAAGACTCGACAGCGGCGACCTTGCTTATCTTTCGAAACAGGCAAGAACGATGCTCGATAACGCGGGTTTCCCCAAAGCCAAGATATTCGCGAGCGGAGACCTTGACGAATATACGATTCAGGCACTCAAACTTCAGGGAAGCAGAATAGATATCTACGGCGTAGGAACGTATCTTATCACGAGTCATAACAATCCGAGTCTGGGCGGAGTTTATAAGCTTGCAGCGATGGAAGAAAACGGAGTTCTCGTTCCCAAAATGAAGGTCTCGGATAACCCCGTTAAAATCACCAATCCCGGATTTAAAAAGGTCGTCAGAATCTTCTCCGCAAAAGAAAACAAAGCTGAAGCCGATCTTATCTGTCTCAGAGATGAAGTTATCGACGAAAGCAAGCCCTTAACCGTTACGCACCCGACCGAAAGATGGAAGAAGAAGGAATTTACCGATTATTATACGGTAGAGCTTCAGAAGCAGATTTTCAGAAGAGGCGAACTCGTTTACAAGCTTCCGACTATGGATGAGATCATTAAGAAGACCAGGACCAATCTTAACGGATTCTGGGAAGAATATACGAGGCTCTTGCGTCCGCAGACCTATAAAGTCGACCTCAGCGACGAATTATACGAACTCAAGCATAAGATGCTTAAAACGGAGTAATTATGGAAGCGAAACCCAATCTGAAGAAATTTCGGCTTACGTTCAGAGGTTACGACGTGGACGAAGTCGACGCTTATATTGAAAAGACCGAGAAGCTCGAAGAATCCCTGAACGAGCAGAAAGCAAGGATATTCGAACTCCTCGATCAGAACGAGAAACTCAGAAAAGAAGCGGAGGAGCTTCGCCGTAAACAGGACAACATATCCTCCGCGTTGCTTGAAGCCACGAAAAAAGCCGACCAGATCGTTTCCGAAGCAAAAGGACTTGCAGACGCGGAAATCGAAAGAGTGAGGCTCTTCAGATCGAAATGGGAATATTTTGCCGAAAAAATGCTCAGCGAGCTTGCTCCGAGGCAGAAGCTTCTTTACGAAAAACTTTCGCGCCGTATCGACGAAACTTTGAATAAATTCTGCCGTGAGACTGCAGAAAACGACTCCCGCGCGAGCGGATTCGAAGAAGCCGAAAACAAAGTGGACAAGCTTAAATCCGATGCGAACGAAACTCTGCGTCTTGTTGAGGCTGCGGAAAAGTCTGCGGACGAGGGCGGAAAAGTCGTTCACGCAATTGAGCTTGACGAGGTTTACAACACGACAGAGAGTCTCGAGGACCTTCTCAGCGAATTGGGTTGAACCTCCGACCGCAGCTCTTATAAATTTTGATTTTTAACGAAAAAGCCCGAAGAAACCATATTTTTCGGGCTTTTTTATTGTTTTGATTATATCCGATTCCGGCAAATCAGTTTTTCAGGCTTTGTTCCCGAGTTTCTTTCTGCCCGAAATCCGACTTATGAATCCGAACGACATCGGATAGATCACGGCGACGATAACGAAAAGAATCGTGTAACGAAGGAGTTTCAGCCAGTTAGCCGCAAAGCCTTCGGTCGCTATAAGCGAGAAAATCGCCTTTAATCCGAACTGAACCGCAACGAGAACGGCTGCCCCGAAAATCGTCCTTAAAATCGTCTCCGAAGCGCTTTCGGCGTCCTTGAAATTGACGAACCGCCTCTCGATTTTTACGCCGACTATCATTCCCAAAGACATTCCGTAGCTTGCAAAGAGGTCGCTCTGAGTATTGGCGAAATAATCGGCGAAAAACGGAAGAAACAGGAAGGGCAGCGGAATGGCAAGAAGCGCGACGATAAAAGCCTTTTCGTGTTTTTCGGCAAGTTTCGGGAGCGTAAACGCGCACAAAACGCCTATCGCCGCTCCGATTATCACGTCGGTGGGATAATGCGCGCCGAGGTAATTTCTCGACAGCATAACGAGAACCGTAAGAACCGCCGCGATCGCGTAAAGGAAGGCTTTTCTGAAATATTCCGCCAGCGAGAAGTAGAGCAACGCGCCGTTTTGCGAATGTCCGCTCGGAAAGCTGAAACCGCTCACATTCTTGAGATTTCTGATTTCGTCCGAAGCCGCCCACGGCCGCGGTCTTTGAATTATATTCTTGACTACGGAATTTAAAGCGCACGAAGCGCAAGCCGCAAGTCCTAACCGTACGGCTGCTTTTTTGTCTATCGACCAATAAAACAGGCAGAAAATCCCCGCCATAAACAAATCTTCGCCGAAAAACGTAAAGAATCGGTTGATATAGTAAACAATCGAGCCTTGCTGCCCGAGACTTTGAAGCCAGACTATAAAATCTATTTCCCAGGGCATAAAAACCTCCTTATTCCGACCGTTATTGTGTGCAAAAAAACGCCGGATATGAAAAACGCCCTGCCGAAAAAGGCAAGGCGCGTAAAAGTCGATAAGTTATCTTGCAGCTTTGTGGGCAGTTCTCAGGCAGCGAGTACAAACGTATTCGTTCGTCTGTTTACCGTTGATCTCGATTCTTACCTTCTGCACGTTAGCACTCCAAGTATGGGGAGTTCTTCTGTTCGAGTGGCTGACTCTGTTGCCTGCCATTTTGCTTTTACCGCAGATAGCGCAAACTCTTGACATCTTTTAACACCTCCTGTACGAACCGTCTTATTCAGCCTATGTATTGTACCACTTTTTCTCGGTTTTGGCAATCGTTTTTACCACTCTTTTAGGAGCTTTTTTAAGTTTTTGCGGCTCCGCGGCGGCTTTTGAACGGCAAACGGAGCGGGGCGGAAATCTTTTTGGATTTGCATTCCGAAAAGCCGACCGTATTTATACTAACCTCGATTTTGTCTTTGATAACAATAAACGAATCAATTTAAAACAAAGAAGCTTTTATTTTCTTCGCAAAATTCAAGTCCAAATCGCATAAAAATAAAACTATTTAATTAAAATATATTTGCTCTTTTTGTAAATTAAATTCCGACATATTTTATACGAGGAAATTTGTCTTTTATCATAATTTAAGTGTAATTTACGAGATAGAATTATATATTATCTGTGTTTAAAGTATAATTGTCGGCAGTAATAAAATTAAAAAACGATGGATAAATTGTGGAAGAATCTGTTTTTCAAGAGAAAATTCTGTGTGCATTTTTATTCACGGATTATAAGTTTTTAAAATCCGATTTTCGGTTTTTTTAAGGTTATCCGTCTTTAAAAATGCGTTTTTTTCGAGAAAATTAATTTAAATGTAATTATTTGAGTATAAAACTTACGACAGATGTATATATACAGTATTGTATACGCATTTTTGGCTGATTTTATAAATCATACGTTCTATAAACGCCTTAAAAACTGACTAAAGCGTTCAAAAATTATCGGCTTTTTGTTGATGATAACGGAAATCAGTTGTAAATATGCTTCGAATGCTGTATAATGTACCAGTAGCAGTATGCAACGGAGGGAATTATGCCGCTGATAACATCAAACGCTTACGGAAAAATTTCCGTTACCGACGAAGTCGTGGCGTCTATCGCAGGAAGATTAGCGATGGAGTGTTACGGTGTTACCCAGCTCGTTCCCAGAAAGCTCACGGATACTCTTGCGGATATTTTCAAACATACAAGCGAAGGACGCGGAGTCAGAATCGTTTCGAAGGGCGACAGAGTATATATCGACCTTTACGTCATATTCAAGATGGGAACGTCTTTGAATGCGGTTGCGGATTCTCTGAAAAGCTCGATTAAATACGGAGTCGAGAATTTTACGGGAATGATAGTCGAAACGGTCAACGTTCATATAATGGGAGTGAGCTTATAGCGGACTGCCAAGGAGAGGCGTATATTATGGCTAACAGAGCTGATTATATTATTACTCCGGCTATTCTGAAAAGAATGGTTATCGCCGGAGGAAAATTACTCGAGATCAATAAACAGACGGTAGACGCTCTTAACGTTTTCCCCGTTCCCGACGGAGATACGGGAACGAATATGTCGCTTACCGTCAAATCCGCCGTCAAGGAGATTTATCCGGTTGCGAATAACGATATGGAGGAGCTTGCGAAAAAGCTTTCTTCGGGAGCATTGAAGGGCGCGAGAGGAAATTCGGGCGTTATTCTCTCTCAGATATTCAAGGGCTTTTCTTCTGTTATTATGACCGAAAAGGAAATTACGCCGAAGATTTTCGCGAAAGGTCTTCAGAGCGGCGTTAAAGTCGCTTACGACGCTGTTGCGAAGCCTAAGGAAGGCACTATACTTACGGTTGCGAGAGTTATGTCCGAACAGGCTGCTGAATTCGCGAAAAAGCAGATTCCTATGGCTGAATTTCTCAAGAAGATCATTGCGGTCGGCGAAGATACGCTCAGCAAGACTCCCGATATGCTGGACGTCCTTAAAAAAGCGGGCGTCGTAGACAGCGGCGGATACGGATTGCTCGTTATCTTCAAGGGATTCCTTATGGGATACAACGACGAAGAGGTTACGGGAGCGGAGGACTATAATCCCGCGGCTGCGAACGTAGCCGTTCAGAATACCGAAAGCGTCGAAGCTTATATAGATTACGAGCTTCTCGACAACATCGAATTCGGCTACTGTACGGAATTCTTCGTGATTAACCTTTACAAAAAGACGCTTCTTTCCGACATAGACAAACTTCGCGAAAAGCTTATGTCCATAGGCGACAGCGTCGTCGTAGTCGGAGATCTTTCCTTCATCAAAGTTCACGTCCATACGAATAACCCCGGAGTCGCTCTCCAATACGCGCTCGAGCTCGGCGAACTCGACAGACTCAAAATAGAGAATATGAGAGAGCAGAACAGACAGCTCAAAGCTAAATTCGACGCGGAAAGAAAACCCGTGGGTATGCTTGCTATCTGTTCGGGCGACGGTTTCAAGGAGATCTTCAAGGATCTTCTCGTCGATCAGATTATCGAAGGCGGTCAGACTATGAATCCGAGCGCGGACGATATCGCTCAGGCAATCAAAAAGATCAACGCCGAAAACGTTATCGTTATGCCCAACAACAAGAACATTATCCTTGCTGCGGAACAGGCGAGAGGACTTATTACGAATAAGCAGGTTTTCGTCGTTCCGACCAAGAACGTTCCGCAGGGACTTGCGGCTACGCTTGCGTTCAATCCCGAGGCTTCCGTTCAGGAAAATCTGAATCTTATGAACAACGCTATTCCGTCGGTCAAAACCGGTTCGGTTACCTTTGCGGTCAGATCGTCCGCTATGGACGGAATTTCCGTCAACGAAGGCGATATCATCGGACTGGACGGAAACAAGATCGTCAACAAGGGCGATACTGTCAACGAAGTTACGAAGACTTTGGTTAAGGATATTTCCGACGCGGACAGCGAAGTCCTTACGCTCTATTACGGAAGCGAAGTTTCCGAGGAGCAGGCGGAAGATCTTGCCGAAGATCTCAGGAAAACCTATCCCGATATGGAAGTTGACGTTCATTACGGCGGACAGCCGCTTTATTACTACATTTTCTCTCTTGAATAACTTAAAATTGACGCGGAGGGGATCTTTCCTCTCCGCAAACCGAAAAAATGGAAAAAGAATGTAAAGTCAGACTGACCAGCAGCGTGCTTGGCGGCGACGACGGAATGGAGCTGCTTTCGACCGGCAAGTGGAGCGAAGACAACGGAGTTTATTCCGTCGAATACGAAGAAATGGATGAAACGGGCGAATCGAACACCGTCAATAAAATCGTGGTTTCGGGCGACGTCGTTTCGGTCAGCAGATTGGGAGAACATCCGTCGACGATGGTTTTCCGGCAAGGTAAAACTTTTGATACGTGTATAGTTACGCCGTACGGCGAAATTCCTCTTTCGATATATTCGAGAAAAATCAATTTTGTAAGAAAAGAAAACGGAGCTGAACTCGATTTGATATATTCGTTTGATTTATCCGGAGAGCCGGGCAGTAACGAGCTGCATCTGACGGTTGATTATTGATTTTTCCGTGCATTTTTAGGCTTATGCCTGTAAACGGAGCATTTTTATGAAGATTATTCGGATAGGTCATTCTTGTTTTAAGTTAATATCGGACGAAGGAAAGATCGTTTTAACCGATCCGTTTGACGAAAGCGTAGGAATAGGAAGATTAAACTGCGAAGAAGCCGATATCGTTACGACGAGTCATTATCACGGCGACCACAATTTTCTTGAAGGGGTTAAGAAAGGCTATATTCTCGTGAACGAAGTCGGAACGACAAAAATCGGCGGAATTTCGATTGACGGAATATCGTCTTATCACGATGAATGCGAAGGTAAAAAGCGCGGAAAGAACGTTATTTTCAGATTCGATATCGACGGCGTGCGCGTTTGCCATATGGGTGATATAGGAGAGCCTCCGAGCGATGATTTGGTCGGAAAAATAGGGAAAATCGACGTTCTTCTTTTGCCGGTCGGCGGTTTTTATACGGTTGAGCCTGATATTGCCAGAGAGTATGTCGATGCGATTTCTCCCGCGACGGTTATTCCTATGCACTATAAAACGGAAAATTGCAGGTATGATATAAAAAGCGTGGATGCTTTCCTTTCGGTTTGCGCGGATTATCCGACAAAATACGAAGAAAGCGACGAGATTTCTTTTTGTGTGGAAGATTTTGCTGCAAAAAGCAGAACGACGATTACGATACTCAAAGCCAAGCATTTTTAAAAAAAGTATATTGCGAGTCGTTTCACGGATATAATATAAAAATAAATAAAGAAGAATCCGTTCAGATTTAATATCTTTTACGGTGGTTGTCATTTGAACGAATGACAGGGGATTTGGTTATGAAATACACTGAAAATGAATTAAGAGCGAAAACTCTTACCGAATTAAGAAAAATAGGCGGCTCTGTCGGAGTTGCTAAATATAGCCGCAAACAGGCGGACGAGTTGATTGAATTGATTCTTGCAATTCAGAACGGAGAGGTCGAGCCTGCGGTTATGAAAAGAGGCAGGCCCCGAAAAGACGCCCGAACGCAAACGGACATAATCAGAAGTCAAGCCGAATCAGAAAACAAAACCGAGAAAGAAGAGGATTCCGGAGCCGAAAAAAGCGATGACAACGAAAAAGACGACGGAGAGGAAGCTTTCAGGCATAACGAAGGCGTTTTCGATTTCCGAAATCGCGAGCGCAAGACCGATTCGAGCGAATCTCAGCCGAAAAAACCGGTTTACGACGAGTACGTGGCTTCGAGATTAAGTCAGTCGAGAGCGATCAGAAGGGACGTTCTTCGTCAGAAAGCCAATACCGAATGGAAATTCAAAAGTCCCGAAAGTCAGGCGCGGATTTACGCAGAGCAGCAGTATCGGGCAACTCATCCGGAAAGCGAAGAGTTCAGATATGCTCAACAGCAGAATACGGAGCTTCCGGAGCGTTTGTCCTACGATTCGAGGGTTCCCGAGCAGAGCGATTTTAATTCCGCGAAACAGACCTCCGAAGATAATTCGCAAAAAGATAAAAAAACGGAAAACGTCGATCTTCAGCAGGATTCCGACAGAATCGGAATAGTCGAGCTGATGCCCGACGGGTACGGACTTCTTCGCACGGTCAATTATTATCCCGCGGATTCGGACGTTTATATTCCCGCGATGCAGCTCAAACGTTTTCAGCTCAGAAACGGCGATAAGCTTCACGTCAGAGCCAGACCTTTCCCGAACAACAAATATCCTTCGGCGATTTTTATTTACAGCATAAACGATATTCCCTGCGATCAGCTTACGGTCCGTCCGAATTTCGAAGACCTCGTCCCGATATATCCCGACGAACGCATTAGGCTGGAGGACGGGCAGCACCGATTCGATATCGCGTTGAGAGCAATCGACCTCGTTTCTCCCATAGGAAGAGGGCAGAGGGGGCTTATCGTTTCGCCGCCTAAAGCCGGAAAAACCGTACTTTTGAAGAGCATAGCCCAGGCTATACTTCGGAACTACGAAGATATTCACGTTTTCGTGCTTCTCGTCGACGAAAGGCCGGAGGAAGTTACCGATATACAAGAAAGCGTGGACGGAGCGGAGATAGTCTATTCTACCTTCGATATGACTCCCGAGCATCATACGAAAGTTGCGGAACTGGTTATGCAGCGTGCAAAGAGAATGGTCGAGCTCGGAAAACACGTAGTTATTCTTCTCGACAGTATAACGCGGCTTTCGAGGGCTTACAATCAGGTTACGGAGCAGACGGGAAAGACTCTTACCGGAGGACTTGACAGCGCGGCGCTTTACGAGCCTAAAAAATTCTTCGGCGCGGCGAGAAATATCAAAAACGGCGGAAGCCTCACCGTTATAGCGACTGCGCTCGTCGATACGGGCAGCAAAATGGACGATATTATCTACGAGGAATTCAAAGGTACGGGCAATATGGAGATTCATCTCAGCCGAAAGATGTCCGAAAAACGGATTTTCCCGGCGATTGACCTTAATAAGAGCGGCACGAGGCGCGAAGAGCTTCTCCTTAACAACAACGAGCAGGAAGGAATGTGGATTCTCCGCAGGATTCTTTCGAAAGCCGACAACGCAGAGGCTACCGAGAAAATTCTCGATATGCTTGTCGCGACGAAAAACAACGAGGAATTTCTCGAATACGTTAGGTCTAAAATAGGCAAAAACGTCAAATAAGAAAAATAATTTTATGCGTTTCTTCCCATCGGTAAGAGCCGTCGGGAGGAACGTTTTTTATTGCGTTAAAAACAAAAAAACTATTTCATTTTTTATTTCTTCGCAAAATTTCAATTTTGTATAATTATTCCGTATAATATACATAAATTACTCGTTTGCACTTTAGCTTTTGAAGAATAATTATTTATGCGCGTTTTCTTCAATTATCGTGAGAAAGAGAAAATTTGCTGCTTTTTCAAAGAAACCGAATATAATTTGCGACGCGAAAATGCTTCTCTTATGAGGTAAATCACGGTTCAATCGTTGGACAACCGGTTTAATTTCTGCTATAATTAAAAAAAAGGAAAGGTTATGGATAAGTATATCGGAATCGTTATAGTGTATGCGCTGCTGTTGGCGGTGTACGCCTCCATAAAGAAAAAAGCGCCGTTTTTCGTCAGAAGCATTGTAAAAATGACTCTTTCGACGATGTTTCTGCTCGTTGCCGGACTCGGCCTCAAGGATGCGAATCAATGGACGGTTTCGGTTTTCGTGGCGTTGTGTTTTGCTTGGATAGGCGACTGGTTTTTGCGTTATATGGGCATATCCGCCGCAAAATTCAACGTCGGAGTAGTTGCGTTTGCAGTCTGTCAGTGTGTTCTCGTCGGTAACGCCTTGTTTAACGGTGGGTATGGAGAGCGCGGATTGCTGCTTCCGGGAGCGTTTCTTATCGCAGGTTTGTCTACGTTGGTTTTATGGCGTATGCTTGCTAAATCGAATGCTGAGCTTGGTATAAGTTATCCTTTCGTGAAGGGATATATGTTCACTATGTCCGTGCTTTTCGGCGTGTCCGTGTACTTTATGTTTACTTCGGGCGGAAGTCTTGCCGAAATCCTTATGACGGCAGGAATGTTTTTGTTTTACGTCTCGGATCTGTTTCTCGGCGTATATTCGTATATCTCGAAGAAAACTGCTTTGACCGTCCTTAACTCTATAACTTATTTCGGCGGAATGATGCTTATTGCTCTTTCCGCGGCTATTTGACGGATTTTGCGTTACGCAGTCCGTCGGCTGTAATTACAACGGAGGAAAAACTTATGGATTATTACGATACTTTCGATAAGATTCTGCTCGAAGAGCTGGTCGTCGCTCAGGGCTGTACCGAGCCTATTGCAATCGCATACGCGGCTGCATACGCGAGAGAGGTTCTCGGCTCTTTGCCCGATTCGGTAAAAATCGGATGCAGCGGAAACATCATCAAAAACGTCAAGTCTGTCGTCGTGCCCAATTCCGACAATATGACGGGTATTCAGGCGAGCGCGATTCTCGGCATAATCGGCGGAAAAAGTTCGCTCGAACTTCAGGTGCTTTCCGAAGTAACTCCCGCGCAGAGAGAAGAAGCCAAGGCTTTTATCAAAACCCACGAATGTAAAGTATATAATCTTGATTCTCCGTGTAATCTTCATATCGTCATAACTCTCGTAAAGGGCGACGATACCTGCGAAGTCGAAATAAAAGACCTCCATAACAACATAGTAAAAGTCGTTAAAAACGGCAAGGTTCTGCTCGAGAAGAAACAGGACTGTAAAAAATACTGCGGTGCGCTTACTCCGAGAGATTCTCTGAATTTCGAAAGAATCTACGATTACGCCAAAAACGCGCCTCTCGACAAAGTTCTTTCAGCTATCAGGCTTCAGAAGGAGTACAATTATTCCATTGCCTGCGAAGGAATTACTGCGGATTACGGCGTCGGGATAGGAAAATCGACCGCCCGTCACAGTCCCGACAGCATATATGCGAGAATGAAAGCTTATACGGCTGCCGCGAGCGAGGCGAGAATGTGCGGCTGTACTCTTCCCGTCGTAACCAACAGCGGCAGCGGAAATCAGGGTATCGCAAGCAGCGTGCCTCTCGTCGTTTATGCGAAAGAAAACGATATTCCCGAGGAAACTCTCGACCGCGCTCTGGCTTTTTCCAATCTTATGACGGTTTATCAGAAGACCTCGATAGGAAGACTTTCCGCGTTTTGCGGAGCGATTTCGGCTACCTGCGGAGCGGTCAGCGGTCTTGCTTTTATGTTGGGTTATCCTAAGAAGGTAATCAGTGATACGATAATCAATACTCTTGCCGACGATATCGGAGTGGTCTGCGACGGAGCGAAAGCGAGCTGCGCGGCGAAAATAGCCTGCGGACTCGACGCTGCGTTCAACGCCTTTTTCATCGCGATTGACGGGAAGCGTTATCCGGACAGTTGCGGAATAGTCGACGAAAGCGTTGATAAAACCATTGCCAACGTAGGAAGAATGGCTTCGCGCGGAATGCAGTCCACGGATAAGGAAATTCTTGAGATTATGCTCGAAAAATAAGCGATTTTTGTCGCAAAAATCGTAAAAGTCGTGTGAATTTTAGAGCAGCTTCGGAGAGATAAACGGGGGGTACGGATGAGTAAAGCGGATAAGATTTTTATTGAAAACTGCAGGGATATTCTTGAAAACGGTTTTCGGGATACGGCTCTCGACGTTCGTCCGAGGTGGAGTGACGGGACTCCCGCGCACACGATAAAGAAGTTTTGTCTTGTGAATCGTTACGATTTATCCGAAGAATTTCCGATAATGACTCTGCGAAGGACCGCGTGGAAATCCGCAATTGACGAGATGCTCTGGATTTGGCAGAAGAAATCGAACAGAGTATCTGAGCTGAATTCGCACGTCTGGGACAGTTGGACAGACGAGAATGGAACTATCGGAAAAGCCTACGGCTATCAGTTGGCGCAAAAACACATGTATCCCGAAGGAGAGTTCGATCAGGTGGACAGGATTCTTTTCGACCTTAAAAACAATCCGCAGTCGAGACGAATTCTCGCGAATATGTACGTTCACGCCGACCTTCACGAAATGCGGCTTTATCCCTGCGCGTATAGTCTTACGCTCAACGTAACGGGTGATAAACTCAACGCAGTTCTGAATCAGCGGTCACAGGATATGGCTGTCGCCAATAACTGGAACGTCGTTCAATATGCGGTTCTCGTTTCGATGTTTGCTCAGGTCAGCAATCTAAAAGCGGGCGAACTCGTTCACGTTATCGCCGACGCTCATATTTACGACAGGCACGAAGAAGCGATAAAACGCCTTATGGACGGGGAAATTTTCGACGCTCCCGAATTCAGGATAAATCCCGCCGTGACCGACTTTTACGACTTTAAAGTCAGCGATTTTTCCGTTGATAACTATTGCTTTAACGAAGAGAAATATAAATTCGAAGTCGCGATTTAAAGACTGTGATTTTTGATTGGGAAATTGGATTTTTGGTATAAACGAGAGATGGATATGAAATTGATTGCGGTGTGCGATGAAAATTGGGCTATCGGAAGGAATAACGGTCTGCTTTTCAGGCTTCCCGAGGATATGAAGCATTTCAAAAAACTGACCGAAGGCAAAACCGTTCTGCTCGGCTCGAATACGCTCAGGTCCTTCCCGGGCGGAAAGCCGTTGAAAAACCGAAGGAATATCGTTCTCAGTCATTCTCTTGCGGAAGGGGATGGCTACGAGGTTATGCGCGGGATAAGCGAACTTTCGGGTTTGATTTCGGACGAGGAGGTTTTTGTAATCGGCGGAGCTTCCGTGTACGAGCAGCTTCTCGACTATTGCGACGGAGCGATAATTACCAAAGTCGCAGCCAAAGCCGAGAATCCCGACAGATTTCTTCCCAATCTCGATAAGCTCGAAAATTGGGTTTTAGTCCGACAATCCCGACCGATTCGCGATAACGACCTCACGATAACTTTCTGCGAGTACGAAAATCTGAAGCCGCTGAAGCTGTAATACATAAAACTCAAAAAGAACGCGACGCAAATCGCGCTTTTTATTTTTATTCAATTTTAAGTATATAATTCTTTAATGAATATTCTTATAATAAATTTTAATTCATATTATTCCGAATAAAGTCTGAATTATCCGAATAATTATTTTATTTTGAAAAAAGAGGCTTAAAAACGAAAAGCCGTTTGTAATAAGTAATTTTTTGAAAACGGCTGAGAGTTTTCGTCGTAATTCGCGGGATAAAAGCAACTTGAACGGGATTATTGGGAGGAAACTATTGAAAAAAAACTTGAATCGTGATATAATGAAGTCAAATTAGAATGCAGAGCTTTTTCAAGGCTTTGCAAAACGAGGCAAAAGTGAAAAGAGTCGTTCTCGGAATGAGCGGAGGAGTGGACAGCAGCGTTGCCGCAAAACTGCTTATCAATCAAGGCTACGAAGTTATCGGGCTTTTTATGAAAAATTGGGAGGAAGAGGATTCGACCGGTCATTGCACGGCCGAAAAGGATTACGACGACGTTCGCGACGTTGCGTCCGCGCTTGGAATTCCTTATTACACGGTTAATTTCTCCCGTCAGTATATGGACAGGGTTTTCGGCTATTTTCTCGAAGAATATAAGAAGGGAAGAACGCCTAATCCCGACGTGCTTTGCAACAGAGAGATTAAATTCGGACCGTTTCTTCATTATGCGAGGGGCTTGGGAGCCGACTATATAGCGACCGGACATTATTGCGGCGTAAAAAGAGAAAACGGTCTGACTTATCTAGTGCGGGCGAAGGATTTGTCGAAAGATCAGACTTATTTTCTCAATCAGCTCAGTCAGGATCAGCTTAAAGACGTTCTTTTCCCGCTTCAGGACCTTCAGAAAAGCGAAGTCCGTAAAATTGCCGAAGAATGCGGATTTTCTACGGCGAAAAAGAAAGACAGCACGGGCATCTGCTTTATAGGGGAAAGGAATTTCCGCGAATTTCTTTCGGGCTATTTCCCCGCGCAGAAGGGAGAAATCGTTACTGTCGACGGGAGACCGGTGGGCGAGCATATAGGTCTTATGTTCTATACTCTCGGACAACGGCGAGGTCTCGGATTGGGCGGAGAAAAAGAAAATCAGGGACGTTGGTTCGTCGTGGAAAAGGATATGGAGCGAAATCGCCTTATCGTCAGTCACGGCGACGAAAGCGTTCTCGATTCGAAGGCTTTGAAAAGCGGAGTCGTCAACTGGATTCCTCTGCCTCCGGAAGAGAAAGAATTCGACTGTACGGCGAAATTCAGGTACAGGCAGGACGATCAACCCGTTCACGTCGTTTTCGATCGGGAGAGCGGAACTTCCGTCGTCGAGTTTTACAATCCCGAAAGAGCCGTTACGACGGGGCAGTACGTTGTCTTTTATTCGGGCGAAAAGTGTCTCGGCGGCGCGGTTATAGACAAAGTTTACAAATAACGCGGTTTCGCGGAAAAGAAAATTTTACGTTAATTACGTTAAGAGGAAGACAAATGAGCAATAATTCATCGGATAACACTTTGCTTTCGTCCGACGTGCGGATGCCGTCGGACGGTGAAATAAAAGCGAACTCTTCGGTCGGAAAGAAGGACAGGGTCTGGGAGATAGACTTCCTCAGAGCTTTGTGCATATTCCTCGTGTGGTTCGATCACACGATGTGCGATATTATTATGTGCGGTCCAAACTTCAATACCGAATTCGGCAAAAAAATCCTCGAAATCGCGGATTGGTACTGGTATTGCGAATATCGTATGATAATCCAGCCGTTTATGGTTTACGTTTTCGTGGCTCTTTCCGGAATAAGCTGTATTCTCTGTCGGAACAATTTCCGCAGAAGTCTTAAAATGCTCTGTTTGTCGGGACTTTTCACGATAATTACATGGTGGGCGCAGACGGTTATGGACATAGGGTGCCTGATCACCTTCAATATAATTCATCTCGTAAGCGTATCGACTCTCGTTTACGGACTTATGGAGCTTTTTGAAAAGCACGTTGGAAAGATTCCTAATATAATCATAGTTGTATTCGCGCTTGCGATGATTCTTTTCGGGG
Organism: uncultured Eubacteriales bacterium; assembly: GCA_900544545.1. Classification (GTDB taxonomy): domain Bacteria; phylum Bacillota; class Clostridia; order Christensenellales; family CAG-314; genus UMGS692. The sequence continues at coordinate 27,637 of UQVY01000004.1, forward strand.
AATACTTCGTTTATTGCGTGAAACACGGATTGGGACCGGCTTCAGAAGCGAAGTGTTTTCTCGATATCTATAAGTACTATAACCCCGAGCCGGATTCGATAGGATCGATTTTCTTTATGCACTCGCAGGCTATGTCGGGCAAAGCGGATTTCCTTCCTCTTTTCCCGTCGCTCGGATATTTCCTTATGGCTGCGGTTTTTGCCCGTCACGCCTATAAGGACAGAAAGACTCTTTTCCCGAAATTCCGACAGGAGAAAGCGAGATTCGTTCTTTTCTGCGGAAGACATACCTTATGGATTTATTTCGGCGGACAGGTTGTTATGTTCGGGCTCGTATACTTGCTGAGCAGCCTTATAAATTGACGGATTTTTCATAAAACTTCTCTTCGGGGCGTATAATTAACAGTCCCGTGTGCGGATAATTCGATTGCTGCGGAGTTGTTTTATGAAGATCAGCGAAAACGTTTTCAGAAAGGTGATTGCGAACGTAACGCTTGCCGTTATAATAGTCTCGGTTTTTGCGGTGGCTTTCGGCGGAGATATCCGTTCGGTTTTTACGGACAGTCAGGTGGCTCAGCCCATATATTCGGGCAATGCTCAAAGTAAAAACATTACTCTTATGGTTAACGTTTACTGGGGAAACGAGTTTATAGAGCCTATGCTCGGGATTTTCCGCGAAGCGGGCGTAAAGACGACTTTTTTCGTCGGCGGAATGTGGGCGGAAAGGTATCCAGAACTTCTTAAAAAGATAGCCGAAGCCGGTCACGAAATCGGAAATCACGGATACTACCACAAAGATCAGGATAAACTCGATTATAAGGGAAACTACGACGAAATCAACGTTGCGGGGAAAATGATAGAATCGGTTACGGGAATAAAGCCGTCGCTTTTCGCGCCGCCGTCGGGGGCTTTTTCGACGCAGACGCTCAGAGCCGCACAGACTCTCGGATACAGAACGATTATGTGGAGCAAGGATACGATAGACTGGCGGGACAAAGACGCAGACCTCATCAAACGACGCGCTACCGCAAAAATCAAAGGCGGCGATCTCGTTCTTATGCACCCGACCGACGCGACCGTGCGCGCGCTTAAAGCGATACTCGATTTTTATTCGGCTAACGGGTTTAAGGTTTGCCCCGTCAGTGAAAACATAGAATAGTCGACCGCGGAGGCGAAAGTCTAAAATTCCGCGGCGATTCGGAGAAAAAATGGATTTTTTAAAGAGATACGATAACGGACTTTCCGTCGCGGTAAGAGAGATGGAAGGTCTTTACTCGACTTCGGTTGCCGTTGCGGTCAACGTAGGAAGCTCCGTCGAGCCTCCCGAATGCAACGGTTATTCGCATTTTATAGAGCATATGCTTTTTAAAGGAACTCCGTCCAGAAGCGCGAGCAAAATCAGCGAAACGATAGAGGACGTGGGCGGTCAGCTCAATGCGTATACATCCAAGGACGTCACCTGCTTTTATACGAAAACTGCGGGGCAGCACACGAGAGATTGTCTCGAACTTCTTTCGGATATGTTTTTCAACAGCGTTTTCGACGAAACCGAACTTGACCGCGAGCGTCAGGTAGTTATCGAAGAGATAACTATGGGCGAAGATCTTCCCGACGACGTGTGTCACGATCTTCTCTGCGAAGCGCTTTACGGCGAAGGTTCCTTGGGAAGGACGATAACCGGACCGAAAAGCATTATCGAAAGAGCTACGAGAGAGGAGCTTCTCGAATTCAAGAGAAAACACTATACCGCGCCTAACGTCTGCATATCGGTTGCGGGCAACGTAAAAACCGACGAGGTTCTGAAATACGTCGAGGAGTTTTTCGTTTCGAAATTCGACGAAATGCCGAAAGCCGAAAAAGACGAGCCGCTTGCGGTTCTGCCCGTGTACGGCGGAGTTTACCTCAGGAAAAAGAAAGATTCGGAACAGGCTTACGTTTGTCTGGGCTGCAACTCTCAGGGAGTGGGCGATCCGCTCAATTATCCGAATAACGTTCTTTCGGGCGTTTTGGGCGGAGGAATGTCGAGCAGGCTTTTCCAGAGCCTTCGTGAAAAGCAGGGACTTTGCTATTCCGTGTATTCCTATCTTTCGGCGTATAAGAATAACGGTTATCACGAGCTTTACGTCGGAACGAGTCCTTCCAGGACAGGAATTGCGGTCAAAGCTCTCCGCGACGAAATGGACAGGTTTTTCGAACAGCCGATAACCGACGCCGAGTTAAACAGGGGCAAGGAACAGTATAAAGGTTCGATGCTGCTTTCGCTCGAAAATTCGATAAACGTCGCAATGCTTATGGCTAATTCCGTTTTGAAGCTGGACAAGCTTCTCGATATCGACGAAAGGATAAGAATGATCGACGCCGTTACGAAAGAGGACGTTATGAAAGCGGCGGAGCGGCTTCTCGATCCGCGGGCGTATTCGATGGCTTACGTCGGAAAGAATTCGGAAAGAGATCTCCTGAAGCTTTTCCGAGGGGAATAGCTTTCGGTTTATGGCGAAAATGCGGGAACGGGAGCAGGCGATTCAAACGCTTGCCAAATCCGTCCCGAAGATGTATAATAGAATGGATATTCGAAAAGCGGTTGGCATTTTTGTCGGCTGCCGATAAATGTAATACGCAAACAACGGAGGTGATACGGATCGATGACCGAAACCAAAAAGCGACAACATTATCTTGCCGTTCTTCTGACTATGCTCGTGTGCGCGACTGCCGTCGTGTCTATGATTTTTGCCGCCGAGGGCGGACTTTTAGGCGTGATAGGCTCGTTCTTTTCAGGCACATTCGGATTTTACGGATATATGTTCTTCGTATCCGTTTTCGTTTTTTGTATGATTAAGCTTATCGCTCGGAACAAAACCGTGAGGTTTCTTCCCGTAGTATGGTTTTTCTTTGCGATAACGGCGTTTTCGCTGTTTATGCAAACCGTTTTTTCGGTCGGAGCGAACGGTGTGTACGCGATGGAAGGCAAGACTTTCGGCGAATACGTTTCGGCTTGTTATTCGGGAGGCGCGGATTCTTTCGGCGGAGCCGTCTGCGGAGCGCCCGTCAAACTCGTATACGATCTTATCGGCGCTGTCGGCTGTTACGCGGTATTCATCGGAATTCTCGCGCTTTCGACGTTTCTTTTCATAAACGGAGTAGCGGACGGAAAGCTCTTCAAAGAAAACCTGCCCGATAAAAAGAGTAAATCGGAAACAGGCAAAAAAGGTAAACGTCCCGAAAGAGTCAGCGGCGACGAAATTGCCTCTCAGATGGCTCAGGACTCATCGGAAGAGGAGAAAAACGCCGATTCCGAAAGCAAACCCAAGAGCTTTCTTTTCGGCGGAAGAAAATCCGAGCCTGTCAAGCAGACCGCTTCCGCAGCGCCGCGTCGTGAAAACGGAGCCGTAAGAAACGGCGAAATCCGTAATAACCGCGTGCAGCCGCAGTTCGATTCGTCCTCGAATCCGTCGAAAGATTCTTTCGTTAAAGGCGGGGACGGAGATTTCGGGACGCCGATAAGAAATCGTTCCGGAGATTCGCGGGGCAGGGACGGCGGATTTACCGCGGAACCTACCGCTAAAAACGACGAAAGATCTTCGGCTCAGGAGATTCTTTTCGGAGATATTCCGCCCGAAAAGCGCAAGAATAACTTTCTTCCCGAAAACTCGTATACTCAGTATTACGAAGAGGAAAAAATCAAAAGTTTTTCTGCCGACCAAGCCATTCCCACCGCGCCGAAGGCTACGTTCGTTCAGGATAACGACGCTCCGATGCCTCCGAAAATTCTTCACGAGGCACAGGGCGGACGGCGTATCGACGCAATAGAGGAGGCTTACAGGAAAGCCAATCCCGTCGCTACTGACAGAAGTATGAGAAACGCTACGGCTTCGCCTCAGAGAAAGAGGACGTCGCAACGGACGAGCGAGCCTCTCCACAGAGATCTTCTCGGCTATAAGATGGATATGCAGGAGGATTCGCATCTTCCGCCTATCATCAACGCCGACGAATGGAACAGGCGGAACGAACTTCGTGAAAACGACGCGAACGCAAGAAGAGAGTCCGCCGAATACGTTCGTCCGAGGGAAATCGATAACAGATCGCCTATTATAAACGCGGACGAGGTTATTGCGAAAAGGAAAGCCGACGGAGAGGAAAATTCCGACGACAGAAGGCTTTTCGTCGACAGCGTAGGTCCCGCTCGGGAAAATGGTTTTGCGGATAACGGAAGCCGTTGCGAAAGAGTTGACTATTCAACGGAGATATCCGACGAGGTTTCCGACCTCAGCAGGGCGACTCAGGATCTGATTATTTCGTCTATGGACGATTTCAGAAGGCTCAAAAGCGATATGAATTCTCCCGATTCCGAAGCCGAATACGTGGAGGAGGAAGATTCCGAAAAAGAAGAGACTTATGCGGAGCCGGATATAAGAAACGGCAGGGATTTCGGCGCAAAGGTTGCACGCGACGAAAAATCCGACCGAAGGACGAAGCCGGCCGAAGGACAGACTTACGGTACGGGCGGAGAAAGAGCCGTTCAGATGCGTATCCGGGAAAACGGGTACGACGGAATATTCGAGGAACGGACTTCGCCTTACGTCCCGTATAAAGCTCCGCCTCTCGGACTTCTTCCGCATTCTCTTTCCACGGGGATAGACGAGGAACTGCGTACCGCTCTTAACGACATAGGCAGTCAGCTCGTTCAGGTGCTTGCTCAGTACAACGTCGGAGCTTCGGTGAGAAACATCGTTTGCGGACCTTCCGTTGCGTTGTTCGAAATGGAACTCGCTTCGGGTATGACCATAAAGCGGGTTCAGGCTATAAACGACGACCTTGCGAGGAATATAAGCGCGGCGGGAGCCATAAGAATCATTCCGCACATTATCGGAAAGAATTGCTTCGGGCTCGAAGTTCCGCTTCCGCAGGAAAACAGGAAAACGGTTTATCTGAGGGACGTTCTGGAATCCGACGAATGCAGAAACAGCAAAGGAATGCTCAATATCTCTCTCGGAATAAACATCGAAGGCAAGTGTATGATTCCCGACCTTGCGAAAATGCCGCATCTTCTTATAGGCGGTTCTACGGGTTCGGGAAAGAGCGTTCTGATGAATTCCATTATATTGAGTCTGCTTTACAAGTATTCTCCCGAGCAGCTGAGGTTCATTCTCGTCGATCCCAAGCGAGTGGAATTTATGACCTACGGCGGAATGCCTCATATGCTCATTCCGGACATAATAAGTTCCGCCGAAAAGGCAATCAACGCCTTCAAGTGGCTTTGCGACGAAATGGAGAGGCGTTACGATCTGTTTACGGAGGTATGCGTCAAGAATATCGACGCCTATAATAAACTTATAGACAGGACGAAGTATATCCCGCTTCCGAGGATAGTCCTTATGGTTGACGAGCTTTGCGAGCTTATGAGCGAACACAAAGCCGAGCTCGAGGACAAGATCAAGCGTCTGACGCAGCTTGCGAGAGCCGCAGGAATTCATCTTATTCTTGCGACGCAAAGACCGAGCGTAGACGTTATTACGGGCGTCATCAAATCGAATCTTCCTTCGAGAGTTGCTCTGAGCGTTACCAATTACGCCGACAGTCGTACGATTCTCGATCAGGGCGGAGCGGAAAAGCTCTGTCAGAAGGGCGAAATGCTGTTTATGATGGACGGAAAAACGACGCGTACTCAGGGTCCGTATGTTTCCGACGAGGAAGTTACCGCGGTCATCGACTACATTTCCCTGAACAACGAAACGCTTTTCGACGAAGTGGCGGGTAAGATTATCAACACGGAGAAGAAAGAGGAAAGCGAAGAAGACGAAGAGGGACGGCTCAACAACAGAGATAAAGATCCGCTTTTCGGGAAGGCTCTGAAACTCGTCGTATCGAGCGGAGTCGCTTCGATTTCGTTTATTCAGAGGAATTTCAGCATAGGCTTCAACCGCGCCAACAGAATATTCGGGGCGATGCAGCTCAAAGGCTACGTTGCAAAATCCGAACCCAATAAGCCCGGGCAGGTGCTTTTGACAAAGGAAAAATTCAACGAACTTTACGGTGAGGAATACGGAACGATCTGACGGCGGGGATACCTCGTCCGGAAGAAAATTCCGGTTCCTTCGGAGAAACGGAAAAGATGAACAGAAAAGATATAAAGATCGGCGTGATATCGCTCGGGTGCGATAAAAACCGCGTCGATACGGAACAGATGCTGGGCGTTCTTTCGGACGCGGGCTATACGATAACCTCGGACGAAGATTCCGCCGACGTCGTTATAGTAAACACCTGCGCTTTTATTCTTCCGGCGAGAGAGGAGTCCATAAATACCATTCTCGAAACGGCGAAGAGAAAAGAGGACGGGAAATGCAGAAAGCTCGTGGTTACGGGCTGTCTTGCCGAAAAATATATGCAGGAGCTTCGGACGGGTATTCCCGAAGCGGACTGTTATCTCGGGATAAGGGAATACGATTCGATTGCCGAAACCATAGATAAGCTTTTCGAAAACGAAGCGATTATCGACAAAAGGGACGGAGACTGCGAAATTATCTGCGGCAACCGTATTCTTACGACGCCCCGTCATTACGCTTATCTGAAAATAGCCGACGGCTGCGATAATTTCTGTACTTACTGTACGATTCCGTCGATAAGAGGCAAGTATCGTTCCTATCCGGTCGAAAAGCTTGCGGAAGAAGCCGAAAAGCTTGCGAAAGGAGGTTCTTCGGAGATTATTCTCGTCGCGCAGGACGTAACGAATTACGGAGCGGACTATAAAGACGGGACCAATCTCGTTACGATTCTGAAAAGGATCGCCGCTGTTCGGGAAATAGAAACGATAAGGCTTCTTTACTGCTATCCGGAAAGGATAACGGAAGAGCTTATCGATTACATAGCCTCCGAGCCGAAAATCGCGCGTTATATGGATATTCCGATGCAGCACGTTTCTTCTGCAGTACTTAAAAAGATGGGCAGAAAATCCGATAAAGCCTCTCTCGAAAAGCTTATTTCCGATATAAGGGGAAAGATTCCGGATATATCTCTCAGGACTACCTTCATAGTGGGATTCCCGACCGAAACGGAAGAAGACGTTATCGAACTGCGTGATTTTATCGAAAAAGAACGCTTTACGAACGCGGGATTTTTCGCCTATTCTCTCGAAGAAGACACTCCGTCCGCGAGACTTCCGGGAAGAGTTTCCGAGGAAGAGACCGCGAGGCGTCTGGAACTCGTAGAAAAAGCCCAGTACGATGTCTGTCTGAAAAACAACCGCGAAAAAGTCGGCAGAATATACAGGGTTACGATTGACGGGGACGATATGGGCGAGTATGTCGGAAGAAGTTTCGAAAGCGCGCCCGACGTGGATTTTGTCGTAAGATTCTGCTCCGAGCGTCCTCTTGAAATCGGCGATAAGGCAGACGTTCTTATCACCGGCTTTGAAGATTACGATCTTACGGGCAAAGCGGTTTTTGAATGAAAGTTGCGGAGGTTGCGCGATGAATTTACCTAACAAGCTTTCTCTTCTGAGAATAATAATGGTTCCGGTTATGGCTGCCGTGTACCTGATTCCGGTGTGGTACGCGCCGATTATTTCGGTAGCTCTTTTCACTCTTGCGGCGTTTACGGATTTTCTCGACGGACACATTGCGAGAAAATACGATATGGTTACCGATCTCGGAAAACTTCTCGATCCTATTGCGGACAAGATGCTTATATGTTTCGCTCTTTTCCTCGTAGTCGAAAAGAATATTCTTCCGATAGGCGTGGGAAGTTTCTGCGGAGCGATTATTATCTGCCGCGAACTTCTTATCAGCGTAGTACGTCAGATAGCCGCGGGAAAGGGCGTCATCATTCAGGCAAACAAATACGGAAAATTCAAAACGATTTTTCAGGATATTTCCCTTCCGGTTCTTATGCTTCTCGCAATTCCTATGGAAGGGACGCTTAAAACCGTTATGAGCTGGACGGGATACGTGCTTTTCGGAGCAGCCGTGTTATTGACGATTATATCCTGCGTAGTATATCTCGTACAGAATAAAGGGGTTTTCGTCGATTCCGCAAAGACAACGGAGAAAAAATGAATTATAGCGTAATATCCGTCGGAACGGGTGGCGGAATTGAATTTATAACGGAAAGAACGGCGGCTCTCGGTCTTACCGCCGATATAGCGGCGACCGTGCGCAGGCAAAAGGAAGCTTTTTCGGGGATTTTCGGATTGGCTTCGAAATCGGATATTCTGATTCTTGCGGTCGGAAACGAAGAGGACTCTTTTTTCGTGAAGAAAACTCTTTCCGAACTTACGGGAAAAGCCCTTAAAACGAACGAAGCCGCGGTTCTTGCTTTTGAAAGATATCAGAGGTACAATTCTCTTAAAATCATTTCCAATAAAACCAAAGACAGAATAGTTTCCTTTCCGGAGGGTTTCGTATGCGTCGGGGGCGACGGGATTCTGTCGGGTGCGTATTGCGTGAACGGAAAAAAGAGCGTGATTATTCTTCCGACGGGTTCCGATCTCCCCGTTTTGTTCGAAAGATGTCTGTTTCCCGTTTTATCGGGCAAGAAGAACGCCGAAAGGAAGGTTATGAATTTCAAGCTTTACGGAGCGGACGAAGTTGAGCTAAACGCAAAGCTTTCCGAGCTTCCCAAAAGCAAAAAATATACGATTTCGGTTCGCTCCGATGCAACTACCGATACGCTCGTGAACTTTGTTTTCCTTAAAGGAGCGGAGCAGGAGCTTATAGACGAAACGATAAGAAACTTCGTTATGCTTCTCGGGGACAGAATTTACGCGGACGCAGACGTATCTCTTGCCGAAAAAGCCGTCGATTATCTTATCGTAAGAAAAGAAATCGTCGGAGTCGCGGAATCCTTTACGGGCGGAATGATAGCTTCGAAACTCGTGGACGTAGCCGGAGTAAGCGGCGTTTTTAACGAAGGTCTGGTAACTTATTCCAACGATTCCAAACGCGACAGATTGGGAGTAAAAGCCGAAACTCTTGAAAAGTACGGAGCGGTCAGCGACCAGACGGCTTATGAAATGGCTCTCGGGCTTCTGAGTCTCGGTAACGGCTGCGCCGTCGCGACTACGGGCATAGCCGGACCGGGCGGAGGCTCTCCCGAAAAGCCGGTGGGGCTGTGTTATTACGCGGTAGGAACGAGGGAGGGCATTCACGTTCACAGAAAGCTGTATACGGGAAGCCGCAACGAAATCAGAAAGCAGGCTTCCAACGACGCGCTCTTCGCGCTTATCGGAATTCTGAAATAAAGCGGGTATTCCCCGTAGAAATATACGAAAGGAGAATTATATGGAAGAGAACAAGAAAAAAGCCATTGACGCTGCGGTGCTGCAAATCGAAAAACAATTCGGTAAAGGCTCCATTATGAAGCTCGGGGATACCGTGGTAAAAAACGTAGACGTGATTCCGACGGGCTGTCTTGCTTTGGATATAGCGACGGGTATAGGCGGCGTCCCGCGCGGAAGGATTATCGAAATATACGGACCCGAATCCTCCGGTAAAACGACGGTTTCTCTGCATATTACCGCCGAAGTTCAGAAGATGGGTGGAGTTGCGGCTTTTATCGACGCCGAACACGCGCTCGATCCGACCTACGCTAAAAATCTCGGCGTCAATCTCGACGAGCTTTACGTTTCTCAGCCCGACAACGGCGAACAGGCTCTCGATATAGCCGAACATCTCGTCCGTTCGTCCGCGATAGACCTTATAGTGGTAGACTCGGTTGCCGCTCTTACTCCGAGGGCAGAAATCGAAGGCGAAATGGGAGATTCTCACGTCGGTTTGCAGGCAAGGCTTATGTCGCAGGCGCTCAGAAAGCTTACGGCAATCATAAACAAGTCCAAAACCTGCGTTATCTTCATCAATCAGCTTCGCGAAAAAGTCGGCGTTATGTTCGGTTCTCCCGAAACGACGACGGGCGGTAAGGCTCTTAAATTCTATTCGAGTATGCGTTTCGACGTAAGAAAGATAGATCAGATCAAAGACGGTACGGATATCGTCGGAAACAGAACGAGAGTAAAGATTGTCAAGAACAAGCTTGCGCCTCCGTTCAAACAGGCCGAATTCGACATTATGTACGGCGAGGGCATCTCGCAGAGCGGTTGCATTCTGGATCTTGCCGTCGATCAGGGGTTGATTCAGAAGAGCGGAGCCTGGTTCGCTTATAACGGCGAAAAAATCGGTCAGGGCAAGGAAAATGCGAAGAAGTATCTTCTTTCCAATCCCGAAGTTATGAAGGAGCTGGAAACCAAGCTTAAAGAAAAACTGCTTTCCAATCCCGATAAGCCCGCCGAATCCGAACAATCCGATCCGCAATAAAAAGAGGATTTCGTTTTACGGTATTTGATATAGTAAAATTATTATCTGATAAAATCCGAGGCAGGCGCGTAGTCTGCCTTTTTTGTATAAAAACGAATATGGCCGGAAAAACTCCGCAAACTACTTAAAAAGCAATATGCGGAGGACGAAATGAAAAAACAATTAACGGTAATTCTTCTTGCGGCTCTTTTGTTTACTCTTTTCACGGGCAGAACGACGCCGTGTTTTGCCGACGAAAGGATTCAGACCGACGGACGGGCTTCGTTTTTGTGCGAATACAAGACGGGACGGGTTCTGAGCGAATTCAACGCAGACAGGAAATATCCTATCGCAAGTATGGTCAAGATAATGACTCTCGATCTGATTTTCGATGCAATCGCAGACGGAAAGCTTTATTACGACGATCAGATATGCGTCAGCTCGAACGCAGCTTCGATGGGCGGTTCGCAGGCTTTTCTCGACGAAGGCGCAGTATATAAAGCCGAAACGCTCGTTAAAAGCATAATCATCGCTTCGGCAAACGACAGCTGCGTGGCTCTTGCGGAAACTATTTCGGGAAGCACGGAGGCTTTCGTTGACGCTATGAACAGAAAAGCCGATTCTCTCGGAATGAAAAATACGAATTTCGTAAACTGTACCGGACTTCCCGCGGAAGGCGGTTATTCTTCGGCGAGGGACGTTTCGGTTATGATGAGGGATTTGTTATCGCATAAGGATTATTTCAGATATTCGAGGATATGGATGGAGGATCTCGTTCATCCGAGCGGAAGGGTTACGGGGCTTACGAACACCAATCGGCTCGTCAGGTTCTACGACGGCTGCGACGGCGGAAAAACGGGATACACTTCCGAGGCGGGTCATTGTCTGTGCGCGACGGCGATAAAAGGCGGAATGAGACTTATTTCCGTAATTGTAGGCGGAAGCGACAGTAAAACCCGATTCGATTCTTCCGCGAAGCTGCTTAATTACGGCTTTGCAAACTACGAAAGCAAGCTTATGCTCGGAACCGATTCTACCGCAGCCGAAATAAAGGTTGCGCAGGGCAAGAAAGACGTCGTTGCGGCGGGTACGGAAAGGAATCTGTATCTTTTCGGAGAAAGAGGCAGAAATAAGGGCGAAATAAGATTCGAATTACCCGAAAGCGTAAAGGCTCCGGTGAAAAAGGGAGACGTCATCGGAAAAGCGTTAGTAGTCGATTCCAATGGAAATACGGTGGACGAATCGAATATAATCGCTCTCGAAACGATCGAAAAGCTGTCTTTCTGGGAGATCATCAAAGGAATAGTAACGGGCAGATAAACCAAAAGGCGCAGAGATTTCTGCGTCTTTTTCCGATAAAATGCGATATTGACGGCGGTTTTCCGCATAAGCCCGCGAAAGTTGCTTAAAACGTTTGACTTCGGGGCTTTTTTGAAATATAATTCGTATATAATTACAGTCGGAGGTGTGTTATGTCCACAGTTCACATAGGCGCAAATAAGGAAGATATAGCTAAAACGGTTCTTATGCCGGGAGATCCTTTGAGGTCGCGTTTTATCGCGGAAAATTTCCTCGAAGATTACAGGCTCGTAAACAACATAAGGGGCGTACAAGGCTACACGGGCTTCTATAACGGCAAAAAGGTTACCGTTATGGCTTCGGGTATGGGAATGCCTTCCATCGGCATTTACAGCTACGAATTATTTAATTACTTCGACGTGGAGGCGATTATCCGCGTAGGCTCGGCGGGGGCTGTCGACGAAAGCGTAAAGATTCGGGACGTCGTTCTCGGTCAGGCGGCTTGCACCAACGGAAATTACGCCTCGCAGTTCCGTCTTCCCGGAACGGTCGCACCCATAGCGGATTTCGGTCTTCTTATGAAGGCTTACGAAACCGCGGTTAAAATGGGGATTGACGTCCGTGTGGGTAATCTGCTTTCCAGCGATAATTTCTACGACGATTCGTCGTCTACGCTCGACTGGCAGAAAATGGGCGTTCTTGCGGTTGAAATGGAAGCTGCCGCGCTTTATCTCAACGCTCTCCGCGCAAAGAAAAAGGCTCTCGCTATCTGTACGATAAGCGACTGCGTATACAGTGGAGAAGCTACCACTGCGGGAGAAAGACAGACCTCTTTCACACAAATGATGAAGCTTGCTCTCGAAATCGCGGAATAGCGGAGGCTGCTTATGAAGAAGAGGATTTTTCTTATAGTTCTGGACAGTTTCGGATGCGGTGAAATGCCCGACGCGAAAGATTTCGGAGACGAAGGAAGCGATACTCTCCGCGCCGTTTGCGATACCGGGATTTTAAACGTTCCGAATATGAAAAAGCTCGGACTTTTCAATATCGACGGAGTGACCTGCGGAGAAAAGGAGTCGTTTCCGGTCGGTTCTTACGGAAGACTTAAAGAGCTTTCCAAAGGAAAGGATACCACTACCGGTCATTGGGAAATGGCGGGGATAGTTACGAGTAAGCCTTTCCCCGTTTTCCACGAAGGCTTTCCGGAAGAAGTGCTTCGGGCGTTTTCCGAGGCGACGGGAAGGGGCGTGCTTTGCAATAAGCCTTATTCCGGAACGGAAGTCATAAAGGATTACGGACGCGAGCACGAAGCGACGGGTAAGCTTATAGTCTATACCTCTGCGGACAGCGTTTTTCAGATTGCGGCGCACGAAGATATAGTCCCCTGCGAACTGCTTTACGATTATTGCAGAAAGGCGAGGAGCATTTTAACGGGAGATTACGGCGTAGGAAGAGTCATTGCCCGTCCGTTTATCGGGAAATGGCCCGATTACGTAAGAACTTCCCGTCGTCACGATTTTTCTCTCGAACCTACGGGAACGACGATGCTCGACGTGCTTTCGGGAAAGGGTTTTGACGTCATAGGCGTAGGTAAAATCAAGGATATTTTTGCGGGACGCGGACTCACCGAAGCCGTTCCTACCTCGGGAAATACCGACGGAATTGCGAAAACGATAGCCCTTATGGATAAAGATTTCGAAGGACTTTGTTTCGTGAATCTCGTGGATTTCGATATGCTTTACGGACACAGAAACGACGCAGTAGGCTACGCTAAGGCTCTTAACGAGTTTGACGAAGCCCTCGGAGTTATGACGGAAAAACTTCGTCCGGACGACCTGATAATGATTACCGCCGATCACGGCTGCGATCCTTCTACGCCGAGTACCGATCACAGCAGAGAATACGTTCCGCTTCTGATTTACGGAAAGGACATTAAGCCGACCGATTTCGGAACGACCGACGGATTTTATTCGGTTGCGGCAACCGTCCTCGATAATTTCGGTTGCGAAATTCTCGGCGGACGTTCGTTTATCGACGAAATAGGAGAAAGATAATGGATAGTCGTTACGATTTTCTTATAGACGAGGCAAGAAAGGCAAGAAAATACTGCTATACGCCCTATTCGGGCTTTAACGTCGGAGCCGCTCTTCTTACTAAGGACGGTAAGATTTATCGCGGCTGCAACATAGAATCGGTTTCGTTTTCGCCCACTAACTGCGCGGAAAGGACGGCTCTTTTCAAGGCGGTTTCGGAGGGCGACAGAGAGTTTTCCGCAATCGCTGTGGTAGGCGGAAAGGGTGACGAAGAAGTTGATTGTACGCCCTGCGGAGTATGCCGTCAGATGCTTTCGGAATTTGTCGGCAAGGATTTTATCGTTATTTCAAAAATCGGCGGAGAGTTCCGCGCTTTGACGATGAAAGAGATGCTTCCTTATTGTTTTGAGGAATTCTGATTTTTCGGAAGAGGTTGAATTATGAGAATTTACGATATTATTAAGAACAAAAGGGACGGCAAGGAGCTGAGCCGCGAAGAGATAGAGTTTTTCATAAAGGGTTATCTCGACGGTTCGGTTGCGGATTATCAGGCGTCAGCGCTTCTTATGGCTTGTTTCCTTAACGGTATGAGCGATCGGGAAACGGTCGATTTGACCGTAGCTATGGCGGAAAGCGGCGATAAAGCCGATCTTTCGTCCATCAAAGGCATTAAAGTCGATAAGCACAGCACCGGCGGAGTAGGCGATAAAACCTCTCTCGTAGTTTGTCCCGTAGTCGCAAGCCTGGGGCTGAAGGTTGCGAAGATGTCGGGAAGAGGTCTCGGTCATTCGGGCGGTACGGTCGATAAACTCGAATCAATTCCGGGACTCAGAACTTCCGTTCCCTCCGACGAATTTGTCGATATTGTAAGGCGCACGGGAATCGCCATAGTCGGTCAGTCGGGCAACTTCGCTCCCGCGGACAAAAAGCTTTACGCGCTGAGGGACGTTACGGCTACCGTAGAATCCGTTCCGCTCATCACCTCGAGCATAATGAGTAAAAAGCTTGCGGCGGGCGCGGATTGTATCGTCCTCGACGTAAAAACGGGCAGCGGTTCGTTTATGAAGACTCTCGAAGACAGCCGGAAACTTGCCCGCTCTATGGTCGACATAGGAAAATCCGCGGGTAAGAAGGTTATGGCAGTTATCACGAATATGGACAGACCTCTCGGAAACGCGGTCGGAAATTCCATAGAAGTCATAGAAGCCGTAGAGACTCTCAAAGGAAACGGTCCCGCGGATTTTACCGAGCTTTGTACGCAGATCGCTTCCTGTATGTTAAAACTTGCAGGCTTCGGAAACGATTCCGAAAGACTCGTCAAGGAAACCATAGCGAACGGTAAGGCTTTCGCAAAATTCTGCGAGATGGTCGAAGCTCAGGGAGGCGACGTTTCTTATCTTCACGACACGGGAAAATTCCCCGTCGCTCCTTATAACGTCGAGGTTCTTTCGGAAAAATCGGGTTATGTTCACCACGTTAACGCCGAAGCAATAGGAGAGATTTCCATTATTCTCGGAGCGGGCAGAGAGAAAAAAGAAGACGCGATAGACTATTCAGCGGGTATTACTCTCGTTAAAAAGCCGGGCGATTTCGTAGAAAAAGGCGAACCGCTCGCGGTTTTGCATACTTCACGGAAAGAACGTATCGACGAAGCCGTAAGAGAATACGTCAAAGCCACTTCAATTCTCAACGAAAAGCCCGAAGTCCAGCCTATCGTGTACGACGTCGTCGGCTGATTTTAACACGGATAAAAAGCGAAGAATGAAATACACTGAAATCAAAATTAAAACGACTACGCTCGGAAGCGAAATTCTCGGAGACGTTCTTCAGGAACTGACGGGGGAGGGCGTTTCTGTCTACGATAAAAAAGACCTTCTCGATGATACCTGGGATTACAAGGACGACGCCGTCGAAAAAGACTTTGACCGCGAGGTTATTCTCAACGGATACGTTTTAAGCGACAGAAAGGACGAAGTTCTTCCCGTTCTTTACGAGAGAATAAGAGAAATCAAATCGCTCGGAATGGATATAGGTTCTTCCGAAATCACTCTTTCCGAAAAAGAATCGGATACATGGCGCGATGTTTGGAAAAGGTACTTCAAACCCATAGTCCTCGGAAATATCGTCGTTTGTCCCGAATGGATCGACTATAAAAACGAAGAAAACCGTATCGTTCTCCGTATAGACCCGGGATTTGCTTTCGGAACGGGCGAACACGAAACGACTTCTATGGTTCTTAAACTTATGCAGACCGTAGAAATCCGCGGTAAATCCGTAGCCGACATAGGTTGCGGGAGCGGAATTCTCGGGATTGCTGCGCGTCTGTTCGGAGCAAAGGACGTTCTGCTCGTCGATCTCGATCCGCAGGCTGTCGAGGCTTCGGTTGCGAACGCAAGACTCAACGGTTGCGAAAAGGACGTTAAAATCGTAAACGCCGACCTTTTGTCCGCGGCTGAAGGAAGTTACGACGTCGTTCTCGCAAATTTGACCGCCGATATTCTTGTTCACCTTGCCGACGATATAACGAGATGCGTTCGCGAAGGTACTGTTCTTATCCTTTCGGGAATTCTCGATACTCGTCTCGAAGAAACCGAAAAACTCTATAACGGACTCGGATTTACGACGGAAGAAATTACGAGCGACGGAGAGTGGATGGCGATAGTTATGAAAAAATCCCGTTCGGAGGGTTCGATTTGAAAGTTTGTGTATTCAATCTCGGCTGCAAGGTAAACCGTTACGAAGCGGACAGGCTTATTTCTCTTTTAAAAGCGAGAGGCTGCGAAACTTCCGAGGAGCTGTGCGAAGCCGACGCCTACATAATCAATACCTGCGCCGTAACGAACGAAGCCGAAAAAAAATCCCGTCAGGCCGTTGCTCGCGCTCTTAAACTCAATCCTTCCGCGAAAATCCTTATCTGCGGCTGCGCGTCCCAACATAATCCCGAGCAATTTTCGTCGATATCGGGCGTTACTTTCGTTAAGGGAGTTGCCGATAAAGACGCCATAGTCGATCATCTTTTCGATAAAGGAACGGAGGTGGACGCGCTTCCTCTCGAATATAACGAAGGCGGACTTATATCGGAAGGAAGAACGCGCGCCGTCATTAAAATCGCCGACGGTTGCAATAACTTCTGTTCCTACTGTCTTATTCCGTTTTTGCGCGGAAGAGTACGGAGCCGCTCTTCGGAAGAAATCCGCAAGGAATTCGATATTCTCAGAAAAACGCACGACGAAATAGTCCTGACGGGGATAGACATAAGTTCTTACGGCAAGGATATCGGAAGCAGTTTAGGTCGGCTCGTAACCCTATTGAGCGACGGAAAAACCCGTTTGCGGTTGGGAAGTCTCGAAGTCAACGTAATCACGCGGGAATTCCTCGACTCCGTAAGTCAAAACTCTGTTTTTTGCGACCATTTCCATCTTTCTTTGCAAAGCGGAAGTCGCGAAGTTCTCAAAAGAATGAACAGGCACTATACGCCCGAGGCCTATCTCGAAGCGGTTGATTTAATCCGTTCGTATTATCCCGAAGCCGCCGTAACGACCGATATTATCGCCGGATTTCCGACCGAAACGGACGAAATGCACGAAGAAACGCTTGCCTTTGCAAAAGAAGTCGCCTTCGCGGATATTCACGTTTTCGAGTATTCTTTAAGGAACGGGACGAACGCTGCAAAGATGGAACAGGTTCCTTCCGAAATTAAAGGAAAACGAGTCGACGACCTTATCGCTCTCAAAAAAGAACTCAGAAATGCATATCTGTCGAAATTCGAAGGCGCGGAAAGGTCGGTTATTTTCGAGGACGACGGCGGTTATACTTCAAACTATATAAGGGTTTATTCCGACGTTCCAGTTCCCGAGGGAAAACTGATTCCCGTCGTTTTAACCGAGCGTTATAAGGACGGATTCAAATGCGTTTCAATCGAAAACAAGCCATAAAGAGGAGAAAGAATTATGGAAAACTGTATTTTTTGTAAGATTCTCGGGGGAGATATCCCTTCTGAATGCGTCTACGAAGACGACGATTGCATTATAATCAACGATATCGCTCCGAAAGCCAAGCTTCATTACCTTATGATTCCGAAGGAGCACTATCCGCTGCTCGACGATCTTGACGAAAAAAGAGCAGCAACTCTTGCCCGTATGCTCCTGAAGCTCAAAGAACTTCGCCCGATTCTTCATCTCGAAGAAGGTTACAGACTCGTCGTCAATCAGGGAGAATACGCGGGACAAACCGTTCCGCACCTTCATATCCATATCCTCGGAGGAGAGCCGCTTCCTTTCGAGTGATAAATTTTCTGGCCGTAGATAAATTCTGTAAAAAAATGGACGGAATCGCCATAAAACAGTTGACAAAAGGCTGAAAAACGATATAATATAAAGGCAACTATGAGAATTACGTTGAAATAGAACCTTACAGGAAAGGAGGCGAAAAGAATGTCAGTAATAAGAGTAGGCGAAAACGAAACGTTGGATTCCGCACTGCGCAGATTCAAGAGAAAATGTGCGAGAGATGGCATTATCGGCGACCTCAGACGTAAGGAGCATTACGAAAAACCCAGCGTACGCCGCAAGAAGAAAGCCGAAGCGGCTCGTAAACGCAGCAAACAGTAATTGAATAAGAAACAGACTGCTTATCCGTGAGATTTACGGATAAGCAGTTTTAGTATACGGAAAACGCGATTTTTGTCGAAATTTTTATTTTTACGTCGAAAAAGGAAAGGAGGAAACCAATGAGCGGCAAAACAACGTTCAAAACGTACGCAAAGGAAGCAAAAGACAGACTCAGAAGCGGCTTCTGGGAAAAGAAACACGACGAATGGGATATGATGGAGTCCAAGGCTCGGCAAAACGGTACGACGGCGAAAAAAGCCATCGAAGAGGAGAGAGCAGAGCTTTCCGTAATGCTTTATAATCGGAAAAAGTACGAGGACGATAAGCGATTTTACGACAAAGTCTGCGAAATTATGGAAATGAAGGAAATCGTTACCAATCCCATAAGTATTTTGTGCGAAATCGAAGGAGTGAACGACCTGCCCGACGGCGCAAGAATCATAAAAACCATGGAAATTTCCGAAAAGTATCAGAAAATGGTCAGGAAATACGAGAAAGAACATCCCAAGGGATGAACGATTTCACGCTTTAGCAAAAAGCTAAAGAAAAAGCAAAAAAACTTTAATAATTTGTCGAAAAAAAGTAGATTTTTTACCTGAAGTTTGTTATAATAGACTTGTATATTTTGCAGTGTTAATAAATTAAACATTGACAAGCGATTTAATACACAAAAACACAAAGAACACGAAATGGAGGTCTGTTATGGCTAACGAAAAGATAAAATCCAAAGAATTGGACAAGTTGTTCAGGGGTATACTTACTCTCGAAACGGTTGAAGACTGTTATATGTTCTTCGAAGATCTGTGCAGTATGTCCGAATTGAAGAGCTTTGCTCAAAGATTCCAGGTTTCCGAACTTCTTTACGATAAGGTTACCTATAACGCCATTTCCTATATAACAAAGGCGTCCACGGCTACTATAAGCAGAATCAACAGAAGTCTCGAATACGGCAACGGCGGTTACGTCGCAGTCATTAAAAGACTTCAGGAACAGGAAAAAGAGGTTAATAAACAGTAGTGTCATCCTTTCTGGACGAGCTTAATCCCGCTCAGAAAGAAGCGACGGAGGCCGTAGACGGAGCCGTTATGGTTCTTGCGGGAGCGGGAAGCGGAAAAACCAGAGTACTGACTCACAGAATCGCGTATATGGTCAGGGAGCGCGGGGTTAATCCCGACGATATCCTTGCCGTTACGTTTACCAATAAGGCGGCGGACGAGATGAAAAACCGCCTTATCGGTATGCTCGGGAATATCGGACGAATGCTGGTTACGACCATACACAGTATGTGTACGCGCATTTTGCGTTTTGAGGCGGCGTCCGCGGGATATACGTCCAATTTTTCGATATATACCGAAAACGAGTCGGAAAAAGTGCTCAAAAACGTAATTAAACGCTTGGGGTTGGGCGAAAAAGACGCCGAACTCCCTTTTGCGTTCCATATTTCAAAAGCAAAAAACGAAGGCCTTACGCCCTCTTCGTATTACGCCGAATATCTCGAATCGGATTTCCACGGGAAAGTCATCTTTACCGTTATGAAGGAATACGGAGATTCCCTTAAATCCAATAACGCGATGGATTTCGACGACCTCGTCTGCAATACTTTTTTTCTTCTGAAAAACAATCCGGATACCTGCGAGAAATACGGCAATCGTTTCCGTTATATAAGCGTAGACGAATTTCAGGATACGAACCGCGTTCAATACTATATTCTGAAAATGCTTGCGGCGAAGTACGGAAATCTTTTCGTAGTCGGGGACGACGACCAGTCCATATACGGCTGGAGAGGGGCGGAGGTCCGCAACATTCTCGATTTTAAAAAAGATTTTCCCGACGTAAGGATATATAAACTCGAACAGAACTATCGTTCGACGAAAAAGATTCTCGGCGTAGCCAACGAGATTATCTCAAAAAACGGCGACCGTTTCCCTAAGAAGTTATGGACGGAAAACTCCGACGGCGTGAGAATAGAAATGTACAGCGCGCCTTCGGAATCGGAAGAAGCTACGTTTGTCGTCAATCAGATAATGTCCCTGCACCGTTACAACGGACTTGCTTTCGGCGACTGCGCGATTCTTATGCGAATCAACGCTCTCAGCAGGTCTTTCGAGCAGGAGCTTTTAAAATTCGGCGTGCCGTCGAGGGTATACGGCGGATTCAAATTCTTCGACAGGAAGGAAGTCAAGGATATTCTGGCTTATTTCAGACTGATAGACAATCCGTGCGACGACGAAGCTTTTTACAGGGTAGTCAATTTCCCGCGCAGAGGAATAGGCGAGACTTCTCTCAACAAACTCAGGGTTTTTGCCGAAGAGTGCGGTTATCACGCTCTCGAAGCCGCGGTCAACTGTGAGGAAATCACGGGGCTGAGTACGGCTCTCAGGTGCAAGATAAAGGATTTTGCGAAAATAATCCTTGATATGACCGAAGCCTCGGATGCCGAGCCGCTTCTGGATTTTACGGACTTGCTTTTTGAAGTGATTCAGCTTCGGAGCGCGTATTCTTCCGAAAATAAAGGAGATTACGAAAAATCCATAGTCGTCGACGAATTCAGACAAGCCGTCGCGGATTTCGCAAAAAGCAATCCCGGAGCAAGACTCGGCGATTTTCTTCAGTCGGTATCTCTTCAGGCGGATTACGACCGTAAAGAAAGCTCGGACGACGCCGTAACCATAGCCACCGTTCATTCGGCTAAAGGTCTGGAATTCAGAACGGTTTTCGTTGTAGGTCTCGAGCAGGGTATTTTCCCGGGGATGTCCGCGCAATTCTCGCAGAGTCAGATGGAGGAAGAAAGACGTCTGATGTACGTAGCCGTAACGAGAGCTATGGAAAGGCTTTACCTTACGCGGGCGTGCAGCAGATTCCTTTACGGTCAGCGAAAAGAGCAAGCCGAGTCGCCGTTTTTCAGACAGGTTGCGCTTACGCTGAACTACGAGAGTCCCGACCGTTATTCGTCGAGAAAGTCGGGAGAACGGTTTGTCGACGATTACGGAGCGTCTTATCGGAACGGAGGCGATTACGAAGGTTCTTCGTCGGAAAGGAGGCCTTCCTCTTACGGCGAATACGCTGCGGCCAAAACGAAATCGGATTATCCTCCGGGAACGAAGATAGTACATAAGGTATTCGGCGACGGAATAGTTATACGACAGAAAGGCGATAACATAGACGTTGCTTTCAAAGGTATAGGCGTTAAAACTCTCGCAGTGAAATTTGCCCCCATAACAAAAAAACAATGACTGTTTTTCGGTCGCATAATATTGACCGCGCGGTTTTCCTTCGGGGAAACTCCGATTTCGTCCGATAATCGGGAAACGCCGTTAAAATCCGCAGAAAAGGTAAAGAAATGACTCACGATTCTTCATGGCTTCCGGAAATGAAAGAAGCCGTTAAAACGCTCAATCGATGGGCGAAGGAGTATTACGAAAACGACGCTCCTTCCGTATCCGACGCAACTTACGACGCTCTGTACGACAGACTCGTCGATATGGAAAAGCGTTACGGTACGGTTCTGCCCGATTCGCCGACGAAACGCGTGGGCGGAGAGCCGCTTAAAGGTTTTGAGAAATACACGCACGCCAAAAGGCTTTACAGTATGGATAAAGTCCAGTCTTTCGGCGAGCTTAAGGATTGGATCGGGAAAATAAAGGCGGAATACAGAGACGCGGATTTTACCGTAGAGTATAAATACGACGGACTGAATATCAGTCTTTCTTACGACGATGGAGAGCTTATAAGAGCCGTTACCCGCGGAAACGGAATCATCGGCGAGATAGTTACCGAGCAGATAAAAACGGTCAGAAATCTTCCTTTGTCGATACCTTATAAAGGCAGGATAGATATTCAGGGGGAAGGTTATATGCGGCTTTCCGCGCTCAGACGATTCAACGAGAGGTATCCGGAAGAGGCTTTGAAAAATGCCCGTAACGGAGCCGCCGGAGCAATCAGGAATCTCGATCCGTCCGTTACCGCAAAAAGAAATCTCAGTATGGTTTTGTATTCGTTGAATTACGGTTTGATTCCCGACGTCGATTCCCAGACCGAGCTGGTAAGCTTTTTCGAGAGCAACGGATTTTCGGTCAACGAGCTTTTCGAAAGAGCGGAGACTTACGAAGAAATCAAAGCTATTATCGAAAGGGAAGCCGAGAAAAGACCTTCTTTGGATTATCTGATAGACGGAATAGTCATAAAGGTCGACGATTTTGCGCTTCGGGAAGAAATAGGCTATACAGAAAAATTCCCCAAATGGGCGGTCGCTTTTAAATTCGAAGCGGAGGAAGTAACCACGAGGCTACTGGCGGTCGAATGGAACGTCGGAAGGACGGGTAAAATCACGCCGCTCGCTCATCTTGCGCCGGTCGAGTTATGCGGAGCCACGATAAAACGCGCTACGCTCAACAATATCGGAGATATAGAAAGAAAAGGGATAAAAATCGGCTCGGATGTTTATATAAGGAGAAGCAACGACGTTATTCCGGAAATTCTTGGAATAGCCGAGGACGTTTCTGGAAGCCGCGACATAGTTATTCCCGAAAAATGCCCGTCGTGCGGAGCGGATACGGTCTTTTGCGGCGCGCATCTTTTCTGTCCGAACGAAACGGGCTGCCGTGCGCAGATTATCGGACGGATAGTTCATTTCTGCGGAAGAGACGCCTGCAACGTAGACGGAATTTCCGAGAAAACGGTCTCTCAGATGGTAGATAAACTCGGCGTCGCGAGGGCTTCCGACCTTTGGGATTTAACGAGAGAAAGGCTTGCCGAGCTTGACGGTTTCAAGGAAAAGAAAACGGAGAACTTTTTTGCCGCGCTTGAAAAAGTCAGGGATATTCCTCTTGCGAATTTCATTTTCGCTCTCGGAATAGACAACGTCGGGCTAAAAACCGCGAAGGATTTAGCCGAAGTCTTCGGGTCCGTGGAGGCTCTTTCCCGCGCGACGGCGGAAGAGCTTACGGCAATCGAGGACGTAGGAGACGCCGTTGCCCGAAGCATAACAGAGTTTTTCTCGGACGAAGAAAACGAAACGCTTATTTGTAAGCTTAAAGAAAAGGGAATCGATCCCGTGTTTTCTCAGAAGACCTCCGAAGGTAAATTCAAGGGAATGAAATTCGTTCTTACGGGGGCTCTCGAAAACTACACGAGAAGTCAGGCTTCCGCGATAATCGAATCGCTCGGCGGAGAAACCTCTTCCTCCGTCAGTAAGAACACGGACGTCGTTCTGGCTGGAGCCGACGCCGGAAGTAAACTCCAGAAAGCCGAAAAACTCGGATTGGAAATCTGGGACGAGGTCAGGTTCCGAAGGGAAACCGAATAATCCTCAAAAACAAGAAAGACGGAGTCCGTTCCGTCTTTTTTTATCGAAAAAACCGTCCGTTGCCGCGATTATCGTTAAATCCTTGCTTTTCGCGTCGAAATCTGTTATAATACGTGTTCAGGAGATTTGATTATGAAATACTATATCCATACTTACGGCTGTCAGATGAATGTCCACGAATCGGAAAAAATCGCGGGTGTCCTCCAGAGCAAAGGCTATACGGAAGCGCCCAACGTTACCGAAGCGGACGTCATCGTTTTTAATACCTGTTGCATAAGAGAAACCGCGGAAGCCAAGATTCTCGGACATATCGGAGAAGTCAAAAGACTTAAGAAGGTCCGTCCCGAACTGATTACGGTCGTTTGCGGCTGTATGAGTCAGCAGGACGGAGTCGCGAACAAAATCAAAACGAGATTTCCTTTCGTGAATATCATTCTCGGTACGGGCAATCTGCATCTTCTCGGAGAAAAGATAGATAACGTGCGTCTTAAAAAAGAACTTATCGATACGGGACTTATCGATTCCGTGCCGGAAGACGTTCCTATTTACCGCACGAGCGGAGTAAACGCGTGGGTCAATATCATTTACGGCTGCAATAATTTCTGTACTTACTGCATAGTCCCTTACGTTCGCGGAAGAGAGCGCAGCAGAGATAAAGACGTAATCGTGTCCGAAGTGAAAAGGCTTCTGGACGAGGGCTACAAGGAGATTACCCTTCTTGGACAGAACGTCAATTCCTACGGAAAGAATCTCGAACCGAAAGTAACGTTTGCGGAGCTTCTCGATGAAGTAGGTTCCATTCCCGGGAAACACAGGATACGATTCCTTACTTCTCATCCGAAGGATTTGACTCACGATATTCTCGAAGTTATGGCGAAACACGACACGCTGTGCAATTACATACACGTTCCCGTTCAGTCGGGAAGCAATAAAGTCCTCGCGTCTATGAACAGAAGATATACGAGAGAGCATTATCTCGGACTTATCGACGATATAAGAAAGACTCTCGGAGCGGATTGCGGCATAAGCGGCGACGTTATGGTAGGATTCGCTGGAGAAACCGAAGAGGATTTCGAAGAAACTCTCGACCTTCTGAGGAAGGTAAGATATACGGGGCTGTACAGTTTCGTTTATTCGAGAAGAAAAGGCACTCCCGGCTATTCTATGGACAATCAGGTGGACAGAGTTGTCAAGCGCGACCGGATAACGAGGCTTCAGGCTCTTCAGAACGAGATAACTAACGAGATTTCGGCTGAAATGAAAGGAAGGGTTTACGAAGTCCTCGTCGAAGGAATCAACGATAAATACAAACGCAAAACCTATTGCGGACGGACGGAGAACGGTCGTCTCGTGAATATCGTTTCCGATAAGGACCTTATAGGAAGTTTCGTTAACGTAAGGATAGACAAACATAATTCGGCAACTCTCTGGGGAACGGTAATCGAGGAGTAAAACGATGGCTTTATCACCTATGATGCAGCAGTATATGAACATAAAGAAGCAGTACGAAGACTGTATACTTATGTTCAGACTGGGCGATTTTTACGAAATGTTCTTTGACGACGCGGTGGAGGCAAGCTCTATACTCGATCTCGTGTTGACCGGACGGGACTGCGGGGAGAAGAATCGCGCGCCTATGTGCGGAGTCCCGTATCACGCCGTGGATAATTACATATCCCGACTTATTTCGGCCGGCTGTAAGGTTGCGGTATGCGAGCAGCTCAATCTTAACGACAAAGGCGTCGCCGAAAGAAAGGTAACGAGAGTCGTTACGCCCGGCACGGTAATGGAAGATTCCATGCTCGACGAAAGGGCTAACAATTATCTTGCCGCCGTATACGGATGTTCGGGGAAAGCCGCCCTTTGTTGGGTTGACATAACCACTGGCAATCTTTCGGTGAGCGAATTTTCCGAAAAGACCGAAACCGAGCTTCAGGAAGCGCTCGTTTCTCTTAAGCCCGCCGAGATTATCTGCAATTCTCAGGCTCTCGCCTATAACGACAAATTAGCCTGCATCAGATCGGAGTTCGTACCATATATGCGTCCTTACGAAGACACAGCGTTCGATCCCGAAAAAGCGGAAAGCGTAATCACGGGATTTTTCGGGGTTCACTCGATAAACGTTTTCGAGATCAAGGAATCTGCGCTTATGATAGGAGCGGTAGGAGCCGTTCTTTCCTATCTCGACGAAACTCAGAAAAGACGCCTTCTCAATATCGACGGCATAAAGCTCGTAACGAACGACCGATATATGTCGCTTGACTATAATACGCGAAGGAATCTCGAGCTTACCCAGACAAACAGGGAGCAGAAAAAGAAAGGAAGTCTGCTGTGGCTTCTCGACAAAACGGCGACGGGAATGGGCGCGAGAATGCTCAGAGGCTGGATAACTCGTCCTTTAAGCGACGCTAAAACTATCCGTAGTCGTCTCGACGCGGTAGAATGCTTTGTCGACGATTTTCTTCTCAGGGAAACGCTTTACGACAAGTTAAGGGGAATACGCGACATAGAAAGAATCTGCGGCAAAATAGCTTACGGAACGGTTATGCCGCGGGATTTCAAGGCGTTGCAGGCGTCCTTGGAGGTTCTTCCGGATATAGGCAAGACTCTTTCCTATACGAAGTCCGTTTTCTGCAAAAAAGTAAGAGACGAATTCGTCGGATACGAAGAGCTTCTCGGGCTTTTGTCCCGTGCGATAGCCGACGAACCTCCCGCTATGCTTAAAGACGGCGGCTATATAAGAAGGGGTTATAGCGACGAGCTTGACGAACTTAAAAAACTCTCCGAAGACGGGAAGGGTATGCTTTCCGACCTCGAGCTTCGGGAAAAACAAAGAACGGGAATCAAGACTCTTAAAATCGGTTACAACAAAGTTTTCGGATATTACATAGAAGTCAGCAATTCCTTTAAGAACAGCGTTCCTGCGGACTATATAAGAAAGCAGACGCTGACCAACGGAGAAAGGTTTATTACGGAGGAGCTTAAAGTCCTCGAAGAAAGGCTTTTGTCCGCGGGCGAAAAATATAACGCTCTCGAAAGAAAGCTTTACGCCGATGTATGCGAAAAAGCCGTCGCCTATATTCCTCGGCTTCAGAGGATTGCCCGGGCGGTTGCGGGCGCGGACTGCGTCCTGAGTTTAAGTCGGGTTTCGGTGGCGAACGGATACGTGAAACCCGTTATTAACGACGAAACGGGCGTACTTGAAATCAAGGCCGGTCGCCATCCCATTATCGAAGAGCTTATGAAGACCGAAAACTTCATCGCCAACGATACCTATATGGACAACGGCGAAAACCGAACGATTATTCTTACCGGTCCGAATATGGCTGGGAAAAGCACATATATGCGACAGATTGCATTGATAACGGTTATGGCTCACATAGGCTGCTTCGTGCCTGCGGATAAAGCCGTTATTCCCGTGACCGACAAGATATTCACGAGAGTCGGAGCGAGCGACGATATTCTCTTCAATCAGAGTACGTTTATGGTTGAAATGACCGAAGCCGCATATATCCTCAGAAACGCTACGGAAAAAAGCCTTATCATAATCGACGAGCTTGGAAGAGGCACGTCCTCGCTCGACGGGCTGAGCATAGCCCGCGCGGTCGTGGAATTTATAACCGAGAAAATACGTGCGAAAACGATATTCGCGACGCATTACTCGGAGCTTGTCGGGCTCGCGGCGGTTACCGACGGCGTTAAAAACTTCGGAATGGCGGTGAAGGAAACGGGGAACGGAGTGGTTTTCCTGAGAAAGGTTCTGGAAGGCGGAACGAGCAAGAGTTTCGGGATAGAAGTCGCCGAGCTTGCGGGAATAGACAAGCGCGTGGTAGAGAGAGCAAAGGAAATCAGCAGAGAAATAGAGAGTAAACAGAAGTAAATGGAAAAAATCAAAGTGCTTCCCTCCGATATATACAACAAAATCTCGGCGGGAGAGGTAGTCGAAAGGCCGGCTTCGGTAGTCAAGGAGCTGGTCGAAAATGCGATCGACGCAGGCGCGAATACCGTTAAAATCTCGATAAGCGGCGGAGGAACAGGCTCGGTTACCGTAACCGACGACGGACGGGGAATCGATAAAGAGTTTGTGAGAACGGCGTTCCTTCCGCACGCAACGAGCAAGATTTCGGAAGCCGCGGATCTTACGGGGATAAAAACCCTCGGATTCAGGGGCGAAGCTCTTCCGAGTATAGCCGCAGTATCGAAAGTTAAGCTCGTTACGAGAACTGAGGGCGAGGATTTTGCCTGCGCTATATACGGCGAAGGAGGAGTTTTAGGAGAGGTTCAGACCGTAGCCGGCAATAAAGGTACTTCCGTAACCGTTTCCGAGTTGTTTTTCAATACTCCCGCAAGACTTAAATTCCTTAAAAAGCCTGCGGGCGAAACGAGAGAAATAACCAATCTCGTGTCGAGGCTTATTCTGGCGAATCCTAACGTATCTTTCAGATATTCCGCGGACGGCGAGGAGATTTTCAATTCGTCGGGAAAGGGAGTGGAGGACGCTTTCTGCTCGGTTTACGGAAAGGAAATGCTCGGCACCGCGATTCGGGTAAACGCCGTTTATAAGCGGTATATAATCGAAGGATACGTGGGGAGTCCGCTCTATCCGAAGAGCAATACGACCTATCAGACGCTTGTCGTCAACGGAAGATACGTGGTCAATTCAAACATAGCCAACGCCGTAAGAGTCGTTTACAAACCCTATCTTATGACGAGGCAGTATCCTTACTATCTGCTGTATCTGACCGTTCCTTACGACGAAATCGACGTTAACGTCCACCCGAATAAGCTCGACGTAAGGTTTACCGACGAAAGAGGGATTTTTTCGGCTTTTTACGCGCCGATTGCCGACGCCGTCAAAAACGAGGATAAACAGGTTCTTTCGGTTCCGGAGGTGAGCTTTTTCGGAAAGAAAGACGAAATCCCCGAAAAGGAATTCGGAGAAGCGAAAGAGGAACTCTTCCACGAGGACGCTGCTGCGGCAATCGAAAGCAAGACCGTTTCCGATATGACCGATGAGCCTTACAGTTACGTTCTTAAAGAAGAAAACGGGAATCGTTCGGAGCTGCCTTTTTCGCGGCATTCCGAAGCTCTCAGAACTCCTCTGTATTCCGTTGAAAAGCTCAGGGATACCGTGCGTTCGGATTATTCGGAAAAAGTTTCTTCCGACGAAAGCGTTTCAGCTCTTTACGAACAGACTAAAAAGTCTTCCCGTCAGCAGACTTCTCCCGTTCAGGAGGGACTTAAAGGCAAGAAACTCGTTAAAGTCGGAAGTATGTTCGACACGTATATAATTCTTCAATCGGTCGAATGGGACGAGGTTTATCTCGTCGATCAGCACGCCGCTCACGAAAGGCTGATTTACGACCGTCTGTGCGCCGATTTCGAAGAAAAGAAAATATCCGTCCAGCCTATACTCGTGCCGTATATTTTCTCCGTAAACGGAAGAGAGTACGAAGCTCTTTCGGAAAACCTCGATATTATAAGATCGTTTGGTTTCGACATAGAGCCCTTCGGCGGCAACGCTTTCAGAATAGACGGACTTCCCGCGAATCTCGGGGAAATATCTCCGGAAAGGTTCGTTTCCTGCCTTCTCGAAGGCGAGGACAGCCTTGAGAACTATTCGCAGTTTACGAAGGAAGTTCTTGCGAGAATCGCCTGTCGCTCGGCAATAAAAGGCGGCGACAGACTGACCGACGCACAGACCGAAAGTCTTATCGAAAAGCTGTCGGAAAACGTGAGCCTGAAGTGTCCGCACGGAAGACCTCTCGTCCTCAGAATATCCAGAAGCGAGATAGAGAAATGGTTCAAACGGATAGTATCCTGATAGGGTTGGTGGGGCCTACCGCGGTAGGGAAGAGCGAGCTTGCTTTTTCGCTTGCCGAAAAATTCGGAACGTATATTCTATCAGCGGACTCTATGCAGATTTACAAGGGATTCGATATAGGGACCGCAAAGCCCACGGCTGAGGAGCAGAGAAGAGTTCCTCACAGGCTTATAGACATAGTCGAACCCGAAAGTTATTTCAGCAGTATGGACTATGCCGAAAGGTGCGACGAAGAAATAGCGATATGCCGGAGAGAAAACAGAATTCCTCTTATCGTAGGCGGAACGGGTTTTTATTTCGATTCTTTTCTTTACAAAACGGACTTCGAAGGAAGCGTGGACGAAAACGTCCGCAAGGAGCTTAATGCGGTTTACGAGGAAAAAGGCGGCGACTACATTTACGAAATGCTTAAAAAAATCGATCCCGAATCGGCGGCGGATATCCATCCGAATAACGTCAAAAGAGTTATGAGAGCATTGGAGATATATATGACGACGGGTAGAAAAAAGTCGTCGGGAAGCGGAAAACAGCGCAAAAAACGCTACGAAAACGCCGTTATTTTCGAACTTGCCCGAGAGAGAAACGATTTGTATTCGAGGATAGACGGAAGGGTAGATAAAATGATTTCGGACGGTCTTATAGCGGAGGTCGAAGGTCTTCTTCGAAAAATCGGAAAGGACTGCCAGAGTATGCAGGGAATAGGATATAAGGAGTTCGTGCCTTATCTGAACGGAGAATGTTCTCTTTCGGAAGCCTTGGACAACGTTAAACTGAATACCCGCCATTACGCAAAAAGACAGCTTTCTTATTTCAAAAGAATGAATACGATTCTTCTCGACGCGTATCTGCCGACGAAAGAATTGATTGAAATAATCGAGAAGACGATTGAAAACGCAAAAGCCGCCGATAATCGGATCGGATAAATAAAACGAAAGGAAAAAGATGAATTACGATACGGAAACGATAATTGTCGAAGCGGAGAAAAGTCTTTCGTCCGCATTTGAAAAAATAAACGAAACCGCTATTTTCAATCAGAAGAAAGTCCTCGATGCGTTCAGGAATCATTGCGTGGCTGCGAGGCATTTTTACGGCACGACGGGTTACGGCTACGACGATGTGGGAAGGGATACTCTCAATAAAATCTACGCGGAAGTTTTCGGCTGCGAAGCCGCGATAGTTTCGCCGTACATTTCCTCGGGAACTCAGGCTCTTACGGTCGCTCTTTTCGGCGTACTCAGAACTGGATACAAAGCCGTATCGTTGACGGGCGAGCCTTACGACACGCTCAACAAAGTCATTTTCGGCAGGGATAACGGATCTCTTGCCGATTTCGGAATAGGTTTCGACATAATCGCTATGGATAATGGCGTAATCGACGAAAGAGCCGTCGAAAAGTATCTTTCGGAAAATTCGCCCGAACTCGTCTATATTCAGCGTTCGCGAGGATATACCTCGAGAAACGCTTTGACCGTGGCCGATATAGGCAAAGCCGTGGATATCGTAAAAAGGTTTTCGCCCGGTTCGGTGATTATGGTCGATAACTGTTACGGCGAATTTATCGAGAAAACCGAGCCGTCGTCTGCGGGCGCGGATATTATCGTAGGCTCGCTCATAAAGAATCCGGGCGGCGGTCTTGCTCCCTGCGGCGGATATATAGCAGGAAGAGCGGACCTCATCGAAAAAGTCGGATACAGACTTACCGCGCCTTCCCTCGGCACGGAAGTAGGTTCTTACGAGGCTGGATACAGACCTTTTTATCAGGGGTTGTTTATGGCTCCTCACGTTACCGCTCAGGCTGTGAAGGGAATGTTGCTTTTCTCGGAATCGATGAAATCCGTGGGTTTTGCTACGCTTCCGGATAAAAGCGATCCTATCGGAGACATTATATGTTCGGTCAGATTCGATACCAAGGAACAGCTCATAGCTTTCTGTCAGGGAATCCAGTATGTTTCTCCCGTAGACAGCTTTGCCGTTCCCGAGCCTTGGGATATGCCGGGATACCTTCATCAGGTGATTATGGCGGCAGGTTGCTTCGTAGGCGGTTCTTCGATAGAACTCAGCTGCGATTCGCCTATAAAAGAGCCTTATATAGCCTATCTTCAGGGCGGACTTACCTACGAACACGTCAGAATCGCCGTAAAGGAATGTCTTGACCGTCTTAAAAGATTATAATCCGTTTTCCGGATTCCGCACCTTACCTCGACGTATTTT
Source organism: uncultured Eubacteriales bacterium (assembly GCA_900544545.1). Taxonomy (GTDB): domain Bacteria; phylum Bacillota; class Clostridia; order Christensenellales; family CAG-314; genus UMGS692. The sequence goes on from UQVY01000004.1 coordinate 59,198, forward strand.
CATATACTGTTGCGGCGAGGTGTTTTTTATGTTTTATTACGGAGATCTGATTTCGGCAATAGAAAAGCTCGGAAAGAAAGGAGCGATAACCGGCTCGATAGGCAAAAGCGTTCTCGGACTCGATATTCCGTACGTTCTCACGGAAGGGAAAAGGGGTTCGGAAAAAGAAAAAACCGTTATTATAACGGGAGGAATTCACGCCAGAGAGCATATAACTGTACCTCTCGTACTCAGGCTTGCGGAAGCGTCTTTAAACGGCGGATACAAAACAACTAATATCTTTATACCCTGCGTAAATCCCGACGGATTAAGACTTGCTACGGAAGGAATATCCTTTCTCGAAGAAAAGAGGGAATGGAAGAAGTTTATTCCTTTTCTTCGTTCCTGCGGGAAGGATTTCAGGCTCTGGAAAGCCAACGTCCTCGGCGTGGATTTAAATGTGAATTTCGACGCCGAATGGGGACTCGGAAAAAATAACGTCTTTTATCCCGGGGCCGAAAACTTCGTCGGGAAAAAGCCTCTCGATCAGGCCGAAAGTCAGGCTCTTGCGGAATTCACGCTGACCGTACGGCCGGACATAACCGTTTCCTATCACAGTAAAGGAGAGGTGATTTTCTGGAATTTCAATCAGAAAGGACGGATTCTCAGGCGGGATTATCTGTACGCGAGGCGCATAGCCCGTATAACGGGATATTCTTTCGCCGAAAAAGGAGGAAGTACGGGCGGATATAAAGACTGGTGTGTTTCAAAGCTCAGTATCCCGTCCGTAACCGTCGAAGTAGGAGCCGACAGCCTTTCGCATCCGGTCGGTTTGGAGAATCTTCGGGAAATTTACGATAAAAACAAGAGAATTTTAGTCGAAAACGAAAGATTTTTGTATCCGCATTCGGCCGAAAAAAGCTAAATGCTTTACAAATCGCGGAAAAAGTGATAAACTATCGCGTATGAGCCTCAAAGAAACGCTGAATCGTCATAATTTCAAATTCAATAAACAGTTCGGACAGAATTTCATATCCGACGGGAATCTTCTTGCCGCCATAGTTTCCGATGCGGGAATAACGAAAGAGGATACCGTAGTCGAAATCGGAGCAGGCGCGGCGACTCTGACCGAAAAGCTTTCCGACGCCGCGGGAAAGGTCGTCGCTTTCGAAATCGACCGTAATCTCGAACCGGTTATTTCCGAAACTCTCAAAGGAAAAGACAACGTGCGGGTGATTTTTGCCGACGCGCTGAACTATCCCGACAAGGAGCTTCTTTCCGCTACGGGAGGAAGTTTTAAAGTCGTCGCGAATCTTCCGTACTATATAACCACGCCCGTTATAATGAAATTCGCGGAAAGCGACCTTCCCGTCGGATCCGTAACGGTTATGGTTCAGGAGGAGGTTGCAAGACGATTCTGCGCGTTTCCCGGAAGTGCCGATTACGGCGCGATAACGGTGGCTCTGAACCTCATATCGAATCCGAAAATCACGAGGAAAGTCCCGCGGCAGATGTTTTATCCCGTACCGGGCGTAGACAGCGCGGTCGTCAATATTCCGATAGACAGGAATAAATACGATTTCGATCGTAAGGGAATGAGAAATCTTATCCGAGCCGCATTTACGATGAGGAGAAAAACGCTCGTCAATAACCTGATTGCGGGATACGGGCTGACGCGGAAGCAGGCGGAAGAAGCTCTCGTCAACTGTGGATTCGATTCGAGAGTAAGAGGAGAAACGCTTTCCGCGGAGCAATATCTGAAATTATACGAGGAACTGCGGAGAACGGACGGGATAACCGTTCCTAACGAAAAGGAAAAACGATGAAGGGAATTTTTGTTACTAACGGATTTGTCAGATGGGACAAATTCTCGACTATTTACGATATGCTTCAGGCCGCTCTCGAAAGAAACGGCTGCGAAACGGAGAGGTATACCAATATCGAGCTTACTACCCTTCCGATAGGAGCGGAGCTCCCGAAAGGAGATTTCGTGCTTTTCTGGGACAAGGATATTTCGCTTGCGAAAAGGCTCGAGAAATCCGGACTGCGCGTTTTCAATTCCGCAAAGGCTCTGGAAATCTGCGACGACAAAGGACTTACGGCGATAGCTCTCGAAAATGAAGGTATTCCTATGCCCGAAACGATAGTGCTTCCGAAATCGTTTATGCCGTACAGCGATCTTAGCTTTACGGATTCTCTCGAGAGAACGATAGGTTATCCTATGGTTCTGAAGGAATGCCACGGAAGTTTCGGGAAGCAGGTTTATCTTATCAGAAATCGGGAAGAGCTTACCGAAAAGATTCTTTCGATTACTCCGAGAACGATGATTTGTCAGAAATTTATCGGCAGCAGCTTCGGAAGGGACGTAAGGATTCAGGTCGTCGGCGATAAGGTCGTCGCTGCCGCTTACAGACAAGCCCGCGAGGGAGATTTCATAGCAAACGTTACGAGCGGCGGGAAAATGTCGGCTTATACGCCTTCCGAAGAGATGAAAGAGCTGGCTGTTTCCGCCTGCAAAAAAGTCGGCGCGGATTTTGCGGGTGTGGATATTCTTTTCGGCGAAAACGAGCGTCCTTTGCTTTGCGAAATCAACACCAACGCTCATTTCAAGAACCTTCTCGACGCGACAGGAATAGATACTTCCGAATACATCGCGCGTTATATAGTGGAAAGTTTAAAATGAAAGTCGCCGTAGTTTACGATAAGGAGAGAGCCAAAGGAAACGAAAGATTCGTTATTCTTCTCGGAAGAGGGCTGAAGAAAAGAGGAATAGAAACCAAGGCTTTTATTTATCCCGACGAAAGGATATTCGAGTGCGACGCGGTCGTAGTCAGAGCCGTGCTTCCACGGCTTTACGAAGAACTTTCCGAGAGAGGCATTCCCGCTTTAAACAACCGGAAAACCCAGCGTATTGCGGGAAATAAGGCTTTGACTTACGATTTTCTTTCTTCGCTGAGCGTTCCTTTCATTCCTTACGGAAAAATAAACGAAAAGCCCGGTGCCTTTCCCGTTATCGTCAAGTCAGTCGACGGACACGGAGGAACCGAAGTTTTTTTGGCAAACGACGAAAACGATTACGAATCGCTGATTTCCGGAATCGAAAGGACTTGCCGTGAAAAAGGGAATGAGGCTTCGGAAAGATTTATTTTTCAGGCGCTTGCGGACAAGCCCGACGACAAGAGAGTTTACGTTATCGGAGGAAAGCCGATAGTCGCGATGAAAAGAGTGAACCGCTACGACTTCCGGAGTAATTATAAACTCGGAGGGATTGCGTCCGAAGCTGAAGTTACCGAAGAGGAGCTTTCGTATATCGGGAAAATCTGCGATTCTCTCGGCTGCGATTACGTCGGAATAGACTTTATGACTTACGGCGGGAAAAGCGTAGTCAACGAAATCGAAGACATAGTGGGTTGTCGTATGGTTTACGAAAACACTTCCGTAGATATTCTCGACGCTTACGCCGAATATATATCGGCCGAATTATCGGCGAAATAAGGGCTATATTTGACAAAATCGTTCAAATGGCTTTACAAATCGACCGAAATATGAGAAAATGAAAGGCACAGGTTTTATAGTCTGCATTATAATATTAAAACGACAGAGGTAGATAATTATGCTTACAGCTGAAAATTTAAGAAAGTTATATCTGAATTTCTTCGAAGAGAGAGGACATAAGATTATTCCGTCCTCGAGCCTTATTCCCGAGAACGATCCTACCGTCCTTTTCACGACTGCGGGAATGCATCCGCTGACGCCCTATCTTCTCGGTCAGAAGCATCCCGCAGGAACGCGTCTTACGGACGTTCAGAAGTGTGTGAGAACGGGCGATATAGACGAAGTGGGAGATAAGAGCCACCTTACGTTTTTCGAAATGCTCGGAAACTGGAGCCTCGGGGATTACTTCAAGGAACAGTCCATTCGTTGGTCGTGGGAATTTCTGACGTCCGAGAAGTATCTTGCTCTTCCCGAGGACAAGATTGCGGTTACCGTATTCGAAGGCGACGAAGATTGTCCGCGCGACGAAGAGAGCGCGTCGATATGGCTCAGCTGCGGACTTCCGAAAGAGCGTATTTTCTACCTCAACAAAAAGCATAACTGGTGGGGCCCCGCAGGCGTTACCGGACCGTGCGGTCCCGATACGGAAATCTTCTATTTCAAAGGAACGGACGAGGAGCAGAAAAAGCTTTCTCCCGCGGACGAAGGCAATCAGTGGCTGGAAATCTGGAACAACGTTTTCATGCAGTTCAATAAGAACCGCGAAGGAAAACTCGAGCCGCTCGCTCAGCGCAACGTAGACACGGGTATGGGACTTGAAAGAACGGTTTCCGTCCTCAACGGATTCGACAGCGTGTACGAAATAGATGTCTTCAGTCCCGTTATCGCAAAAATCGAAGAGATTTCCGGACGTAAGTACGGAGAATCCGAAGAAATAACCAAAGCTATGCGAATCATTGCGGATCATATCAGAACTGCGGTCTTTATGTTGGGCGATCAGGTCGGAATAACTCCGAGCAACGTGGATCAGGGTTACGTTCTTCGCCGAATCATAAGGCGAGCCGTAAGATATATGAACAATATCGGACTTAAAACGGAAGATATGCTTGCGATTGCCGAAATGTATATAGGTATCTATAAAAACGTTTATACGGAACTCGAAGCCAATCACGGCAAGGTTATCGAAGAACTCAGAATCGAAAACGAAAAATTCCTTAAGACTCTCGTTCAGGGCGAAAAGGAATTCAGGCGCGTTGCCGCGGCTCTTACGGCGGGCGAAACCATAAACGGCGAAACCGCTTTCAGACTCTACGATACCTACGGATTCCCCATCGAAATGACTACCGAATACGCGGCCGAGGCGGGACTTAAAGTCGACGGAGAGGGCTTCAAAGCAAAGTTTGCGGAACATCAGGTGAAAAGCCACGCGGGAAGCGAACAGAAATTCAAGGGCGGACTTGCCGACCACAGCGACGAAACCGCAAAGCTTCATACGGCGACGCATCTTCTTCAGGCCGCGCTCAGAAGAGTTCTCGGCGACGAGGTAAAGCAGAAGGGCAGTAACATCACCGCGGAAAGGCTCCGTTTCGACTTCAGCTTCCATCGTCCGATGACCAAAGAAGAAATCGAGGAAACTCAGCGTCTCGTCAACGAAGCCATAGACAGAAAACTCGAAGTAGTATGCGAGGAAGTTCCGGTCGAAGAAGCGAGAAGAAGAGGAGCTATCGGTCTTTTCGGAGATAAGTACGGAGAGATGGTCAAGCTGTATACAATGGGAGATTTTTCTATGGAAATCTGCGGCGGACCTCACGCAAAGAATACCGGCGATCTCGGCGAATTCGTAATTACGAAGGAGCAGTCCTCTTCGTCGGGAGTAAGAAGAATCAAAGCAGAGCTTAAACCGAGAGCGTAAAAAGGTTTTTATCTGAAGGAGAGTTTATGGATAACGTAAAAATCGAAAAAAAGTGGAACAAGATATGGAAGGATACTAAACTTTACGCCTTCGATAAAAACAGAATGGACAAGAAGTTCTATATGCTCGAAATGTTCTCTTATCCGAGCGGAGCCAAGCTTCATCTCGGTCATTGGTATAATTTCGGAATGTCCGACAGTTACGCGCGTTTTAAGAAAATGACCGGCTATAACGTTTTCGAACCGATGGGATTCGACGCTTTCGGTCTCCCCGCCGAAAATTACGCCATAAAAACGGGTATTCACCCCAAAGACAGCACGGAAAAGAATATCTCGATTATGGAGCAGCAGCTTTCCGAAATGGGCGCTATGTTCGACTGGAGCAGCGAGGTCGTTACCTGTCGTCCGGAATACTATAAATGGACGCAGTGGCTTTTCCTTCAGCTTTTCAAGCACGGACTCGCTTACAGAAAAGATGCGCCCGTGAACTGGTGTCCGTCCTGTCAGACCGTTCTTGCGAACGAACAGGCTACCGACGGCGTATGCGAAAGATGCGGTTCTCAGATAGTTCACAAGAATCTTACTCAGTGGTTCTTTAAAATCACAAAGTACGCGGAAGAGCTTATAACCGGACTGGATAATCTTGACTGGCCCGAAAAGACCAAGCTTATGCAGAAGAACTGGATAGGCAAAAGCACTGGCGGAGAGGTCGAATTCAAGCTCGAAGACGGAACCGCGTTCAGGACGTTTACGACGCGCGCCGATACGCTTTTCGGAGTGAGCTACGTGGTTCTTGCGCCCGAGCATCCTCTCGTGGACAGGATAACCACTCCCGAGCAGAGGCAAACCGTTGAGGATTACAGACTTGCGGTCAGCAAAACCTCGGAGATAGACCGACTCAGCACGGTCAAGGAAAAGACAGGTGTATGGACGGGTGCGTACTGCATCAATCCCATAAACGGAAAGAAGGTTCAGGTCTGGATAGGCGATTACGTTCTGTATTCCTACGGAACGGGAGCCGTTATGGGCGTTCCTTCTCACGACGCGAGGGACTTCGATTTCGCTAAGAAGTACGGTCTTGAAATTAACCGCGTAATCAGAGCGAAGGACGATAAAACCGACGATAGCCTTCCCTTCACGGAATACGGAATAATGTGCAACAGCGGAGAGTTCGACGGAATGACGAGCGAAGAGGGCAAAAAAGCCGTTATCGACCTTCTCGAAAGCAAAGGACAGGGAAAACACGTCGTTAATTACAGACTCCGCGACTGGCTTATATCCCGTCAGAGATACTGGGGCGCGCCGATACCCGTAATCCATTGTCCGCACTGCGGAATAGTTCCCGTTCCCGAAGATCAGCTTCCCGTAGAGCTTCCTTACGACGTGAATTTCACGCCCGACGGAACCAGTCCACTTCTCAAACACGAAGGCTTTATGAACTGCAAGTGTCCCAAGTGCGGAGGCGACGCAAAACGCGATCCCGATACTCTCGATACTTTCGTTTGCAGCAGCTGGTATTATCTGCGTTATCCGGACAATAAAAACGTGTCCGAGCCGTTCAGCAGAGAAATCGCGGACAGAATGCTTCCCGTAGACAAATACGTGGGCGGAGCGGAACACGCGTGTATGCACTTGCTTTACGCCCGCTTCATAACGAAAGCTCTCAGGGATATGGGATACCTCGATTTCGACGAGCCTTTCCGCTCTCTTACGCATCAGGGAATGATTCTCGGACCCGACGGACAGAAGATGAGTAAGAGCAAGGGAAACGTTATAAGTCCCGACCCGTATATCGAAAAGTACGGAAGCGACGTTTTAAGAACGTATATCGGTTTCGGATACAGATATACGGAAGGCGGACCGTGGAGCGACGACGGTATCCGGGCAATAGCCAAATGGCTCGAAAGAGTAGAAAAAACAGTCGTTAAAGCGGCATCCGCGGACGTTTCGGGAGAAAGGCCATTCGGTAAAGCCGAAAAAGAACTTAATTACGTCCGCCATAACACGATAAAGGAGGTTACCGCCGATTACGATACGTTCGATTTCAATACCGCGGTCGCAAGAATGATGGAGCTTCTGAATGCTCTCAACAAGTACGAAAACGACGGAGTTTCAAATGCGGCTTTCTATAAAGAATGCGTTACCGATCTCGTTAAGCTGCTTGCGCCTCTCGCTCCGCATATGTGCGAAGAATTCTGGGAAATGCTCGGCTACGAGTATTCCGTTTTCAATCACGGATGGTGCGAATTCGACGAAAAGGCTCTCGTTAAGTCCGAAATCGAACTTGCCGTTCAGATTAACAGTAAAATCCGTCACAGAATAACCGTTTCCGCGGATATGAACGCAAAAGATATCGAAGAACTCGTTCGTAAAGACGAAACCGTTCTCGGACTCCTCGAAGGAAAACCGATAAAGAAAGTCATCGTTATACCTTCGAGACTCGTTAATATAATCGCGTAACCTCAGCCGGGTTTATCGAACGGCGGAATAGCTTCGTTTCGGAGGACTTTTCCGCCGTTTTATCGTTTTCGGATTTTTCCGTGTATAATAAAACAGAAACGGTCAATAATCGGACCGAAGGCGGATTACATAAAAGAGATCCGCAAACGGAGGTAAAAATGACTGTAAAACGCGGAGAACTCTATTACGCAGATCTCAGTCCCGTCGTCGGGAGCGAACAAGGCGGAATACGCCCCGTATTGGTGCTTCAGAACGACGTAGGCAACAAATTCAGCCCGACCGTCATAGCGGCGGCAACGACCAGTAAAACGGGAAAAACCAAGCTCCCTACGCATATCGAAATAGCGTCGAGAGATTATTGCCTTCCGAGGGACAGCATCGTACTTCTCGAACAGATAAGGACGATAGACAAAAGCCGTCTTAAAGAAAAAATCGGCGAGCTTCCGGCGGAAGTTATGACTCGCGTCGATAACGCCCTTCTCATAAGTCTCGGATTTATTTCGTGATTCGTCGATAACGCGTTAATTCGACCGATTGTCATATAGTAAAGCAAAAAAAACGGTTTTTTTACAAAAAAATTAGTGATTCGCCCTAAAAATTCTTGCAAAAAAAACGATATTTTGATATCATTAACCCTGTTGACACACGGAGGGCGGAAATATGATTGTTTCCAAGCAAAGAAATTTGATTTTCGGATTCATCGACAAGACGATTGTCGCTGCTTCCGCAAGCAATCGTCTTCAGCGCGCGCGGAAGTCAACGCACCAATAGCAAATTTACGCATAAACGCAATTATGGATTAATTGCGTTTTTTGTTTTATCGAAAGGAGATACCTATGAGAAAAGTTGCGATCGTTATGGGCAGCAAAAGCGATTTCGAAAGCGTTCTGCCCGCAAAAAAGACCTTGGATAATCTCGGGATAGCGGCGGACGTTATGATTATGAGCGCGCACCGAACGCCGAAGGAAGTCGAAGAATTCTCGGTTAACGCGGAAACCGACGGATACGGAGTGATAATTGCCGCAGCCGGAAAAGCCGCGCATCTTGCGGGAGTCATTGCCGCGAATACGGTCCTTCCCGTTATCGGAATACCTATGAAGAGTTCGACTCTCGACGGTCTTGACAGCCTTCTTTCCACGGTTCAGATGCCTTCGGGCATTCCGGTCGCGACGGTTGCCATAAGCGGAAGCGAAAACGCGGCTCTTCTTGCGGCGGAAATTCTTGCGGTAGGTTCTCCCGAACTTACGGACAAACTCAAAAAGCTCAGGATTCAGATGAAAGAAAAGATTCTTTCGGACAACGAAGCCATACAGAACCTGATATAAAGGAGCAGTACTATGAACGTTAAAGAAATGATTTACGAAGGCAAAGCAAAAAAGGTTTTTGCAACAGACGACAAAGATGTGGTTCTTGTATCCTACAAGGACGACGCGACCGCTTTCAACGGACTTAAAAAAGGCACCATTTCGGGTAAAGGCGTTGTTAACAACAAATGCTCCAACCACCTTTTCAAGCTCCTCGAAAAAAAAGGTATACATACGCATTTCATCGAAGAAGTTTCCGATACCGATACCTTCGTCAGAAGAGTGGAAATAGTGCCGATAGAAGTCATCGTGCGCAATATCGCGGCCGGCAGCCTCTCGAAAAGACTCGGTATTCCCGAGGGAACCGCGCTTAAGCGCACCGTTCTCGAATTTTCTTATAAAAACGACGAACTCGGAGATCCTATGATCAACGATTATCACGCTCTCGCTATGGAGCTTGCGACCGAAGAAGAGCTTGCTACCATAAAGACGATGGCTTTCAGAATCAACGATATTCTTCGCGAACTTATGTCGAGGATAAATATAGATCTCATCGATTTCAAATTGGAATTCGGCAGATATCACGGAGAAATCATTCTTGCGGACGAAATTTCGCCCGATACCTGCAGATTCTGGGACCATACGACCAAAATGAAGCTGGACAAGGATCGTTTCCGCAGAGATCTCGGCGGAGTCGAAGACGCTTATCAGGAAGTCCTGAAAAGGATGATGGGTTTATAATGACGAAAAAATATCACAGATACAGGAAACGTCCTTCCGTCGTCGTACCCGAAAAAGACCTCGGAATTCACGAGGAATGCGGAATTTTCGGCATCATCGGTCACGATTTGCAGGATTACGCCCGAGAGATTTATTTCGCGCTGTTCTCTCTTCAGCACAGAGGACAGGAAAGCGCGGGAATGGCTGTGGCTTACGGCAACAACAAGATTTCCTACTACAAAAATATGGGACTTGTCAGCGAAGTCTTCGGAGAAGAAGAACTTTCGATGATGCCGCCGACGAAGCTCGGCATAGGTCACGTAAGATATTCTACGACCGGCTCGAGCAACGTCGTTAACGCGCAGCCCGTGGTTTTTTACGGAAAATTCGGAAGAATGGCTCTCGCTCATAACGGAAACATCGTCAACGCCGACGAAATCAAGTCGGAAATGATAAAGCGCGGTCATATTTTTCAAAGTTCCGTGGACAGTGAAGTAATCGCGGCCTGGGTCAACGACTGCATAGAGGACGACGTAACCGAAGGCATAATAAAAGCCTGCAGGAAAATGAGAGGAGGTTACGCGCTTCTCTTTATCATAGACGGAAAGCTTTACGCGGTAAGAGATCCTTACGGAATAAAACCCCTCGTAATGGGAGAAAAAGACGGTGCAATAATTTTTGCAAGCGAATCCTGCGCTCTCGACGCGATCGACGCAGCCGTTATAAGGGACGTTAATCCCGGAGAAATCATTTCTGTCGATTCCGACGGAAACATAAATACCGAAATCTTTGAAGAGCGGACGCCGAAACCCTGTATTTTCGAATACGTTTATCTTGCGAGAAGCGATTCGATAATGGATTCGCAGAGCGTATACGACGCGAGATATATGTGCGGCGTGTATCTTGCAAGATTGCTCGATATCAAAGCCGATATTGTAGCCGGAGTCCCCGATTCGGCTCTTGTCAGCGCGCGCGGATTCAGCGAGGAAAGCGGAATCCCGTACGTGGACGCGATTTCCAAAAACAGATATATCGGAAGGACGTTTATTCAACCTTCTCAAAGTATGAGAGAAAACAGTGTTAAAATCAAACTGAACGCCTTCAGAAGCAATATCCGCGGTAAAAAACTCATTCTCATCGACGACAGCATAGTAAGAGGCACGACGAGCAAGAAGATTATTCAGCTTTTAAGGCAAAGCGGAGCGGCAGAGGTACATATGGTTGTTTCAAGCCCCAAAGTAACCGGACCGTGTTTCTTCGGCGTGGATATGCAGACGAAGGATCAGCTCATTGCTTCGGGAAGAACGGAAGAGGAAATCTGTAAACTTATCGGCGCGGACAGTCTTCATTATCTGCCTTTGGACAGACTTATCGCAGCCTGCTCGGCGGAAGGTACTATGACGCATTTCTGTACGGGCTGCTTTAACGAAGAATACTCGTTCGATATCGACAATTATCACTGCGAAAAATTCGGACTCGAATAAACGGAGGAAATACCTATGACAATAGATTATAAAAAAGCGGGAGTAGACGTTGAAGCCGGTTACGAAGCTGTAAGGCTTATGAAGCAATATGTCAAGACGACTTATAACGACAGCGTTCTCGGAGATATCGGCAGCTTCGGAGGTTTTTACGCCTTGGGCGACAAACCCGATTCTCCCGTTATGGTGGCGGGAACGGACGGAGTAGGCACGAAACTCAGATACGCTTTCGCTGCCGGTCGTCACGACACGATAGGTATCGACTGCGTTGCGATGTGTGTGAACGATATAGCCTGTCACGGAGCAAAGCCTCTGATTTTCCTCGATTACATAGCCCTTTCGAAACTCGAACCCGAAAAGGTCGCATCCATAGTCAAAGGCGTTTCGGAAGGCTGTCGAACGGCAGGCTGCGCTCTTATCGGCGGAGAAACCGCAGAAATGCCCGGGTTTTACGGAAAAGACGAATACGATATAGCCGGTTTTTCCTGCGGAATAGTCAATAAAGACAAGGTTATCAACGGAAAGAACATTAAAGTCGGAGATATCCTTATAGGCCTCAGGTCGTCGGGCATACACAGCAACGGCTATTCGCTCGTCCGAAAATTATTCGATCCGGAGGACAGGTCTTTATTCGAATACGATTCCGAACTCGACGCAAAACCTATCGACATTCTTCTCACGCCTACGAGAATTTACGTAAAAACCGTACTTAATCTTATCGAAAAGGTTGAAATTAAGGGTATTGCGCATATCACGGGCGGAGGTTTCATAGAGAATATTCCGCGTATTCTTCCCGAAGGAATCGCAGCTAAAATCGACCGCAGCTCCTACGAAGTCCCGAAGATTTTCAGGGTTCTTCAGAAGCGCGCGGAAATCGAGGACGAAAAGATGTACAATACTTTCAATATGGGTATAGGTATGGTTCTTGCGACCGCTCCCGAAAACGCGGATAAAGCCGTCGATATTCTTAAAGAACTCGGCGAGGAGCCCGTCCTTCTCGGCAGTTGCGTAAGCGGATCGGGCGTTATTTTATGAAAAAAATCGTAGTTTGCGTGTCCGGCGGAGGAACCGACCTTCAAAGCATAATCGACGGCGTAGGAAACGGAAGCATTAAAGCCGGAATATCGCTCGTTATTTCTTCGAGGCACGGCGTTTTTGCCGAAAAAAGAGCCGAAAAGCACGGAATTCCGTATATCGTCGTATCGAAAACGGATTATCCCGACAAAAAAGAGCTTTATTCGGAAATGCTTCGCATTCTTGACGAAATAGAGCCAGACCTGATCGTTCTTGCGGGGTACGTGAGTATTCTTCCGCCCGAAATCATCGATAAATACCGCGGAAAAATCATCAATATCCACCCGTCTCTTATCCCGAAACACTGCGGAAAAGGCTATTACGGACTTAAAGTCCATGAGTCGGTCCTCGCTTCGGGAGATACGGAAAGCGGAGTAACCGTACACTTTGTGGACGAAGGCGCAGATACGGGAAAAATCATTCGACAGGAAAAGGTTGCGGTTTTGCCGGGGGATACGCCCGAATCGCTGCAGCAACGGGTTCTTTGCGTTGAACATAAGGTGCTTCCGGAAGTAGTGGCTTCCTTGGTCAACGGCAGCGGAGATTCCGATAAACGGCAATAAATCGTCGAAATACGCAACAATGAGGTAAACATAATGAAAAAAAGAGCAATAATCAGTGTATCCGATAAAACCGGAATAACCGAGGCCGCAAAACGCCTCGAAAAACTCGGTTACGAGATAATCAGCACGGGCGGCACGTATAAACTCCTTAAAGAGAACGGAATAAACGTTACGGGCGTTTCTTCGATAACGGGATTTCCGGAATGCCTTGACGGAAGAGTTAAAACGCTTCATCCGACGATTCACGCGGGGATTCTCGCAATGCGCGACAACGACGAACATATGAAAACTCTCGAGGAGTTGGATATATCTCCCGTGGACGTCGTGATAGTCAATCTTTATCCCTTCAGAAAAACCGTTATGAATCCGGAGTCCACGTTCGAAGACGCGGTCGAAAATATAGATATCGGCGGACCTTCAATGCTCAGAGCCGCCGCGAAAAACTATAAAGACGTTATGGTGCTTATCGATCCCGAAGATTACGAAAAGGCGTTTTCTCAGCTCGAATCGGGCGAAAAAGATCTCGGATTCCGTAAGTATCTTATGTTTAAGGTCTTCTCTCATACCGCGGCTTACGATTCGATGATAAGCGATTATCTCGCAAAAGATCTGGGTATAAAATATCCCGACGTCTATACCATGGCGTTTGAAAAAGCGGAAGAGCTTCGCTACGGAGAAAATCCCCATCAGTCGGGCGCGCTTTACAGGGATATGATTTCTCATCCGTCCGACCTCGTCAACGCAGTACAACTTAACGGGAAACAGCTTTCTTACAACAATCTCAACGATGCCAACGGCGCGCTTGCGCTTCTTCGGGAATTCGATCGTCCCGCGGTAGTTGCGGTCAAACATTCGAATCCGTGCGGAGTTGCCGAAGGAAAAACGATTTACGAAGCGTATATGAAGGCTTACGAATGCGACCCCGTATCGATTTTCGGAGGCATAATCGCTCTCAATCGTCCCGTCGACAGAGAAACGGCAGAGGATATGGCTAAGATTTTCCTCGAAATAATCATAGCTCCCGACTATACGGACGAAGCTTTGGCCGTTCTTACGGCAAAAACGAATCTCAGAATTCTCAAAATCGCCGATATTATGAACGACTCGACCGAACGTGATTTCAAGCGTATAAACGGCGGACTTATTCTTCAGAGCGTTGATAAAAAGCTTATAAACGAATATAAAGTCGTTACGAAAATTCAGCCCACCGAACGGCAGCTTGCGGATATGGAATTCGGTATGAAGGTCGTTAAGCACTGCAAATCCAACGCCATAGTCGTAGTAAGCAAAGGCGCGACTCTCGGTATAGGAATAGGGCAGACAAATCGTATATGGGCAACGAATCAAGCCATAGAACACTCTCTTAAAGGAGTAAAGGACGCGGTTATGGTATCGGACGCTTTCTTCCCGTTCAGCGACTGCGTTGAAGCCGCCGCGGCTGCGGGAATATCAGCCGTCGCTCATCCCGGAGGAAGCAAGAACGACGCTCAGAGCGTTGAAGCCGCGGACAAATACGGAATGACTATGGTCATGACCGGAATCAGACATTTCAGACACTGAAAGGAAAAAGGAAAAATCAATGACAAGATACAATATCGCAGTTATAGGCTCTGGCGGACGCGAACACGCTATCTGCCACTTTCTCTCAAAAAGTCCGAAAATCGGAATGCTTTTCTGTATTCCCGGGAACGCCGGAATTTCCGAAATTGCCGAATGCGCCCCGATAGACGTAATGGATTTTGAAGAAATATTGAAATTTATCGGTGAAAACGACGTGGATTTGGTTTTCGTGGCTCCCGACAATCCTCTTGCCGCCGGACTCGTGGATTGTCTCACCGAAAACGGCATACCGGCTTTCGGACCGGACAAAAAGGCAGCCGTCATCGAGGGAAGCAAGGCTTTCGCCAAGGATTTTATGAAGCGAAACTGTATTCCCACGGCGGATTACGAAATATTCGACGACTACGATAAAGCCCGTACGTACGTTAAAACCGCAAAATATCCTATCGTTATAAAAGCGGACGGACTTGCTCTCGGAAAAGGCGTGATTATTTGCGAGAACGTTGCGGAAGCCGAAAAAGCTCTCGAAGAAACTATGATGCTCAAGGTTTTCAAGGACGCCGGAAACAAAGTCGTAATCGAAGAATTTCTCACTGGACACGAAATGTCTCTTTTCGTATTTACAGACGGGGTGCATTATTCTCTTATGCCGTCTGTTCAGGACTACAAAAAAGCCTTTAACGGCGATAAAGGTCCCAATACCGGCGGAATGGGCGCGATTACGCCGTCCCCTTACTTTACGGAAATGCTGAAAAACCGCGTTATAAAAGAAATTATCGAACCTACGATAACCGCAATGAGGGAAGAGGGCAGAACCTTTAAAGGAGTCCTTTATTTCGGACTTATGGTCAATGGCGACAAGGCGAAGGTTCTGGAATACAACGCGCGTTTCGGAGATCCGGAAACTCAGGTGCTTCTGCCTCTCCTCAAAACCGATTTCGTGGATATAATCGTTTCCGTAATAGACGGAAATCTGAACGAAATCGATATCGAATGGGAGGATAAAGCCTGCGCGGGAGTCGTTCTTGCGAGCGGAGGTTACCCGACCGACGTAGTTAAAGGTTATCCGATAACGATAGGCGACGTTCAGGACGCTATGGTTTTCCATGCGGGAACGGATTTTGACGAAAACGAGCAACTCGTAACTAACGGCGGCAGGGTTTTTTGCGTGTCCGCAAAAGCCGACACTCTTTCCGGAGCCGTAAAAAAAGCCTACTCGGAAGCGGCAAAGATAAGTTTCAAGGATATGAGGAAAAGAGACGATATAGGTTTGGTCGCTTTTAAGGAAACTTGAAATTCTTGTTTGAAAATTCGCGTCGGACAAATTCCGTAATGGGAGAGTAATAATGATTTTCAGAGTTTATATAGAGAAAAAAGACAGGCAGCAGACTTCGGACAAACTCGTTTCCGAAATAAGCGGGATTCTCGGATTCAAGCCGGAAAAGGCAGGAAAACTGCTTCGTTACGACATTCAGGGACTCACGGAGGATGAATTCAGACGGTCTTACCCGATATTCTGCGAAGCTCCGGTAGACAGCCTTTCCGTCGAGCCGCAAATTCCGGAGGGAGCGTCCGCATTCGTCACCGAATATCAGGACGGACAATTCGATCAGCGTGCGGACAGCGCGATGCAGTGCATTCAGCTTCTTCTCGGAGGAAAAAGGCCCGTAGTCAGATGCGCTACCGTTTACTGGTTTTCCGGATTGAACAACGAACGGCTTTCTGCCGTTAAAAAATACCTCATCAATCCCGTTGACAGCAAAGAGGGCAGTTTTTCTTTCCCGCAAACTCTCGTTTCCGAGCATAAAACGTCCGAAAAAATGCGTAAGGAAGTGGAAAACTTCTGCGATATGGAGGAAAAAGAACTTCTCGATTTCTATAATCGAGGCGGATTCGCTATGTCCGCGGAAGATATGAAATTCGTTCAGAACTATTTCGTATCGGAAAACAGACAGCCCACCGAAACCGAACTCAGAGTTATCGATACGTATTGGAGCGATCATTGCCGCCATACAACCTTCCTCACGAAGCTGAACTCCATAGTAATTCATTCAAAAAATCGGGATATAAGCCTTGCTAAGGAAGAATACGAGACTCTCTTTAACGAGCTTTACGCGGAAAGAAAAGATAAATATCACTGTCTTATGGATATCGCTACGATAGCCGTAAAAAAGCTTTGCCGCGAAGGACTTCTCGATAATCTCGATCAAAGCGAGGAAATCAATGCCTGCTCGGTATCGGTAAAGGTCGATGTCGACGGAAAAGACGAAGATTGGCTCATTATGTTCAAGAACGAAACGCATAATCATCCGACCGAAATCGAGCCTTTCGGAGGCGCGGCTACCTGTATCGGAGGAGCTATCAGAGATCCTCTCAGCGGAAGAAGCTACGTTTATCAGGCGATGAGAATAACCGGAGCCGGAAATCCTCTTGCCGATCCGTCTTTGACCATTCACGGAAAGATTCCTCAGCGCGTACTCACGAAAACCGCGCTCGGAGGCTTTTCCTCCTACGGAAATCAGATCGGTCTCGCAACGGGTATAGTCCGCGAAGTCTATAACGACCGTTACGTAGCGAAACGTCTCGAAGCGGGTTACGTTATCGGCGGCGCGAGAAAATCCGACGTAATAAGAGAAAGACCGGCTCCCGGAGACGTCGTGATTCTTCTCGGCGGAGATACGGGACGCGACGGATGCGGAGGCGCGACCGGAAGCAGTAAATCTCATACCGCGGAAAGCGTTGAAAAGAGCGGAGCGGAGGTGCAGAAGGGAAACGCTCCCGAAGAGCGTAAAATTCAGCGTCTTTTCCGTAATCCCGAAGTTTCTCGTATGATTATTCGTTGTAACGACTTCGGTGCCGGCGGAGTATCCGTGGCTATAGGAGAACTTGCCGACGGACTCGATATAAGGCTTGAAAAAGTAACCAAAAAATACGAAGGTCTTACGGCTACCGAGCTTGCGATAAGCGAAAGTCAGGAAAGAATGGCGGTCGTAGTCAAGCCCGAAAACGTACTTAAATTCAAAGCTCTTGCTGCCGAAGAAAACATAAAAGCCAACGAAGTTGCCGTGGTTACCGAAGAAAGAACGCTTAAAATGTCCTATAACGGCGAGATAGTTTGCAGTCTGAGCCGTGATTTTCTCGATACGAACGGCATAAGACAGGAAACAGACGCCGTAATCGAGGATTATTCCGATAATTTCTTTGCTGCCGAAGACTTTGCAATGAGCGGAAAAGAAGTCGTCGAAAAACTCGGAAAAATACTCGGAGAACTCAACGTCTGCTCGCAGAAAGGTCTCGGAGAGGTTTTCGACAGTACGATAGGAAACGCGACCGTACTTATGCCTTTCGGAGGAAAGCGTCAGCTCACGCCTTCTATGATAATGGCTTCGAAGCCTCCCGTCGGAAACGCCGTAACTCATACCGTTACCTGTTCTTCCTACGGAATTTATACCGATTTACTGGAACATTCTCCGTTCGAAGGCGCGATATACTCGATCGTAGGCGCGGTAAGTAAGCTCGTAGCATCGGGTGTTCCTTTGAATTCGATAAGGCTTTCCCTTCAGGAATTTTTCAAAAAACTCGGAAAGGATCCCGTTCGTTGGGGAGAACCTACCGCTGCGCTTCTGGGCGCGTTTAAAGCGCAGATCGGTCTCGGACTCGGCGCGATAGGCGGAAAAGACAGTATGAGCGGAACTTACGAACATATCGACGTTCCTCCTACGCTTATCGCTTTCGCCATGGGAGTAACGCGAGACGACATTCTCATTCACAATTCGTTCGAAAAGTCCGGATTCGTTTATAAAGCTTCCGTAATCAGAAATCAGAACGGAACCCCCGATTTCGACGCGCTGAAAACGACTTACGAAAAGATTTACGAACTCATCGGGAAAGGCGTTATCGTAAACGCCGCCGTGAGCGAGGAGGGCGGAGCGCTTGCCTGCGTTATCAAATCGCTTCTCGGCAACAGAACGGGCTTTGAAAAAAACGACGTTTCTTCTGCGGATTTCGCTCCGGGCTACGGAGATATTCTTTTCGTGACCGAAAAGGAATCCGAATTCGATTTCGCTTCGTATTACGGAAAAGTCGGCGGCGACGAGGTCGTTCTCAACGGAGAAAAGATAAGCTTCGATGCTCTCGAAAAGGCATTTACCGAAACTCTCGAAAGCGTATTTCCGACGACCGCTCAATCTTCGCTTACTTATCTCAAAGTTCCTGAAAAAGTCGATTATTCCGCCAAAAAGCCGAATTATTCCGTCGTCAAGCCGAGAGTTTTCATACCCGTATTCCCCGGAACGAACTGCGAATACGATATGGCAAAAGCTTTTGAACGTCAGGGCGCGGAATGCGACGTTTTCGTTATCAGAAACCTTACGGCAAGCGATATTGAGTATTCCGTAAGGGAAATTTCCCGAAGAATCGGAAAGGCGCAGATTATTGCCTTCCCGGGCGGATTTTCGGGCGGCGACGAACCCGACGGAAGCGGAAAATTCATTGCTACCACGTTTTCGAATCCCGTAATAAGCGATTCGGTAAGAGAATTATTGCGGAAAGACGGCTTGATTCTCGGAATCTGCAACGGTTTTCAGGCTCTTATTAAGCTCGGACTTCTTCCGGACGGAGAGATTAGTCCGCTTACCGAAAAATCGCCGACGCTGACCTTCAATACGATCGGCCGTCACGTCAGCACGATTGCAAGAATAAAAGTCGCACCGAATAATTCTCCGTGGCTGAGCCTTTGTAAGGAAAACGAGATTTATTCCGTTTCGGTAAGTCACGGCGAAGGCAGATTGTTCTGTTCGGAAGAAAAAATGGACGAGCTTGTTTCTACTCGCAGAATCGCAACGCAATACGTTGACCGAAACGGAGCGATAACTATGGAGTCGCCTTATAATCCCAACGGTTCGATGAATGCGGTCGAAGGTTTGCTTTCTCCCGACGGCAGGGTCCTCGGCAAAATGGGACACACCGAAAGATACGAAAGCGGACTCTATAAAAACGTTCCCGGCAATTTCGAAATGCCGATAATCGAGGCAGGCGTTAAGTATTTCAGGTAAGTCGGCTGAAATTCAAAATTGCGTAGAATCGAATTAAATTTTTTAATATAACAACAAATACAAAGGGCGCAGTTTTTAAAAGAACTGCGTCTTTTTTGGTTTTTATATTTTGAGAGAGCGGCAGAGCTGGGAAAATAACGGGAAAAAGGACGGAGCGAGAAGGCCTTTAAATTTATTCGCAAAACGATACTTTTGCGAATAAATTGAGCAAAATTTGCTGATTTTTAACATATTGCTTCACTTCCGTTAAAACAACGCTCTTTTACTTAACTTTTATCAGAATCCGAATTTCGGGCTGATTTCGGCTGTTTCTATTTTTTGTGCGCGTTGATTTTTTCGCATTTTGTTTTTTGCAAATACGGCTTTGATTTTACTTTACATCTCTTAATAAAGTCCACTGACTATTCCCTCAATTTTTCTGAGAATTCATTTTACAGCCAGTTTTGATTTTGCAGCCGATTATTCTTTCCGATTGATGAACTTTGACTTATCGGGTGCTTTAATTTAACAATATAATACTTTATCGCTCACAACCTTATTTTATAACGAATTACAGCTTTGCTTTTCGATATTTAAAATATTACCGTATACGCTATAATGCTTTGCAAATCGCAATGTGATTCGTTTTTAATAAAAATCCGACCGAAAAACCGCGGTCGGACTGAAAAAATTTGCGGACTATTTTATGATACGGATTTCGCCTTCCTCGCCGAAAAAATCGTCCTGCGGCTCTTCGAAAGGATTTGCCGAAATTCTGACGTTGTCTTCATCGCGAAAATCCGAAAATTCCGATTCTTCGTCGTCAAAATCGAAAAGGCTTCTCGAAACGTCCGATTCGAGCGTCTTTATCCTCTCCATAAGTTGCTCTGTGTCGGGAAGCTCGGAAAGCGAAGTCAAAGAAAAGCGTTTGAGAAATTCGTCCGTCGTTTTGTAAAGAAGAGGTTTTCCTATCGCATCCTTTTTCCCAGCAACGTAAATCATATCGAGCTTAACGAGCATTGAAATCGCGTAAGAACTGTCTACGCCGCGCAATTCTTCGATTTCGGCTTTAGTTATCGGCTGTTTATATGCGATAATCGAAAGCGTTTCGAGCATAGCCTTAGTAAGCTCTTTTTCCCGTATGGGATTAAGTACTGCCGAAACGTAATCCACAAGCTCGGGATTGCTCGAAAACTGAAGCTTATCGTTGAAAACGAGCAGATTTATTCCGTTATTCCGGCTGAATCGATTTTTAAGAATTTCGAGTGCAGCATAAATTTCCATATCGGAAACGTTCAGCTTTTCCGTTATTTCGCTAACAGAAACCTCGTTTCCCGACACAAATAAAATAGCTTCGATAACGTCAGCCAACGTCGATACCGTCATAGTCCAATTCCTCGCTTCCCTCGTAATCGGGATTCTTTTCGAGAGTTATATCCTGGAACTCTCCGTTTTGCTCGATTTTTACGTATTGCAGTTTCATAAGCTCCAAAAGCGCGGAGAAAGTTACGATAATCTCTCTTTTAGAGGCTTTTTCGGAAAACAAAGCAAAGAAAGACAGTCTGTCGTTTTCTCTCAGAAGTTCCTGAAGCCGTTTCATTTTCTGCGCGACCGTAAAAGCGTCCTTTTCTATTTCTTTTTCGTCCTGCCCCGCTCCTTCCTCGATAATTTTGTTCCGGATAAGGATTTCGGTATATGCGGCGAGAAGTTTTTCGATAGACATATCTTTGGCCGCGTAATTTATATCGTCAGGCAAATCCGGCTGTTTATAAAAACGGTCGACGTTTTCGATTTCTCTGAGTTTTTCGGAAGCTTCCTTAAGAATTCTGAATTCGTCGAGTCGTCGGATAATTTCCTGTTCGGGCGTTTCCTCTCCGAGCGAATAGTCTTCTTCGACGGCGGGCAAGAGCGATCGCGATTTGATTTCGAGAAGCGTAGCCGTTATTTCCATATATTCGCTGCCGAGATCTATATCGAGTTTTTTCAGAGCCGCCATATAAGCAAGGAATTGATCGGTAATATTCGAAATAAAGATATCTTTTATTTCTATACGGGCTTCCTTGACCATCGATAAAAGCAAATCCAAAGGCCCGCTGAAACCGTCGAGCTGAAGTTTAAGTTCCTCGCCCGAAAGCGACAAATCGAGAATTTCGTCGATCATAGGTTAAAAGCCCCCGAAAATCAGTCCCCAGAATCCAGAAAACAACGAATAAATCAGATTACGGACGTTATAAAGGTACAAACCGAGTATATCGAGCCATTGAATTCCGGTTATATCCGCGATAAAACTGAGTCCGAGAAGCACGTAAAGAATAATCATTCCGTAACGCCTGAGAAACCTCGAAACCGCGCAGTTCTGCGGAAGAATAAGCTCCAATACGTGCGAGCCGTCCAACGGGAAAAGCGGAATAAGGTTAAACAGAAACAGTCCGATATTCAGAAGAACGCCGTATATGAAATATACGCTGAGCGTATAAAGCAAAACGTAGAGAACCGAAGACGCCGCTACCGTAGACGCAGCCATAGACGTAATCACGCAGACGAGATAATACAGTCCCGTGAAAAGAAAGCCGAGAACGATATTGACCGTCACGCCCGCAACAGATACGAGAAAGATAGAGGTTCTGTAATTCTTTTTGAACCTGGCCGGATTTATCGGGACGGGTTTAGCCCAGCCGATTCCGAACAGAAACATACATATCGTTCCGACGAGATCGAGGTGATTTTTAGGATTAAGACTGAGTCTGCCGCTGAGTTTTGCCGTATCGTCGCCGCATTTAAAAGCAACGTAGCCGTGCGCGTACTCGTGAAGAATCAAAGCGGTAAGAAGCGCGCAAACGTATCCTATAAGCGCAAGAAAACCGTCGGACGGCTTCATAGTATGTCCGACGATTTGAGCTACTCCCGTTTCGGGCGGATTTGTAAAAAACTGAAAAAGAGCGTTCATCGACATCTCCGTTAATCGTCCGTATAAGTTCCTCGGACGATATATCGTATATTGTATTACAACCGCTTTATTTTGTCAATCCTATTTTACAAAAGTATTAAATCCCGTATTATTGGGTATATTTTAATATTATATTGCGAAGGGAAAACTCTTCGCAATTTTTCGTTTTTTCGGGTAAAGTTTGCAAGTTTCGGAACCCCGAGGCGTTAAGCTCGCGAAGATCCCTTCACCCCTGAGGTAACTCTTCCGGTTTATCGCCGGATTCTCCGTGCGAAGCGACGGCGCACATTTTTTCTTCTTTTTTGTAAATCCTGAATGTTTTTCCGGCGCATACGGAAGGAGCAGAAGGCTGCTCTCCGGTCCGAGTCCGGATCCTTCCGAGAGCCGTAAAGGCGTAAATCATTATTATTAAGGCGCAAAGCCAAAGGAGATGTTGCTATGACAGATTTATCCTAAAAATTTTTCAACTATTTTCGCAAAATATCTTGACATTTTCAAATCCCGTATTATTGTACCGTCCGTTGCGGGCGAAATTCTTTTTGTAAATCTCGGGACGGCATTTTCTTCCTATATAATCGTGATAAACGCGCATACTAAAACGGCTATGAAAAACACGAAAAAATCCAGAACGCTCCCGATTATCGCTCTATCCGTCGCCGCAGTATTTATTCTTGCGGTTACGGCTCTTATATACGTCGTCCTGTTTTCTCCGGAAGCCGTGGAATTCGATCCTCAAAAACTTATAAGCGTAAACGGGGGTTTCGGAGTCTATGACGTAAACGGAAAACCTATACCAGAAAGCATTCCTATACGCTCCGCAAGGAAAACTTCTCTTCAAAGTCTGCCCGAATACGTAAAAAACGCGTTTATTGCCGTCGAGGACAAAAGATTTTACCGACACGACGGCGTGGACCCCGTACGGATAGTCGGCGCGATAAAAAACAATATCTTTTCCGGACGATTCAAGGAAGGCGCGTCCACCATTACGCAGCAGCTCGTCAAAAACGTTTATCTTTCCGGGAAAAAGAACTTTTCCCGAAAAATCAACGAAATCCGTCTTGCCCGTGAGGTCGAAAAACATTATTCCAAGGACGAAATACTCGAAATCTATCTCAATACCATCTATTTCGGAAGCAACGCCTACGGAATCGAAGCCGCGGCTCAGACTTACTTCGACAAAAGCGCACGCAATCTTACCGTTCCGGAAGCGGCTGCTCTCGCCGGAATGATAAAGGCTCCTACGGCATATTCGCCGGCAAACGATCCCGAAAAATGCGAAAAAAGGCGAAACATCGTCCTTTCTCTTATGAGAGATCAGAACTATATTACCGAAGAAGAATACGTTGCGGCTAAAAATTCGCATATAGACCTTCTTTTAATCAATCGTAACAGAAGTTTTTACAAAAGATATATGCACGGAGCCGTTCAGGAAGCCTGCGAAATCCTCGGAATAACCGAAAAGCAACTGGGTGAAAGCAGACTTATGATTTATACCTATTACGACGAAAAAGCGCAGAAGGTTCTTCAAAACGCGGTCGAGGAAAGCGATATTAAAACTTCGGACGGAAAACCCGCGCAGACCTGCGGAATGATTCTCGACAACAAAACCTTTGGAATAACGGCTTTTTCGGGCTTCGGAAGGAATAATTTCTATCTTATGAAGAGGAACGCAGGCTCGTGTGTGAAACCACTCGCGGTTTACGCACCAGCTCTCAACGAAAGACTGATAACTCCCGCGACGCCAATAAACGACGTACGCAGAACTTTCGGGAATTACAGTCCGAGAAATTACGGGAACAAGTACTACGGTCGCGTTACGATTCGTGAAGCCGTAACCCGCTCGCTCAACAGCCCAGCTGTTTTTCTTATGAATCAGCTGACTCCTTCTCTTTCGAGAAAATATCTTTCGGATTTCGGAATAAAAACCGACAAAAAAGACGAAAATCTCTCGCTTGCTCTCGGAAGTTTTACCTACGGAATAACTCTCAAAGAGCTTACCGAAGCTTATGCGACTCTGGCAAACGGCGGAAAACACTCGAAAGCCGCTTTTATCCGCAAAATAACCGATGAAAACGGGAATATTCTTTACGTCCGGAAGCCCGTGTCAAATCGCGCTATCGACGAAGATTCGGCTTTTCTCATTACGGATATGCTGATATCCGTCGCGAAAAAAGGAACGGCAAAAACGTTATGCGGACTGGATTTTCAGATTGCGGCGAAAACAGGTACGGTCGGAGCTTCGGATTCGGACGAAAATACAGACGCTCTTATTGCGGCGTATACTACCCGAAATACGCTGACGGTATGGACGGGCGGATACTCGGGAGACCCTCTGCCCTCTTCGGTTACGGGAGGAAGCGCGCCCGCAAATATTATGAAAAACATTCTCGAAAGGCTCTATCAGAAGGATTCTCTTCCCGAAAACTTCGTTAAACCCGATTCCGTAACTAAACTGAAAGTCGTCATAGACTCTGATAAGGAAGGCGAAAATCCCGTTATTGCTTCCGAAAACGACGCAAACGCTTTTGTCGAGTACTTTTCGCTTAAAAATCTTCCCAAAGAAAAAACAGAGATTTATTCTCCGCAAATCGACGACTTTTCCGTCGGAATAGTCGAAGGTTATCCGTCGATAACGGTTTCAGGGAATGCGCAGATATTTGAAATCCACAGGATAAAAAACGGACGGGACGTAGTTATCGCAAAATTATGCGGAAACGAAGCCGTATTCAGCGATTATGACACCGAAAAAGGGAAAACCTACGTTTACTACGCAATTCCGATTTGCGGAGACCGAAAAGGAAAAGCTTCCGAAAAAGTAGAAGTAACCCTCCCTTCGGCGCAAAACGAACCTGACGAACCGCCCGACGAAAAATGGTGGGAATGGACGGGACTGTAAACGAAAAGCCCTCGGAATAACGGCCGAAGGCTTTTTACCGCAAAGCGACTACGTATATTCCGTATTCTCGCTTTAACTGGAACTCAATGATTGCGGGTATCGAACGTTTCGAGAGAGTTAACGGCTTCTTCTACGAGCGCGTCTACGTCGAGAGCCTGTTCGTAAAATTCGACTTTGGAAAGCCGCGGCTTGGTAACGGGATTTTTCGGAAGAAAAACCGTACAGCAGTCTTCAAACGGCTGAATGGAGGTTTCGAACGTTCCGATTCTTCGGGCAACGTCGATTATTTCGTTTTTATCGAAAGCTATAAGCGGACGAAGTACGGGGAGAGTCGATACGGCGTTCGTTACGGTTATGCTTTCGACTGTCTGACTTGCGACCTGACCGAGACTTTCGCCCGTAATAATCGCCTGAAGTCCTTCTTTTTCGGCGATTTTATTGGCTATTCTCATCATAAACCTACGGAGAATCGTTATCATCATTTCTTCGGGACACTTTTCGTGAATCTGATTCTGAATTTCCGTAACCGAAACTACGTCCACGCACATATGAAGCGTATACTTATTGACTATTCTCGCAAGCTCGAGAACTTTCTCTTTTGCTCTCAGGCTCGTATACGGATAGCTGTGAAAATGAATTGCTCTGAGATTCATTCCTCGTTTAGCCATCATATAAGCGGCTACGGGACTGTCTATGCCTCCGGAAAGAAGCAGAAGTCCTTTTCCGCCCGTACCTACGGGCATTCCGTTGACGGCGTGAATTACGTCCGAATAAAGAAGCGTATTACCGGTTTCCCTTATATCGATATAAAACACCTTTTCGGGATGATAAAGGTTTACTTTCATTTTGTGATTATAACGGAGAAGTCTGCCGCCCGCCTCCGCCGTTATTTCGGGAGATTTATAAGGGAATCGTTTATCCGCGCGGTTGCATTCGACCTTGAAAGTAAAGCTTCCTTCGGGACACATATCGATTAAGCTCTCGCAAATACGGTCAACCGCTTCGTTTGCGTCTGTGATTCCGGAACCGTAGGTTTTGATTTCTCTGCCGCAGCTTAAAGAATTGACGCCGAAAACGCATTTCACTGCCTCCGCGACCTTGTTTTCTTCGGCTTCGTCGTAACCTTTGACGAGATATCTTCCCGAAGTCTTGACCACGTGCGCTCCGAAGCGTTTTACAGCCGCTCTGAGATTATCGAGAAGAGCGTTTTCAAAAAAGCTTCTGTTATTTCCTTTAAGGTGAATTTCCGAGTATCTTACGATAATAACGTTGTTATATTCCATTTATAAATCCTTCGTATTTATTGTTTTTCTTTTTGTTTATAGCGTAGCGGACTTATTTCTTTCCGCGGAAGGTCATAAGACTCCGTTTCAGAGCTTCGGCAAGAGCCTCGACCGAAGCCTCCGTATTGTATTTTGAAAAAGATATACGGACAAGTCCTTCGTGGTAACATTTCGGAAGCCCTATCGCCTGCGCGATACGGTTGGTTCTGTGTTTAGAACTGCAGGCCGATCCCGTTCCGACTATAAAGCCTTCGTCTTCGGTCATATGCATTATTACTTCCGTCTTTATATCCTTGAAAAACAGCGACAAAACGTTAGCCGCGCCGTTTTCGCACGGAATCAGAAGGTCGTCGAAAACCGAAAGCTTATCGAGAATTATCCGTCTGAAGCCTTCGTAGTTTTCCGCATTGGAACGTATACGCTCCTTCATATCCGAAACAGCCTCGGCAAAGGCGATTATTCCCGCAACGTTCTCCGTTCCTCCGCGAAGCCCTCTTTCCTGCCCTCCTCCGAAAACCAAAGGACGAACGTTAACTCCTTTTTTAACCCACAACGCGCCTACTCCTTTCGGAGCGTGAATCTTATGCGCGCTTATCGAATACATATCTACGCCCGAATCCTCGACGTTTACGGGCAATTTCATAAAAGCCTGCACTCCGTCCGACATAACGAGAGCCTTCGGATTGATTGCTTTGACGGCTTTTACCGCGGCTTTAATATCGGTTATAGCACCCGTTTCGTTATTGACGTGCATAAGAGACACAAGCTGCGTTTTTTCGTCCACTACCTCGCAAAGCCTACGAACGTTTACGCTTCCGTCCGGATTTAAAGGCGCGTATCTGACGTCCTCTCCGCTGTCGGCAAGGCTTTTCAGCGTATTATAAACCGCAGGATGTTCCGCAAGGGAAGAAACGACGTTTCCCCTTCCTCGCTTAAAAGTGCCGAAAATCGCGGTATTGTCGGCTTCGGAGCCGGACGCCGTAAAGATAAGATTTCCGTTTTCTCCGCCCAATGCTGAAAGAATAGTCTTACGAGCTTCTTCGAGCCTGAAAAAAACGTTTGTCGAACACTTGCTGAGAGAGGACGGATTGAAATACTCTTCGGTTAAAAACCTGCTTGTAAGACCGATATAAGCGGGATCGGTTTTCGTAGTTGCGCAGTTATCGAAATAATTCTCGTCTTTAATCATTTTTTAATGTCAGGATGGTTACACCGCTTTCGCCTTCGCCGTACCTTCCCAAGCGAAACTCCTTGATTCTTTTATCGGTTTTGAAATACTTATGAAGACCTGCTCTTAAAGCCCCCGTACCCATCCCGTGAATTATACGAAGCTCGTGAAGCCCCGACCGCATAGCCATATCTATGAACGGATCGATTTCCATAATCGCCTCGTCCACGTTTTTTCCGAGAAGGTTGATTTCGTTGGACATAGACGCGTCGGAAAGTTTAATTTTGGATTCTTTGTTTACTCGTTTCTTCTCTGGAGTAAAGTCTGCGCAATCGAAAACGTCGTCTGCGGATACGGTAGTGTTCATTTTACCGACTCTTACCGAAACCTTTTTCGCTTTAACGTCGACCGCCGTAACCGTTCCCCGACTCTGAAGCTTACCTACGAAAACCGTATCGCCCGCAGAAAGTCCGGTTATATCCGCCTTTTCGCCGTAAACGATATCGTCGCCCGTCTCGTCTTTTTCTATATCGTATTTAAGATCTCCGATTTTCCTTGCGAGAGTACGGGCTTTGAAAATCTCTTTTTCCTCGACTGCCGCGGCTTTATTCCGTATACCCTTGATTTCGTCGAGAAGCTCTTTTGCTTCCTCCTGTGCGCGCGAAACGATAAGCTTGGCTTCGACTTTGGAGTTATAAAGTAGTTTTTCTCTTTCTGCTTTTAAAAGCTCGTTCTTGTTCTTTGCCTTCTGAAGCTCAGCCTGAAGCTCCGATTTAGTCGCTTCTATCTCCCGACTGCTTTCTTCGTACTGCTGACGAAGAGTTTCCGCACGCCTTAAAACGTTCTCGAAACTTGCTTTTTCCGCGCCTACTCTGTTTCTCGCCGAAGCTATGACGCTTTCGTCAAGTCCGAGTCTTTTGGCTATTTCTATGGCGTTGCTGCTTCCCGGTATTCCTATGACGAGCCTGTAAGTCGGCGCAAAAGTCTGCGGATCGAATTCCATCGAAGCATTCTCTATCCCCGAGGTTATGAGAGCGTATTCCTTAAGGTCGGAATAATGCGTCGTAATCACGGCGTAAGTTCCGGAATTACGGATATACTCGGTTATCGCAAGAGCAAGAGCGGCTCCTTCGTTGGGTTCGGTACCGGCTCCTACTTCGTCGATAAGTACGAGAGTATTCTTATTCAGTCTCGGAAGAATGGAAGATATGTTCTTTATGTGTCCCGAAAAGGTAGAAAGATTCTGCTCGATACTCTGCTCGTCGCCTATGTCACAGAAAACGTTTTCGTAAATACCTATAACGCTTTCTTCGTAGCACGGAAGCATAAGTCCGCACGCCGCCATAAGCGAAAACAAGCCTACGGTTTTCAAAGACACGGTTTTTCCGCCCGTATTAGGACCGGTAACGAGAAGAACCTTATAATCTCCTCCGAGTCTTACCGAAACGGGAACGACTTTCGATCTGTCTATGAGCGGATGACGGGCGCGGATAAGATTGACCGAGCCGTCTTTACTGACCGTCGGACGAACGGACTTGGTATCCGACGCAAATCTCGCCTTCGCGAAAATACAGTCGAGTTCCGCGAGAACGGATTCGTTTTTCACCAAATCTTCTGCGAAAATCGATATCCGCTTGGTAAAATCACGAAGAATGTTGTCTATTTCCTTGGCTTCTTCTATCGAAAGCTCTTTTATCTTATTGTTAAGATTGACTATAACGGTAGGTTCGATGAAATAGGTCGCTCCCGATGCCGACTGATCGTGAATAAGCCCGCCGACCATTGACTTATACTCGGCTTTCACGGGAATAACGTATCTGTCGGATCTCATCGTAATAATCGCGTCCTGAAGATATTTGGACATTGCCGAAGAATGAACGAAGGCGTTGAGCTTGTTTTTAACTTCATCGTTGGCTTTTCTTATCGCCGTTCTGATTCTGTAAAGCTCGTCGGAAGCTCTGTCGTTAAGCTCGTCCTCGCTGATAATCGCAAAATCCAGTTCTTCCTCGAGATTCTTGTTGGTATAAAGCTCGGCTGCCTGTCTCAGAAGATAAACAAGCTTCTCGTCCGTTACGGAAGCCATCGAACTTCTGACTTCGCGGGAGGTTCTGAGCATCCGCCTTACGCAAAGAAGTTCTTTAAGAGAAAGAGTAGAAAGAATCCTCGCTTTATCGGCGCATTCTCTGACCGTATCGAATCCGAAAGACGGATATACATTGTAATAATTGATAAGACGCATAGCTTCGTCGGTCTGCGTTAAAAGAAACTCGACTCTTTCGCGGTCGGAAGAAGGTTCAAGACTCGTGAGAAGCTCCTTTGCGGAAAGGCTTTGCGCATACTCCGCCGCCATTTTCAAAACCGTGCGAAGCTCGAGTTTTTTAATTGAATTTTCGTTAATCATAATAGCGTTCGTTTTGCGGAATGTTACTTAACTCCTTTGAAAAGTCTTCCGCGCGTATAATTTTCGTGCCAGTTATTTCCGCAGGTCAAATCCATCAGATATTTCCCTTCGATATGAGTTTCGTCGCCGTAGTTCAGAAGCCCCGGATTTACAACCCTGAAATAACAATCGGCTATTTTCTGTCTTCTTATCGTAAAACGGTTGCCCAATTCGTCTGTATAAACCAGCCGTCCGCCCTTTTCGCGGAAACGACATTCCGAGCAGTCGGAATACCTGAAAACGGTTTTATACGGACAATGAGTAAGCGTCATATTCACGAGCGCTCCGTAGGCATAGACGAAACCGTCCACGCCGCAGTCGGAAATCTCGTTCACGCTTAATTCCTTGGAGAAAACGAAATCTTCCGCTCCGAGAGATTTCAGGTATTCGACGGCCTTTGCGTTAGCTATATTAAGTCCCGAGCCTGCGATAAAATGCAGTCCGAGTTCCCGCGCGATTTTCAGACCTCCGAGATTGTTTACGACTACTCCCTTCACGGAATAAGTTTTAATCAATTCGATTACCGCAGCTTCGTCGCGCGTCCGCATAAAATTCGGAATATCGACGTAAACGCCGCTTAATTCGGAAAAAATCCTTTCGTTCTTTGACGATAAAGAAAAATCGTCGGGTTTATAGACAAGAACGTCCGTTTGCCGATCAAAAACATCGTCAAGCTGCGAAATCTCCGAAAAAACGAGGATTCTTTTTTTTGTTTTCGTCTTTCCGTCGGACTTTTTTTTGCCGTTTATATCTTTCTCCGGAAAAACGAGATTTTCCGCAGCTTTTCGTCTAGCTGAAACTGTTTCGGAAGTCTTTTTGAGAATCTCTTCTTTGAGTCCGTCAACCGCGGCTCTTCTCATTCTGTTCAGCAACGATTTCGGAATAAAAACGGCCTCTCCCGTATCTATCGAAAGCTTCCCGCAGGTAAAAACCGTATCTCCGAGCCGCAAAAGCTGCTCTTTTACCGTCTTTTCATCTGTAGGACTCGTTTCCGACGGCTCTAAAGGATTTTCGGAATAAACCGTAAAGCTTTTTTCTCCGCTCTTTACCGTAAGTACGGCTTTTTCTCCGCAGCCGGCAGTAAAGCTCATTTCGATTTCTCTGTGCGGCTCGAAAACCGTACGGGCCTCGAGAGCTTTATCGGTTGTAATCGAAACGAAATCGCCGACAGACGGGTTGCCTTTATAGAAAAGAACGCCTTTCTTTTCGCCGTTCGAGTCGTTCAATGCCACTGCGTTTCCGACTTCGAATCCTTTTTTATCGAAAATCTTGAATCCGTCCCCTTTTACGAACGGTTGGTCGAGCGTAACCGAAATCTGACCGCCCGAAGGCTTTATCCCGTTGATTTTTCCGGCTACAACGCCCATATGCCCCTGAACGGCGACGGACATAAGCGAAGGAGAATTTCCTTCCCAAGCGTAACCTTTCGTATAATCCCCTCGGTTAAACATCTTTTTAAGGTTGCAGAGATTGTTTTCATCCTTTGTAAAATCGGTATCGACAAGTTCTCTGTAAGTCTTACTTGCCTGAGCGACGTATTCGGGACGCCTGTTTCTTCCTTCTATTTTGAAGGTTCCCGCTCCTGCGTCGTAAAGCTCCTTCATAGTCTCTACGCTACAGAGATCCTTCATCGAAAGGAGATACCCTTTCCTGACGAATTCTCCGTCGTAAAACGCGGAATACGGCTTCCTGCACGGTTGAGCGCACCTTCCGCGATTACCGCTGTTGCCGTCCGCCATAGAAGACATGTAGCATTGTCCGGAAACGCACACGCACATTGCGCCCTGAATAAAAACCTCGGTGTTGACTACGGACGATATGGCTTTTATATCTTCAAGTCTGCATTCGCGTGCCGCGACTACTCCGTTAAAACCGATTTCTACAGCCTGTTTCGCTCCGTTTGCAGTCGCAGTGCTTAATTGCGTGCTGGCAAAAAGCTCTGTTCCCGAAAGATTCTCCGCACAAAAACGGGCAAGACCTATATCGGTAACTATAAGCCCGTCCGCTCCGGAAAGATAAACCTTCACAGCCGTCCGACAGGCTCTCGAAAACTCCTTTTCCTTTATAAGCGTATTGAGAGTAACGTAAACCTTGACGCCGAAAAGGTGAGCGTAGCTCACCCATTCAGCCAAAGATTCCGTTGTAAAATTACCCGCCTTCATACGGGCGTTAAAGTCCTCTACGCCGAGGTAAACGGCAGTCGCTCCGTTAGCCGCTGCAGCTTTGAGAGATTCGGGCGTACCTGCCGGAGCAAGAATTACGGGCGTATCTCTTCGGATTGTCGAATTGAATTCGGCTTGCGAATCAAAAACGGAATCGCCCATGTCAGCTTCTGAGTTTTGCGTCGAATCTGTCTTCAAGCGCTTTGAGAATATCGTTTACCGCAGATTCGATTTCGTCGTCGCGAAGCGTTCTTTCAAACGAACCGAAAGTTACCGAGAAAGCAAGACTCTTTTTGTTGCCAAGCACCGGACTTCTGTATACGTCGAAAAGCCTTACGTCCGTAATAAGTCGGGAAACGCTTTTTATCGTCTTTTCAACGTCGCCGGCAAGCACCGCCGAATCCACGAGAATCGCAAGGTCTCTCGAACTCGTAGGATATCTGCCGAAATTACGGTATTTTTCGTACAGCGTCGCATTGTCCTGAATCGTGTCGAAATCCAGCTCGCCTACGAATACGTCTTCGGTAAAATCGAAGTTATCCTTGAAAGCGGGATGAAGTTTTCCGAAATAGCCCACGGTTTTTCCGTTTATTAAAACGTCGGCGGATACGCCCGGGTGCATATAGGAAACCGAACTTCTTACGAATTCGACTTCGATGTTGAACGCCTCCGCCAAAGCGCGGACCGTGCGGGACAATTCAAAGAAGTCGCAACCCGTAGCTCCTATACATAGAGTCTGAACCTCGCGGGGAAGCTCGTCCGCAAGAGGAACTTTGTCGGCAAGATATCTCTTTCCGTATTCGAACAGCCTGAGACGCGAATTCTTCTTATTGAGATTCGATTCCATAATCGCAAGCATATTCGGAACGAGAGTCGTCCTCATAATCGAAAATTCTTCTCCCAAAGGATTTCTCACTCTTATGGCATTTTCCTTATCGGGATCAAGTCCTATTCTTTCGTACATAGTCTTTCCTCCGAAAGGATACGTCGTGATTTCGTTATAACCTCTTCCGACGAGAATCCGCT
This sequence comes from uncultured Eubacteriales bacterium, assembly GCA_900544545.1. Lineage (GTDB taxonomy): Bacteria > Bacillota > Clostridia > Christensenellales > CAG-314 > UMGS692. Next base: position 92,700 of record UQVY01000004.1, read on the forward strand.
TCATTTCGTCCTCGCGTTTCTGCCTTTCGGTCCTTCCTCCCTTGGTAACGCACGCGTTTTCGAGAAGCGTAGGAACGATTTTATCGTAACCGTAGACTCTGATTATCTCTTCGATTATATCACAGTCGGCTTCGAGGTCGTCGCGGTATTCTGGAACGACGCAGAAAAGAACTTCCTCTCCCTTTTCGTTTTCCGAAATACGGGTTTCGACGCCGAGGTTGTTAAGTATTCTCAAAACGTCGTCTTCGGGGACTTTAATTCCGAGAAGCCATTCGATTCTCGAGAACGGGAAGGAGAATTCTCTTTTTTCCTTACGCTGACCGATGACTATTCTTCCCGACACGACTTTTCCCGCGCCAAGTTTTTCGACGAGATGCAAAGCCCTCGAAAGAGCCATATCTGCAGTAAACTGCTCCACGCCTTTTTCAAATCTCGCGGAGCTGTCCGACCTTACTCCGAGAGAACGGCTGGTTTTTCTTATGCTTTCCTTGGCGAAAACCGCACTTTCAAAAACCACGGCTGCCGTATTGTCCTTTATTCCGGAATCCTTGCCGCCCATAACGCCCGCAAGACCTACCGGCTTTTCCGCGTCCGCAATAACGAGATTGTTCGAATTAAGGACGCACTCCTTTCCGTCGAGGACCGTAAGCTTTTCGCCTTCCTTAGCTCTTCTGACGATAACGGTTTTGTCGTTAATATCTCTTTGATCGAAGGCGTGCATAGGCTGACCGATTTCCGTGAGAACGTAATTGGTTATGTCCACGAGATTGTTTATACCTCTTATGCCGACGGTTTTAAGTCTTCTCATCATCCAAAGAGGAGATTTTTCTATTTTAACGTCGCAGACAGCCTGCATTTCGTATCCGGGACAAAGATCGGGATCCCTGACTTCCGCGCGTACGTAGTCGTAAACCGAAGTTCCGGAAAGCTCGGTAAAGGATATGTCCGGAACTTTGCACGTCTTTCCGAGCGCTACCGCAACCTCTCTCGCGATACCGAGAATGCTGTTGCAGTCAGGTCTGTTGGGGGTAACGCCCACGTCGAGAACGTAATCGTTAAAGCCGAGAACTTCCGCCATAGAAGCTCCTACCTTTTCGTTTTCCGAAAGCACGAGTACGCTGTCGCCCGACGCTCCGGGGTAAATGTCGTCGTCCGCGCCAAGCTCTTCCCCGCCGCAGAACATACCTTCGCTGCGCACACCGCGGAGTTCGCCCGGTTTGATATGAGTTCCGTCGTGAAGAACCGCTCCGTCAAGCGAAACCGGAACTTTATCGCCCGCCTGAAGATGCTTTGCGTTGGTAACTATCTGAACGATTCTGTCGCCTACGTTTACCTGACAGACTTTAAGTTTGTCCGCGTTGGGATGCTGCTCTACGGAAAGAATCTGTCCCACGAATACGCCGGAAAACGCTTCCGAAAGATCGATAAGCTCCTCTACTTCGAAACCTACCGAAACCAATCTTTCGCAAAGAGTTTTTACGTCAACGTCTATATCTACGAATTCTTTTAACCAATTCAGAGATGCTTTCATCTTCCTTCCTCCTTAACCCTTGAACTGACGAAGGAATCTTTCGTCGTTCTCGTAGAATAATCTGATATCGGGTATACCGTATCTGATCATAGCCATTCTTTCCACGCCGAAGCCGAAAGCAAAGCCGCTATATATACTCGAATCTATACCGCAGTTTTCGAGGACCTTGGGATTGACCATACCCGCACCGAGAACTTCCATCCAGCCCGTACCTTTACAAAGTCTGCATCCGTCTCCGTGACAGGAGCTGCACGTCAGGTCGACTTCTACGCTCGGTTCGGTGAACGGGAAATAAGACGGTCTGAAACGGATTCGGGTATTCTCGTCGAAAAGAGCTTTTGCGGCGCATTCGAGAGTTCCCATAAGATCGCAAAGCGTAATGCCCTTATCGACTACGAGTCCTTCTACCTGACGGAAAACCGGAGAATGCGTAGCGTCGTCGTCGCATCTGTAAACTACTCCGGGACAAATCATCTTGATGGGAGGCTTTTTCTTTTCCATTGTTCTGACCTGCATAGGCGAAGTCTGCGTCCTTAAAAGAAGAGAATCGCTTATATAGAAAGTGTCCTGCATATCCCGCGACGGATGATCTTTGGGAATGTTGAGAGCCTGAAAGTTATAATAATCCGTTTCGATCTGCGGACCTTCGGCAATCTCGAAACCCATTCCCACGAAAACGTCCTTTATAAGGTTTTCAACGAGTGTAAGCGGATGCAGAGAGCCTGTTTTTTCTCTCTCGGTATCCGCGGTGATGTCTATATATTCGCTCCTTACGGTAAATTCGAGAAGCCGTTTTTTCATCTCGGATTCAACGTCGGAAAAAAGTTTTTCCATTTTTGCTCTCGCTTCGTTGACGAGCTGACCGACGACCGGACGCATTTCCTTGGGAACGTCCTTCATTCCCCTGAGAAGAGCCGTAAGCTTACCGCTCTTTCCGAGGTATTTCACTTTAATATCCTGAACGGCGGCTTCGTTTTCGTCGGCATTTCCGCCCGTAACCTTTTTAAGCTCGTCGTCACACTGACTGATTAATTCTTTTATCTTGTCTTCCATAATCGTATTACTCCGTTTTATATTGAAAGATAACTCCCGATTTGTTTATTTTATCACAATTATACCGTTAAATCAAGCGAATCGCCGTAATTGCATTCAAAATATATATCGTTTTTAAAATAATAACCGACGAAAAAAAAGAAAGGCGCAATCAGGACTTAATTTGTCTGATTGCCGCCGAAAAGTGCGTCTGAAAGTTCAAGAAACTCTCGGCTTAAAAGCTCTCTGTCTCCAGTAACGGTCAGTTTTTTAGGCGCAAGGTTTACTAGATTAAACATAAGTTCTTCTTCGGGCGAAACCGTCCCGACTTTCAGAAGAGACACGCAATCCACAGGCGTTCCGTTGGAGTCGTAGAAAACCGGTTGATGAAGATTCATATCGAGAGTTATTTCCCGACAAACCGACGGAACGGACATAATCAGATAGCTCAGAAAACCGACTTTTGATTCGTCGTCGTAAAAAATAAGGCCGTTACTCTCGGTTACCGCCGCAATTTCGTCCCATCTTACGCGCAGTTTGCCGAGACGGAACGTAAATAATCCGTCTATGCTGAGGTTATCGAGATTGTTTATGGCTCCGTAGGTAATTTTTCGGTCTGTGGAACTGTCGAAAATACTCATCGTATCTACAAGAACGCGATTTACGAGAGAATCTTCGGAAAATGCGAGTTTTTTCCCGAGATAATCGGTTTTAAAGCCCATAGAAATTACGTCTGCGATCGCACTTCTGAGATTCAGTCCGACTCTTTCACGGAAATTTTCATCCACGCTGACTTCGAGATAGCTCCGTCCTTCCGATTCAAAAAGCTTCTGCGAGCCGTTCGCGTTGACGACGGAATAGAAAGTCTCGTTTCGAATATGCTTTAAGTAACAGCTTTTTGCGCTGTCGATATTGATTGAAAAGTTATGCATACGCCTATATTATATGCCGGAAAAATCGTTTTAAAACATAGGGTTAGTAGGTTAAACTTTCTTTAAAGCCCCCAGCACCTTTGACAAGGATAAAGCCTTTTTTTGATTTTATGCCAGAGAAAACTCTTCTATCGTTAGGTTTATTTGAATTTTTATTTTCATAAATAGTTATTTTGTCTATTTTTTTAAACTCCGTTGTGTCTATGACAAACACATATGTATTACCAATTAACGCTAATAATTGTCTGTCGGTATTGTTGTTAACTGATATTTGAATCAACCCGTCCTTATTGTTGGTTACAAAATCAGCCGAACAAATACAGTAAATCAAATTTTCTTCGGAAGTTACTTTATTAACCCAAGTATTTTGACCTTTATCAAAATATTCGATTATAAAATGCGGGTAAAAATCCCTAAGGCTATTGGCTGTTGCAGTAAATTTTATTTTATATTTTCCAGCCTTAAACAGCATGCAGTGCTGAATTTTATTGCTGTCACGTTCTTTATAGGTCAGAGCTTCTACTCCGTAACAACCTTCCAAAACCCCTTTCGTATGTTTTTCTGCATAAAATATACAATATTTATCTTCAACTGTGATTTCAAAAATGGCATTACCATCTTTTAATTCTTTAAAATCATATTTTCCAAAACAATTATCAGTACCTTTATTTACATATAAGATAACGTAGTCTTTGTCATTCGGAATCTCAAATTTATCGCCGAAAACCGCGCTTATGCTAAGGGAATCCGCGTCTTCCGAAATCTCTTGATTTTGCATGGAAATCGTGAGCGGATTATCGTTCGGAACGCCGATTTCCTTCCCGTTAATCGTAAAATGTTTTAATTTAAAATCATCTTTTGCATTTGCCGAAAGAGTAAATTCCTCAGTGAAAGTTACGGCTGTTTTGTCGCACAAAACCTCGCCGTCATCGGATTCAAGAATTTCGATTTTATATATTTTCTCGAAAATCGCCGTAATTTCACAGTTTTGTGCGGGCATTGTGAAATTTTCGTCGATACAAACATCGTTATATTCCCATTTTGAGAATTTTGCCGGAATGTTTTCCGCAGTTATCACACTTAAATTCACCCGTTTGTTGAATTTTACATTTATACCGTTCACAAAATCGACTTTTATACCGTCGCAAAAGAAGGAAATCCCTTCGCCTGATAAAGGGGTAGAAGAAAAATTCGTAAAATACTCGATAACAGAATTTATTTTTAAACAAAACGACTTGTACTCGAAAAACGCAGTGATTTCGGTCTCTTCTCCGGGCATCTTAAACGAAGAAGTATTTTCGATTTGCTTTCCGTTATATTCAAAATAACTAAATTCTACGGTTTCAGTCGGCTTAAAATCTATCTTCGTCAAGTCAAAATCGGATTGATAGGGAATACTATATGAAAAAGAGTCGATTTTGCAAAAATCTTCATTGTGCTCGTCTAAAAACGCTGCTTTAATTGTCAAAGTATACGACGCAGCTTCGGTTGTAAATTCTACGTTAATATCGAAATCCGGCATAATAAAGCCTTTTTTATCATCCGAAAGCTTCACGTCGATATTCCGATCCTTGCTTTTAAATGTGCAATTTGAGATGGAATAGTGTTCGTCGGGAGTTGCAAGTTTGTCGAAAGGAACGAGAATATCGGGCATAAAAACGAACTCCGAATCGACGACCGAATAGTTTTCACCGCTACTGACGGTCAATTTCCTTCCGATTTTTTCGCCGCCGCTGATAATTTCCAGGCATTTCCGCTCTTTAACGACCTTTGAAATCAGCCGCGGATCTTCAGAAATAATCTGCGTAACGTTATCGGAAAACTCAATCGCCTCGTAAAAATCTTCGGCATAATTCCCAAGCGAGGGCACGTAAATCGTCGTGACGTCATCCGGAATTTTTGTTTCTCCGTCATAAATTGAAGGTGAAAATTCCGTCTGCCGGACAATTATCGCCAGCTCGGAGTTGCGATTCGGCATATATCGGAGATTTTTTCCGTTAAAAAGAATGACTTTTTCTCGGAACTCCGAAAGTGCTTGGTCAATTTCGGGATAACCGCTATCAAAAACGAAATTCTCGGCAAAAATATCCTCGTTTCTGAAAGCATCGATGGCGTTCATAAGGCGTTTTTCAGCCGTAATAATGAATCCGCCCTCGAAAAGCTCTTCAGGCTCGCGCATAAAATCCAAAGAATCGTAATGATTCTTCCTAAGTTTTACAAGTTCTCCGTCATCGGCAAAAGCGAAAGAATTATGCGAAAAATCTATGCGTTTTAAATAAGTGCGTTTGGTTTTTTTATCAAAAAATATTAAACGATTTTTACTTTTAGCATAAACCGTCTTCAAAGAATAGTCGTCGAGTTTACTTCTGATGTCGTAAGCGCAAGGCGGTATGCTCTCCTCGGCATCAATAAGCGCAAGAGCTTTATTTATATGTTCAACGAGAAGCAAATCTGCCTCTAAATCAGCCTTTTCAATCGCCGAAGTAATCTTCGGAACGATAATTGCCGCAAGAATTCCGATAATAACGATGACCGCAAGCAGCTCTACGATCGTAAAACCTCGTCGGGATTTACCCAAAAACAAACATTTAAAAACATACTTCAAAAAACAATGATTTTCATTATAAAACCCACGACTCTTTTGTTCCATAATTATTTCCTTATCGATAAACTCAATCTTAAATGTTGCCGAAAACAGCTTTCGAAAATTTGTTCACTTAAACTTGTATAACTTTGAAATAAACGTCGCTACGGACAATCAATGCCCGAATGTCAAAAAAGCAAACAAATGCTTAATTATAAAGCTTTTATATTTGCTTTGATTTTAATATAGCACAAAAATACGCATCTGTCAAAAGATTTGTCGAAAAATGTCGAAAGAAATACTCGCTCACAAAAATTCACTAATAAAGCCGAGAGCGTTAAGTCTCGGCTTTGATGAAGGAAGGAAAAACGAAAGCGTCCGCAATCGCAAGAGTCGCAGCCGACTCGATTATTACGCAACTTCTTGGAAGCTGACAGGAATCCGACGGCGTTTTTGAACGGAATTCGGTAATTTCTCCGGTTTTTAGGTTCACACCGCTCTGAAGTCTGCCGCTTGACGGAACGGGTTTCATTCCGACTCTGAATAAAAGCGGCATTCCCGACGTTATTCCGCCGAGAAGCCCGCCCGAATTATTTGTCGCAAAGGTAATTTCTCCGTTGTTTTCCGCAAAATTGTCGTTGACTTCGGAAGCAGGTCTTTTCCACGCCTCCGAAACGCCGAATTCGAGGGATTTTACCGAAGGAATCGAAAACAGAACCGACGCCAATGCCGAATCCAACCCGTCGAAAACGGGATCGCCCAGACCTACGGGAAGTCCGGAAACAATACACTCTATCTCTCCGCCGATCGTATCTCCCGATTCTTTGATTTCAAGAATTTTTCCGAGCATAGCCTGCTCCGCATTCTCCGAAATTACGGGAAATTCCTTCTTTCGGAGAGTATCGAAAACGCGCCTGTCCTCTCCCGTCGGATTAAAAAACCTGTCGCGGATATCGGAAACCGAAAGCACGTGCGAACCGATGGAAACGCCGTATTCTTTTTCGAGAAAATGAGCTAAAAGCCCTCCGAAAAAGGTCAGAGAAGCAGTCAGTCTCGCGGAATAATGTCCTCCGCCCCGAATGTCGTTATAGCCGCCGTTTTTTACATAAGCCACGTAATCGCTGTGAGAAGGCCGCGCTGTCAGATAATCTTTTTCGTTTCCCGAAGCCTTTTGATTTTCGATAATCACCGAAACGGGCGAGCCCGTAGTTTTTCCGCAATAAACGCCGCTTAAAATTTTAAACGAATCCGTTTCGCGTCTCGAAGTTCCGAAAAAAGAACGCGCAGTTCTTCTTTTCATCCATTCAGCAAGAAAATCCGTATTTACTTCGATTCCGGCGGGAAGTCCGTCAAGAACGCCTCCGATTGCGGCTCCGTGAGATTCTCCGAAAACCGAAAGTTTTATGCGTTTACCCCAAATCGATGACATTGTAATTACCTCCGAGCTGTCTGAAATCATCGTAAAACCTATCGTCGGACTTCGACGTACAGTCGTATCCGCGAATGATAACGTTTCCCGTTTTTGCACCGAGAACGGCAGCCGACATTGAAATTCTGTGGTCGGAGCGAGCGTCTATCGGGGAAAAGTCTGCTTTTTGACCGTGTACCGCGGGGAAAACAAGGAGCGTATCGTTCTCAAGAGAACAATTCGCGCCCGCCGCTTTTATCAAATCCATACATCCGAGAATTCTGTCGCTTTCTTTTGCAGAAAGTCTTCCTATCTTAAGAAAAGTCGACGTTCTTTTTCCGAACACCGCAAGAACCGAAAGAATCGGAACTATATCGGGATTTTTCGAAGCGTCGCATAAAATACGGTCAAAATCGCCGGTTTTTGCGAGAATTCCGCCGTTTTTGCATTCTATATAGCAGCCCGCGTTTTTAAGTATATCAAAAATTCCCGAATCGCTCTGATCAGAACATACGGGCAAATCGGGAACGAAAACTTCTCCGCTCAAAATTCCCGCAACGAGAAAATTCGCCTGACGACTCCAATCGTTTTCTATGAAAACGGATGACGCGGGTTGTTTATCTTCTTTTTTAAACAGGGAATAAACTCCGTCGTCCGTAATGCAGTCGTATCCGTATTTTGAAAGCGCGCCTAATGTCATTTTTGCATAGCCGAAGGAACTGTTCCCGACAGGAATAATCTTTTTACCTGTCAAAGCCGAAGCTATAAGAAAACCCGAGAAAAGCTGTGAGGTTTTGCGGCAATCGACCGTTATCGGATTTTGATTTATAACGCCCGAAATCGATACCCTTACGATTCCGTCGCCTTTTTCGATAACGCACTTCGCTCCGACCGCCGAGAGAAATTCAATTTCTTCCTTCGTTCGCAGAAAAAGCCGCTCCGACAGAATATAATCCGTGCTTTTCTCGAGAGAAAGTCTGACGGGCGCAAGCATACGAAAAAGAGTCGCATTATCGCCGCAATAAATCTCAACATTACGCTCACGGATAAGTTCTGCCGCACGAAAACAAGCTTTTACGTCGTCTCCGCAAAGAGCATTTCGAAACTCGGCGACTTTTCCGCTTCCCCCGAAAAGCCCGGCTAAAAGCATACCCCTTTGCAGCAGAGATTTTGAAGGCAAAAACGGGACGATACCGCATATTCGGCTTTTATTAACCAAAATCGAAGCCATTTTATCCTCCGCAGACGAATCTGACCGCCGAAATATAGTCATCGAGACTGACCGATATGACTTCGGCTTCCTTGTCGTCGCTGACAAAAACCGCTCTGATATTGTTTCCTTCGGCTTTTTTATCGTTTTTTATAAATCGGGAGGCGGCAATCAGGTCAACTTCCGGAAGTTCGATATTTAACGAATCAAGAAGAAAATCGAGATTTTTCGCTCTGTTTTCAACAGGTTTTCCGAAAAATGCGGACAAGCGCACTTCCACTTTCATTCCTGCGGCGACGGCGATTCCGTGGGGAATTTTTCCTTCGGTAAACTCTTCAACGGCGTGACCTACGGTATGTCCGAAATTAAGAATATGCCTTCTTCCGACGTCGAGCGGGTCGTTTTTTACAACGGAAATTTTATATTTCGCCGCCTTCTCTATAATTTCGCCTATGTTTTCCGGCGAGCGAAGAAATTCTCCGGCAAAAACTTCCGTCGAAATCATATCGTATTTTATCATCTCGCAAAGACCGTTTTTCATCTCGATTTCAGGCAGAGTTTTCAGGAATTCTGTGTTTATTATAACTTTTTCCGGCTGATAATAGCCTCCGATGAGGTTCTTCAATCCGAAAGCGTTGACTCCGTTTTTTCCGCCGAACGCCGCGTCTATCATACCTAAAAGAGTGGTAGGGACGCTCACAAAACGACATCCTCTCATATAAGTCATCGCGACGAATCCCGCAATATCGGTCACTACTCCCCCGCCTACGGCAACTATCGCATCCGTTCGGCAGAAATCGTTATTTTTCAGAAATTCGTAGAGCTTTGCAGCTTCCGAGAGAGTCTTTCCCTCTTCTCCGCCTCGAAGAGTACAGAAAAAAGAACCGCTCAGTCTCAATTCTTTTGCCGACGGCAAAAAGAGCTTATTCGTATCGGCGTCAAAAACGAAAACCTTTTTAATTCCATCTCGGTTGAGCGATTCGTCGTTTTTCAGATAGTCAAAGCCGTTTTTAATTTCCATAAATCATCCTCCGACCACGAATTTTCTAACGAGATTTTCAATTTCGGACAGCTCTCCGCAGGACGGAAGAAAGTCGCAGGTGGATTCCTCGTAATCCGAAAAGGAATCGTTGCCGAGCCAGATTGCCTGAGCATAGGCTGCCTGACGGACAAGCATAGGAATTCCGTCGACGTATTTCTTTCCGAGTTTCTCGCACGAAAGACTGAGATTCGTTTTTTTTGCCGAATAAACCACGTCGAAAACTCCGTCGGAAGCCGCGATTATCTCGTCGGAAATCAATATGCAATCGTTTTTGTAGCCCACGGAAGTTGCGTTGATTATATAATCGAAGCAAGGCCGAATCTGAGAATAGACGACCGTTTCCGAGTCTCGGAAAAGCGAAAAATCCTCCGCTTTGGCTATGTCGCGCACGGCAAAAGTTATTCTTACGCCTTTTTTCGATGCTCTTTTTACGGCAAAATATAACGCCCGAGCGGCTCCTCCGTTTCCCATAATCAGTACGTTTTCGCCCAAATCCGGGAAATTCTCTCTCAAAGCCGATTCCGCGCCAAAAACGTCCGTGTTGAAACCGACTCCTTTCTTCACGGTGTTGACTGCGCCGAAAGGAGTTTTAACTTCCGATAAAAACGGGATTATCCGAGTCTTATACGGCATCGTTACGTTGAATCCGTCGTATTTTTCGTTGATTTCGAGATATTTTCCGCGCGTCAATTCATCTACGAAAACCTTATCGTAATCGGCTTTTACGTTATTCCGCTCAAACAAAAGTCCGTGAAGATAGTCGGAAGGCGAAAGCCCGACGCTGTTACCTATCAATGCAAATTTCATATTTCTTCAAATCAGATTCTTACTTTCGAGAAGTTTTATCATATCGCTTACGCATCCTCCCGAAACCTTAAGCTGCTTCATCGCAAATTTCAAAGAAATGGCAAAAATACTCAGAAGCCTTGCGTTTTTTATACGGATTGCGTTGACGGCGGCGTCCACGAGGACGTTAAACTCACTTCTCTCCGATACGGAACCTTTTGCTTTCACGTCGTAAAGGCTGTTGAAAAAGCCGTATAAATCCGACCAATCCTCGTTAGCGAGAGTTACGGACGAAGCGAAGAAATCCTTATTCGCGAAAGAATCGGCTTCGTTAAAAACGACCTTGGCTATATTATGCGCGCAAGCCGAATACTCGGAAAGAAGTTCGTTACAGAATCTTTCGTAAGAGCTTTGCTTGTCAGCGGAATAGAAATATTCCGATAAGAATCTGAAAGGATCGCGCTTTCCGATATCCATTTCCGAAAGCAGATACGTTATAAACGTAAAGCGTTTTTCGTCGCCTTCGGGCAAAGCCAACGTGCTTCGAGGCTCTCCGTCGATTTCGGGAAGGGGGACTCGCGCTCGTTTAAATTCTTCTTCGTAAGAAAAGGTCTTTCTCGTTTCGGTAACGGTACGAGTCAGAAATTCGCTTGCAACCACAGTTTTCAAAAGGTCGGATATGCCCTTGCTCATAAGAATAAAGCTCCCCAAACGCAACGCCGCGATACAATTATCGAAATCTTTAAGCCTATTGTCCATTTTTAAACACCTCCGTATCTTGAATTTTACCATATTTTTGCACAGATGACAATAATATTCGCCATAATTAAAAAAAAACGCTCCGTTTTTTCTCAAAAGTATTGATATTCGAGTCGATTTATTGTATAATATAACCCATCATTACGGCAGGAATTTTCTCTGTCGCGTTTTTCGGCGGTTAAAATGTCACCTTCGGCAGCTATTCCAAACAGTCCCATTGCAAAAATCGATCACACGCAGCATAAATTGCTGCTCCTTTTCGTGTTCGATAAAATGGAAATGCCCCTGACCGACAATACCGTTTACGATTTCTGTACGGCGTCAAATTCATGGTTGACTTACATAGAGTGTAAACTTGCGATGGACGAACTTATCGAAGCCAATTTTTTGGTTTCCACCGAAAACGCCGCGAAAGAAAAGCTCTACTCTCTTTCGCCCGAAGGAAGAATCTGCCTTGCGCATTTTTTCCCTAAACTTCCTTCTTCGATACGCGAGGACGTTACCCATCAGGTCAAAACGCAGCGTATGAACTTCAAACGCAAACAGGAATACTTTGCGGATTACGATAAATGTTCTGGCGGCAGTTTCAAAGTCAGACTCCGTATCGTCGAGCCCGAGCAGGAAGTCGTTGAGGTTATATTGACTCTTCCGACGAGAGAACTTGCTCTGTCTGTTTGTGAAAAATGGAGCGAAAAAGCCCCCACCGTATATCAGTCGATTTACGACTTACTTATTGATAACTGATCGTTTTTTGGTTTTACGACGGTTTTAAACGTCCACGAATCGAAACGGAGACGCTTTTTTACTTCTTTCCGAATTTCAGTGAAATTCTTACTGTTTTTAATGACTTTCGCCAAAAAACCGAAAAGCTCTTACGAACGCGGACGAACGTCTTTCAGATAAATTATCTTTTCAAAAATCAATTTGGCGTAAGGCGCGGCAACTATGCTTCCGTAGCTCTGCCCGACGGGTTCGTCGATAACAACGAGCGCAAGGTATTTTGGTTCGGACGTGGGGAAAAAGCCGACGAAAGAGCTTACGTATTTACCTCTCGCTATCTTACCGTTTTCGAATTTCTGAGCCGTACCCGTTTTCCCGCCGACTTCATATCCCTCTATATAGGCGTTTTTTCCGCCGCCGTTCGCAACTACGTTTTCCAGCATTTTCCGAAGTTCTTTGCTGGTTTCTTCACTTATCGGTCGGCTTCTGACCTCCGGATAAACCTCCCTTACTACGCCGTTTTCGTCTTCTATACGCTTGACGAGATGCGGCGTGTATAAGTATCCTCCGTTAACGGCCGCAGAAGTCGCCATCGCGAGCTGCAAAGCCGTAACCGCTATCGATTGCCCGAAACCGATTCGCGCCAAATCTCCGTTCGTAACGCTTTTTCGACTTATAAGCAGTCCCGATTGCTCTCCGTAGCTGTCTATTCCGCTTTTCTGACCGTACCCGAAGTTTTTCAGATATTCGTAAAACGTATCTTTTCCGAGAGAAAGAGCGATATCCGTGAATATCGGATTGCAGCTGTTTTTCAAGGCGTCGGAGATATTCTGATTACAATGTCTTCCGTTTGCGTGAGACGTCCAGCATTTTATCCGCGCGCCTTTATCGACTATTCTGTAATTGCTGTTGTTGGTGAAGATATGTGCCACCCCGAAAGCCTTCTGATTACCCTTTCTGTATTCTTCGAGAGAGGCTGCGGCGGTAAGAATCTTGAAGGTCGAACCGGGTTCGTAAACGTCGGTCAACAAAACGCTTCGAGTGTTATTTTGCAGCAATTCGATATCGCCGCGAGGAAGATTGTTTAAATCCACTCCCGGGCGGGAAGCAATCGCAAGTATATCTCCGTTGGTTACGTCAAGCACTAAACAGCTTGCTCTTTTCGGAGAATGCGCTTTATACGCAATATCGAGAACGGTTTCGACTCCTTTCTGAATCTCGGCGTCGATTGTCAGTACGACGCTGCATCCTTTTTTTGCCCCGATATAATCGATATAATCGCTTTTTAGCTCGTCTCCTATAAGGTCGCTCGGAGTAAGTATCTTTCCGTCGATACCTTTCAGATACTTTTCGTAAAAAGCCTCTATTCCCGCCTGTCCCGTATTATCCGCCGAAACAAAGCCTAAAACCTGCGATAAAGTCGTTCCGTCAGCATAACTTCTTTTTGTCGACGCGGCAAGATAAATCCCCTGAAGGTCCTTTTCCCTTATCATATCGGCGACGGACGGCTCGATTCCGCGTTTTATCCTTATATCCGAAACGCCTTTTCTCGTAAGTTTTTCTTCTATTTCTTCACGGGACAGATTCAAAATAATCGAAAGAGATTCCGACGCGTCTTTCGGGTCTTTTACGCTTTTCGGTCGGGCATAAACGTCGTAAACCCGAGCCGAGCCTACTAAAACCTTTCCGTTGCAGTCGAGTATATCCCCTCTTTCGGCAGTCAAAGGCAGCTGCCGCATCCATTGTCCGTAAGCACGCTTTCTGAGTTCTCCTCCTTTAACTAACTGAACGTAAGAAAGTCTTGCTGTTATCAGGACAAATAAAAAGGCCAATAACGTAACTACCGTTATCAGCCTTCGTTTAATCGAATAATAAGTCTGCATTCGAATCCTCTTTGCGGAAAAACGTCATCCGCCGAAAAGTCCGGAAAAGAAATCGCATATAATATCGAAAAAGTTTCTGTCTATCGTATAAGTCAACGGTTCTCGTGTCGCGGGTGCGCTGAACTGCATTCTGCTCGATGCGTCCGGAACACTGAAGCCCAATTCTTTTGCTTTAACTTCCGCGTCGTAATTCCTTTCAAGTTCGGCAATCTGAGCGTTAAGCTGCGCCAACTCGCCTTCGATAAGCGCTTTTTGTTCGGACAGAACATTATACTGCGCCATAGAACCGTTAATTTTTGCGTTAGTCACGAGAATCGCGACTATAAGACCGCACACTGCAACGACGTACAGCAGAACGAGAATCTTGTTTTTAAGTCCCAATCCCGCTTTGGTTTCTTCTACCTTTTTAGTCGATTTGCTGGTGTAATATCCGAGCGTCCGCTCTGTCGGTCGAGCCTCTTCGCTTTCTTCGACGTCTTCCATATCGTAAACGTCTTCGACTTTAAGTTCCGAACCCTTTGTAAATCTGCTCAAAATCCTGTTGACTTCTTCGCTGACGTCCACGTCGTTCTTATTGTTCGACTTCGTTGCGTCAGTTATTTCCTCCGCTATGTAATCTCTTCCGGCCATTATCATTTTATTCCCCCCAATCCGTTCTTATGCCGCGGCAAAAGTAAATGCGCCTCGTTTCGAAGAGGATATTTCCTCATAAATTCTTCGATAACGACTTAAAGCTACTTCCTTTCCGGTTCGGGCTTGCGCTCAGCTATTCTGAGTTTTGCGCTTGCCGATCTCGGGTTACTCCTGAGTTCCTCTTCGGTTGCAGTCAACGGCTTGTTGGTAAGGATCTTAATTTCCGATTTTTTACCGCATACGCATATCGGAAAGTCCTTCGGACACGTGCAGTCCGTTTCAAGTTCTTTCATAGTTTGCTTGACTATTCTGTCTTCAAGCGAATGAAAGGTGATAACCGCTATTCTGCCTCCTGCTTTCAATGCTCGGACACCTTTGGTTACGGAGTCGCCCAGACGCGAAAGTTCTCCGTTAACCTCGATTCTTATTGCCTGAAACGTTCTTTTTGCCGGATGGCCTCCGGTTCTTTTGCAAGCTGCCGGAATCGATTTTTCGATAATTCCGACAAGCTCTCCCGTCGTAAGAATTTTCCCCTTTTCTCTCTCACTCACGATGTTTTTCGCGATATTTGCGGCGAATTTTTCTTCTCCGTAATCGCGAAGAATCCGTTTTAGTTCTTCCTGAGAATAATCGTTGACGACATCCGCCGCAGTAAGCTGCTGGTCGCAGTTCATCCTCATATCAAGCGGAGCGTCGGCTATATAACTGAAACCTCTCTCCGCATTATCGAGCTGATAACTACTTACCCCCAAGTCCATCAGCACGCCGTCGACTTTATCGATTCCGAGACTCTTAAGAACCTCGTCGAGATCGCAATAGTCGCTTTTTACAAGTCGTTTGTTTCCGAAAGCGTCAAGACGCTCCTCACAGTGCCTTAAAGCTTCGCTGTCTTTATCGATTCCTATAAGCAGGCCGTTCGGAATCCTTTTAAGGATTTCTTCGCTGTGACCGCCTCCGCCTATCGTACAATCTACGTAAACGCCGTCAGCTTTGATATTAAGCCCTTCTATACACTCGTCGAGCATAACGGGAATGTGTTTGAATTCCATTATACTCCGAACTCCTTAAGCATCATCGCAACTTCGTCGAATCTTTTATAATCCGCGTATTTCTTGTCGGCGTCCTCTTCGTCGTACATAGTTCTTCGTTTCGAGTAGCCCTCTTCGCTCCATATAGTCCAGCCTCTCGGTACTCCTATAATAATAACGTTCTTATCGATTTTCGCGTAATCTTTAAGAATCTGCGGTAAGACGAATCTTCCTTGCTCGTCCTGCTTAACGCAGGGAGACCTTTCGTAAAGCCACGAAATAGCGTCCATTATTTCGAAGTCAGCCATAGGTGCGGCTAAGAGTTTTTCCGCAAGCTTGTCCATATCTTCCTTCTGCCTCACCAGAAGCGAGCCTCTCAAATCCGCGGATATAACGAACTCGTCGCCGTATTCTTCTCTTTTGAACGCAGGGAGACGCATTCTGTTTTTACTGTCAAGCTGATGCTCGAATCGACCCGAGTGCCACATTGCCGTTCCCCCTTTATTCTTTATTAATAGTATTGTATAAGAAATTTGAGCCATTGTCAACCATTCTTAACCACATTATTTCAAAAATTTGCCTTTCGGAGATAAAAAACAGGGACAATTTTTAACATAAAAAATATTATCAAACGTTTGAACCACTTCAAACGAAAGGTAAATTGATCATATGTTTGTCAAAATCAAAATATAACTACAATTTAATTTGCTATTGATTCTTAAAATCGACGTCAGATTTTTTGCGTAAAAAATATAGAAAAATGTATAAAGTCCGACAATTCTCTGAATATATACTCGAAATTCGACAAAAAATAAATAAAAACGCACGGTGAAAAGCCGTGCGTTTTCCATAAAATGTTGATTTAAAGCGATTTATTAAGTTCGTCAATCATTTCGCGCGCATACAGCAAAGAGTGTTCGCCTCTTTCTCCGCCACATAATCTTGCGATTTCCCTGACTTTTCCTTCTTCGTCGAGCCGTTTTATGAAAGTCTGCGTTTTATCTTCGACAATATCTTTCGATATAAGGAAATTCGTATTCGATAAAGCAGCCAACTGCGGAAGATGCGTAATTACGATACACTGGACTATGCCGGAAATTCTCTTGAGCTTCTGAGCCACTCTTAAAGCCATCTCTCCGCTGATTCCCGTATCGATTTCATCGAAAACCATAATCGCGACGCCTTCGATTCTTGCGGAAATGCTCTTAATCGCAAGCATAAACCGAGACATTTCTCCGCCGGAGATAACCTTAATCAAAGGTTTAAGAGGCTCTCCTTTGTTAGCGGACATATAAAACTCGGCGCGATCGAAACCGTTCGGAGAAACAGTCCCCGAATAATACGTCGCAAAATCAGGCATTTCGTTAAACTCCGCAGAAAAGACGGCACCCGACATTCCGAGGTCCTGAAGTTCGTTTTCCACCGCTCTGCAAAAGAGATCCGCGGATTCCCTCCTGAATTCGCTGAGTCTAACGGAAAGCTCGTACATAGCTTTAAGAATATCCGTTTTTTCCTTTTCAAGCTTTTCTACGATTTCCGAAGCCGCATCGAGCTTTTCAAACTCGGCTTTTGCATTCTCGCAAAAATCCAGTATATCCACTACGGAATTTCCGTACTTTCTTTTCAGATTCCTTATGACGGCAAGCCTTTCTTCTACTTCTTCCAGACGATTTTCGTCGTATTCGAGATTGTCGGAGTAATTCTCAAGCTCTGCGGCAATATCGTTAAGTTCGAAACCTAAGCTTTCCGCTCTTCCGAAAATCGAATCGAGAGACGGATCGAATCGCATTGCGTTTTTGATTTCGGATACAACTCTTGATACCGAATCCGACGCAGACGCCTCTCCTATAAGTGAATCGAGTGCGTTTTTGACGCTTTCTTTTATTTTCTCGCTGTTGATAATCGTAAGTCTTTCATCCGAAAGCCTTTCTTCTTCACCGACGGTAAGTTCCGCTGCCTGAATTTCGTTAATCTGATAGCTCAACAAGTCCGAATTCCTTGCGCGTTCGGCTTCGTTTCCTCCAAAAGAATCCAATTCGGAAAGAATTTTCGACAAATCCTCGTATTTTTTTTGCAATTCGGCAAAAATCCCGCATTTTCTGTATCCGTCGATAACTCCGAGATGGCTTTCTTTCCGAAGCAGATTCAGATGTTCGCTTTGTCCGAAAATATCCACGAGAACGGACGACACGCTTCTTAAAACGTTAAGCGTGGTGAGTCTTCCGTTTATACGGATTTCGCTTTTACCGCCGACGGACATCATTCTCGATATAAAAACATCGTCGTCTTCAGGATAGAACCCGTTATTTTCGAGGACGATTCGGGCAGCCTCGCAGTCGCTTATATCGAAGACGGCTTGAACGATTGCTCTTTCCTCTCCGTGTTTAATAAGACTCTTGTCCGCTCTGTCGCCCAAAACGAATGCCAGCGAATCTATAATGATGGACTTACCCGAACCCGTTTCACCGCTAAGGCAGTTAAGTCCTTCGGTAAAATCAACCGTAAGTTCCTTTATCAGCGCGATATTGCTTACGTAAAGCTCTTTAAGCATTTCCCTTCCTCAGGATTTAATCAATTCCGCAAGTCTGCCTTCAAGCTCGGATGCGTTTTCGTCGTTCTCGCAAATAACTATGAGAATATCCGCCCCCGCAAGAGTTCCGAGCATAAGCGGAGAATTGACCTGATCGATTACATTAGCGACAGCCCCCGCGCTTCCGGGGAGAGTTCTTACGACGATAAGGTTCCTGACGGTAACGACAGAAAGCACGGCTTCTTTGAAAAGGCTGATAAGCTTTCCGGGAATTTTATTGTCGGTGGTTTTCATCGTGGAATACTTGTATTTTCCGGTCTCGGTCATGGTTTTAACCAATCCGAGTTCTTTTATATCTCTCGAAATAGTAGCCTGAGTAACGCTTATTCCCGACGCAATAAGTTCTCCTACGAGATCTTCCTGAGTTTCAACGTCTTTGCTTTTGATGATATCCAGTATTTTCGACTGCCTTGTGCTTCTTGACATTATTCTTCTCCCTTATTTCCGTAAAATCGCATCGGGTAAACCCGACCGAAGCCGATTAATACGTCGATACCGTCTCGGAGAACGGACAAAAAAATCCCGTGACCGAAAAAAACGCGTTCAGATTGCGTTTTCAAGTCCGACTTTTCGATTATAACACTTTCTTATCGATAAGTCAAGTTTTTAATGCAAAAAATGAATATTTATTCAGTCGGTGTTTTTTAGTCGAAGATAACACGCTTTTGATTCCGTTCCCGATATTATGGCTACGAATCGTAGGTTGATTTTTCCGAAAAAACGTGCTATAATAAAAGAAACGGAGGTTTTCGATGAAAAAGGCTCTTATAGTTATCGATATGCAGAACGATTTTATAACAGGCTCATTGGCTAATCCGTCCGCCGAAGCAATTGTTAAACCTATTGCAGAAAAGATTGCTTCTTTTGACGGAACGGTTATCGCTACCCGCGACTCTCACGATAAAAACTATCTCGAAACGAGCGAAGGAAAGGCTCTTCCCGTAATTCATTGCGTCATCGGAACGGAAGGCTGGAAAATAGAAACAAATATCGCGGACGCGATACTCAAAAAAGAAGATCGGCTTATTTTGAATAAAGCGACCTTCGGAACTTTTGAATGGAATCTGAGCGATTACGACTCGGTTGAAATCGTAGGAACCTGTACGGATATTTGCGTCGTTACCAACGCCCTGATAATCAAAACGATGTATCCCGACTGCAGGGTTACGGTCTTTTCGTCGCTGTGCGCGGGCCTTACGCCCGAAAAGCATCTTGCGGCTCTCGAAACTATGAGAAGCTGTCAGATTATCGTCGAATAAGCTTTCCGTAGGTATCGAATCTTAATCAGACAAAAATGAAACAAAGAATCGGACGGAAAAGAAGAACGTAAAGCACACTCAATACGAAACAAAAAACGATAAGACCGAGAACCGATAAGCATGTCAGGATTATCGTTTTTTTCGTGGTGAAATCCCTTCTGCAAAAATCGTCTCCGCGGGTATAAACGATAACGAACGTCAGAAGAACTATGACAAAAATCCCATAAATCAGAAAAATCGTTAATACGAGAAGAATTCCGAGGAGAACTAAAGTCTTTACGAGAACGCAAATTCCCGCGGTAAATCCGGCAGTAAAAATGAACAGAAAAACGTATTGAGCAATCGCCGCCCATTTATTTACGCCGCAAAGACAACTCAATATAACCGTAACGAGAACGGATGACACGAGAAGTCCGAAAAACGAAAAGAAAGAGTTATTGATAAAAGTTTTGTAAGTAAAAATCCGCCCGCAGCCCATCCAGCCGTATTCAGCGATGACCGAATGGTTGAGTATCCCCGTGATTATTCCCAAAATCGTAATTATCACCGCAATAATCACGCAGTAAGACTTTTCTCGGAGCGTATTCATTAAAAAATCCGACTGTCCGGACAAAAAACGCTTTATTCTCATATTGCATTTTATTGTCCAGATCAATCGGATATTCTTATATTCTATGATAAAATTTATTTTGCTTTATCGTACATAAATTCTGCGTAAACGCCGTAACCTTTTGTTCCGTCGCTGACGAAAACGTGAGTTACCGCTCCGACAAGACAACCTTCCTGAATTATCGGGCTTCCGCTCATTCCCTGAACGATTCCGCCAGTCTTTTCAAGCAGTCTTTTATCCGTAATGCGAATTACTACACCTTTATCGCTTTCTCCGCTCTGCGAAGCAGCTTTAATAATTTCCGCTTCGTAAAGCTCGGGCGTTTCTCCGTCTACCGTGGTATAAACGTAGGCTTTTCCCGGCTTCACGGATTTTGACGAAAGAATCTTTATTTTCGGATAAGAACGATAACTTTCGTCCGTAAACGTTCCGAAAACGCCTATTTTCCCGTTATGCGAAACCGAACCGAGTTTTTCATCCCTGAAATCGCCCCGAAGTTCCCCCGCTCGTCCGCGAACTCCCTTTATAACACCCGTTATTGCGCATTTATAGACCGTTCCTCCGCTTATCTTATATATCTCTCCGGTTTCGGGATTGACTATCGGATGTCCGAGCGAAGCGAATTTTCCGTCTTCTTTTACAAAAGTCAGAGTACCTATACCGCTGCTTCCTTCCTTTGTCCAAAGTCCGAGCTTATATCTTCCGCTCATTACGTCGTACTGAGGTTTGATTTTTTTCTTTATTCTCTCCCCTCTGATAATCTCCAGCTCGACTTCGTTCCCTTCGCTTTCCGAAACGATTCTGCCGAGTTTGACGGAGCTGTTGATTTCTTCGCCGTTGATGCTTACGATAAGGTCGCCAATTCGTATATCCGCTTCGATTGCCGGACACTGCACGCCGTTACCGGTAATTATCTCGCTGATACCTATTACTTTCACTCCACTCGATTCAAGACTTATTCCTATCGGAATTCCTCCGAGATATACTTCGCCTACTATAGTCTTGCCTTTAAAAATAGCTTTGCCGATTTTATCAATTATCGTTTCGCTTCCGAGCGCGACAAAGCGCTCGTCTACATCGGCTGCGCTATTTTCGCCGTAGGAAAAGACCGTTTTAAAAGGACAGAATACTGCGACTATCAGCGCAGTCAGAAGTATAAGAGCAATCAGCTTAGGTAAAGGTTTTTTCATAATTCCTCACAAGATATGCCATCAGGCGTAATTTTCCTTGTTAGTTTACCACCTTTACCTTTATTTATTCGTCTTTTATTTCCCCGTAAGTTTTTTATAAGCTTTATAAGCCAGCTCGGTATAGTCCGCAAACGAGGAAAAAGTTGCTCCGGAATCTATTTTCATCTTTTCTATTTCGGCTTTGTCCGGTTTATTTACCTCTTTTTTGTTGAATATTTCGATCATCTTTGTTTTGAAAAGCTGGATATTCAAAGCCCATCCCTTTCTCTCTCCCAAATCCGACGACCAATATCCGGTACAGCTTTTGTTTATTCCGCCGAGATAATTCGCCTGAGCAACCATCTGGTACTTACCGTTTGAAACGATTCCGACCGTAATTTCTCCTTTGCGAAGCATTTTTACGTAATACTCTCCGCCTTCGTCCGTAGATATGAAAGTATTAAGACTGCTCTTTTTTTTGCTTCTGTAATTCACCGTATATCTCGGCGGATTGAAATTATCTCCGTCTTCGCTTTTATAATAAGCCGTAAACAGCGTAAATTCTTCCTTCCCTATACCGACGTTTTTAATATATTCTTTTTTCGAACCGTCGGCAACAATAACCGTTTCCACCTGATCTGACGCAAAAGTTTCCGACCGATAATTACCTGCCACGAATAATTCCGAGGGAAGATAGTATTCTTCAATCGTCATATCTATTACGTTCCCAGATTTATCGGTAGTAAGAGATACTTCTCCGACGGAATTCCATCCTATAAGTCCATAAGCTTTTACGGTTACGCAAGTCCCGATCTGATTTTTTTCGCACCCCGCAACCGAAGCCGTCGTCAAAGCCAATCCGATCAGCAGCAGAAAGAATATCCTTCTCATAAACAAAACCTCCGATAAATTTAGTTCGTTCCGATTATGCCCTCCTTTTTTCTCTTTATACGAAAACCGCACCGAACTTTACGTCCGATGCGGCAATACGAATGAATTTTATTATCTTTATCTTCGTCCTTTGTCGTAAGGAATTCCTTCCGCTTTGGGACAACGCGACTTCTTTGACGTAAACGCAAGAACAACAAGCGTTAATATATACGGGAGCATTCTGTAAAGATAACTGGGAAGAGCAAGCTCCCTCAAAAAATAAACGCCGTTTTCGTTTATATCGAGATCCATATAGCTCGACGAAACGGTCTTTAACAATCCGAACAAAAGCGATCCCAAAACTATTCCCAAAGGTCTCCAGTTTCCGAAAATCATTATGGCGAGAGCCATAAAGCCCATTCCGTGAACCGTTCCTTCCGCCGAACCCGCAGCCGTCGTAACTATGTAAATATAGCCGCCGAGACCGGCAAGCGCACCCGAAATCGTAGTGCCGATATAACGCATTTTGTATACGTTGATACCCACCGAATCTGCTGCCTGAGGATGTTCGCCGCACGAACGGAGCCTTAATCCGAATTTCGTTTTATACAGGATAAGCGAAAGAACCACGAAAACGAGAATCGTTATGTACGTCGAAATATAAACCTTATCGAAAAATCCCGCAAAAACACTGTTCGGGTCGATATTTTCGTTAAAGATAACGAAAGAGCCTGAATAAGGCGTTTCGAGCCGCTTCTGATGAACAATCTGCTCGATGCTGAAAAGAACTATAGCCGGAGCCATAAGGTTAAGAGCCGTACCGCCGATAGTCTGATCCGCTTTAAGCCTGACAGCCGAGAAGCTCAGAAGAAGAGAAAACGCGGCTCCCGCAAGTGCAGCTACAAGCATAGCGAGAAGAAATACCCATTGCGCATATTCTTCCGGAATCACGTAAACTCCGGCTGTCGGAGACGCAAAATAAACGACGAGCGCGCCTACGAAAGAACCGAAAATCATTATACCTTCGAGCGCTATATTGATAATTCCGCTTCTTTCGGCAAAAACGCCGGCAAGCGCAACTATCATAAGAGGAACCATAAACTTCAGAACCTGTTGAATCAGAAACGCCATATATTATTCCTCCTTGATATCGTTTTTATCCGACGGATTCCCGCCCGCCGGAAGATTCTGCTTCTTTATTTCTGTCAAAGCCGTCGTTTTCTCGTTTTTCTTTTTGCGGCCAAGAAGAAAACGAAGAAGATTTGCAAATCCGCTGAAATAGATTATTACGGCTACTATCAGGTCGGCTATGTATTCGTTGTAATTCGCGAACGCTCTGAGATTAACGCCGCTGATATTGATTGCCGCAAGGAAAACCGACGAGAAAATAACGCCAATCGGATTATTGCAGGCAAGAAGAGCAATCGGGATACCGTTAAAGCCTTCGGAAGGAAGAGCAGTCGAAGTTTCCCACGCGAATTCCGTTCCGCCGTTGAGATAATAAAGAGCTGCGCCCATTCCCGAAAGAGCGCCCGCGATTATGAAAGAAAGAACGATATTTCTTTTTTCGTGCATTCCGGCGTATTTTGCGGCGTCTTTATTAAGTCCCGTCGCGCGAAGTTCATAACCGAACGTGGTTTTATTGATTACTATAAAGATTACTATCGCAACTACTATCGCAATCAGAAAACCGCCGTCGGAACGGGGATTATCGAAAATCAAATCCAATCCCAACTTGGGAGTAGAAATTCCGTTGAAAGTAGTTTTATGAAGGAAGGATAACTTTCCCTCTTCGATATTCTTCATATTGGGAAGTCCGTCGAATACCCAACTGACGAGATTCGCAGCTATCCAGTTAGTCATTATACAAGTGATGACCTCGTTTATATTGAGAAAAGCCTTGAATAATCCCGGAA
This sequence comes from uncultured Eubacteriales bacterium, assembly GCA_900544545.1. Classification (GTDB taxonomy): domain Bacteria; phylum Bacillota; class Clostridia; order Christensenellales; family CAG-314; genus UMGS692. The sequence goes on from UQVY01000004.1 coordinate 116,662, forward strand.
TTACGCCCCAGACGGCTCCGGCCGCCATTCCCGCAATAAGAGCGAGAAGCCAGATCCAAAAAGCCGTTTCCGGCGTAGAAGGTATTCCGAGAGCCACGAGAAGCGTCGTCATCGTGCCCATAAGATACTGACCGGGAGCACCGATATTGAAAAGACCGGTCTTAAAAGCGACCGCAACCGACAAACCCGTAAGCAAGACGGGAGTCGCTCTGAAAATCAGTTCGTCGAAAGACGCCGCGTTAAAGCCTAAAGCAATGTTTGCGGAATTGCCCGTGTAAAAAGGTCCGACAAAAAGAATCAGAATGCCTCTCAGCATATCGTTGAATTCGCCCTTGACCAGACCTACAATCAAAAGAATAACTACGCCTATGAGAAGACCGGCGATTATGGAACAGACGGACGCAAAAAAGCTCTTCGTTCCCTCTTTCTTTACAAGGACTTTAATCTTCGCCTCTTCATTGTCCACCGAAACGAACAACGACTTGAACCACCGACCGATCGATTCGAAAAACGACGAAAATCCTTTGTTTTTATCAGATTTATTTTCGCCCATCGTCAATTCTCCTCCTCTTTTGTCTTTTGCGCTTTTTTCGGGAACTGTCTCTTTGCGCCCGACATATACAATCCGAGTTCCTGAACCGTCGTATTCTTCGGATCAAGCTCCGCGACTATCTCTCCTTCGAACATAACGAGAATTCTGTCGGAAAGAGACATAACTTCGTCGATTTCAAGCGAAATAAGAAGCACAGCTCTTCCACTGTCCCGTGCGGCGACGATTTTCTTGTGTATGTACTCGATTGCGCCTACGTCAAGGCCTCTCGTAGGCTGAACCGCTACCAAAAGAGGACAGCCTCTGTCGATTTCTCGCGCGATAATGGCTTTCTGCTGATTGCCGCCGGACATACTTCTTACTACGGTAACGGGACCTTGTCCGGATCTTACGTCATATTCCTCAATGAGTTTTTCCGCATATTTTCTGACTTGCTCGAAACGGATAAAACCTTTATTGGAAAATTCCTTCTCCCAATACCTTTCGAGAACGAGATTCTGCTCGAGCGTATAGTCCAGAACAAGTCCGTATTTGTGCCTGTCTTCGGGAATATGACTCATTCCGGTTTGTCCGCGCATCCTGACGCTCGAATAGGAAATATCCTTTCCGCAAAGCTCTGCCTTTCCTCCGTGAATACGCTCGAGCCCCGTGAGTCCGTAAACCAAGTCCGTCTGACCGTTTCCTTCGATACCGGCGACGCAGACTATTTCTCCCGCACGAACGTCGAAAGATACGCCGTTAACGGAATTCTTCTTGGAAATTCGGTTCACCATAGTTAAATCGCGGACGCTCAGAATTACGTCGCCCAGCTTTTCTTCGCCCTTTTCAATGTTGAAATCGACGCTTCTTCCGACCATCATCGAAGCCAATTCTTCCCTTGACGTTTCGCTGATGTTGACCGTTCCTATGCACTTGCCTTTCCTTAGAACGGTACATCTGTCGGCAACTTCCATAATCTCGTTGAGCTTATGCGATATGAAAAGAATAGACTTTCCTTCCGCAGCAAAACCTCTCATAATCGTCATCAGCTCTTCGATTTCCTGAGGAGTAAGCACTGCCGTCGGTTCGTCGAAAATCAGGACTTCGTTGTTTCTGTACAGCATTTTGAGAATCTCTACTCGCTGCTGCATTCCGACCGAAATATCTTCGATTTTTGCGTCCGGATCGACTTTAAGTCCGTATTTTTCGGAAATCTCCATTAATTTTTCACGAGCTTTTTTCTTATCGACAATTCCGAGCTTTTTACAGGGTTCGGCACCGAGAATCACGTTTTCGAGAACGGTAAAGACATCTACGAGTTTAAAATGTTGATGAACCATTCCTATTCCGTATAAAGTTGCGTCGTTCGGGTCTTTAATCGAAATAACGGCACCGTTTTTTCTGATTTCGCCGGCCTCCGGCTGATAAAGACCGAAAAGGACGGACATAAGCGTGGATTTGCCTGCTCCGTTTTCGCCGAGAAGCGCGTGAATCTCGCCCCTTCTCAATTTAAGCGTAACGTCGTCGTTAGCAACGATCCCCGGGAATTCCTTTCGTATGCCGAGCATTTCTATTATATACTCGTACGAAGGATCTCCGATTACTTTTATTTTTTCTTGTGTTACGGCTTTCTTTCCCGCCATATTTCCTCCTTTGGTCAAATCCGGAACTTCTTTTGCAATAAACATGCAGAAAGGGCCGTTAAGCCCTTTCTGAAACAGCTAAGCTGTGATTAAGCGATATATTCAACGGTAACTTTGGTAAGTCCGAGTCCGTCGAACCAAGCCTGATTGTAAACCGAAGGACATTCCGTGTCGATTTCAATCGTTCCGCTGACTACCTTATTGAAAAGCGCTTTATATTCGTCTACGGTGAAGTTAGTCATAGACCAGGTATCGGTGGGAAGACCGGTAGCGTTCTTGTCTGCGCCGAGAATATACTGCTGACCGCCGAGTTCTTCGTCCCATTTGCCGCCGTAATACTGACCGAGAACGTCCTGAACGGATTCGCGAAGGCCTTTGACCGCGGAAGTGATAACTCTCTTGGATGCGGAAGACTGATCAACGTCAACGCCGATGATCTTGCCGTTTCTGGTGTCGTTAGCAGCAGCAAGAACACTGTTGAACATGGAACCGCCGCAAGCGAAAACGACTTCCGTACCGGTGTTGTACCAACCGGAAATCTGAGTCTGAAGCTCCGTGGATGCGGAGAACGAGGAACCGTACATATAGCTGTACTTAACGGTAACGTTTACGTTCTTTTCCTTAGCAGCCGCTTCGGCACCCTGAATATAACCGTAACCGAATCTGTTGCAGGCAGGATTACCGCCGCCGCCGCCACCGGTGAAACCGAGCTTCGTATAGCCTTCCATAACCGCAGCATATCCTGCGAAGAAACCGGATTCTTCTTCCTTGTAGGAAACGCCTACGACGTTGGTAAGAGGATTACCGTCCGCATCGGAAAGCGGCCAACCGTCGATGAACACGAACTTAACGTCGGGATTTCTGGAAGCAACGTCTATAAGAGCGGTCGCCTGAAGGTAGCCGGGGGTAACAATAACCTTAGCACCGTTGGAAACAGCCTGATTCATAGCGTCGATTCTGTCCTGATCGGTTGCGTTGGAACCGTTTGCAGGTCTGTAATACTTATAGGATTTGCCGTTATCGGAAGCGTATTTCTTAGCGCCTTCCCAAGTACCCTGGTTGAAGCCCTTATCTTTAAGGTCTCCTACGTCTGTAACGACTGCGATTTCATATTTTCCGTCTGCCGATGTCATAACGTCGGGTATAATATCGTATTCGTTCTTGTTCGTCGGACAACCCGCAAGGACGAGAACCAGACACATACACATCGCGATTGCAAGCAAAAGCTTACTGGTCTTTTTCATTTTTCTTCCTCCTGAGTGTTTTTTACGGTTTAAAAACCGCCTTTGTATATATTCTACCACAAGTCTTGAATTTGAGCAATCCTTTTGAAGTAAAATATTGCGGACAAATCCGATGAAAATTTATTTATATTTAATAAACGATATTTGCGCTCGGTTTTATCGCTTTTCGGCTTCGATTTCATCGTATATAATCGATCTTTTCCGTTGCTTTCCGTCGCAAATCTGCGCCGCGGAATAATGTTCCGCCGCATAGGAAAATCCGGACATAAGGAACTCCCTTGCCTTTTTTGCAGGTTCGCTGTCGGGCGCGACTATATCGAATCCGTGATAACAATCGTCGAAAATCTCAAAAAAAACGTCCGTTCCCGCGCTTTTCAGGTTTTCGACGTATTTTACGGTTTCGTCGCGGAAAGGTTCGAGCGTTCCCACGTAAGTAAGCGTAGGCGGAAGTTCCGAAAAATCTGTCGCTCTCGCTGGCGCGGCGTAGCAGGAAACGTTTTCACTTTTATCCCCGAGATAAAGCTTCCACGCAAGTCTGTTGGATTCGGTATCCCAGACGGGCATATTGTTGTTTTCGGAAGAAGGCGTTTCCCTGTCGTCTATCATCGGATAAAGCGGCATCTGAAAAGCGATTTTAACTTCGTTCATATCCCTTGCGTAAAGCGTAAGAGCAGCCGTCAGTCCTCCGCCCGCCGAATCGCCACCGACGAAAAGCTTTTCTTCGTCGACTCCGAGTTTCGCGGCGTTGAGACGCAACCACCAAAGAGCCTCGTAGCAGTCGAGAAGAGCCGCAGGAAAAGGCTTTTCTACCGACCTCGTATAATCCGGAGCAACTACCACACAATTAAAATTCTTAACGAAAGATTTTATAAAAGGAATATCCTGCTCGGGAACGCCTATCGCGTAACCTCCGCCGTGAAGCCACAAAAGACCGATTGCATTTTCTTTTTGTTTTTCGGGAGAATAAATACAAATCCTTAAAAGGCTTCCGTCTTCTCTTCTGATAAATTCCTGTCTGTAATCCACTCCGCCGCAAAGCTTCCTTCCGACCGCAAACCTGTTCATAATCCTGTTGCAGAAATCGAATTTCTTTTTTGTATAAAAGGGGTTGATGGTCTTGATTATTCGTCCTCTGATCTTCAACGATTTATCCATATTTTTCCTTAACTGTTTCAATCGGTTTTTTAAAAAAGGAAGAATACGCTTAGACGGGTATTCCTCCTTTTTCGGTTATTCGGCAAATATTTTAACTATCTCGATAAGAATCTCTGCGATCCTGTCGAGCGATTCGACCGGAATATACTCGTAAATTCCGTGGAAATTATATCCGCCGGCACAAAGATTGGGACAAACGAGACCTCTGTAAGTCAACTGAGCTCCGTCCGTACCGCCTCTTATAGGAACGACGACGGGCTGAACGCCGAGATTTTCCATAGCCTTTTCCGCATTACGTATAAGTTCCATATGTTTCTCGACGTACTCTCTCATATTGTAATACGAATCTTTCAGCTTGATTTCAAGGACGCCCTCTCCGTATTTGGCATTTATAAGCTCCGCGGCTTTGAGAGCGTAAGCTTTCTTTTCTTCGAATTTGGTTTTATCGTGATCGCGAATAATATAATCGGATTTTGCTTCCTGAACGGATCCCGAAATCTTATCGAGATGATAGAAACCTTCGTAATTTTCGGTATACTGAGGACGCATCTGCACGGGAAGAAGCGAATGGAAATCCATAAGAACTTCTACCGCGTTGATCATCATATCCTTCGCGCTTCCCGGGTGAATGCTTACTCCGTGCGCCGTAATCGTCATAGCCGCAGCGTTGAAGTTCTCGTATTCTATTTCGCCGAGAGCTCCGCCGTCAACGGTATAAGCAAAATCGGCTTTGAATTCGTTCATATCGAAAAATTCCACGCCCCGTCCTACTTCTTCGTCGGGCGTAAAGGCAATAAGGATCTCCCCGTGCTTAACGTCGGGATTATTGAGGAAGAATTCCGCCATGGTCATTATTTCGGCAACGCCCGCTTTATCGTCCGCGCCGAGAAGAGTCGTTCCGTCGGTAACGATAAGCTCCTTGCCTATATTGTCCGCAAGAGAAGCGTACGTTTCGGCTTTCATAACTATGTTCTTTTCTTTGTTGAGAACGATATCTCCGCCTTCGTATCTGATAATCGAAGGCTTGACGCTTTCTCCGCTGACCGCGCTCGAAGTATCTGCGTGAGAGAGAAATCCGATAGCCGGCTTACCCTCGCAATTAGCGGGAATACTTGCGTAAACGTATCCGTTTTCATCCATTCTCGCATTTGAAACGCCTATCTCGATAAGCTCGTTCTTAAGCATTTCGAGGAGAACTTTCTGTTTAGCCGTACTCGGAAAACATTCCGCGTCCGGATCGGACTGAGTATCGACGGAAACGTATTTCAGGAATCTGTCTAAAGTTTTCATTATTTTACCTCTGTATATTTATCATTACTTTCTTTGCTTACGAAAAGAAGCGCTACGAAACACAACAGGGAAAACACCGTTGCGTAAGGCATAAGGTTACCAGTTCCTCCGCCGAAATACGGAGTCATAAAGAAGCCCGCAAGCGCAGGCGTTATCGACTGAGCAAGCATCGTTGAAGAATAATAATATCCCGTAAATCTTGCGTAATCGCCTTTGCTGCAATAACTTACGACCGTAGGATACATATTCGTAACCATAATCGCCATTCCTATTCCGAAAAGGAAAAACGGAATGAGAAGCAGCCATGAAAACTGCTTTACGAATATAAGCGACGAAACCGAAAGAGTCATCAGCCCGCTTCCTATAAGCATAGCGTTTTTTCTTCCTGCTTTCTCCGCAAGTACGGTCGATGGAAGCACAAAAACGAAATTTCCCCCCGCAAGAGCCGCAAACAATACAAGCCCGAGAGTCTGACTTCCGAAAAAGTGTATGCTGTAATTCGACATAAACGACTCGACCGCGTTGGTTGCCATATAAAAGAACAATATCGCCGTAAGCATAACGAACATATTCTTCTTGTCTTTTTCGGTAGTTTTCTCCTTTTCCGGAACCGCGCCCTCTTCGTCGTCGCTCTTTCCCGTATAAAACGAAGGATCCTCTCCCGTTTTCTCGCAATACACCCTAACGTCCTCGTACATTTGTTTCTTGAATTCGTTTTCTTTCACGAAAAACACGAGGATTACAAGGCAAATAGCCATAATAAAAGAGATTATCTCTATCGGGACGAACATAGGGGTATCGATTATCTTGTCGCTGAAAACAAAAATCGCAAGATATCCGAGTCCGGTACCGATTCCGCCCATAATATTGATTATCGCATTTCCTCTTTCTCTCAAAGGCTTGGGCGTAATATCCGGCATTAGGGCGACCGCGGGAGACCTGTAAAAATTCATCGCCACCATAATCAGCAGAAGAAGCAGAATAAGTACGACCAGACTGCCTTTCGCTGCAAGCGGGAGCAAAGCAAACGCAATTGCGGCAACTGGCAGCCCCACGAAAATAAAAGGCATTCGCTTTCCAAAGCGGGTATTGGTCCTGTCGGACATTTTGGAAACAAACGGAATCATAAAAAGAGCCAGAAGATTATCAAGCCCCATTACCGCGCCTACGTAGAACTTGGTAAGACTTTCGTTTCCCAGCCACGTTATAAACAATTTTTCAAGCCTGTCGTTCAGAAACAAAGGAACGAACCAGTTATATCCCGCCCACAAGAGCATTATCGATAAAAACGCAAAGCCTATGAGAACGGTGTTTTTTACTCTTAATTTCATAACTCGTTTCGACAAAAGGGACGAATGATATTCCGTTCGTCCCTTTCGTTACGTTTAGGTTCAATTATTAAAAACCGATTTCCTTTTTAGCGTCGATGAAAGCCTGAACGCATTTGTCGATATCGGCTTTGGTATGAGCCGCAGACATCTGAGTTCTGATTCTTGCCTTTCCGTTGGGAACTACGGGATAGAAGAATCCGGTTACGTAGATACCCTTATTAAGCATATAATCGGCAACCTTAGCCGCAAGAACGCTATCGTAGAACATAACGGGAACTATAGCGTGGTCCTTTCCGATAAGGTCGAAGCCGTTCTTTTCCATTTCGCTGCGGAAGTACTTTGCATTTTCCATAACCTTTTTTCTGAGAGAATCGTCTCTTTCAACGATTTCGAGAACCTTAAGAGTTGCCGCGCAGATGGAAGGAGCGAGAGCGTTGGAGAAAAGATAAGGTCTGCTTCTCTGACGAAGGAGGTCGATTATTTCCTTTCTGCCGCTGGTAAATCCGCCGGAAGCGCCGCCCATAGCCTTACCGAAAGTGGAAGTGATAACGTCTACTCTTCCCATAACTCCGCAATATTCGGCGGTGCCTTTACCGTTTTCGCCTACAAAGCCGGTTGCGTGAGAATCGTCGACAACTACCATAGCGTCGTATTTATCGGCAAGATCGCAGATTCCTTTAAGATTAGCGATTATACCGTCCATACTGAAAACGCCGTCGGTAACTATGACTTTAAGTCTTGCGCCGTCTTCGTCGGCTTTCTTAAGCTGAGCTTCGAGATCTTCCATATTGCTGTTCTTGTATCTGTATCTCTTCGCCTTAGCGAGTCTTACGCCGTCGATAATGCTTGCGTGGTTAAGCTCGTCGGAAATGATAGCGTCTTCGGCTGTCGTAATCGTCTCGAAAAGACCGCCGTTAGCGTCGAAACAGCTGGAATAGAGAATGGTGTCGTCCGTTCCGAGGAAGGAGCTGATCTTGGCTTCGAGTTCCTTATGAATGGTCTGAGTTCCGCAGATGAAACGAACGCTGCCCATACCGAAACCGTACTTATCGTAGCCGGCTTTTGCGGCTGCGATAACTTCGGCGTTGTTGGCAAGACCGAGATAGTTATTTGCGCAGAAGTTGATAACGTTGTCGGCTTTGGTCGTATTGATGACGTTGGACTGAGGCGTAGTGATTATACGCTCTTCTTTCCATAAACCGTCGTTCTTTATGCTTTCGAGAATACCCGAGTATACTTCTTTACCTTTATTATACATCTTTACAATCTCCTGAATGATAATTTTTCTTTATTTGGACCAATCGAGAATGACCTTTCCGCTCTTGCCCGTGTTCATAAGTTCGAAGCCCTTAAGATAATCCTTATGGTCGAATCTGTGAGTGATAACCTTGCTGATATCGAGTCCGCTCTGAAGCATAGCTGTCATCTTGTGCCAGGTTTCGAAAACTTCACGGCCGTAAATACCTTTCATGAAAAGGCCCTTGAATACGACTTTGTTCCAGTCGATAATCGTATTGGGTTTCTGAATGCCGAGAAGAGCAATCTTACCGCCGTTAATCATAGCGTCGATCATCTGATTGAGAGCAATGCTGCTTCCGCTCATTTCAAGACCTACGTCGAAGCCTTCGACGATTCCCTGTTCCTTCATAACGTCTTCGAGCTTTTCGTTAAGAGTATTGACCGTTCTGATGCTCGGGCAAACCTGTTTTGCGAGTTCGAGTCTGTAATCGGTAACGTCGGTAAGAACTACGCGTCTTGCGCCTACGTGACGGGAAATAGCCGCAGCCATAATACCGATGGGACCTGCGCCCGTGATAAGAACGTCTTCACCCGACATAACGAACGAAAGAGCCGTATGAGTAGCGTTTCCGAACGGATCGAAAATGGCGTACATTTCTTCGGGAATAGCAGGATCGCAATGCCAGAGATTGGTAAGAGGAATAGCGGCGTATTCCGCGAAAATACCGGGTCTGTTGACGCCGATACCCTGAGCCGTAGGACAAAGATGCTTCTTGCCGGCTCTGCAGTTACGACAATGACCGCAGGTAACATGACCTTCCGCGCTCACTTTATCGCCGACCTTGAAGTCATCGCTGTGACCGTTGATTTCAACGATTTCGCCAACCCATTCGTGACCTATAATCATCGGCGTTTTGATAGTCTGCTGACTCCACGGATCCCAGTTGAAGATATGAAGATCCGTTCCGCATATAGCGGTCTTATGTATTCTGCAAAGAGCCTCGCCCGGCTTTGCGACAGGAATGTCCACTCTTTCGAGCTCCAACCCCGGCGCCGGATATTTTTTGACTAACGCATCCATTTTTTCCATAAAAAATTCACCTCTTAATTGCTGCATGAGGTAGCTGAATATTATTTCGATTTCACTACCGCTACTGCATAGTTTACCACTATTCAAGCGAAAACACAATGGTTTTGAACCGATTTTTATAAAAATTTTAAGCTTTGCATATTGTAAACCGTGTCGAGAAGAAAATTTTCTTCGCAAATCCGTGCAGTCGGAAACCTAAAAGTAAAGTTATTCAGAAAAAACGCACAAAAAAGGAAGGCGCAGCGAAACTTAATTCGTATATAGCACTTCAAGTCGACTTTCGTCAGCGAATACCTTCCTTTTGTTATTCATTATAACACACAATCCCGAAATTATCAACGGAATGGATTCCTTCAATGTCTAATAACTACTTAAATCACTTAATTAGCTTTGGTTTTTGGTTTAAAAATCAGAGCGGCTGCGTATCCGAAGAAAATCGCAACCGATACTCCCGCCGCAGTTGCCGCGAGTCCGCCTTTAATGAGTCCGAAAATCCCGTCCTGTTCCATACCTTCGTACGCGCCTTTCACCAAGCTACTTCCGAATCCGGAAATAGGTACGGAAGCTCCGGCTCCCGCCCATTTTACGAGAGGCTCGTAAAGCCCGAATCCCTCTAAAACGCATCCCAGAAGCAGAAAAATCACGAGAATTTTTCCGTTTGTGAGCTTAGTGAGATTGATAAGAATCTGACCTACTACGCATATAAGTCCGCCTACGACGAACGCTTTGAGATAAATCATTGCTTTTCTCCTTTATTTATGTGAAATCCGACGCTTTTCACCGCCCCGACGATAATTTCTGTCGGTTTTATTCTTAACTTGCGGGAATTTCCGAGCCGATATGCACGAGATGAGCTATAACGGGTATACTCTCTCCCTGAAAACAGGTAAGCGGAGACATCAGCGCGCCGGTTCCGATAAGCAGCATATTTTCGAAACTTCCTTTAAAAAGCCTGTCGAGAATCGCGCTGTTGAATACGAGTGCGGAAGCAGCAGCTCCGCTTCCGCCCTGATAGGTCTGCTGCTTTTCGTAGTAAAGAGAAGCTCCGCAATCCATATATTCCTCCCCGAGAGGATAACCTTTCTTCTCCATAAGGTCCATCATTATCTCCATCCCGAGGAATCCGAGATCGCCCGTCGCTATAAGGTCGTAATCTCTCGAATCGGTTTTCGTTTCCCTGAAATAGTTCAAAAGCGTATCCACGGCAGCCGGCGCCATAGCCGCGCCCATATTGTTTACGTCGGATATGCCGAAATCCACTACTCTTCCGAAAGAGCCGCCTTTTATTCTTACCCTTCGTTTTCTTCCGCAAGTCATTTCTCCTTCTCCCGTAAGAAAAGTCGCCCCCGCGCCCGTTGCCGTCCATTGACTTTCGGGCGAACGCAGCACTCCCAATTCCAGAGGATATCTGTATTGTCTTTCGGCCGTCGAAAAATGACTTCCCGCTATACATACGACGTTCTTTCTCATTCCGCCGGAAATAAGCGCGCCTCCGACGAGAAGACTCTCCGCAAAGGTCGCGCAGGCATTATAAAGACCGACGAAGGTCGATTTCATTCCCTTTACTGCGAAGGAAGTAGAGATTATCTGATTCAGAAGGTCTCCGCCGACAACCGTCTGTATATCGTCGGGCGTAAGCCCCGCTTTTTCGGCAACCCCTTTTATCGCGCTTCGGAACATACAACGTTCCGCCTTTTCAAAAGAAGCCTCTCCGCATCTGTCGTCGGAAAGAGCTTCGTCGAATCGGTCGTGGAGCCGCCCTTCCTGCTCTTTTGGCCCTGCGACGGTATAACCGCATTTTACGAAAACGTCACCGAAAATCATACTTTGTCCGAAATTCTCAGCCATTTTTACCTCCGCAAATCAAAGTCCCTTCACCAGCCATTTTATAAGAGCGACTAAAATGGCTACGGTTACTCCGTTGACAATTACCGGTCCTGCAACGAAAAACATTCTCGTTCCGATTCCGTAAATCATTCCTTCGCACCTGTATTCGAGCGCGGGCGCAACGACTGCGTTGGAAAATCCCGTTATGGGTATGGTAGAACCGGCTCCGGCAAACCTTCCGAGCCTGTCGTAAACCCCGAGTCCAGTCGCAAGCGCGGCAAGTATTACGAGAATACACGAAGCAAAGCCCGAGGAATCTTCCCTCGGAAATCCGAAAGACACGAATATCTCGATTATTACCTGTCCGAGAAGGCAGATAGCTCCTCCGACGAGAAAGGCCCACAGAATATTCCGGAAATGCCTCGAAGTCGGAGATACCGCGGACACGTAATCCTTATAGTTGTCTTCGTTAAGCGAGGTAAAGCTTTTTCCTCTGTTTTTTACGCTGTCGCTCCGCTCTTCCTGAAATGCGTTTTTAAACCGTCCTTTTCCGTCGTTTGCAACCGTTTTTTTCATCGCGTCTTTACTTCTTCGCATATTTCATTTCCCTCTGCCGCATCTCCTTAAAGCGCGTTTCCCTAACGTCTATATTTCTTTCGAATTCTCTTGCCGCGGAAGTTTTTTCTTTCATTTGCGCAAGCCTCCTCACGTTTTACCGTTATTATGCTCAGCCTGCGAAAATATAAACCTTTTCAACGCTCCCGTAATTTCCGCATAAAAAATCCCGCGTTCGGTTGCGGGACTTTATTCTTTCATTCCGTCGCGGAGTTTTGAGATTATCTTGTTTTCCAGCCGGGAGACCTGAACCTGAGATACTCCGAGCCGAACGGCAATTTCGCTTTGCGTCATATCTCTGTAAAACCTGAGCAGCACGATTTTCTTCTCTCTCGGAGTAAGTCCGGATATAAGGGATTTCAGAACGACTCCGTTTATAAGCCGCTCTTCGCGGAATCCGTCGCCTATCCTGTCGATAAGAGCCGAACCTTGCTCGTCGCCGTCGTCGGTTTTCTCGTAAAGCGAAACGGGTTCCTTCTGCGAATCCATCGCGAAAACGACTTCGCTTTCTTCAGTCCCGAAATATCTGGCAATCTCGGATACCGACGGATCTTTTCCTTCGATTTGCCTTTGCTGCTCGACGTATCGCGATATCTTCCCCGAAAGAGTCTTTACCGACCGCGAAATTTTTACGCTTCCGTCGTCGCGTATGAATCTCTTGACTTCTCCGAGTATCATAGGGACCGCGTAAGTCGAAAATCTTACGTTGTAATCGCCGTTGAAATTGGCTATCGCTTTTAAAAGTCCGACCGACGCTATCTGCATAAGATCTTCGTATTCCACGCCTCTTCCCGCGTATCTTCTGATAAGACTCTTGATAAGCGGTCTGTTCTCGGTAAGAAGCGTTTCCTTTGCGTTCTCGTCGCCCTCTTTGGCTTTTCCGAGAAGTTCCATCGTTTCGTCGTGACTCAGCATTTCCCTCTCTCCGCCGACTTCAGGAATTTTTTCATCTTAACGACAGTCCCTTTCTCCGGTTCCGACCATACCGAAAGCTCGTCCGTAAACGCCGCCATTACCGTAAATCCCATTCCCGAACGTTCGTCGGAATTCCCTGTGGTATAAAACGGCTGCATTGCGGCTTCGACGTCCTTTATTCCCCTGCCTTTATCGCTTACGCTTATGAAAACGCAGCCCTTTTTCAGCGTCGTAATTATCTCTATCTCTCCGCCGCCGTATTCGTACGCGTGAACCACGCAGTTGGTGACGGCTTCGCTGACCGCGGTCTTTATATCGCCTATTTCCTCCACCGTCGGATTAAGTCTCGCGCAGAAAGCCGCGACCGTGCTTCTCGCAAAATTCTCGTTAAGAGGATCCGCGTTGATTTTAAGTATCATTTCGTCAGTTTTCATATAATTCGCTCCCGTATTCTCAGTCAAGAAGCGGGAATATATCGTATAATCCCGACATTCTGAAAATTTTGTCCGCATTTTCGTTCACGTTGACGGTATACGTGCTTATTCCGCGTGCCTTGAGCTGTTTATAACGCCCGATAAGCACGCCTATGCCCGTACTGTCCATAAACGTAAGTTCTTTCAAATCCAATATAAGCGTCCTGAACGTATTTGCGTAAATTATGGCTTCCATAGTCTGTCGTGCAGCCAGGGAAGCGCATTCGTCAAGCTCTCCCTTGAAATACATCGTAAGAACGCTTCTGTCCTTCCTGTAAGATATTTCCATAAGTACCTCCGCGGTAAGTCCATTATAAGATATCGAAAAAGCAAACCCTCGTCGATAATAAGAGATTATTGCCGTGTTAAGTCGATTTAAGACCGTCGGATTTCCGTTCGGCAAAGGTTTTTCGATTCCGCGTCCGTTTTCTTGACAATTCCGCACGATTGTGATATATATTCCCCGCAACGGAAAATCTCAAAGGATAAACGAGGATAGATTATGAAAAAAATCGGAAAAGACGAATACGCAGCCGCTTTCGGTTGCCTTTCCGCACACGAGACCGACAGCCTTAATATGCTCGGCTTTCTCGAATACAACGAAACGCCGGATATATGGATCGGAGGAAATCCCGTGGACTGCGTGGTCATAAGAAAAAAAGACACGGATATGTTCTTTATCAACGCGTATTCCGACGAATCGATACTTTCTGCCGCAAAAGAAATCTTCTCTTTATCGGAAAAAGTATTCTTTTCGGGCGTAAGAAAGGAAATCGCCGACAAGCTTCTCGCTCTTGCCGACAAGACCGACGAAGACCTTCTTCACGACGATTGTCTGCTTTATCTCTATCCCGAAAAAACGATAGACGTTTCCGATATACCCGAAAACGTCCGGCCCGTAGATATCTCCTGCGCCGAAACTCTGGATTATTTCTACACCTACCGCAGTCAGGACAGTCTCGAAAAAATAAAAAAAGAAATCTCTTCCCGACTGTCTGCGGCAACCTATATAGACGGCGAAATCGCCTGTTGGTCGCTTATTCACGAAGACGGCTCTATGGGCGCGATGTTTACGAAACCGCAGTACAGACACGGAAATCTCGCGGTAAACACTTCGAAATACCTTATAAGTCAACAGCTCGCCCGCGGCAAAACTCCTTTCGTTCATATCGTGGATATCAATACTCCGAGCATAAAGCTTGCCGAGAAAATAGGATTGAAATACGCCTATCCGGTCGTATGGTTCGAAGCTTCCTTTAAAAATATCTCCGAAAAAACGCAGCCGTAACCAGGATTACTCCTCCAACGCATAAAATCGGCTCTTGAATCGAATGCTCTGAAATCTTTCCGCCGAGTCGGATTTTTAGCTATAAATAAGCGAAAACAATCCACGGAGGATTGCGGATAAAATTCTAAAAAACACTTGACAATAGAATCTATAGGTTGTATAATGGTGTCACTCGGGCGGCGATGGCGGAATCGGCAGACGCGTGCGTTTAAGGGGCGCATGGTGACCCCGTGTGGGTTCAAGTCCCACTCGCCGCACCAATGCCTTGTAAGGTTAATCCTTATAAGGCTTTTTTTGAGCTTTCTTTGCGTTTTTTGAAGAAAGCCGCCGTGCGGATATGGCGGAATTGGCAGACGCGCTAGATTTAGGTAGCGTCACCTCGGTGACAATATCGGATTTGGAAGTGCCCCGCTCTCGGAGAGATCGCTCCGAGTAAAAATTAACGATCAAAATTGCATATGCGGGTATGGCGGAATTGGCAGACGCGCTAGATTCAGGTTCTAGTCGGGGTTCCTCGGTGAAGGTTCAAGTCCTTTTACCCGCACCAAACAAGAATAAAACGAACCTTGATGAAAATTCAAAGTTCGTTTTATTTTTTACAAGAGATTATTTCGGACTTAAAATCAAACTATAAAAACATTACAGCCTTTAACCGAGTGTTCTAAACGCTCGGTTTTTCTATGTCGTTTTGCCGTCCGATTTATCGTCTTTCGTCTACGTTTGTAGCACAGCGAAAAGCGAAAGTCAACGGCAAAAATTTTTACCGAAAACTTTGAAATTACCGATTATAACGTAAAATTTTTTGTTGGTCGTTGACTTCCGTCATTGCGACTTTAACTCACATTGTTATTGCGACTTTTCCCGGTGCTACTTCCGTTTTTGCCGAAAGGCGAATTAAATCGGAGGTAAAATACAATGAAAGAAGTAAACAAAGGCATTTTGGATAACGATATGGTTATCTCGGCAGAAAGCGTACAGAAAATGGGTGAAGTAATCGCTTTATCCTGTATTAAAACGGTAATTATCCGTTCAGGCAAGGATTTGCAATATCTATATAAAGGGCTATTAAGAGATATGAACCGCTCAAAAGACGACCATTCGCCGTTCTCAAACGCATACGACATTGCACAAGAGGCAATGCTGTTTCTTTGCCAACATATAGGTGAGAAACTCGGCGACAACTATACTACTAAATACGGAAAGGTCGTTACAATCCAAAGTGCTTGTTATCGTTGCACCGACAATTATTTGCAAAAGCAATACACACGCCATTTAGCAAATACAATAAGCCTTGATGAACGAATTACGACCGAGCCCGAAACAATACTCGACGACGAGCAAAAGAACGATTATACCGCTTTTAACGAGCTTATATCCAAAATGAAACTGACCGTCGCGGAATACGAAACCCTTTCAATTCTTATGGCAGGATTTACAATGCTTCAAATCGGCAGTATACTCAACGTCAACCGTACGACTATCTGGCGCAGACAAAACAGTATTCGTAAGAAATATTTGCTTGCTACTTCTTTTTAAGTGACAGTAAAACTTTAGCCCGACCGTATAAAGTCGGGCAAAAACACTTCTGCATTATTTGATTAACTCATATTTAAACAAAATGGTAGGATTTACCAAATTAGTTTATATTCTTCTTTTTGCTGTTTAAATATTTCGACTAAACTTTCATTTATTGTGTTTAATAAAGAAATTGTCTCTTCTAATTCATTAAAATAAAATTTAGGGTTAGTTTCTAAATAATTCTTTATCAGATCATCCTTAAACAAATTATGCACAACATAATTGCGTTTTTTAATAGCCTTTGACAACAATTCTTCGCTTTCTTTTGTAAAGAATTTTATTTCCCTTGCTCTTTTGAAATTAGCGCCAAAAGTCATTTTAGAGAGTCTTTTATACCAATCATTTGCACGTTCTACAAATTCGTTATATTCAAAAACAAACATTGAGTCTGTTGTTTCAAATTCTCGTAATATTTCATCAAACGCAAGAATATTTGCAAAATTATACTCTACCATTTGCGAAAGGTTGACAATAAAGCCAACCTTTCCCCATAGACTTAGTAATTCTTTTTCTGTTTTTTTATTCATAACATAAATTATACTTACAACAGTAATTGTTTTATATAACGTTTATATGTCCAAACTTCGGTTGCACGGGTTTCTTAATCGAAAATTCGATATAGCCGGTTTCCAACAAAAGCTGATTGTTTTTATCGAATTGTTTGAGAATTAAGGCATATGTTCCGTAAGCAAGACCGTTTATGGATTTATAGAAATCGTCGACCGGGACGTCGCATTTTTTTATAACAGACCAGCTTGACGGCTTTTGTACCGGACCATATGGCCCACCAACCGTTACATAATCTTTTGGTACAAACAGTTTGATTTCGGTATGGTCATATTCGTCACAACAAGGTTGGAAATAAATATTGACCAAATCTGCCCCGGTAGACACCTTTATTTCGGCTGTAGCCAACAAGCTGTCTTTTCTCGCTTGCTCCAATTTTGCATAATACTGCTCTTTATCGGCTTCGGTATAAGTAACTTTAATGATATAATCGTTTGCAATTTTATTATCTAAAGAGAATTTTATTGCGTCTGTTTTATCATTAAAATCGACAAGAATTCTATATTGCTTATTTACACAGGGCACTTCTACCCATTGATTATCTTTATGAGCAAAAATACCCTCGAACATATTGGATTCAACATACTCCATATCGATAATTAAATAGTACTGCGTTTTCGTTATATCTTCATCTTGCGTTATGTTAAACGTGTCTGCCGATTCGTCAAATGCACCATACTTATTCAACTCGGCGGCACTTTCGGAATCAATAGGGAAGCAACGAGAAAAAACAAAAATTTTTCCCGTTTCAATTTGCTTTAATATGTATTTTTGATATTTATCCATTTCTCTACCTCCATTACAAAGAGCAAATGTAGTCGATGCATTGTTTTATGTCATCGTCTGACATCGGCTCAACCGTTTTCTCGGAGTGCACAATACTGTTACGCTGACGTCTCAAACGATTTAACATATCCGGTGTATAAGGGTCGTAATCGTTCCCCTCATCGTCATAAGTGTTAAATTGTCCGCAAAAACGATCTAACATTTCCGAAAAATCACCTTGATAGTTATAGTCGCATTTCAGTATCGCTTCCATGCGAACGCACAATTTGATAATTACAAGTTCCTTATTGCCTTTACTCAATTCAGAATAAAAGTAATCTTTTGTTAATTCTCCAACTATTTTTTCTTTGTCAAACTTATTTGATAACTCGCTTATTATGCGTTGTCTTACATCGTTCAAGTAATCAATTACTTCTTGAATGCTTTTTTGATTATGATTGGTTCGGCTACCATAAGAAACTTCTCTTATAGAAACGTAAAGTTCATTGTTATTAAAACAAAGGCACTTCAGACGATTATACGGCTGATTATCTTTTGTCCAAATCTCAAGGATATTTTCTTCAATATCTTCTTTGTTTTGATACAAGATTGCATCCGACAATCTGTTGATATCATAATCTACAGAAAACTCAAACAATTCACGCCAATTTTGCTGTTGATACATTCTATATACCAATTCAAATGGGTGAACTGGATAGTCATTCAAAGCCTTTTTAACCTCCTTGAAATCCGCAATTTCTTTTAACTCTTTTATGTCTACAATTCCATTATGAATAGCAGATTGTATCTCTAAATCGGTTCTTGAAACGGATTTATCGAGTTTTAATTTTGCAACCCTTATTTCATCGGAAGTCGCAACATAGCATTTCGATTTTGTCATGCTTTCGTGTACTCGTCTAAATTTTGTGGTTACAAAGTTTTCAACATCAATATTGATATTGTTAAACTCTTGAACCATATCAAAATCACCTTTTTCAAGTGCCGCTTTAATCGTACTTTCAAGAACACGAACAAGCCCGTGTCCTTTGTTGCCATATTTCGGAGCAATAAAAAAGTAATTTAGCACATAGTTGTACGAGCTATCATAATTATCATATATCGGATCGATAGTTTCATATGCAATGGCGTTGTTCTTGCGAGAAATATCCAACAACTTAAGAAGCAATTTATCGTTACCGTTTTTATATGCTTCATCAATCAAATAAGGAAATGCGTGATACCAAACACACTCGCGCCCGTTTTGATTTGATAAGAACGCATTTAATGTTGTTTCATTGACTCTTTTATCTGTTACCAGCAAAGTAAAGAAATCTCGCGGAATTAGACAACTGCATTGATCCTGATAGTTTCTAAAATATTCTTTATCCTCAACCAGAAGAAGAGATTTTATCTCATCTTCGTTTTCAAACGTAAATTTGTAGTTTCTATCGACTGAGAATACTTTCCCAACCAAAATTGACAAAGAATTTGATACAACTGCAAGCCTCATTGCATCAAGCATTTTGAATCGATTTATAAAACTTGAATCAATCTCACA
Organism: uncultured Eubacteriales bacterium; assembly: GCA_900544545.1. Taxonomy (GTDB): domain Bacteria; phylum Bacillota; class Clostridia; order Christensenellales; family CAG-314; genus UMGS692. The sequence goes on from UQVY01000004.1 coordinate 135,769, forward strand.
AAGTTTCTTAAAAACATTAAGACTTTGATATTGTAAAATATAATCTACAATATTTTTATTGTTCTCATCATTCGGCAAATCTTTCACTTCTTCTGCCAAGGAAACATCATCGGTTTTAGCGCATAGTTCTGCTTTTGAAATAGTAACTATTTCTTTTTCGGGCGTTTTGCCTGTCATAAGATAATCAATAGTTACCCCAAACAGAGTTGCCATTGCCGGCAGTTGAGATATCTCAGGAAGGCCTGCTTCGCTTTCCCACTTACTGACAGCCTTATCGCTAACATTCAACTTTTCGGCAAGTTCAACTTGTGTCCACCCTTTTGCTTTACGTAAGGTCGCAATCGTTTTACCAATGCTATGTTTACTCATAATTGAAACTCCTTGTTTTTTCTACCAATATTTTATCAAAATCATTCAGAAAAGTAAACCTACTTGTAATCTACACGAAAAGTAGAGGAACATTTTTCAAGTATAAAAACTCTACGATAAGTAGAATTATAATACATTTCGTCCTTAAAGTCAATATAAATGTCATATAACACAAAGAACTCCATATAACACTTTCAAACTCGCAAGGTTTTTACGACGTTGGCAATTAGGCGTGGCTTGTCTTGATACAAGTCGGCTCGGCTGCGCCTCGCCGAAGAC
>UQVY01000005.1 GCA_900544545.1 uncultured Eubacteriales bacterium
TGCAAGCTCTTTTACAGGAAGAACGGCGCAGCCGGGAGCAGCTTTCGCCGGGGGACTTCAAGGCGCATATCGCAGCCTTGCGGGACGGGCTGATTGAAACGGAAGCGCGGCGCATTGTGCGGGAAATGAAGCGGCATTACGAACCGAACAGCCCGAACAAGACCCATTTCATGGTAGAGCTTTCCCCGGCGTTCATGCGGCTTGCAGCCACAAAGGACACTGACCGCCTTTTCTCCATGCTGCCCTACAAGACACTTTCCTTTTCCAAAATCGAGGGCAGACATGGGACGTATGCGCTGATTGACAAGGGGGAGAACCGGGACAGGGAGATAAGGAAGCCCCGCCCCTCTATCCGGGCGCAGCTTAAAGCAGACAAGGCAAAGACCGCCCCGAAAAAGGCGGCGAAAACAAAAAATCACGATATGGAGGTATGAGCATGATTAGACTGACTGTTGAAGAAACAAACCTTTTGAGCATTTACAACGAGGGCGGAAAGCGGGCTTTGATTGAGAATGTCAACGCCGCGCTGCCCTACATGGACGCGGATATGCGGGAGCTTGCAAAGCGCACCCTTTCCAAAGTGGACGCTTTGACCGAAGCTGAATTTGCAGAGCTTCCCATTTACGCCGCTGATGAAGTATGAACGGGGTTAAGCGGCTGACGCCGCCCCAGAGCCGGAAAGTCAACGCCCTTGTGCGCCGGACGTGCTGCAATTATGATAACGGGAACTGTATCTTACTGGACGACGGGGACGAGTGCGTATGTCCGCAGCTCATTTCCTATTCGCTTCTCTGCAAGTGGTTCCGGGTTGCGGTGCTTCCCGCCGACAGGCTGCTCTATGCGGAGCTTTACCAGACAGGGGATAAGAAGAAATGTACCGAGTGCGGCGCGTTCTTTGCGTCAAGCTCTAACAGTGTCAAATACTGCCCCGTCTGCCGGAAGCGTATCACCCGCAGACAAGCCGCCGAGCGCATGAGGAAAAGACGCGCCCCTGTTACGCAGTAGGCGCGGAAAATCCCTTGATTTACAGGGCTTTCCGGGCGTGAAAATCAGAAAGGCGATACTTTATACCTTTACCCCCGAAAATGGCGTTCTACTGCGTAACATTCACGAAAACAGCACCCACAAAAAGACAGGGCGCGGAAGTCATATACTGGCTTCCGCGTCCTGTTCTTTTTTTGCCTATCTGACATTTCCCTTTTCCATTTCTTCAAGCGGGAACTGCGGGAGGGCTTCTATCAATTTCTTTGTGATAGACTGGCGCATATCTTCGTTGATTTCCTGTTTCGTGCTTCCGTCCGGCTGTCTGACCGCTACCGTCGATAGCCTGTCTATTTCGTCCTTGTAGCACTCCACGACTTTCTCCACCGCCCATTTTTCCCCGGCAACGGCGGCGCGTATGGTTTCATATTCCGGCATTTTCTGGTTTTCCATGCTCAACGCTCCTCTGCATTTTGATAGCCCTATCATAGCACAGCGGCGGGGATTTTGCTATCCTTATCCGCGCTCTGTTCCCTTTTCCCGTTCCGGCTGCCTGTCTGCCTGTAAAATGCTGTCAATGTTCTGCTTGATAATATCGTATTCCCGGACTTTCTTTTTCAGCTTCCCATAGTCGGCGTAAAGGGCTTCTTTCTGCGCTTGGAGGGCTTCATATTCCGATTGCAGCGCGGCGAGGTTCGGGAGCTTCGCAATGCCCGCCGCTTTCAGCGACCTTGCGGCGGCTTCATGTAGGATAATCGCCTGTTCCTGTCCGACGCGGTACTTCTCCCTGTTCCTTGCCTTGCGGTATGCGTCATAGACAGGCTTTGTCTTTTGATAGGTGGAAACATTCTTGATAAGCACCGCCATTTCCGCAAGCCGCTTTTCGGCGTTCTTCAATGCGTCTGCCGCCTGTCCGCTTTCCGCTGCCATTTCCTCAATCCGGCTGACTAAATCCGCGTACTGCTCAATCTTATGTTCCGTCAAGAAATTCATTGTTTTAGCTGCCTGTTTCAGATTGTGGATTTTCGCCCACTGTTCATAGCCCTTACTCTGCGCCGCCTTGATACTGTTCTCAATGTCGATAAGCAGCGACACGCCGCGCTGCTCTCTGGGAGCTTTCGCCGCCTTTGTCCGTCTGCCCGCTATCCGTTCCCTTATGGCTTCCTCTGTATAGTCTGCGCCGAGGGTTTTAAGGCGGGTGAAGCGTTCCTGTCCGGGGGCGCGGCATGATACATATTTCCCCGGCTTTATCTCATAGCCCGCCGCCTGTAACCGCGTTAGCAATTCCTCAAAACTGGAAACTTGGGGGATAAGCGCGTCAAGGTTGGTTTTCAGCTTGCCTTTCCAACTTGTACCCGTCTTTTCAGCTTGATATTCCGCATAGCTCTTTCCCTTGCTGCCCTTGCCGGGAACGACGACGGACAAGCCATTCTCCCGGCACAGCTTGTCGCTCATGTTCCGTATGCCGTAATAGCTCCTTTTGTTGGAATTGTATTTGTGGTGGTCTACGAAATTTACGGCGCAGAAAATAATGTGATTGTGGACGTGTCCTTTGTCAATGTGCGTCGTGAGTACATATTCATGCTGCCCCTTTGTTACCGCGTCGGCAAGCTGCTTTCCGATTTCATGGGCTTTCTGATAATCGACTTCCCCCGGCTCAAAGGACTGTATCAGATGAAAGGCTAAATTGTTCCCCTTTTGGAGTGCTTGGGACAAGGTATATTCAAATTCAATATCTGCCGTTTCATAGGAGCAGCCGAAAGAGGACACAAGCATTTTTCCGTCCGTCTTGTCCGGGTTTTCGATATAGTCAAGGGCTTTGCTTAGAGTGCTTTTAATAGGCTTAATCTTTGTAACCGCCATATCTCCGCAAGCACCCCCTTTATTTCCTCTATGTCCTCTTGGTATGCGTTCCCCGTCGCGTTTACGCGGCGTGCTATCTGGTTGACGTTGACACCGATTTTCTGTATCTCTGCGGTCATTGCCTTTATATCGGCATGGTCTATCTGAATGATATACCCGTCAATGGCAATCTTCCGCAGATATGCCGCCATGTTCCGGGTGGGTACGAGCTTCATTTTTTCCAGTATTAAATCCCGTTCCGCTTCCGTCACTCTGAATTTGATTTGCACCGTCCTTTTGCGTCCGTCCATGTATTCGCTCCTTTCCTTTCCGTTCCGAGGGTTTGGGACACTTCCCAACAAGCCATTTTCGACCGACGCGCCGCAGCGCGGGAGGGCGAAAATACGGAAGTGGGTACCCGCTTCCTATGCTTGCTACGAATGTTTTTATCCTTTAGGCTCTTATCACCTACTACGGAGAAAAAGCGATTTTGCCAAACTTACGCAAAAGAAAAACGCTGCAACCTCAAAAAAGATTACAACGCTTTCTAAATCCTGTTCAGTTTTAAGTCGGACATTCCTATTCGCCCTCTTTTTCGACTTCGGAAATCTCCTTTGCCGTTGCGGTTACAATCCGTATGCCTGTATCGCTCATACCGTCAAGAAGCGCGTCAAGCTGCCGCCGCTGCGTGTTCTTCTCCGGCGGCGTTTCTAAAAGGAATTGGTCTACGGATATATGGTAACGCTGTATCAGCTCAAAGAATATCTGTAAACTTGGGTGCTGCCCCTTGTTCTCAATGTTCGCAAGGTAGCGCGGCGAGATAAACATTTCGTCGCCTACTTTCTTGCGGCTCTCCTTGCATCCCTCACGCGCTGCCTTTATCGCTGCCCCAAAAGCCTTAAAGTCGTATCGTGGTACTGGTCTTTTTGCCATAGTTATTCACCCTATTACATTTTACTGTTCCCCTTTCTTCTTGGATATGTCTACGTAGTTCTATCAGTTAGCCAAAATAATTCATATATATATATGTTGACAACAAGCTGCTTTTGTATATAATATTATATAAAAGGGGGGGAATGTTTATGTTACATAGCATGCGTATTCGATAAGCATTGAAATCAAAAAAGATTTTTCCCATTTTCAATATGGGCTTTTTTGTCATGCTTATTTTGCGTATGCTATACAACAAAACTAACGACGTATAGACATAGTATAAAAACTATGCCTTAATTTTGTTGTAGTATTATATGTATAAATGCAGGTCAATGCTCATGTTGAGAATTGACCTGCATTTTTTTGCGCAAAAGGAGAAATATTATGCTTGAAAAATATTGGATAAAATGTCCAATTTGTAACGGAAAGACGAGGGTTCAAGTATTTTATAATACGGTATTAAGAAATTTTCCTCTTTTCTGCCCTAAATGTAAATTAACGCATATCGTTGATGTTGAAAAACTAGAAATCATAATCAAAAACTCTGAAAAACAAACTTTTTAATTTTGAAAAGGAAGGATATTTAAATGAAACACTTACCTAAAAGTACACCTACGGAAATATTGAATGACCCATACGGATTTACTTACAAAGAAATGTCGGAAGTAATTGGAGAGGATAAAGCAAGAGCCTTATATACGGAATTGTATAAACAGCCATTTCACAAAGAAAATCTATCAATATCAACAAAAAAAGTCTATAAAAGTAGCGATACTGAAAAGTATGTTTATGAATTGAAAGATAACAGGTATATTGAAACGGTTTTTATTAAACGGCGAGATGGTGGGACTGTTTGCGTAAGTACGCAAGTTGGTTGTTCTGTTGGCTGTATTTTTTGTGAGTCCGGACGCAATGGTTTTGTTCGTAATCTAACACCGTCTGAAATTGTGCAGCAGGTTGTATTGATACGTCAAAAAGTAAATCGTATCGTTTTTATGGGAATGGGAGAACCTTTATTCAATTACGACAACTTGATTGCAGCAATCCATATTCTTCGAGATAGAAATGGACTTAACTTTCCAACCGACGGCATTACCGTATCAACAGTTGGTCCAGTTAATCAATTAAAAAAATTGCGCGAAGAACATCTAAAAATTCAGTTGACAATATCTTTACATGCAGCAACACAGGCTGCGAGAAACTGTATCATTCCTCATATGCACATGTACGCTATTGAAGATGTTGTTAAGCAAGCATTGTCCTATTCTCAAAGGCATAATCGAAAAGTGGTATTTGCGTATTTGCTTTTACCAGGTATAAATGACCGTTCCTCAGATATAAGGCAACTTGCAAAATGGTTTAAGGGCAAAAATGTTATGATTAACGTGCTGCAATACAACCCGACGAGTAATTCAAAAATTAGAGCACCACAAAAACAAGAAATGGTTGCGTTCAAACATCAATTAGAGCAAACAGGACTTGAAGTTACCATGAGAGTTTCTCATGGTAGAGAGATTAAAGCAGCTTGTGGACAGTTAGCTAATACATATAATAAAGCCAAAAAACAACAGAAATAATTTAATTAAAAGAGCCAGACGCACAGACGCAGAGCCGATAATATGCAGTTTGAAATACTGCTGTTATCGGCTCTTTTTTGATTTTAATTTGTGCCCCTAATAACCATATTGGAGCAAAATCAGAACTGTTGCTTGTCGTTCTTTGATTTCCGCAGCAGCTTTGAAAAATCAAAGCCGCCGTTTCTTTTTATCTTCTAATGAAATGACGCGGTATCACTGTTAAAAGCGGCGGCTAAAGGAGGTAGCCGCCATGAAGCACATACCCTATCGACAAAATCCGACGGTCATTGACATATCAAAAAAAGCCCGACCACCGCCGGGAACCTCTCTACCCTTGACTATGAACTGTCTAATCATCTAAATACTGCTTACAATACCTATACGCCTGTCCGGGCTTTTCGGACAGGCGTATTTTGCTGCTCAAAAAATTTTTTGAAAAAATTTCAAAAAATCTTCGGCGTTTTTCAAAAACGCCGTATTGCCCCGCGAAAAGGGGGAAGCACCACCAACTTTCCAACGAGAAAGGAGGTGAGAATGTGGAACCTAATAGCAGGGAGTTTTACAAACAATGTGCTTTTCAGAAGTTTTGTAATACGGTGCTGCACAATGAAGCGTGTGACGCTCACAGGGAGCTGCACAGGCATAAGGCAAGGGAAGTCACCTTTTCCGATTTGCCCTTAGACGAAGCGCGGCAGCTTCATACCTTTGATGAATATTTCAAACGGGAAACCGCCGAAACCGTCTTTGAGAAAGCCGGGAAGAAAATCACGCCGAAGCTGCTTCTTGAAGCAATCCGTACTTTGCCGGAAGAAAAGCGCAAAGCCGTACTCCTGTACTATTTCGAGGGAATGAACGACACCGAGATTGCGAAGTTGTTCAATACATCGAGAAGCACGATACAGTACAGGCGGACAAGCTCTTTTGAGAAATTAAGAAAATATCTGGAGGAAAATGCTGATGAATGGGACGAATGGTAACGAACCCGGCTACCCGGAAAATGCCCTTGTTCCCTATCCTGTCATTGTGGCAGCGACAAAGGGTGACCCGGACGCCATGAAGATTGTCTTGCAGCATTTTAGCGGCTACATAGCCCGCCTCTCCATGCGGAAGCTGTACGACGAGCGCGGGAACGTCTATTTCGGCGTAGACCACGACATTCGGGAACGGCTGCAAGCAAAACTGATGATGGCTGTCCTCACCTTTAGGACAGAGGAATAACCGCAACGGCGGCGGGACGCTTTCTCTCACCCCCTTTTCCGTTCCGCTGTTGACGCGGGTAGCACAGCCATTTTGAACCTTGAAAAAGAAAGCGGCGCAAGATAACGGCGGCGCAGCATAGGGCAAATCGGATACGTTCCTTTTGCGTCGAGCCATACGGCGGGTGCGCCATGACGCTATCCGGGCGAGGTTATCACCGCCCGGACAGCCGAGCGACCAACACCGCGCCGGAAAGCAAGTGTAGCGGTTTGCGGGCAACGACACGCAGAATATACAATGATACTTCCTTACAGCCACAGTCCGAGCGTTAAGAGCGTCGCAGGCAATGGGTAGGGCTGCATGAGAACCATGCCGGGGTGAAATTCCCATGAGGTTATGCTAATAACCGTCCGATTAAAGCCTTTGTTTTATTGAATAGTGGACTTGCTGCTATTCATAGACTGTATTATATGTTTGCGAAAGAAAGGGGGATTTTCTTTGACGCAAAACCAAACGCCCGTTACCACAACGGAGCATAAAATCGGAAAAGTTACTTACCTTGTATGTTCGTCCGCAAGTGAACGCGCAACGGACACACTGGATAAAAAGATAAAAAAACTCATTCGCAAAGACATGGAACTGAACCCCGCAAACGCCCGGAAATAGGGCGTTTCTTCACATTTTATACATGACACAGGCAGCGGTATGTGGTATAATATAGACAGTACAAATACCATGCTTGTCTGTCGTCGGAAAGGAGGACAAAATGTTACAGACAGACAAGATTACCGCTTTATATTGCAGATTGAGCCAGGAAGATATGCAAGCCGGGGAAAGCGAGAGCATACAGAACCAAAAACTGATTTTACAAAAGTATGCTGACGAACACCACTTTTTCAACACGCGCTTTTTCGTAGACGACGGATTTTCCGGCGTGAGCTTTGAGCGTGAGGGGCTTCAAGCCATGCTGCATGAGGTTGAAGCCGGGAACGTGGCGACCGTCATAACAAAAGACCTTTCCCGTCTGGGACGTAATTATCTGAAAACCGGGGAGCTGATAGAGATTGTCTTTCCCGAATATGAAGTGCGCTACATTGCCATTAACGACGGTGTAGACACAGCAAGGGAAGATAACGAGTTTACCCCTCTGCGGAACTGGTTCAACGAGTTTTACGCCCGCGACACCTCAAAGAAAATCCGGGCTGTCAAACAGGCAAAGGCGCAGAAAGGCGAGCGCGTCAACGGCGAAGCTCCTTACGGCTACCTTATCGACCCGGATAACCGCAATCATCTGATACCCGACCCGGAAACGGCGCACGTCGTAAAACAGATTTTTGCAATGTATGTACGGGGCGACCGTATGTGTGAAATCCAGAACTGGCTGCGGGACAATGAAATACTGACCGTCGGGGAACTGCGCTACCGCAGGACAGGGAGCAAACGCCACCCCCGCCCACAGCTCAACGCATGGTACAACTGGCCGGATAAGACGCTGTACGACATTCTGACAAGGAAAGAATATTTAGGGCATACCATAACCGGGAAAACCTACAAGGTATCTTATAAGTCGAAAAAGACGAAAAAGAACCCGGAGGAAAAAAGGTATTTCTTCCCCAACACTCACGAACCTTTGATTGATGAAGAAACCTTTGAACTTGCACAGAAGCGGATTGCCACCCGGCAACGCCCGACAAAGGTTGATGAAATTGACCTGTTTTCCGGGCTGCTCTTTTGCGGGGACTGCGGCTACAAAATGTATGCAGTACGCGGAGCCGGGACGCTTGAACGGAAACACGCCTACACTTGCGGCAACTACCGCAACCGGGCAAGAAATGATATGCTCTGCACTACGCATTATATCCGCAAAAGCGTATTGAAAGAACTTGTCCTTGCAGACTTGCAGCGAGTAACGTCTTATGTGAAAGAGCATGAACAGGAGTTTATCGAAACAGCCAACGAGTGCAGCGCAAAGGCAGTACAAAAGACGCTGACACAGCAGCGGAAAGAGCTTGACAAGGCGCAGAACCGTATTAACGAGCTGAACATCTTATTCCGCAAGCTCTACGAGGACAACGCTTTAGGGAAACTTTCAGATGAACAATTTGCTTTTCTGACTTCCGGCTATGATGAAGAAAAAAAGACGCTGACCCGGAGGATTGCGGAGCTGTCACAGGAAATCGACAACGCCACCGAGCGCAGCGCGGACGTAAAAAGGTTTGTCGCACTGGTACGCAGATACACAGCGATTGAAGAACTGACCTACGAAAACGTCCATGAATTTATTGACCGTATTCTTATTCACGAACTGGATAAGGAAACGAACACCCGCAAAATCGAAATCTTTTATAGCTTTGTCGGCAGAGTTGATACAGGCGACAAGCCTACCGAAAGTATCTCCTATTTCAGACAGATAGGAGCCGACGTAAAGAGTTATGCTATCTAACATACATCAAAAAGAGGTAAGATAACACCCTCTGCAAAAAAGGTATCGTTATCTTACCTCAACAAAATTCGTTCCGCTGTAACCGTCGTCGATATAATATTCAATATTCCGATATCCGTGTTGTTTCGCATACCGCCCGAGAATATCTCTCTGCGTCTTTTTCATGGTTTATTCTCCTTTTTATAATTTAACCCGCCGAAACGGATCGTTATCTCTCTTTTTGCCTTTATTCTTTTGAATCGTCGCCGCTCACATTCTCCGTTTTTCCGCTGACAATACTTTCAAGCTCTTCTTTCGCGTGCTGTCTGCCCTTTAAAGGTCTGTAAGGAGCAATAAGATTAAATCCTCCTATAAAACTCCTCTCGCTCCCGACGAACACGTCGTTTTCGGGGATATCCACACGTTCGTTCTCGCTAATCTTTCGGTCGTTCATCCGCAAAATCGCCCCTGCTTTCCTCCGCCTCGAACTAACCTTACCGAAAGCTTCGGAAAATTTGTAAAAGATTTAGATTATTTACAATATTTACATTGCGATTTTATCTTAGCACATCGAAGCAAAGTCGTTAACAGATTCTTGACAAAAATATAAAAGTTTTTTATAATATAAAACGTTGATAATTTCAGAGATTTACAGTTCAAAAGGAGCGCAAAAAACAATGGCAGACTACGACTTACACGAATTTACGGCACGGCTCAACTCGATGATTTCGGACTATCAGACAAAAATAGCCAATTTCGGGGCCGACGAATTACCCTTTTATAAATTGGGATTATCGCCGTTACAGCAGAATATTCTTATATATATAGCGGCGGAAGGCCCCAAGAATATGACAGAAATCGTGGAACGATTCAATCTTTACAGAGCTTACGTTACGCGGCCTGTCGGGCAGCTCGTCGATATGGGAATTCTCGAACGTTTTCAGAAAGACGGAAACAGGCGTTCAATTTATCTTACTTTCACCGAAAACGGAAAAGCGATGGTAAAGACTCAGAGGCAGGCTTACGACAAAAAAGTCTCCGATTTTCTCGAAAGTATGACTCCGGAATTCCGCAAAAGGTTTATCGACGCGGTTTACGAATGCGCCGAAGTTTTTAGGGATTTATAGGAATTAAAAATAGATTTGTGAAAATTAAAAGCCGTTTGAATTTTAACGATAAAAAGCGATACCGATTTTCATAACAAAAAACGACGGGTTCAAGAACAAACGATTATCTTTCGTTTGCGCCTGAACCCGCCGAAATCGCCTGCGCGTCCGTATTTATTGTAATTTAAGCTCCGTAAGGTCTGCTTCCGTAATCGTCCTAAGCTGCTCGGAAGTCGGATTCCCTACGCCCGCGAGCCTTTCCGCAATTCTTGAAACGGCGTTTTCGAAAACGTTTCTGACGAATCTTCCGTTGCCGAAATCCTCTCTTCTTTTCTCATAAGCCGTTTTAAACTTCTCTTCGAGTATTTTTTCCACGCCTTCGGTAAGAATATAGTCGTATTTTTTACAAAAGACCTTAAAAATCTCCATAAGCTCCTTATCGTCGTAATCCGAAAAGGTGATCGTCGTTCTGAACCTCGATTCCAACCCCGAATCGCACTTTAAAAACTTCTCCATAGGCGCGCCGACGTATCCCGCCGCTATAACGATAAGATTATCGCGTTTATCCTCCATTGCCTGAACGAGGACGCCTATCGCATTCCTGCCGAAATCGTTGTCGCCGCCCTCGGCAAGCTGATGAGCCTCGTCGATAAAAAGAACTCCGCCTTCGGCTTCGTCTATGATTTCCTTCATTCGGGCTTCCGTTTCGCCTATATAGCGGCCGACTATATCCGCTCTTTTGGTTTCCTTGAATTTCCCCTCCGAAACCAGTCCGAGAGCCTTGCCTATTCTGCCCATAAGCCTTCCGACCGTAGTTTTTCCCGTCCCGGGATTTCCCGAAAAAATCATGTGTCGGCTCATATTGACTATCGGAAGTCCGTGAGCTTTTCTGTCGTTCGCGTTCTTGACCTCTCCTACCCATCTTAAAACCTGTTCTTTGACTTCTTTCATTCCTACATAGGAATCCAGCTCCTTGAGAATCTCTTCCGGATCTTCCCGTATTTCCGTAACTTCGGCTTTTTCTCGGCTCTTTTTGTCTTTTGGGGGGACTTTCTCGGCTTTGGCGGGAACCTCGGATTTTCCGGAAGAAATCTCCTCTTCGATTTCTTTAAGTCTTTCATCGCAGAAGAACAAACGCCTGCAATACTCGTCGCGGTCGGCGTCGTACATCTCCGCAAGTTCTTCGTAGGTCCTTGCGGCTACCTCGTAACCGTGCCTTGCGTTTTCGATTTTTCCGTTTTCCGCGGCTTCTTTGGCCTTATCCTCCCAAATTTTCGCCTTTGCTTTTAAATATTCCGCGTTCATATTCTCTCCCGCCTATTTCATTCCGAGACTTTCTTTAAGCTCGTCGTACTTATTCGCGTCGAATCCCGACTCGAGTCGGATGCCCCCGATATCTCCCGAACGGCGTGTCCTGAGTTTTTCGCTTCCTGCTACGAGATTATAAGATTCCATATCGTCGAGTTCTCTATTGAGCCTTTTATAAGTATCTTTGAGCTCGAGAGCGAACTTCTCAAAATCCAGTCCGGACACCGCCGCGCCGAGAATCTCGTTTACCTCGCCAAGCTCCCTTTCGGTACGGACTTTTTCGAGAAGTTCTCTCGCCTGATTGAGTTTAATCTGTTCGTTGCGAAACCTTTCGATATTCGCCGATATTACGTTATACTCCGTAGTAAGCCTTTCTATGTCCGCGTCGAATCTGTCGTTTTTTTCTTCGTCCCGTTTTTTAAGATACATCGTAAGATTCCGCTTGATTTCTTCGCGTTTATCCTGATCCTTCCTTATCTTTTCAAGCAGTTTCCGACCGTACGTTTCGTTCGTTGCGAGATATTCTTCTATTTCTTCCGACGTCGTTTCTCCGTCCGTTTTTGCGTAATCCGACTTTTCTCCGCAGCTGTAAGCCTTTCCGACGCCGTAATCTCCCGAGTTTATATGAGTATAATCCTTATTAGAAGACGAATCTATCTTCGTTCCGTATTTTTGCCGATACGTTTCGCCTGCGGACACTCCCGAACTTATATCTATCCCCACCTTCGAAAAACCCGAACCGATTCTGTAATCGGAAGCGGACGCGTCGACTTCTTTTTCAAGCTCTCTGATTTTATCGCTATACATACTCATAACGGAATCGTCTACGGCGTATTTTTCCTTGGCTTTTTCGTAAGCGGCAAGTCTTTCCTTTATACATTCAAGAATAATGCTTTTTTCTTTAACGGAAGCAGCGTCGTTTATCTGATTGAAAAGGTTATCTATTCGGATAAGAGTGTTCTGAGTCTCGTTTTTACCTATCATCGTGAAAGCCGCGCTCGTAAGTCCCTTCGAATTATCGGCTAAATTCTGAAGCTTGTTAAGCTCGTCTTCGAGTTCCGCAATCCTTAGAACCAATCCTTTTTCTTCTGCGATTCCGTCGTTTTTTCCGCCGTTATAAAAGCCGATTTTCAGATTCGCGCTTATATGGCGGCCGTTTCTGACATCCGAATTTACCTCGCCGAGAAGACGACAAATCTCTTTAGCTTCGTTGGCTGCGGATTTGTCGCCGATGTTGGCGGCTTTTTTGCGCCGTATATCCTCCTGAATCTTCATCAGCTGCAATTTGAGATTGCGACCGAGTCCTTCGTTGTCGTCAAGGATATCCGAAACCGTTTTTTCCGCCTCTTTCAGATAATTGAGTTCTTTATTTTTACCGAATAACAACATGAAATATTCCTCCTTTCTCGTCGGTTATCTTTTATCGATTACACCCGCAGATCGGGCAAGTCTTTTCGTCGTCTTCAAATTTTCGTCCGCATAATTTGCAGAATTCTTTTTCCGCGGGAGGTTTCGGATTGTCCGATGGAATACTTTCGGCTTCTTCCGCTATCGGAAGGTCGTCCGAATTACGTTTCATCGGATTTTCCCCGTCGAGAAGGATTTCTTTCACAAAAACTCCGTAGGAATCGGTTCTTATGTCCAGTTCCGAACTCTTCAGCGCATTTTCGAGAATTTCCTTCATAAACGTTTCCATTCGTTTGCGCGTGCGGTTGCCCTGATTTACGCATTTCGTCATTTCGTTTCTCACCGAAGCCTTTACGTCTTCCCTGACTTTTTCGCCGAGGGCCTTTTCGGTTACGGGGAAACTATCGAATTGTTTTATCAGTTTTTTCGGCGCGTAGATTATATAAGAAAAACTTCCGTGACAGCCGAAATCGGTTTCGTCGGAAAAATCCGTTTTCTTCCAAAAAACGTTTGCTCCCCATAAAGCCGATAACTGCTTTTTCGCCACGCCGTAAACGTCCGACGGAGCCTTTATCGATTGAATTCCCTCGCCGAAAACCTCCTCCGTGCCGTCCGAAAAACGAACTACCGCGGCGACTCCGCGAGGAACGATGATTTGCGAAGCCTTTAAAACTTCCTTATCCTCCCGCCACGCGACGACCTCCTCCGGACGCTTCAATTCATAAACCATCGCTACTATTCTCCCATTCCGCCGCTTTAATCGCCGAGAATCTCACCGAGGCGTTTTTTGTCGTCGCCGACGAATCCGCTGAGCGAAATATTCTCCGCGAAAACCCCGAGTCTTGACGTAAACTCGTTCAATTCCTTTCTTTCGAGAACGTTGCCCGCGATTTCGGGGAAGAGTTTCTCTATTCTGTCTCTGCTTCTGATTCCCGCTCCTATACATTCCGAAAGCTCTTTCGCGACGCATTCCCTGACTATGCCCGCAAGCTTTTCGGCTGCCTGAGTTTTATTGACGTAATCGCGGTCCGGGAATTCCCTTCTGAAGTTTTTCGCCGAAATAATACGACAGGAAAAAGTCCCGTTGCAGCCGAGTTCCTCTCTTCCGAGGATAGGATTGTCGTAAAGCTTAACGGAGCATCCCCAAAGCCCCGTAAAAACGGCAGTATTCACTCCGAAAACGGAGACTTTTTTCGCTCCGTTCAGATTTCTTCCGTCAAGTCCCTTCGCAAAAGCTCCTCTGACGCGATATTTTCCGCTCCGCAATTCCGTAACCGTTCCGTCGCTTTCCACGATTGCCGCGAAGCCTTCGGGAACTTCGATTTCTCCGCACTGCGCCGCAAGAGCGTCGTCTTCTTTCCATAAAAGGCTTTCTCTTGTCGGATTTTCCAACTTCAGTATCATTTCCCTTTCTCCTTTTTGTTTTTCAGCTTTCCGAAAAGATTCTCTATGCGTTCCGAAGGTACGCAGAAAGCGTGTCCTTCCATTTTGCTTCCGTCGTCCATATTCCTGACGAACGTCGTTATCCCCAATACGCGGTTTTGCATATCCAGCAAAGGTCCTCCCGAATTACCGGGATTTATACTCAGATTTGCGTGAATGGTAGCGATTTTACTGCAAGTATCCTCGTTTGCGCTGGCTATGACTCCCCGCGTAAGACTTAACCCGACGGCGTTCGGATTCCCTATCGTATAGACATCTTCTCCGAGAGTAACGTGAGCCGTCCTGAGCTTCAGATGCTCTTCGCCGCGCACCGCTTCTCTTTTTTCTTCGTCGTCGAAAACCATAATCGCCGTATCCGAATCTGAATCCGTCGCCACGACGTCGAGCTTATACGGAGTCTTGTCTATCGACCTGTCGAAAGAAGCAAGGACGTATCCGCCGTTTTTCAGATTGCTTACGACGTGATAATTACTGACAACGTATCCCGAATCGACGATAAACGCGGTTCCCGACGACAGGGAATTCCCGTCGCAAACGTTCACGCTGAGAATGCTTTTCAAGGCTCTTGCGCAAAGCTCCTCGAAACTTCCTTTTCCGCAATCGGATTCGCTCTTCGCGGAAGGGGTTTTCTCCTCTCCGGACGACGTTTCTTCCGTCTTTTTTTTCGAATCTTCAAGAAGAATAAGCCGTATCCGACTCGGCTCGTAGCCTTTCTCCGCGGATAATTTCAGAAAAATCTCCGCTTTGCTTTTTTCGTCTTCACCGCCATAAAGAAGCAGCTCCGCATATTCGTACATTCCCGCGGAATGTCCGGAATTCGCGATAATTTCCAGCAGCTTTTTTATATAAGTTTTCTGCTCGTCGCCGGCTGCGAGCGTTTTGTATTTCATCACGGCTTTAAAAAGCTTTTCTTTATCCGAAGAAGCCGCGTTTTTAAAAAGCAGTTCGAGATCGCTCGTAACGGTTTCGTCCGAACCGACGGTCGCCCCGCAAGCCGGACATTTTCCGCAATTTTCCGTAATCCTCGCCCCGCAAACTCTGCACTTATTCATTTTACTCTCCCCGTTCTTCCGCAAAAACCCTACGCCGGTACGTTTTCGGCAGAATCGTCTCTATTTATCTTTGTTGTCGTCGTTTTTACCCGAAAAAAACTCGGCCATAGCCCTCGTTACTCCGTTACGGAATTCCTCCGAAGCCGTGAATTCCTCCATAAGAGCCTTTTTGCTTTCGGCTTCGATTCGTCCGAGGTCGTTCCTTACCGACGTCCTTTCGTCTTTTCCCTGATTTCCGAGACCGAGCAGCTCGTCCGCCGTGATGCCGTAAAGCTTACACAGCTTTATAATCATATCGCTGCCTACCGGCTGATCTCTTTTTTCGTAATTGGAATAAGTCTGCTGCGAAACGCCTAAAATTTCGGCGACTTTATTCTGAGAATAGCGCGCAGCCGTACGAAGCTCGCGAAGCTTATCGGAAAGTCCTCCCGAGTCTTTCGTCCGGAGAGACTTTTTCTCCGAACCCTTTTCCTTTTCTTTTTCGGTGTCGCTCTTTTTCATATTACCTCCGTCATCTGATTTTTTCCGTTTCGGAACCTATCAGTTCGTCAATTTCACTGTCGTATTCCGAGAGAAGCTCTTCGTCGACGTTTTCGTCGGTCAGAGTCTGTCCCTCGTCTAAAAGCTCGTCTATCATTCTCGTCTGATAATTGACCTTCTGAAGAGCCTTCTGCATACCTACGTTCGCGTCGTATATCTTTTTATCGTTGGTATTGCCGTATATTTCTTTGGAAATACCGAGCATAGTCTGCGCGAATCCGCTCTGAACGGAAATAAGGTCTCTCGTACTCAGCATAAGTTCGAGATTCATCTTCATCGCTTCTATCTGTCTTTCCTGCTTTAAATACTGAGCAATCTGGCTGCGAAATCTCTTTTCCTGCGTAGGAAGATTCTTGATTTTCGCTTCTCTCGCCCGAACCGCAAGTGCGCTTTTTTTCGTTCCGATAGTCGCGATGGTTTCGTCCATTTCGTCGATAACGGCTTTGACCTTCTGTCTTTGCTCTGCGCTTTTTTCTCTCTCGCGCTCCGCTTTGACCTCCGGAGAAAGGCTCTTAACCGCTTTTCTGATTTTTTCAAACATTTTTCTTTACTCCTCGTCTTTACGGGCTTTCATAGGAACCGATTCTTTTATTTCGCCAAGGACACTCACTTCCCAGAGCGTCTTTTTTCTATTCCCGAAATCAAAGCCTCCGTCGGATCGAAATTCTCCGACTTTAGACGCTTAACGTCGGCAAGCCCGAATTTAAAGTCCTCGCATATCATCGTTATATCCCTTCCGCTCATTCCTTCCGAAGCCTCCGCAAGTCTCGGAAAATCCGTATTTTCAAAGTATTCTTTCTCTACGTCCGAAAGCTTGACTCTGAAAAGCTTCTCCCTGTCCCTTTCGTCTGGAAGTCCGACTTCTATTTTCCGGATAAATCTGTCGAGAAGCGCCTTATCCAGCATATCCGCGTGATTCGTGTTCGCGATGATTATCATATCCTCGTTTTTTTCGAGTCCGTCGAGATTGCGTTTCAAAGCCGGTACGGAAGCCTGCGAAACCTTATCGCCCGAAGCCGCGGATAAGGCTATCTCGTCGAATTCGTCGAAAAACACCGTTATTCCTCCGCTTTTTGCCGATAAATCCCTCAGCTCCGAGAAAAGTCTGTCTATATTCTTTCCCGTTTCCCCTATATAGGCGTTTATGAGCGCAGAACAGCTCACCGCCGCGAAAGGTCTTTCAAGTTCCTTTGAAAGAGCCTGCGCAAAGGAGGTTTTTCCCGTTCCCGGAGGACCTTCGAGAAGAATATACTTGCTTCCGCCGAGCTTATACCCATTATAGAATTCGGGATAAAGAATCGGTCTTATCACGTATTTATCGACCGACTCCTTAGCCTCTTCCATTCCGACTATATCGTCAAAACCCGAAAGGTCGTCGGATTTATATAGTCTGTACAGCTCGCAGTCGGACTTTTCGCCGGAAGAGACTGAATCTCTTCCGCGCACCGAGGACTTCGCCTTATCGAGAATGCGTCTGAGCCTTCCCGCCAGCTCGAGTCTTTCTTCTCTTTCCTCTCCCGACGACGAAGAAGCCGTTTCGCTCATTATGGCGCAGGCTCTTTCCAGCCGCGCTATAAACATCTCTCCGTCGCCCCTCTCCCGAGCCTTTAAAGCCTCGTCGTAAACCTTTTTAAAATCGCTCCTGTCGGTCATCTTATTTACCGCCTTTGACGAATGCGACCGTACGACGAATATCTTCCTCCGACACGAACGGAGCTTGCAGACGAATCGTTCCCTTATTCTTATAAAGCAGTTCTCCCGGCTGCATAAGCTTTTCCGCTCCGGTTTCGCTGAGGATTACTCTGCTGTCCACCGACGAAGGCACTCTGAAAGATATCCTCGTCGTGAAATTCGCTCTGATGTCCCCGCTTATCACTTCTCTGCTCGGTCTTTGCGTCGCAAGAATAAAATGGATTCCGCATGCTCTCGATTTGTAAACGAGTCTCATAAGATTTCTTTTCAAGTCGTTGTCTTCGCTCATAATCCTGAGATCCGCATATTCGTCGATAAACACCATAATCAGCGGCATTTTGTTCTTCTCGTCCACTATGGCGTTATATTCGGCGATATTTCTCGCTCCGACTTCGATAAACATCTCGTATCTCTTCGTCATTTCCTTCTCGAGCTCGTCGATAACCCCAACCGTCGATTCAAAATCCGTATAAATCTCTTTTTTCCAAAGATGAGGAATTCCAGCATAAGCCGAAAATTCCACGATTTTCATATCTGTAAGCACGAGTCTGACCTGTTTCGGAGAATAATTGTAAATCGTCTGAAGAATAAGAGAATGCATAAACATACTCTTTCCGAAGCCCGTACTTCCTCCCACGAGAAGATGAACGAACTCGTCGGGAGTTGCCGATACTATGCGTTTTTCGAGGTCGAATCCGAATCCGAACCTGAAAACTCCGTCGTCGTTTTTTCTCATTTCGTCAATCATATAACGAAGATAAATCTCCGAACGGACCTTGTTGGAAATCTCCACTCCCACCTGATTCGTTCCGGGTATGGGACAAAGCAATCTCGATCTGGATTCCGCCGCGAATTCTATATCGTCGCTGATCGCTCTGACTTCCGATACCCGAATTTTATTCGTTATTCCGAATTTCAGAAGCGAATAAGACGGACCGACTATAATATCCTCGGTTTTCAGCTCTACCCCGAAAACTTTGGTTTTCTCCTCTATGTGTTTCGCCGCA
The DNA here is from genome assembly GCA_900544545.1 of uncultured Eubacteriales bacterium. GTDB lineage: Bacteria > Bacillota > Clostridia > Christensenellales > CAG-314 > UMGS692. The sequence goes on from UQVY01000005.1 coordinate 18,508, forward strand.
ATTTCCGCCGCTTCCCTGTTGCGGATTTCTGCCCCGTCGTCTTCGTTCTTGGAAAGCAGCCCCGTCGGCGGCAATTCGTATTCTCCTTTTCCGTAATCCTCGGGATACTCGGTTCCGTCGTTTTTTCCGCAGAAATCCGCGTCCTTTTCCTCGTCGTTTTTCTCGCAAGAACAATCTCTCTCCTCGGATTTTCCGTCCGCGCTATTTTCGGACTTGTCTTCCCCCGTCAAATCCTCTTCTCCCTTTCCGTAAGAATTACCCTTTTCGCAATTTCCTCCGTAAGATTCGTTTTCTTTCTTTTTTCCGAGGATTCCGTCCGAACGATCTCGTTTATTCTCTCCGAGATGATATGAACCTCCGGACGTATCGTATTGCGCGACTTTTTTCGTCGGCTCCGAAACCCCGAACTCATTCTCGAGCTTTCCGAGCGAATCTATGAACTCGTCCTTATCCGCGGATATGCGTTTTTCGATTATAGCGTCTATATCGCCGTCGCTCATTCTCGACATTTCCGTAAGTCTGTCCGAAAAACAGGCGTTGTTCGACGATAAAAGCTGCTGCATAAGGTCGTACACCGAATTACGCGAATCCACGCTCTTTCTGAAAAGAAAACCGTTCTTTACGACCGATTCGGAAAAATCCGAACTCGTTATACGCTTCATAATCTTCTCGCTCTCCTTCAGAAAAGAGCTTCCGACCGACTGCATTTCTGCCATATCCAGAATCATTCTGAAGTTGCAAAGCATATCCGCAATCTGAATTCTCTGCGCGGTTACGTTCTTTATGAGCATAACGTTCGAAGCGTAACCGACGGCGTCGTTTTCGAGCCTGGCTTTTCTTGCGTCGGCATAATACTTCTTCTCTTTCTCTTTAAGCGAGCTTTCCGCTCTTTCGAGCCGCTGTAACGCCTTTTTGCTTTCCGCTCTTCTCTCAAAATCCTTGCGATACTGTCTGTACGTCATAACCTTTTCCCCTTTTTGTCGTACCTGCCTTCCGCTCACGGGACTGCCCTTTATATCCTTTCGGGTGCGTTTCCGATTCGTCTTACGTTTCGCAGTATATCACCGTTTACAAATAAAGTCAAGTATTATATACAAATTTTTTTGATATTTTAAAATATTTTTTAACTTATTACAAAGTTTTTTTACATATAAGTTCAATTTATCCTTTAATTAAGCCAAAAAATCGGGGTTTTTCATATTCGGATTCCCAAAAGCCACAAAAATCTTCCGCAATAAGCCGATTTTGTTCCTTCCGCTATTGACAACGAAAAATGCCTGTGTTATAATATAAATCCGAGAACTTTTTAACTATAACCGTGAAAACCCGAGTTTTTTTGATTAAATCGCCGCACTCCGACGAAAAACGGTTTCCGTTCGTTTTACAAAAAAATTCGTGCAGTGTTTTACAAAAAAACTACCTCGACCGCTTCGAGGGAACGGTCGGCTTTAAGACGTATTTTAATAAAAGAGAAGACGAACCGATATGAAATTGGAAGAATCTATTTGCCCGAAATGCGGCGGAAAACTTAAAAAAACGGAAAATGACTACGAATGCGAATCTTGCGGCTCGCATTTTACTCCGAGTTTTGCGGACGACTATCAGGCGACGCTGATAAAAACCGTCGAAAACGTCGTCGGCAAAGTGCTCGCCGGACAAAAAATCGAAAAAATCTCAAGACTGAAACGGGAGTTATGGGAAGAAATCCGGAATGATAAACCGTTCATTGACAGCCCGGAGATTCTTCGGATCTGCAGCTTGATTCGAAGTGAGGTCGATAACGACTTTTTTGCGAACTTTTTCTTGATTGCGAATTCCGATTCCGTAGATTTCAAGAAACTTAACGATTTCCTTGAAAAAATCAACGTCGAGGAAAACCGTCCGTTCATCGATAAAATACTCGAATTTCTTCTCAGGTCGCCCACACTTCTTGTAAACGACGAAGTAGTTTTAAATATCGCGCACCTGATCGACGAGACTTATCCCCGATCGGATAAACGCTGGAAAGACTTTCGTAATAAATTAGAGAATCAGAAAAACTTAAAGAGCGCGACGTTTTCGTTGCAAACAAGCCCCGCGACGTTTTCGTTGCCTATTCCTCCAAAGACCAGGAAAATAATAAAAACAAGGTCAGCGAAATCGTAAAATATCTCGAATCCTGCGGATTAAGCTGCTTCGTCGCATACAGAAATCTTCAGCGAGGCAGCGGCGCGACGAGAGACTACAAAAACGAGTTGAAAAGTGCCATCAAAAACTGCACGGTCTTTCTTCTTATTTCGTCGAAAAACTCCCGTAACAGCCCCGACGTACGAGATGAGATGAGATTCGTTACCGAGCTTTCCAATGGAGGAACGAAAAAGCCTCGCGTCGAATATCTTCTCGAAGATTATGACTATAAAGAAGAAAAGCCCGATAATATAAATAAGTTTAAAGACTTTTTCGGCGGTCTCGTCTGGATTTCCGGTCAGGATAAGAGAGAACTGAAAGAACGCATAATAGCGTTGAAAGAAGAAGCCGAAAAATCGAAAAATCCGTCGCCTCCTTACGTGGCTAAGCCTTCGGGAACGGCTTCCGAAAAACCAAAGACAACCGAAAAGCCTCGGAAATCTCTTGCCCCCGTAATGATAATTGCAGCCGTTCTTCTCGTTATGACGGCGGCCGTAGGGTGGCTCTCGAGCGGCTTTGTAAACTGGGACTGGCTTATTCCGAGCAAAAACGAAGATATATTCGTGGAAAACGACGTTAAGTACCGAAAAACCGCCGACGGCTCCTATATTGCGACGGGTTTAACCGGCAATTTAGTCAATCTGACCGTTCCTTCGGCTCTGTCCGACGGCCCCGTAATCGCGATAGGCGAAAAAGCCTTTGCCGGCAGTCCTCTTCTTGAAAGCGTAATTATTGAAGAAGGAATCGATTCCGTCGGAGCCGAAGCTTTTTCCGATTGCTCAAAACTTAAAAAGGTCGATATTCTTGCGGAAATAGACGTCGTTCGCGACAAGCTTTTCAGCGGTTGCCCGAATCTGGTGTCGGTGAAACTTCCTTCGTCGGTAAACTCTATCGGAAATTCCGCTTTTCTGGACTGCGTTTCTCTCTCGGAAATTTCTCTTCCCGACAATCTGAAATCCCTCGGCTCTTTCGCTTTCGGGAACTGTTCGGGACTTACGTCCGTAACTCTTCCCGAGTCGCTCGTTTCGATAGGAGAAAACGTCTTCAAAGGCTGCGATAAATTGACGAGCGCGGTAGTTCCGGTTCGCGCGCTCTCTTTTCTTCCGACTCAATCTATCGAAAAACTGACTATCGACGGCGGAGAATCCGTCCCGAAAAACTCTTTTGAAAACTCTCAATCCCTGAAAACTCTCGTTTTAGGCGAATCGGTGACGAGCGTAAACGATTGGGCTTTTTATAATTGCTCCTCTCTTTCCGAAATCGTCGTGCGGAATACGAACGCCGTATGCTCGCACGTAGCCTTCCTGTCGTGCGACAAACTTACCTACGTCGAAGCTCCGATGCGGATAATCTCCAATCTCAGCCACTCGTCGATCAGTCGTTTAAAGATAACGGGCGGCGTAGTCAACGATCTTTCGGAAATGAAAAACCTTACCGAGGTTATCGTAGAAGAAGGCGTAACGGAATTTTCTTACGGCGCATTCAAAGATTGTACCGCACTTGAAAAAATATCCCTGCCCGACTCGACGGAAATCGTGGGGGACGACGCTTTTTCGGGCTGCACGGCTCTGAAATTCAATCTCTACGAAAATGCGAAATACCTCGGAAACGAAAGTAATCCGTATCTCGTGCTTGTCCGGACCGCAAGTCAGGCCATAAAGAATCTGACCGTTCATCCGGACGCTCGGGTAATATGCAACGACGCTTTTCACGAATGTCCGAAGCTCGTATCCGTTGACCTCGGGAACGTGCGCTACGTCGGAACGAATGCGTTTTCGAATTGTATTCTGCTTGAAAGCGCAAATCTCGGAACCGCTCTGACATACCTCGACGAATACGCTTTTTACAACTGCGAAGCCCTGAAGACCGTCAGCGTTCCCGATACTATAACCAAAATCGATACTCACGCTTTACTCGGCTGTCGTTCCCTGTCCTATAATACCGACGGAAAAGGCTTCTACTTAGGCAACGCAAACAATCCCTACGTAGTATTGATGAAAATCGACGACAAATTGACCGAATATACGATTCAGTCTTCCGCCCGGATTATACTCGACGTCAAAAAAAGTTCCCTCTTTATACCGACTTTGCTCGAAAGAGTAATTATTCCCGATTCCGTAGTTTACATCGGTTACGGAGCTTTTCAGTGGTGCACGGCTCTCAAGGAAGCGGTCATTCCCGACAGCGTGTCGGAAACGGACAATTGTGTTTTCAAAAGCTGCGAAAGCCTGACTTCCGTAATATTCGGGAACGGGCTGAAATCCGTTTCTTACGGTATGTTTTCCGGCTGCTCCGCGCTCGCCGACATATATATCCCCGAAGGAATCTCCTACATAAACCCCTACGCCTTCGACGGCTGCGTTTCTCTTTCGGAAATCAACGTTTCCAAAGATAACCCCGCCTATCGCACGATAGACGGAAATCTTTACAGCAAAGACTCAACCTGTCTTCATATCTACGCTCCCGGTAAAACCGAATCGACCTTCACCGTTCCCGAAAAAGTTACGACGATAGGCGATTTCGCTTTCAACGGTTGCAAAAAGCTGACCGAGATTGTCGTCGGCGAAAACGTTTCCGCTATCGGTTTCGAATCGTTTAGAAACTGTTCGTCGCTCAGCCGCGTGGTTCTGCCGTCGACTCTCACTAAACTCAGTGCCTACGCCTTCGACGGCTGCGAGAATCTCACGGAAATCGTCTTTCTCGGTACTGTCGAGCAATGGAATTCGATCGTAAAATTCATCTCGGGTTTCAACAACGTCCCCGTTACAACGGTCGTATGTACGGACGGAACTGCCGAAATCGGCGGATAATTGCGCCGCTCCTATCGGTTAAGTTCCCCGAAAACCTCAAAAATCGCCGATTTTTTAACAATGAGTTAATATAAAAACTCGGGAAATTTCGGTGAAAAACGCTCAAATAACACCTGTTTTTAGTAAGCTTTTTTGCTCGCTTTACTAAACAAGAGCGCGCGTCCCGCAATAGCGCAAACAGAAAATCGGAAGGGAAATCCCCTCCGATTTTTCATTGGTTTTATTTATAAAAAGCAGCCATTCGCAATCGGTTCGTCTTTTGCGTTATCGTCCGCAAACGGATTATTTCTCCGCTCTTTCGTAGCAGGAAACGTCTCTGTCGTCGAAGCGGTCGTTCGCGTTGTTCAGATTTCCTATGACGATTACGAGATAATCGTTTTCCATTCTCCTCGTAAGGTACGCGTATTCGCTCGCAATTTTAACCGCCTCCCAATACCAATGATTTTCAACGTAGACGATGCTTGCGATTACTTCGGTCCGAGCCGGCGCAGCGTCGACGTTTTTAAGTTTAAGAGTCTGCGCGTAAAGCGTATACGCGTTCGTAAAATACTCCGCTTCCGCCTTTCCTTTGTTTCCGCAGCCGTACTGCGTGATAAGATAAGTCTGACCGGCGGTGAAGTATTGCGAGCCTTTGCCCATGGTTTCACAGTAAAAATACTCGTTCCGCGTAATAGAAGCTTCGCTTTGCTGCGCAAGATAAACGCACTTGTCCGTCCAATCCTTACGAGCCTCGGTAATTACGTTCCTTTCCACGAGGTATTCGCCGAAAGTTTCCGCTTCCGTAGCTCCGCGCTCGTAAAGATTCGTATAACGCTTGAACATACGCTGAAGCTCCTGCTGAGTTACAACGCGTGCGCGGGTGTAGTCGTAAGCGCGCATATAGGAGCTTCCGTCGAAGTGATAATAAACCGTGTGAATCTTATCTCCGGCTACGTACGACCAGTCGTAATAATTAACGAGAGTCTCTCTTTTGCCGTCGACTTCGGTTTCGTAGGATAGGTCGTGAAGATAATCCGCGGAAAGAATCTTCATCAAAGCTTCGTACCGCTCGTTGATAACGTTGGTTTTTCTGTCGTAGGCGGGATTGAACCAGCTCGCGTAGCTTGCGATAGACGCGCTCCTGATCGTGAATGAGGTTTAAAAACAAATCCCGAGTATTGCGGTTTCAAAACCGAATTTCCCGAAAACCGTTGATTGCGGTACAATCGGATAATCTTTTACATTACAGGCAAAAAAGCCCCTCCGAAGAGGGGCCTTTTTTAAGGAAAACTATACTTGCATCGAAACAAATCGATTCAAATAGTCAAGTTTCTTAATACACGCAGACGTTGGAAGGAATGTGGACTACGCGGTCAGAAACGGCTTCACTTGCGAGCTTACCGTACTTTCCGTTTTCGGCAACGTCGATAACTGCGAAAACAACCGCGTTATCTTCAAAACCGTTCCTTCTGATTGCGGAAGGAGCAGCCACGCTTTCGTTCAGAGCGTTCGCATCGTTTTCTTCTTCGGTTTCTTTAGTATATTCGGGAACTACGCTGCCGTCCTCGAGAAGGAGGTAATGTTCCGTGAAATACGTCTTCCACAGAAGAGATTCGTAACTGCTGTCAGCCTTGTGGACTATTCTGAGAATTCTGTTAAGATTGTAGATGAAATCCACAAAGTTCTGATACATCATTTTGTAGTTTTCATAACTTGCGTCGTACAGACAGTAAAGCACGGGTGCCTTATCGCCGAGGAATACTACTTCTTCAAGTGTTGCAATTCCGAAGAATGCCTTGTCGCCTACTGCTTTCAGAGTCGAGGGCATCGTAACCTTAACGAGATGTTCGTTGTTAAGGAATGCGTTCGCAGCGATATAAACCACGCCTTCGGGTATTACGAGTTCGGTTGCGTCGCCGACATAGGAGTAAACCACGGTCTTTGCGGCGTTGAGAACGAATTCGTCTTCGAGGATGAAGTAAGGATTGTTCTCGCTGATGATGTAATTGGAAAGATTCGTGCAGCCTACGAATGCAGCCGAGAAGTTATCCGGAAGCATCGTGGAGGGAATCGTTACGCTCTTGAGAGCGGTGTTGTTGCCGAAGCTCATCGGAGCAAGACTCTCGAAGCCTTCGGGAAGAACGAGTTCTTCGAATCCGCAGTTAGCGAACGCGTAAGAGCCGACTTCTACGAGATTGGAAGGCATCTTAAGATCCTTGACGCCGGAGTTATAAGCGAATGCGTATTCGCCGATATAGAGCTGCGTTCCGTTGGTGTTTTCACCGAATTCAACGCCCTCGAGATTTGCAAAGCCGCTTTCCTTGACCACTTTGGTGCTTTTGCCGTCAATCATTTCATAGGTAGTTATATCGTGAAGACCGATAAACGCCTTAGCGCCGATATATTCGAGGTTCTTGGAGAGCTTGACGCCCTTAAGAAGCGGTTTGTAGGAGTAGTTCGCGGAAATGGTCGCAGTCCAGCCGCCGCCGAGAGTGTACTCGAAATTGGTGGTGAGATATTCCATACCGCTGAACGCAAGGTCGGGAACATAGGTGACCGTATCGGGCATTACGTAAACGCCGTCATAGTCCCAGGCATGAGGCTGAACGTAAACCTCGGTCATATCTTTGTTATAAAGTACGCCGTATTCGTCAACGGTGAGATATTCGTTGTCTTCGCTGACCGAGAAATGAGTAAGCTTGGTGCAGCCTGCGAATGCGCCGGCGCGAGTCTCGATAGTATCGAGACCGCCGAAGCTCTTGTGGAAGATAACGTCGGTAAGCTCGGTACAGTTGTTGAAGGAAACGCCGCCGATGGAGTTAACGTGACCGAAGAACTCCACTTTCTTAAGAGAGAACATCTTGTTGAAGCACCAGTTTCCGATTTCGCCGGTAACGTCGCCGTAGAAGATGACCTCCTCGCAAAGTCTGGATTCAGCGAAATCGTATCCGGTAAAGGACTGAACGCTGCCGTAGAACTTAGCCCATTTAAGAGCATAGAACTTAGCAAAAGCCTGATTGAATTCGGTAGTGATGTTGCCGTAAACCTCGAGCGTTTCAACCTTTTCGGAGCCCATCCAGCAGAACATACCGACGCTGGTTACGCTTTCGGGGATTACGAGGTTAACGAAGCCCGTTCCGAAGAATGCATAGTGATCAAGCGCAGTTACCCATGAGGGAATCTCGAAATCCTTGAGCTTAGCGCAGTTTTCGAAAGTACCCATCGGAATCTGGGTAAGACCTTTGGACCAGCCTACGTCAACGAGGTTAACACATCCTGAGAATACGTATTGACCCATTTCGACCACGCTGTCGGGCATAGAAACCTTTTGGATATTGACCATATTGTAGAATGCTTTTTCGCCGATCTTAACGACTGTCGAAGCAATCTCAACACCCGTGATGATGCTGTTGGACGCAAACGCGTTTGCCGCGATTTCTTTTACGCCCTCGGGAATAACGATGTCGCCGCCGATACCCAAATATTTCTTAAGAACGCCGTTTTCATCGATAACGAAGGGGTTGACCTCGACCATTGTATATTTTTCGGCAAGACTTGCCCAAGCTTCCTTGTAAAGATCGAGAGTCTTTTCGGGAACTATAAATTCACAGCCTTCGGGAAGATTTTCAAAAACGTCGGTGCCGAGGGCAGCGGGAATTCTGTTCATTATCTGAATCTTATTGAGCTTCTTGCAGCCTGAAAATGCGTAATCGCCGATCTTAACTACGTTTTCGGGAATAACCACCGATTCGAGAGCAGTATCGGCAAATGCCATTTCGGGAATTTCCGTAACATTTTCGGAGATGTATGCGACGGAAAGCCTGACTGCTCCGCCGAAAGCTCTGTTGCCTATCGTTTCAAGACTTATCGGCATAAAGACACCGGTAATCCTTTCGTTCCCCTTGAACGCGCCTTCCTTAACAGCCTTAACGCCGTCGGGAATTACCATATAATCGTCGCTTCCGGTATAGCCGTTAACGTTAAGAACGCCGTTTTCGTCAATATCGAATTCGCTGATTTCGTGAATCTGATCCGCTACTTCCGCCCAAGCCGTCTTGTAAGCCTCCGCGCAGCCTTCGGGAACGTAAATGTGACGAAGAGCATTTCCTCTGTCAAACGTGTTCTTGTTAAGAGTTGCGGGAATTTCTCCCTTGAATACGAGAGACTGCAGAGAGGTCATTCCGTAAAGAGCCTGAGCACCTGTGAACGCCTTAAACGACGCCGGGAAAGTAAGAGACGTAAGAGAAGTACAGCCTCTGAATGCGCCGTAATCGAAAGACTCGAGACTTTCGGGAAGTTGAATTTCCTTAAGCGAGGTACAGCCGTAGAACGCAAAGGATTCGCCGTTGATTATCTTATTGCTCTTGAATATAATCTTTTCCAAGCCCGTGCTGCCCATAAACATACAGTAACCGTATGCCTCGACGTTTTCGGGAATGATTACCTCCTTAAGAGAAGAAAGATAAGAAAGCGCATAATAACCGAGATCGACAAGGGATTCAGGAAGGATAAGCTCCTCGAGCGACGCACACCTTCTGAAGCAGTTTCCGCCGATAACGGTAACGCCTTCGGGAACAACGACCTTTGTGATCCACTTGTTGCCGTCGAATAAGCCCTTACGAAGCTCGGTAATACCAATATCGCCGGGAATGATAACCTCGGGATTGGTTCCGAGATAATCTGTAAGAACGCCGTTTTCAACGACGAAATCACCGTTTTCGCTCATAACGACTACCTTGTCGCTGCCGTTGTTGTTATTCTTGTTAAGAGAGTTAGCGCCTTCGTCGCCCTCTTCGGGAGCTTCGAGTTCATCCATAGACTTCTTGACGTTGAATCCCCATGCAGCCGCGTTGAGAGCCCAGTCGTTTACGTACACTACGATGGTGCTGGAGCCGAGTTCTTTAAGTTTTCCGAGATAATCGGTGATGTCGATAACTACGGTGTTGTTTTCGCCCTTGACCCAATTGCGGGCGGGTATCCAGCCGGAAAGAGCGTCGCCTACCGCATTGTTAGCCTCGTCGAGAGTATAAAGACCGTAATTCATAACCTTATGGTTATCGTAAAGCGGAACTTCGAGATAAGCTCTGCCGTCTTTTACGTAGGTGTCAACCGCTTCGTCGTCCGCGATCTGCGGCTTTTCGAAGTCAACGTAAACCGGGAAGGAGAATTCTTCGACCTTTTCGCGATAAAAGTCGAGAGTAGCTTTTACCGTCATACGAACGGTCTGGTTGTTTGCGAAACCGAGTTCGTAAGGATTGATGTTAAGGTTGTGGCTGGTATATACGACCTTACCGGTATTCGGATAATAGAAAGTCTTCTTGACGTTATAAGCGTATCCGCTCCAAAGAATTTCGCCGGTGATATCGTCGGTAAGAACGTACTCGAGATACTTGATACCTCTGAGCGTATAGAGATAAACGCTGTAGATACCGTTGGTGGTACTCGTGAAGATACTGGTTGCGATGTTGTCTTCGGAAGTTTCGACGGGTTCCGCTCCTTCGGGAAGATTGAAGGGATACTGACCTGCTACGATAGCCTGATTGGTGCCGTAGTTAAGAAGAGGCATAACGAGACCGAAGTGAGTGGTCTGGTCTTCGTCGAAAATGCTGTTTTCCAGAATGGGAGCCTTCGTGAAGTCGCCGAAGAAAGCGAGCCACGGAATGGAAAGATCGATTCCGTCTTCGTTTTCGGAAAGCAGCTGTACGAAACCTTCCACGTAATAACCGTTTTCGAAGTTATCTCTGATATATTCCTTTTCCTCTTCCGCAAGAGTTATCTTAACCTTGATGGAAGCGGTAGCATTGCCTTCGACGGTGATCTTGTCGCCTTCGAGGGTTCCGTTCTTGACGGTGATTTCGACGTTGCCCTTATCGAGCATATAAGCGAGATAAGCGACATTATAACCGTTATCGGCTACGCTTTCGGTGAAGGTAAGGGTATTGAACGTATAAGAAAGAACGTCTTCGGATATATTGACGAGGTTGAAACGAAGGGTATAGATTCCGCTTTCGTCGGGATCGTCGCCGAGTTCGATCTTGGTTCTGTTGCTTCCGGTAACCGAAAGGTAAGCTTTGGTGTTGACTGCGTTGCTGAGGTTAGCGAGACCTGCGCCCTGCTTGCGGACGAAAGAGGGATTTCCTGCTTCGTCGAGAACGTTTGCAGCCGTGCTCATAAGGAGCTGATATGTAAGATTCTGGATTTGTTTGTTGGTATAGGAAGGATAGCGTTCTCTGAGATACTGTCTTACTACGGTTGCTACGCCGGCAACGTTGGGCGAAGACATACTCGTTCCGCTCATGGTTTCGTAAAGCTTGCCGTAAGTCTCGGGAACGGGAGCGGTAATGTCGCCGCCGAAGCCGGTGATTTCGGGCTTAATGGTGAGGTCGGTAAGAACTCCCCAGGAGGAGAAGTCGGACATATAAGGACCTACGCCGTTGGCTTTGGAAATATTGATGGTCTTGACGTTTGCGTTAGCGAGAGCTTCGCCGTCGACCATAGATATCGAGCAGATTGCGATTCCAACCGATTCGGTCATGGACATCGCGATCGTGCCTTCCTGATTGTTATAGATAATAACGGCTACCGCGCCGTGATTAGCCGCGTTGAGAGCCTTGGAAACGAAGGTCGTTCCGCCTCTCTTGACGAGAGCGATCTTTCCGTTGAGGTCAAGACCTTCGTAGTCCGCCTCTTCGCCGTTTCCGGGAACTACTACGTAATCATACGTTCCTTCGGGATTCTTAGCGTAGAAATCGCCGAGGAAGTCCATATAATAAGAAGCCGCGTCGACCGCTTCGTCGAAGAAGATCTGTCTTCCGTCGCCCGAAAGGAGATAAGGAGTCTTATTCTTTTCGACGCTCGCTACCGCAAAGCTCGTGGTATAGGAGCCGGGGGAGCCGATCGTACCGATATCGGGATTGGACGTATAGTTCGCGCCGCTCGTGGATCTGAGACCGGTGTTATAGGCGTTGCCTGCGGAAGCGACGATGCTGACGCCCGCTCTGTCGATGATTTCATAGATTTCGTTGATGAAGAGCTGGCTCTCGCTTGCTTCGTAGGTAAATCCGAGAGGAGAACCGAGTGACATATTGATGGTGTCCGCTCCGAGAAGCATGGCGTCGGAAGCCGCCGCGACTATATCGGACATATATCCGCCGCCGCCGTTGTCGCCGAACACTTTCATTATAACGAGCTGCGCGTTGTAAGCAACGCCCTTGAATCCGCTTTCAGCGTTTCCGGCAGCAGTTCCGGCAACGTGGGTTCCGTGATAGCCGGAAGCCTGAAGAACGCCTATTTCGGACGGAATGACGTCCGTGTCTCTGTCCGCGTAGTCGTAACCGAAGCCGACCTTTCCGTTTATGTAAAGATCGCTTGCCTGATAACGAAGAGCGGAGTTGAAGGAGAAGAGGGAGATAAGATCTTCAACGTCGGAAAGCCCGATCTGAGAAACCGAAGGCATTACGGTGAAAGCTTCGTGCTTCCAGTCGAGACCGGTATCGATAACGCTGATGACTCTGCCCGTACCGTCGAATTCGGTGTCGTTCGCGTAAACGCCCGTTTCGGTAAGGAGAGAAGCTACGCTCACCGCAACGTCGGGAGTAGCGTACTGCGTATCCATCGCAAGTCCCTTGACGATATCGAGTTTCTGAAGACGAGCGACGTTACGATAAGCCGTGCTTACCGCGACTGCGGTCGTAAGAGCCGAATATCTGTACTTGTATTCGAGTTCGATTCCGAGGCCGGCAACGGATTTTTCGAATTCGTCCTGAATTCTCGCGATTTCGCCGAGAACCTCGACGCCTCTGTCGGACGCCGCATAAGCCGCGATGGACTGAGCGGAACCGTCGTCGAGATACTGTTCGTAAAGGCTGACGCCGCCGAGATTCACGATAATCGAAACTACGTCGTTATCGGAAATCCCCATTTCGGCAGCCTGCGTGTCGATCGACACAAGCTCTGTCGATAAGGTTTCATCGATCGGGTAATACTCGACCGGCGTCCTGTCGCTCACAACCTGTTGTCCCGGCTGAGTCGGAACGACTGTTTTGCCCGTGACTCCGCACGCCGCCATAAGCAGCATAACGACGATCAGCAAAACGTTGATCAGCAATTGTTTTTTCATAAATACCTCCGATTTATTTTTTTAAGACAGTCCGTAAAAAGACTGAACTTTACCGATTCGGACGCACGATCCTTAGCGCGCGTTTTCGACCGTTCAATCGCTGCAATATCGACTGAAATCGTTATCGCTACGACTTCCTACGCGTCATTTCATTAACGCATTATATCGGTCGCGTACGTTCAAACGGCGGATTCCGCGGTTTTGCAAAACTCCGCCGTCAATATACTGACAAACACCTGTCTTTCGGGTTAAAAATGCCCTTAAATCCTCATAAAAGCGGGCAAAAATCGTTTTTACTCCGATTTTCCCGTCCGGAAAAATCGTTTTCAAACATACAAATTACTCTAATTTTCTCCCTTCTCCCGTCTATGATACTATATAAACCCGTTTGTGTCAACAGTTTTAAACGATTTTTTTAATAAATTTTTAACTCTGTTTTAACATTGGTCGGAGGGCGATTCGACGGTTTAGGACTAAAAAAACTCCTTATTCGAAACGAAAATCGACTTATTTTTACCAAAAATCGCCGTAGCCGCGGGAAATCGCTTTACAATGAAAAAGAGAACGGACGTTACTCCGCTCTCCCGGTTTTTTCCGCGGGGATTTGTCCCGCGACCGCTTCCGATTATTAAATAAACAGCAGATAGGAAAAGTCGGCTTCGCTCGATTCGTATCCGCACTTCGGGCATTTCACCTTTCCGCCCTGTCCGAAGAGAAAATTCTGCTCGTTTTCGCCGCCGACGTGACCGCACTTCGGGCACTTATATTTCTTTACGGGCGCGGATTTGATGCTTCCGCCTGTAACGTTTTCGAGCTTGTTTTCGTTGACTTCGTGATTTTCCTTGCAGCAGCACTTATTTTTTTCCATTTTCTGTCTCCTTGCGTGTTTCTTGTAACCCCAACGGGTATTACGTTATTTTATACGATAAATCGTCTGTAATGTCCAACGTTTTTCGGCGAAATTTATGATTTGTTTTTTATTTTTAACTCCGTCCGCAACCGAAAAATCCGCTTGACAATCGCCAATGAACGTGATAATATGCAAAATAGGGCGGTTCCCGTAAATCGCACGGATTTTCTGTCCGAATGGCAATTTTTTCGTCATAAAAGCAAGACTTGACAAATCAGGCAATTTTGTTTACAAAGGAGTTATATATGAATCAGGAAGAAAGAAGACGTTATTTGACGGACTATCTCATCGCGGAGGGGAATTATCGGAAAAAGGTCCCCGAAGACGAATTCGCGCAGAAACGCCTGCTGCGCGCTCTCTTTAATATGTGGATATATATGGTTTAATATAAAAAAAGCAACTGTAAATAGTTGCAATAATTTCAAAAGTATGGTATAATATATTACGAAAAGGAGCTGAATATGGGACAGAAAGAAAAACTCATCGCAAAACTTAAATCTCTTCCTAAAGATATGACCTTCGACGAAGTAACTACGCTTTTAGGATATTTTTCCTACACGTTGTCCCACAAGGGCAAAACGAGCGGCTCGAGAGTTATTTTTATAAGCGACAAACATCCGCCGATAACGATGCACAAGCCGCATCCGAGGAAAGAGCTTTTAAGTTATCAGGTGAAGCAGCTCGTTGAAATTTTGGAGCAGGAGGAACTGATATGAATAATACTATGGAATACAAGAATTACGTCGGAACCGTGGAATTTTCCGAAAGCGACGGAGTTTTTTACGGAAAAGTAATGGGAATCCGCGCGTTGATTTCTTATGAAGGGACTAACGCCGTCGAGCTTGTGGAGGATTTTCACGGCGCGGTTGACGATTATCTCGAAACCTGCAAAGCGCAGGATACGGAACCGGAAAAAGCCTATAAAGGCAGTTTCAACGTTCGGGTTTCTCCCGAACTTCACAAGCAGGCAGTTATTTATTCACTTTCGCAAGGAAAGACCTTGAATAACTTTGTTGAGGAAGCGATAGCTCGAAGTCTTCCGTCCGAACGACGTTGAGGTTCTCCTATACGTCCCGTCCGTCTCTTTAGATTGCGAGGCGGAAGAAAAGTAAAGAATTGAAAAGAATAAGCTCCCGATCCCCTGCGGTATACTCTTGGGACGAAGCAACGACCTTTGAGATGTCTGTCTCTTTGAGTTGCTTCGGCAACCCGGAGAGACCGCAGGGGATTGTGTTTGTCAAGGGGGCATACTTGTCGGTGGAGATTTTTGCGTAGCAAAAATACAACCGTCTACCCTTGACAAACCCGAAGGGAGCGGACGGTTCCCTCGGACCGTGCGTTGGACAAACGCAGCCGCGAAGCGGCTCCTTGTCCGGAACCTCGGATTGCAAGGGGACCGCTGAGGGGGGCGGGCTTGCCCGCCCCCCTATATCTATCTTGATACTATAAGAAACATTTGTGGAGCGTGCGCACAAAATTTCGAAGAAATTGCAGTGCGCTTGAATCCCTGAATTATGGCGTAATTACGGCATTTTCGAGTAATTCGACGTATGTTTTCCGTTTAAGCTGTTTTTTATGCTTTTTGTTCCTTCTTTTTTACCACGAACGGGAATCCCGAAATTCCCATTTCTTTGTTGTTAAAAAATCCTTTGTTTAAAGGCTTTTTTTAGCTTTTCCAGTGGGGAGCGACCATAGGAGAACTAAACGACCAAGTAAACGATGGAATTTCAATCCACGCTCCCCGCGAGGGGGAGCGACGTCCTTATAATGTTGCTGGTTGGTTTGTGTACCAATTTCAATCCACGCTCCCCGCGAGGGGGAGCGACGATGGCGGAGCTCTTGCGGACAATACGCCCTCCATTTCAATCCACGCTCCCCGCGAGGGGGAGCGACTCATTTGAATCTAAGTGTTCCGCTTGCAGTGGAATTTCAATCCACGCTCCCCGCGAGGGGGAGCGACCTAAGCTTTCCTGCTCGTTGAGCCGAAGTCCGTAATTTCAATCCACGCTCCCCGCGAGGGGGAGCGACTTTTTAAATGGAGGTAAAAAATTATGCGATTAAACAATTTCAATCCACGCTCCCCGCGAGGGGGAGCGACCCTTTATATCCAGTCTGTCCGAAACGTAAGCGTTATTTCAATCCACGCTCCCCGCGAGGGGGAGCGACCTCATTTCCACGTTCTCGTTCTCAAAAAAACCGCCATTTCAATCCACGCTCCCCGCGAGGGGGAGCGACTTAGGCGTAAGTCGAGCAATGTATTCGGCTGTCATTTCAATCCACGCTCCCCGCGAGGGGGAGCGACTTCGTCAAATGTCTTACGAGAGAATAATATATAGGATTTCAATCCACGCTCCCCGCGAGGGGGAGCGACTTGCCGACACAGAACTGACGGACGAACCGGAAGATTTCAATCCACGCTCCCCGCGAGGGGGAGCGACGTTGCCGTTGAATATTGTGAAAAGTCTAACGTTTCATTTCAATCCACGCTCCCCGCGAGGGGGAGCGACCCAAAGGTCTCAACCTTGCGAACGGGACTGTCAAATTTCAATCCACGCTCCCCGCGAGGGGGAGCGACTCTCGCTCTTAATTCACTATCACTTTCTATGTCAATTTCAATCCACGCTCCCCGCGAGGGGGAGCGACCTCAGACTGTTGACCGCTCTGTCTGACTCGGAGATATTTCAATCCACGCTCCCCGCGAGGGGGAGCGACGCAACTGTCACACTGTACCCCGCACGACGTCCGGCAATTTCAATCCACGCTCCCCGCGAGGGGGAGCGACGAGCACGTCTACGTCGAGGTCGAGCTCACCCCCATTTCAATCCACGCTCCCCGCGAGGGGGAGCGACGACCGTACAATCAAGCGTGACGCAATCTCAGCCCATTTCAATCCACGCTCCCCGCGAGGGGGAGCGACTGTCGATTATTATCCTATCCCCGCACATAAAGTTATTTCAATCCACGCTCCCCGCGAGGGGGAGCGACGTAAAGGCAAAGATGTTTTGTTTAATTACGCGATATTTCAATCCACGCTCCCCGCGAGGGGGAGCGACCGCTTTGGTCGTTAAACTGCATACTTTTAGGTATAATTTCAATCCACGCTCCCCGCGAGGGGGAGCGACCCGCAATATCTACGCCACCTGCCGTTACTCTTATATTTCAATCCACGCTCCCCGCGAGGGGGAGCGACCGCGCTTGCCGTGCTTAAATCAATATCGCTTCCGTATTTCAATCCACGCTCCCCGCGAGGGGGAGCGACCATATGGTCGCGTAGTACGGCAACGCGCCAATTTGTTATTTCAATCCACGCTCCCCGCGAGGGGGAGCGACCGCAATATATGTAAAAATTTTTTATCTTCGGGAGATTTCAATCCACGCTCCCCGCGAGGGGGAGCGACTGCCTTCGATACCTTAACCGCAAACTGCGCTTTTATTTCAATCCACGCTCCCCGCGAGGGGGAGCGACTTTCGAAGATTTGACGTTTGCCCCTGACTTCGAGATTTCAATCCACGCTCCCCGCGAGGGGGAGCGACTTGACACTACTACTACGACCAAATGATTTATAAATATTTCAATCCACGCTCCCCGCGAGGGGGAGCGACAAATAGGTACATCAGCCATATGTTTTAACACTATATTTCAATCCACGCTCCCCGCGAGGGGGAGCGACCTCTTCTTGCGTTGTAGCCGCAAGGTTAATGAGCATTTCAATCCACGCTCCCCGCGAGGGGGAGCGACTTGTATTGCGAACTCGGTTTGACTACCTTAATCGATTTCAATCCACGCTCCCCGCGAGGGGGAGCGACGGCTCCGCAGATGAGCCTGCTCCGTTTCAGGGGCAATTTCAATCCACGCTCCCCGCGAGGGGGAGCGACTCTCCGAGCGTGTAGCGGATTTACCACCTCTCATATTTCAATCCACGCTCCCCGCGAGGGGGAGCGACGTTAATTAACAAGTATAGCGGATTAAGCTATACTATTATTTCAATCCACGCTCCCCGCGAGGGGGAGCGACGTTCTGTCTTGATTCAGTTCGTTCGAGATATAAAATTTCAATCCACGCTCCCCGCGAGGGGGAGCGACTGTCTATTATTATCCTATCTCCGCACATAAAGTTATTTCAATCCACGCTCCCCGCGAGGGGGAGCGACAAATTATGAAAA
This sequence comes from uncultured Eubacteriales bacterium, assembly GCA_900544545.1. Taxonomy (GTDB): domain Bacteria; phylum Bacillota; class Clostridia; order Christensenellales; family CAG-314; genus UMGS692. Next base: position 36,655 of record UQVY01000005.1, read on the forward strand.
ACTACAAAATCATTAACTATGAATTTCAATCCACGCTCCCCGCGAGGGGGAGCGACGTACAATGTAGCCGCTCGGCAAGCCGCCGAGCAATTTCAATCCACGCTCCCCGCGAGGGGGAGCGACAGGTTCATAAATAGTTGTTCCGTTAGAGGTTATAATTTCAATCCACGCTCCCCGCGAGGGGGAGCGACGGATACTACCCCCGACCGATACCGGGGGAGCGACCATTTCAATCCACGCTCCCCGCGAGGGGGAGCGACAAATTGGGTTAAAATTAAAGATTATCCGATAAGGATTTCAATCCACGCTCCCCGCGAGGGGGAGCGACTAGCCTACAATAACATAAGTGTAAGTTTGATATCTATTTCAATCCACGCTCCCCGCGAGGGGGAGCGACGTCTCCCTTTCCGCTGACCTTCGCGCCCATAAACAATTTCAATCCACGCTCCCCGCGAGGGGGAGCGACTTATTTCATTTAGGTTATAATTGATTAGTGTATTATTTCAATCCACGCTCCCCGCGAGGGGGAGCGACGTCTATATATTCACGCTTTAATGCGTTAATATCAATTTCAATCCACGCTCCCCGCGAGGGGGAGCGACATATCTGCATCAGGTCGGCAAGCATTTTTAATGAATTTCAATCCACGCTCCCCGCGAGGGGGAGCGACGTAAGAGTGTATCCTACCCGTTGCTATGATTCTGATTTCAATCCACGCTCCCCGCGAGGGGGAGCGACGGGGAGTAAGTATTACCCAAAACGGACTGCGACGATTTCAATCCACGCTCCCCGCGAGGGGGAGCGACCAGCTTGATTAACAATCCAAGCCCCTAAACCTCGCATTTCAATCCACGCTCCCCGCGAGGGGGAGCGACCTTCCTTCCGGAGTAACGGACTGGTATCTTTCCGATTTCAATCCACGCTCCCCGCGAGGGGGAGCGACTTATTCATCTGCTCAACCCCCCTACGGCAGTTTGATTTCAATCCACGCTCCCCGCGAGGGGGAGCGACAGATTTGAATGTTGCAGAGGTTGGAGTAGTCGGATTTCAATCCACGCTCCCCGCGAGGGGGAGCGACTTATTGTAAAGAGCACCTTCGTTACTCCGTCCGTTATTTCAATCCACGCTCCCCGCGAGGGGGAGCGACGCAAATCTTGTGGATTTGTGGATTTGTCCCTTAACATTTCAATCCACGCTCCCCGCGAGGGGGAGCGACCTTCGACAAACGAGTTTCCGGTTTCGTATTCGGATTTCAATCCACGCTCCCCGCGAGGGGGAGCGACGGTAGGAACCAAACGTTTTCTCGGTCATACTACCATTTCAATCCACGCTCCCCGCGAGGGGGAGCGACGTTCACTACACACGCTTCATACAAATCAAGAACAATTTCAATCCACGCTCCCCGCGAGGGGGAGCGACTGTACCTCTGCGCCCGTTACGGTTACGTTGCCCGATTTCAATCCACGCTCCCCGCGAGGGGGAGCGACATTTCGCCACATTTAAGGTTTTGGTATTATACCCATTTCAATCCACGCTCCCCGCGAGGGGGAGCGACCATTTGACGGATAGTCTGCGAGATGAGTACCATATATTTCAATCCACGCTCCCCGCGAGGGGGAGCGACGAGAAATACCGTAGAATATACCACCGTTTATGGAATTTCAATCCACGCTCCCCGCGAGGGGGAGCGACTATGAGGTATAGAACCGTCAAGTGTAATCTCGCTATTTCAATCCACGCTCCCCGCGAGGGGGAGCGACTGTCAATTATTAAAAAAAATCAAAAAAATATAAAAAATCAAACTCAAATTCAACAAAAAATATTTATAAAAGAAACTTAATTGCTAACTATAACTTGATTGTACCTCAAAATTTACAAAAAGTCAACTATTTTTTAACTCAAAAACGCGCGAACCTCCCCGACTTTTTATGATCGCTTCCGCTTCGCATTTCAGATAATCAGCGTGTCCGTCGGGTCGTAGCCCTCTTTTGCGCCGAAATGTTCGATTCTGCTTGAAAAATTATTTCCCAAATTATAAAACCTCAGGCTGTCCTTTTCCTTGTCCATAATTTTGCACAATTTCGCCTGAAGCCTTCGGAGCTGCGCCGCGTCGAGAAGGCATTCGAATACGCTGTTTTGTACTCTTTGCCCGTAATTCACGCATTGTTTCGCTATCTGGCGGAGCCTTTTTCTTCCCTCGGCGTCCTCCGTGTTTACGTCGTAAGTTATGACAACGAGCATTTTACCCTCCTACTTCCATAAAAACGGCGGATAGCCGTCCAGATCTCCTCTTAAAAACCGCGCAAGAAGCATAGCCTGAACGTGCGGAACGAGTCCCCAGGGAATCTTTTCGTTGAGATAAGGATGAATAAGACTCTCTTTTTTCCTCTCCTGCCAGGCTTTTATGAACTTTTTCCGTCCGTCGTCGGTAAGAATTACCGCTCCGCTTGCCTCTTCAATAAAGTCGCCCGCTCCGATAACTCTGTTATTTATCGTCGTCAGAACGAATCTGTCCGCAACGCACGGTCTGAGTTCCTCCATAATATCGAGCGCAAGCGAATTCCTCCCCGGTCTGTCCCTGTGAAAGAATCCGACGAAGGAATCCAGCCCCGCTCCTTCGAGAGCCGAAGAACAATCGTTCTTCAGAAGCGCGTAGGCAAACGATAAAAGCGCGTTGACGTTATCTGTGGGCGGGCGTCGGTTTCTTCCGTGGAAGAAGAACGTTTCTTTATCTCCGAGAATCATATCGTCGAAAAAGGAAAAATACGCCGCGGCTGCATCCCCTTCTATTCCTCTCAAAACGTCGGGATCGCCCGAATTCAGGGCATTTTTCGCCGAATTTCCGAGTAACGCGCAAATCTCGTCGGCTTTTTCGCAATTTATTCTCATCGGATGATCGCGGACGGTCCGACCTATGCTTCGGCGAGCGTTTCTGATTTTTCCGAAAATCATATATCTTGCGATTCCGAGACTTTTTTCCCTATCGTCGGCAAATCTGTATTGCGTCCGTCTAAGGAGAACGTTTCCGCAGCTCTCTCCCACGGAGCGCGCAAGAAATTTTCCGTTTTGCGTAAAAAAGCTCAGGTAAACTCCTCTTTTCGCACACGCTCCCATAAGCGCGGGACTTGCTCCGCGGTACGAAAAGCAGCAGATTCCGTCAAGAGGATGAATAGGAAATCTTCCGGCTTCGGAATCCTCTCTTTTGATTACCGCATTTTCGCCGTCGAGAGTCAGGTAAACGTCCTCCGATAAAACGAATAACGTATTCAGAAGCTTTTTCATCCGGTTTCCTCCGCGTTTTCCGCAACGTAATCCCTGACAGAGCGATTTTCGGGCATCTCGGGAAGACATACGTCGATAAGAGAACACGATTCGCAGCTTTTGCTTCGTCTTACCTTGGGCGTAAAGCCGCGCGAATAAAGCTCGTGCATCTCATAAAGCGCGTTTTTCACCTCGTTTCTCAGAGAGTCGCCGAACTCCACCTCGAAACGACGCCGAGTCTGCCCGTAAAACAAAGCTCCGCGCTCTATACGGCAGCAAAGCATTTCTTCCAGACACATCGCCTGACAACACAACTGAGCCTCGTCGCACGGATTTTTCTTAACCGAACCTCTTTTGTATTCTACGGGAAAGGGCAGCCACCTTCCGCTTCTTCCCGACAGAATTATTCCTTCTTCGGACGGACGGAACTCAACTACGTCGCATTGACCGGAAACTCCGAGCGAAAACGAACGAACGGCAAGCGAACGGACGGTTATGAGGCCGCCCCGCTTTTCGGTGAGGTTTTCGTTATGCGCGCGACTGTGAATAATTTCCCCGTCCGTCGTAAAGAAGTTATCTTTCCATTGATTTTCTATGTGGATGAGCGCCCACTGTCGGCGGCAGAAGAGGAAATGCTGCAGCCCCGAAAGCTGAAGAAAATCCTCCTCCCCGTATTCGCACGTTATCCCATACGTTTGACCGTAACGCCCGACGGAACCGAAGCTTCGTCCACGGTTACTTCGTAGTCGGAATACTTCCTTGCGACGTCGACTTCTTCCCTGCGGCGGACCTTGACCGTCTCGAAGAGTTTCCAGGCGGGCGCGTTTCCGAGTTCGGAATCGTGACGGAAAACGATAAGCTCTCTGACCGCCATATTACCTCTTGCTGCGGAGCGGTCGGTCTCGAACATATTCAGAATCGCTTCCCATAAGAGCCGAAGGTCTTCTTCGGAAAATCCCGTGGTTTTACGGGCGAGATTTGCCGATACGTATCCCTCGCAGCGATACAATCCGTAAGGAACGATATATTTTCTGCCCATTTCGTTGCTCTTTTTCTCGGCGTCGGCTTCGGTGGTTATCGCCATTCTCGTTATGGAAATCTCCTGCGGAACGACCGGCTCGACCGACCGCGCGAATCCGAGCTGAACGGGACCTCTTACCTGTCCGCAGTTGAGCGCAGCCTTGACGAACGTAGTCATAACCGCGCCGAACGTTCTTATATCGAAGAAATTGCGGCACATAAAATCCCTTATTTTCGAGTCGATATCGGCGTCTTTCTTTTTTGCGTCCTTAACGTTCTTTTCGTCGATTTTCAGGTAGTCGTAGGCTTCCTTGTCGGCTCTGTTGAGAGGAACGTCCTCCTTTATGTAGATCCTGTACCCCGGTACGCCCTCCTTCGCGGCTTCGACGTAATTTCTGATTTTGCGTTTTATGCAGACGTCGGTAATGATTCCCGTATTCGTTTCGGGATCGATTCTCGGCATATTTCCCGCGTCCGGATCTCCGTTGGGATTGCCGTTGACAACGTCGAAAAGTATTACGAATTCATAGCGGTTTTTGATTGCGTTTTCAAACATCTTCAGTTTTCCTCCTTGTTATCCTTTCTGGATTCATAACGTTTCTGTGTTTCGTGATAGTATCCGAGCTGGAAAATTCCCTGATCGTAAAGCGAAAGATGCTTCGGATAGCTCTCCGTTATCCGCGAAGTGAGTTCGCCGATTTTTTTGGAAAAGAACACCTTCTGTCCGCCCTCGAGTTTCCTTAAATGCTTCTGAGCGAGATTCACGAGCGTCGGAAAGACTACCGACGGAGTCGCGCCCGCCGAAGTAAAATACTTGTCCTTGATCGTCGTATTGATACCCGGGTTAGCCGCGCTCTGAAGGTTTTCGAGAACTGAAAACAATCTTCCCAGCAAGTACGGCAGATAATTTGTATTTTCGTTGAGTTCCACGGTCAGAACCTCCTTTTTATATTCCTTTTGTAAAAGATAAGCCTTAATGATTGCGGCTTTGTCCGGACTTATATCCTTTTCGGCTTTTATCCGCATCATAACGCCCTGATAAAGAGTCGCCGGATAATCTCCTCCAGTCAGAACAGCCCTGAGCATATCTCCCGCAAGCTGCGGAGAGGGTTTCTTGTCCTTCGAGTTTTTGTTGACTGTTTCGGAAAGCAGCCTCCACATCGGCGGATTGACGGTTTTATCAGTTTTCGGACGGATTATCCTCAGTCTGTCGTAATGCTTTCTTATATCTCCTATAAGCTCCCCGAACCCGTCGGCTATAAAGAATCTGACCGAAAGCCGAGCCGCGTTCGGAGCCAGACCGAGTACGTAAAACCTGTTCCTCGGATCGAGCGGAATACTGTCCCAGTCGCAAGGCTTGCCTTCGGAGAGCTTTTTCATAATCTCGTCGAGATCCTTATCCGTAACTTCGTCGCTTCCGTCCAGAGACATTCCGAAAAAGTCCTGATAAACGCTTTCTCCGCCCTCCGCCCAATAAACCACGGTCGTGTCTCCGAAAAGCTTATTGTGTTCGCGGTCGTCCACGAGTCTGTTGAGCGCGGCGGTGTAGGCAAAAGCCGCGTATTTCCCGACGGGCGCGTTAAGGTTCTGCTCTTTACCGAAGGAACAGAACGCCGAAGCGTTAAATGAAACCAGAGCGGCTCCGGAGGACTGCGCGCCGCGGACTTTCATAACCGACGGATGAGTCGCCTCGGGAATCACCTTTTCTCCCGTAACGAGACATCTCGTTTCCTCCGCGGATTCGTTCGCTCCGTCGTAATGCTTCTGCCATATTCTTTTCATCTCCTCCGATTCGGAAGGAAAGCGCGAGCCGAACGTAAAGGTAATATTGACCGCGCCCGAAAGCTCCTCCTTTTTTGCGGCGACGGCGGGATGTTCGGAATCCCCCGGGATCCACTTCCCGAAAAACGCGGTTACGGCCTTTGCGAAGGGATCCTCCGACTTACCTAAAAGTTCCGAGTGAAGCTTCCTTGCGGCTTCGAAGCATTCTTTCGAGCGTTCGGGCTTGCCTTTGCCGTCAAAACCGAGAATATACGACGAGTTATCCCAAAGAAAATTCGGAAGAGTATTGGACGCTCTCTTAACCGGCGACGGCAGGAGCATTCTCTGCGGAATCATTCTTCCCTTTTCGTCGGGCGAACCGAGTGTCTGTACTGAAACGAGATTGCCCTCTTCATCTATTTCCAAAGCGAAATTGATTTTTGCGTAACCGAATCCCGGCGCGGAAAGAACTCCTTTCGCGACGAGATCCTCGTAGTGTTTCGTAAGAGCCTGAAGTATCATCTCAGCACCTCCTTTCCTCCCTCCGCAGGCACTAAAAGAACTCCCCGTACGAGCTTAGCTCTGAAAAACATCGGCGTTATATTGTTTTTGTCGGAGTAATCCATATCGTAAAGCATAAGACCGAGATCCTTTTCGCCTTCGGGATAGGCGGTTTTAATCTCGCCTCCTTCCCATAGTCTGAAATTCGCGGGGAATTCTCTCGTTCCGAAGCAAGGCTGATGATAACACTGACCTTTTTCCAGCCTTCTTTTCATAATCGATATAAACTTGCCTTCGTTATCGTCGGGCGCGGCTTTTTCCGTGATTTCGAAATGCGCGTCGATAACGTACCTGACGTCCTGTAAAACGGTAGACGCTCTCTGCTGAATATCCTCCGCCGTAAATACGGAAAGCTCCTCGTTTTTGCCGTCCATAACCTGCTTTACGTTCCTTGCGGATATCTTGCTTTTGACTTCGTTCCGCCGTATACCCGTAAAGACGACGGGATTAAGAACGTAAATTCCGTCTATTATCCATCGCATTCCCGGGTGCCAGTAAACGGCTTCGAGAATTCCTCTCGCCGCAGAAGGAGTCATCACGTCGTAGCTCATTCTCTCGACCTTCAGCTCCGGTCGGGTAAAACAGGCGTATCTGCCCCAAACTTCCACCTTCAAAGACATTTTTCCCTCCTTTTATAAGTAATCTCTCTAAATCATATAAGCTTCCCCGCCCTCGGGGTCCAATAAAATTCCCGTGTCCTCGTCGTAATAATTCATAGCCGTAAGTACAGCCGTATCCTCGGAAAGTCTTCTGACCGCGCCGAGATTTTCGAGCTTTTTATAGTGATAATCGTATACGGAAACGGAAAACCTTCCGAGCTTTCTCGTCAAGGCTCTGTCCGGACCGAAAAGTTCGAGCCTTTTCAGCAGCTCTTCGGCTTTTCTGTCGGGAATATAAACCGTTATGCCCTTTTTATCTATAATTTTAAATTTCTCCGAGACTTCTCTGAACCTGAATCCCGAAACGCATTCCATAATCCGTTTTTTATCCAGCAGTTCTTCGCCTTTGAGCCTGTACAAAAGATAATCGAAATAAGCTTTTATCGCTTCGGGCGACGAAATATCCTCGTATTCCCTGACGATTTTTTCGGCTGCGTCGATATTCTGACCGAGCCCCGGAGGATTCTTCTCTTCCGTCCGAAAAACGTGAACCACGCTTTTTTCTGTCGGTCTTTTACCCTCCCGATTGCACCGTCCGCCAGCCTGAATTATCGAATCCAGACCGGACAGGGCTTTATATACGCAGGGAAAATCCACGTCCACGCCCGCTTCTATAAGACAAGTAGAAATAACTCTGCAATTCTCGCCCGATTTCAGTCTTTTTCCGATCTCCGAAACGACTGCGCTTCTGTGCGACGGCGTCATAGCCGTAGACAAATGGAAAGCCCCCTCCGATTTAATCTTCCCGAAGATTCTCTGCGCCTGTTTTCTGCTGTTTACTATACAGAGAACCTGTTTTTCCGCCGATAAGGCCTCCGCAAGGTCGTCCTCGTCGACAAATCCTTCGTCTTTATAAGTCGTCCGCCTGAAAAACCGATAATCCTCCTCCGTGTCCGAACGCAGTTCCTCGGGATTCTTTCCGTAAAACTCCTTCACGAGCCTGTCGAGAGAGGGCCTCGTAGCCGTACAGAGAACCGCCGTGCATTTATAATTCCCGACGAGTTCGGAAATCGCCCACACGCACGGACGAAGCAGATCCGTCGGAAGCATCTGCGCCTCGTCGAAAATAATAACGCTCTCCGCTATATTATGAAGTTTTCTGTTTGCCGAAGGTCTGTTGCCGAAAAGCGATTCGAAAAACTGAACCGCGGTAGTCAGAATTACGGGCGCGTCCCAGTTCTCGGAAGCGAGATATCTTCTCCTGTCTCTTTCGGATAAATCTCCCTGCTCGTCCGTCCCGTAACTCACGTCCGAATAATGCGCGATAACGTTTTCTTCGCCGAAAATATTTTCAAAAACTTTTTGAGTCTGCTCGATAATGCTTGTATAAGGTATGACGTAAATAATTCTTTTCTGTCCGTTTTTAACGGCGTGTTCCAACGCAAAAGCCACGGAGCCGACCGTTTTCCCTCCGCCCGTAGGCACCGTCAGCGTATACAATCCTCTTTCGCGGCTGCCTGCGTTTATGAGTTCGCCGAGAATTTCGTTCCTTCTTATGTTGATAGGATTTTCGCTTCCCTGCCAGCGGACGATAAATTTCTTCAGCTTTTCTCCGAGAATTTCAAGACTCTGTCCGGTGCCTCTTTCCGTAAGCCCCTGCTTCATAAAATCTTCCGTATCCAACCAGTCAGCGTCCACGAGACAGGAAAAAAGCATGTGCGTAAAGAAAAAAGCCTCTCTTTCCGAACCGAATTTTCTCCGCGGAACATTTCCGTTCACTTCGATTTCCTTACCGAACGCCGAATAATCCTCGATTTCCGCGCCTGCCCGACGCTTGATTCTTCCAAAAAGAGTGGATTCCTCCGGAGTATCGGTTTTTCCTCCTTTGTCGGGAATTCCCGCGTGATGGCCGGCTATTGCGAACGAAGCGGGAATATCTCCGAGCCTGAAGGCTTCCAGCGTTCCCGCAGTGGAATGATCGACTCTGATATTTTCTCCTCTTATTCTGCGCTGAAACGCGTCCGAGTACTTTCCTACGTCGTGAAGCATTCCGCACCTTTCGGCAATTTCTCCCGCGCCGAATCCCTCGGCAAAGCTTTTCGCTCTCTCCGCCGTGTTTTCAAGATGATCTATAAGTTTCTGTTCCCGTCCGTTTTCGGGAATTATATGAGCCGAATATTCCTTCGTCATAGGAAGAGTCTCCGTAAATAAAAAACAAAAAAAACAATCTCAAACCGGGTTGCTTTATAAGTGTACCATACAAAAAGGCGTCTGTCAACGCTTTCGCCGCAATTATTCCCCAAAAATCGACAACCATCCGTAATATAAATCGCGTTCCGATTCTTCATCGAGGGAGATTGCGCACGCAAAAAAGCCCCCGAGAAATTTTCCTCGGAGGCTTTTAAAGCGTATATTACTAAGTTTATATTCCGCCTGCGATTCCGGCGCTTTCAATCGATTCCCGGGAATTCAACCTTTCGGATCGATTCCTGACGATTAAAGCGCATCCGTCGCCTGCAAATCCGACCGATTTCCGCCCGTAGGCTTATTCAATCAGAAAGAATATCTCTTGTCGCTGCCGAAAGCTCTGACGTCCATAGCCATACCGTCCGCTGCCGTAGGAGCGACTTTACTCGTATCGACCTCGAAGGCGATTTCGGCGGTAAAAGGCAGATTTATGGGCTGTCCGTCGTTTCTGTAAAGCTCGAGCGTCATATAATAAGTTTCGCCCGCCGTAACGTAACGGCTGCTTCTGCTTATCATATACTCGTAATCCTCTACGGGCTGAGTGTAAAGCCATGCCCATACTCTGTATTCTCCGCCCGACGCGAGAGCTTCGAGAACTTCGCTGTGGAAGGGAAGTCCGTTCGTTCCGTCGATAAGCTTACCGGTTTCGGTCGCGGTGAAGCAGAAATAGAAAGTAGTCTGTCCCGCGTAATTGATGGTGAACGTACCGTTCTCGGAGAGATTGAACATCGTATCCCAGCTTCTTCCGTCCTGAAGTCTCGTGTCCTCCCATCTCGCGTAAAGCGTAACGCTCGGACCTTCCGTATAAGCGAAGGGGATTTCGACTTTTTCGCCCCATTCGTTTCCTTTAACGGTTCCGTCGGTGAGGTACCAGCCGTAGAAATACTTGGTTCCTTCGCCCTTCCATTCGGGTTTAACGAGTTCGGTAAGAACTACCGTTTCGATCGTCGGAACTTCGCTTCCGCCCTTGCTGTCGAAGACGTAGCTCACGAGGCTCTGACCTTCGGTGGAGATTCTTTCGGAATAATCGAGCGCGCCCGATACCGTAAAGAACGCCGAATAATAGTCTATATAGGACGAAACGGGAACTTTAATTTCGAGGTCGTCGGGAAGAGGCGTATACATATAACCCTGCTCGTCGTCGAAAATCGTATAACGGAAAAGTCCGAATCCGTCGTAGCCCATAACGAACGAAGGAACTTCGCTTCCTTTGAATTCCACGAATTTAAGATTCTCGCATTCGATAATTGCGGCCGCGCTTATCGATTTGAGATTTTCGTGGAAAATAACGGTTTCGAGAGCGCTGCAATAGCTTATTACGTTTTCGCCGATATCCGTATAGCTTTCGCCGAAAGTAAATCTCTTAAGACTCGTACAGCCGATGAAAGCCGCCATTTCAACGGTCTTTACGGTCGAAGGCATAACGAATTCCTCGTCCGCCTTGTTCGCCGGATAGGAGATAAGAACGCTCTTGTCGCCGTTATAAAGAACTCCGTTTTCCGCCGAATAATCGAGCGTACAGCCCTCTTCCACTATCCATTCTTCCAGAACGTCGCTGAAAATCGCGGTCGAAGCGAATTCCTTGAGCTTAGCGGAAATCGTGAAGGAAGTGAAAGGTACTCCGTAAAAAGCGGCGTCCTGTATTACGGTGATATTGTTGCCGTTGGGATAGACGATTTCTTTGAGAGAATTGCAATAAGTAAATATGCTGCCGCTGCCCCAGAGCTGAACTCTTCCCCAGACGGGCATTCCGTCCTCGTCCGCGAAGGGAGAATATCCGGTTCTCAGAGCCGTAACCGTACTCGGAATCGAAACGTATTCGAGCGACGACATATTGATGAAACAGCCGGGCTGAAGGTCGAAGACGCCCTCGGGAATAACGAGTTTCTCAAGATTTGCGTTGTCCTGGAAAGCGTAATAATTGACCGTAGAAACGGTATCGGGAATCGTGTATTCGGTAAGAGGACTTCTCATTGCGAATAAAACGAGCAGGTCGCCATCGTCGTTTTTCTCGATGAGCGCGGAGGTTCTGTCCGCATAATAACGCGCGCCTTCGGAATCTCCGGTGAATCTTATGCTTTCGAGATTACTGTTGCCTGTAAAAGCGTCGATTGCTATTTCCTTAACGGAATAAGGAAGAACGATTTCCGTAATCGAGCACCACGTAAACGCTCCGCCGCCTATGAATTCGAGACCGTCCCTGAAAGTAATGCTCTGAAGAGAGGACGCGTTTTCGAAAGCTCCGTAGGGCATCATATTATACTGTTCTCTGTCCGAAAGCTCGGGATATTTGGTATAAACTTCGTTGTAGCCGTGGATTTCCCTGATTTTTCCGTTGATAGTAACGCTTTCCACGCCGCTCTGATAGAAGAGTCCGCAGCCGAGATAATCGAGATCCGCGTCTATGACTACGGTTTTGAGAAGATCGTCGTCGCAGAAAAGGCCGGGCGCAATCCACTTGACTTCGCTGCCTATGGTAACGCTTTCGCCGATCTCCGTGTAAACCGCGTTGTAAAGCTTCGTGCCGTCCGCGCTCTTAAGGAATCCGTCCTCGTACTTGAAATTCGGGTTTCCTTCGGCGACGTTGATTTCGGCGAGTCCGTAGCAGCGATAAAATACGTTGAATCCTATGTAATCGAGCGATGCGGGAAGAGTTACGGACGGAAGTTCGTAACAAGACGCGATCGCAAACGTTTCGAGACGCTTGACGCCCTCTTCGAGAACGATTTCGGTAAGCGATCTCCACTGATAAATACCTACGCTCTTTATCGTCTCTATGCTTCCGGGAACGTAAAGACGAAGACTTTCGACGTAAATAAATCCTTCCTCGTCGATGACCGTAACGGGCTTGCCGTTATATTCTCTCGGAATAACGACGTTTTCGGGCGAGCCGTCCCTGAATTCCTCGTTAAACGCGACCGAATAGCTTGCGCCGTCCGCGGATTCTGTGAATACGAAATACTTTTCGTCCGACGGATTGTATTCGAAAACGGCTTTGACTTCGAGATTTTCCCTTACGTCTTTAAGGGAAACCGATTCGTCCCAGCCTACGAATCCGAACGCCCACGGAACGCTGTGCTCTATCGATTCGGGAGCAATGACGTCGCTTCCGTAAGGAACGGTTCTGCTTTCCGCGATTTCGCTCTTATCGTCGAGGAAATTCACAGTAACTTCGATATATTCCCAGGTAGCCGTAAGAACTATATCGCTCTTTTTGCCGACCTTATAGGTATCGCCCGCCTGATAGAGAGAAATTCCGTCCGTCCAGCCGAGGAATCTGTATCCCTCGCGCAAAACGGCTTCCTTAACGGTAAACGAGCCGTCGAGGTTGACCGATTCCTGAACGGGAAGCTCTCCCTCCGCTCCGCCGAGATTATAAGTCACGGAATAAAGATTAGCCGAAACCTTCGCGTAAAGAACGAGGTCTGCCGTTATCGCCGTCGAAAAATCGAAGGGCTGTCCGGAAAAGTCTTCGCTCGCATACCAGCCTTCCACCGTAACGTCTTCGCTCGTCGGGAGTTCGGGTTCGTAAACCTTTTCGCCCTCGGCTACCTTAACGGAAGCGGCTTCTTTTTTTCCGTCCATAAATCTGACCGTAAAGCTCTTCGTTTCGGGAACGGCTTCGGTCTTTACGTAAAGGGTAAGGTCCTCGGTTATTTTTTCGGAAAAGACGAATTCTTCTCCGCTGAGATCGGCGTTTTTATACCAGCCGACCGCCTTATAGCCCGTAAGACCGAGTTCGGGTTCGTAAACCTTTTCGCCTTCGGCTACTCTGACCGCGCATACGGTCTCGTCGCCGTTCATAAAGGTGACGGTAAACGTTTTGCCCGCGCAGCCCGCCGCAAACACGACGAGAAGACACATAAACAAAGCGATAAGGATTGCTCCGGTTGTCCGTTTCATAGTTTTTCCTCCTTAGGTTTTTATGCCGCAAAATCGATTCATTATCGTTTTGCAACATTTCTATATTGATAATATATACTAAAATGATTGGATTGTCAATCGTTTTTGCTTGACTTTATTCGTTTTTTTTGTTAAAATATACAAAAATACAAAAACGGGATTCCGACGCGGCTTCGGCAGGACTCCGTTTTTTCACGGCTCCGCGGGCTGTTTCAGGCTCTCTTACGGTCGTAGGCGTCGGACGGATTTCGGCGGTAACTTAAATGGATTTGAACACGACGGATTTCAATACTATCGAGGCTTATTTAAAAAACACGGACAAATCGGAGTCGATAATCACTCTGCACAACACGCTTATAGCCTTCAACCGTATGAAGATTTTCACCGGACGGCTCACGGAGGCCAAAGAGCTTCCCTACGACAGGGAGAATCTCTCCAACGCGGTTTATTCGACGCTTACGAAGCTCCACGACCTCGGCGAAAGCAATATGGGAAAGCTGAGCGAAGTCCTCGGGTTCACCGCAAGCAAAACCACCCGCTGCGTGGACGCTCTTATTAAAAAAGGATTTGCGGAAAGGCGATACGACGAAAATAACCGTCGGATTGTCATCGTCCGTCCTACCGAAAAGGGCTTTGCTCTCACCGAAGAAAACAATCTCGTAATAATGGAGAATTTCAGAAATCTTCTCAAAAAGATTCCCGAAAAGGAGCTTGACGAAATGCTTTCCGCCTACGCCGCCATAGTCAGGATCTATCACGACCGCTGCGATTTGTTTCTTACGGTCGGAGAATACAAGGAAAAAAATCCTTCCGACGAAGGCTCTTCCGGAAACGACTGAAACGCTTTTTCGGACAATCTGCGGACGAATAAATATTTTTATAATCTCAAAGCGAAAAACCGTTTTTTAAGCCGCGCGTAACGTGCGGTTTTTCTTTTTTCGGAAATTTCTCCTCTTTTCAGTCATATTCGATTCAATGCGATAAACAACAAAAGCATTCTTTCGCGCGTTTTTCGGTCTGCTGTTGACAAAATGCTTCAAATATTATAAAATAGATTATCTCCTGCGCGCTTCGGGAGCGATTTGCGGGTTTCGGTTTTTCCTTTATCTCCGTAACAGTCCCTCTTCCTCGTGCGTAAAAGCTTCGTTAATCTTCCTCTCCGCGTTCCGCATTCGGCGGGAAAACGCAGCTGTCGGATTTTCAACGGGATTCGTCCTTTCTTCCGAAAAAACGGCAAAATCGGCGTTTTCGGGGAATCGATGCCGGCGGTAAACTCGCTTTTGCGTTTTTTACTTGCCAAACCGTCTGAGATGTGTTATCATTGTAAGAAATCACGAAGGAAGGCTCTATCATGATTATGGTTAAAACACCGCTCCGCGTCAGCTTTTGCGGCGGCGGAAGCGATCTGGAAAGCTTTTATTCCAAACACGGCGGCTGCGTCCTCAACGCAGGTCTTAACCGTTACGTTTATCTCAGCATACATCCGTCTTTCGATAAAGAAAAAACCATTCTGAAATACTCTAAAATAGAAGAAGTCCGCGACGTTCGGAAAATCGAACACAGAATTTTCCGACAGACTCTTCTCGACTTCGGAATTTCCGGCGTCGAAATCGACTCTCAGGCGGACGTCCCGGGCGGAACGGGTTTAGGCTCGTCGAGTTCCTTCACGGTAGGTCTTCTTCACCTTCTTTACGCGTACACGGGGAAATACGTTTCCAAGGAACGCCTTGCCGAAGAAGCCTGCGAAATGGAAATCGAGAAGCTCGGCGAACCCGTCGGTAAACAGGACCAATACGCGGCTGCCTACGGAGGTCTTCGTTTTTACAGCTTCGAAAAGGACGGCTCGGTCATAGTCGAGCAGGTCGTTCTCTCCAAAGCCAAGCTCCGCGAAATGGAAAACAACCTTCTTATGTTCTATACCGGCGGAGTAAGATCCGCTTCCTCCATTCTTCAGGAACAGAGAAAGAACATAACCTCCGGAATGCAGGAGGAAAATCAGCTTAAAATCTGCGAACAGGCAAGAAAGCTCAAGGAGGAATTCCAGCGCGGCGAAATCGATTCTCTCGGATACCGTCTCGACGAATGCTGGAAACTCAAACGCTCTCTCGCAAGCGGAATCACCAATCCTATGATCGACGAGTATTACGAAAAAGCCAAGGTCGCGGGCGCTATGGGCGGAAAGCTTCTCGGCGCGGGCGGAGGCGGATTCCTTCTTTTCTACGTTCGTCCGGAAAAGCAGGCTGCCGTGCGCTCGGCTCTTTCCGACCTTAAATTCATAAGATTCGGATTCGATATGCAAGGCTCTCAGATCATTTACGTCGGCGACAAAACCAGCAGGGAGGACTGACAATGGACTTTTTGAAAGATATCGACGATTACACCCTATTAGTCAGGGAAACCATAGAAAAGGTCGATAAGAATCAGCTTAACGAAGCTATGAACGCGATTTTCGACGCTTACGAGCGCGGCGCGAGAATATACGTCTGCGGAAACGGCGGCTCGGCTTCGACGGCTTCGCATATGACCAACGATTTCAATAAAGGTATATGCTACGACCTCGAAAAGAAATTCGACCTCGTTTGTCTTACGGACAATATCGCGACGATTATGGCTATCGCGAACGACGACAGCTACGATAAGGTATTCGTCAAGCAGATAGAGGGAAAGATCAGAAAGGGCGACCTCTTTATCGGTATAAGCGGCTCGGGCAATTCGAAAAACGTCATAGAAGCCGCGGATTACTGCAAAGCCCGCGGAATCGAAGTTCTTGGCATCTCGGGCTACAAGGGCGGAAAGCTCTACGAAAAAGCCGATTATCATATGCACTGCCCGATAGAGAATATGCAGGTCGTGGAGGACGTTCATATGATGTTCAACCATATGATGATGAGCATATTCGGCCGTAAACTGCGCGAAAAGGAAAATGCTTAAAGCCGTGATTCAGGCGGGCGGAAAAGGAACCCGTCTTTCAGCCGTAACGGGCGACCTTATTCCCAAACCGATGGTGGACGTCGCGGGGAAGCCCCTTCTTCTGCGGCAGATAGAAACTCTCCGGAGAGAAGGCGTTTCGGAATTTGTCATAATCGTAGGTCATCTCGGGGAGCAGATAGAAGCTTATTTCGGAAACGGAAGCGATTTCGGCGTTAAAATCTCCTATATAAAAGAGAATTCTCCTCTCGGGTCCGCGGGCTCGCTTTATGCGCTCGAGGGCGAAGAAGAGGATTTCTTTCTGGTGTTCGGGGACACGGTTTTCGATATAGACTTAAAGAGAATGGCGGATTTTCACAGGGAAAAACGCGCCGCTATAACTCTTTTTGCCCATCCCAATTCTCATCCCTACGACAGCGACGTAATCCTTACCGACGGCGACGACCGCGTAACGGGAATTCTTCCCAAAAACGCCGACCGCGATTTCTGGTACGGGAATCTCGTGAACGCCGCTTTCTTTATAGTTTCTCCGAAAGCTCTCGGCGGGCTTGACGGAACGAAAAAGGATATGGAGAAGGACGTCATTTCGCCGAGAATAGCCTCGGGCGACGTTTTCGCGTACGTTTCGAGCGAATATATAAAGGACGCGGGTACGGAAAAAAGACTCGCTTCGGTTACGGAAGACCTTCTCGGAGGCGTCGTGGAAGCGAGAAATCTCCGGAACAGGCAACGCTGCGTTTTTCTCGACAGGGACGGAACCATAAATAAACTCAACGGATTCGTCCGCTCTCCCGATATGTTCGAGCTTCTCCCGGGAGTTGCCTCCGCCGTCAGAAAAATCAACGAAAACGGAATGCTTGCCGTCGTCGTTACGAATCAGCCCGTTATCGCGCGCGGAGAATGTACTTTCGACGGTCTTAAAGAAATCCACGACAAAATGGAAACTCTCCTCGGCGAGGAAGGAGCTTATCTCGACGGGATTTTCTTCTGTCCTCATCATCCGGACGGCGGTTTCCCCGGCGAAGTTAGAGAGCTTAAAATCCGCTGCGACTGCCGTAAACCAAAGACGGGAATGTTTTTGCAGGCCGCCGAAAGATTCAATATCGACCTTTCCCGTTCTTTTATGATAGGAGATTCCGCGCGCGACGTCGAAGCCGGTAAAAACGCGGGCGTCGTTACCGTTATGATCGAGGGAGAAGGCGGGGAAGCCGAGCCGGATTTCCGCTGCAAAGACCTTCCCGAAGCCGTCGAAAAAGTCGTGCTTCCGTCTTTGAAATAACCTCACGAACCCGATAACTCCGCGGAATTCCGCTTGTCCGTAATAATTACGGGGAATCTTCGCGTTTTACGCGTCGGAAACGACTCCCGCCAAAATCCTTCGCTTTAAGGAAATCAGAAATGCCCGAAAACAGAAACAACAAAGGCGATTTAAAGCCTATAACCGTGCTTTGCGCGATGGACGTATATCTTCCGCAGATGGACGGCGTTATCAACTGTATGAGGAATTATCTCCTCAATTATCCCGAAGACGTAAAAGGCGTCGCCGCCTGTCCCAAACCGAGAGAAGAGCTTCACGAGCCTTATCCGATTATATATTACAGGAGTTTCAGGGTTCCCTTCACGAAAATCGATTTCGGTTTTCCTTCTCTCGACAAGAAGTTTTACGATACCGTTATGAATACGGATATCGATCTTATTCACGTTCACGCGCCCTTCGGAGTCTGTAAGGTTCTGACCAAGGTCGCGAGAGAGAAGAATATTCCGATAGTTTCTCACGTCCATACGAATTACAGGGAGGTTTTCCGTAAAATCACGAGGAATCCTCTTATTTATATTCCGTACGTAAATACGCTCGGGAAACGCTACTCGAAAACCGACGTTATGTTTGCGGGAACGGAAGCTACGGAACGGCTTCTCCGCCGCGACTACAAATACACGGGCGAAGTCAGCATAGTTCCTTTCGGTACGAATCTTTTGAAGCCCGACGATATCGATTCCCTGAAAAAAGCCGCGAACGAGCGATTCTCTCTCGGCGAAGACGAATTCGTGTTCTGTACGGTCAGCCGTATCGTGCGCTCGAAACGCATTCAGTTTTCTCTCGAAGCCTTGGCAGAGGCGAAAAAACGCGGCCGCAGATTCCGTTTCATAATCGGCGGTACGGGTAATTACGTCAAAAATCTCGAACTGAAAATAAAACAGCTCGGACTGGAAAACGAAGCGATTATGGCGGGTTACGTAAGCGACGAAGTTCTCGCTCGGATTTACGCGCGCGCGGATATGTTCCTTTTCCCGTCCGTTCAGGACACCTTCGGACTTGTAAAAGTCGAAGCCGCGGCTTTCGGAACGGCAGGTCTTTTCATAGAAGGCTCGGACGCTGCCTACGGAACGGAGAACGGCGTGAATTCCGTTCATATCGACGACGACCTCGGCTCTTTTACGGACGCCGTGTGCGAATGCGTGGATAACCCCGACTTTACCCGAAAAATCGGCGAAAACGCGAGCCGCGACCTTTATTTCACGTGGCAGGATTCGGCAAAGCTCATCTCCGCCGAGTACCGCAGAATCATCGAAGATCATCGCAAGAAATTCGGCGAGAAAAGATAGCCTGAATTTCCGTGCGCACGCAATCGTAAAAACAAAGAACATCCGATAATCCCGGGTGTTCTTTTTTCAAATCAACACGGGAAAAGTGTTTTGATTTCTTTATTGCGTTACAAACTTGACTTATGAGGAAAAAAGTGGTAGAATCGACGTAAGTTTCGTTTTTTCGAAACAAAAAAACAGGAGGAACAACCATGCAAAAAAACTCAATGAAGATCGCTTTGATCTTTGTACTCGCGATGATTCTCTCGCTCTGCGCCTGCACTTCGGTTTCGGTCAATCCGAAAGCGAACGACGCTTCGAGAAAACTCGCCGTTCAACCCGCGGACGTCGATTTCAGCGGAATTTTGACTAATTCCGAAAATCCCGACTCCTCCGAAACGATTGACGATAACGAAAAAGTCACGGTTATCGTAGAAACTGTCGGAACGAGCCTTTCCGAGGCTTTTCTCGAATCCGGAGCCGCAAGTCTTTCCGAATTTGCTTCGTCCGAAAAGGGAATCTCTCTTAAAGCCGATCTCCTTTCCGTTCAGAACGAAGTCCGTGCGGAAATGAAAAGGCTCGGTCTTTCGGAAGAATTCAAACATTCCTATCTTACGCTCGCAAGCGGCTTTTCGGCTGTTATCGAATACGGTAATCTCGCCGCTGTGCGCGCTCTCGGCGGCGTAAAAAGAGTAATCCTTTCCGATGCGTACTCCGCTCCCGATACCGTCGATTCCGAAAGTATCGAAAGTTTCTGGAGAGAAGGCACGGGTATACTTACGAACTCGACCGGCTATAACGGCGAAGGAATGCTCGTTGCGGTAGTCGATTCGGCTGTCGATTTCACCCATCCCGCATTTGCAAACGAACCCGAAAACGCAATTCTTTCCTATTCCGACGTAGAAGCTCTTTACGAAGGTCTTTACGGTTACGGAGCGGTTGATTTCGAAGCTTCCGATCTTTACCGCAGCGCAAAGATTCCCTTCACCTTCGACTATGCGAATATGGATACCGATACCCGTCCCACGAGAACGAGTTCTCTTAATTTCGGCGGAGATCACGGAACGCACGTTTCGGGAATTATCGTCGGCGACAACGATATCATAACCGGCTCCGCTCCCAAGGCTCAGCTCGTCGGAATGAAGGTATTCCGCGATAATTCCGGCTCGGCTTACACGTCCGACATAGTTGCGGCTCTCGGCGACGCGGCTTACATCGGAGTGGACGCGATCAACCTTTCTCTCGGCTCTCCCTGCGGCTTCACCGAAGCTCATTCCGAAGCTCTCGCATACGTCAACGAGATGTACGAGAAGCTCAGACAGCTCGGTATTGCCGTATGCGCTTCCGCCGGCAACAGCTATAACGCTTCGGTCGTGAATCAGTCCGGCTACCAGAGTGTCAATAATCCCGAATACGGCGTACTCGGCGCGCCCTCTTCTTACGACGCGAGCTTCTCCGTCGCAAGCTGCGAAACGGTATCCACACCCTTCTTCACGGTAAACGGTACCGTTTTCGAATACGGCTGCTCGATAAGCGTCACGTCGCACAAGATAAGACACTTCTCTCTGCAGCTTCTCGGCGATAACGAAGAATTTTCCGCGGAAATCGTTCCCGTCGGCGACAAGGGCGCGGAATCGGCTTACGAAGGCGTTGATGTAAACGGAAAGATCGTTCTCGTTCAGAGAGGCGGAAGTACTTTCTCCGAAAAGGCGAGAGTTGCCGCTTCCCGCGGAGCCGTTGCTCTTATCATTTACGGTACGGGCGACTATCTGTTCAATCCCGCCGTCGACGACGACGTAACCCTTCCGGTTGCAGGTCTTACCGTACATCAGGGCACAATGCTCGTTCAGATGGCTGAAATCGAACCGATTATACTTACTCTTTCGGACGGCGATATAAGCTATCCGATTTCGGATTACTCTTCGTGGGGTCCCGTTTCCGACCTTACTCTTAAACCCGACATAACCGCTCCCGGCGGAAACGTATTCTCTTCCGTTCCCGAGAATTCCGGCGCGCTTTACAACTATATGAGCGGAACGAGTATGGCTTCCCCCAATCTTACGGGCGCGTATCTTACCGTTAAACAGTACGTAAAGACCGTTCGTCCCGACGCTACCGCAGCGGAAGCAAGGACTCTCGCTTATCAGCTTATGATGAGTACGGCAACACTGCTTTACGACAAAGACGGAAGAATCGTTTCTCCCCGTCATCAGGGTTCCGGTCTCGTAAATATCGACGCGGCCGTTTCGACCGACGCTTATCTTACCGTAACCGGCTCGGACAGAACCAAGCTTTCTCTCGGCGACGATAAGAACCGCGACGGCGTTTATACTCTTAACTTCAATCTCGTCAACTCCGGCGACGCCGCTCTTTCCTACTCTCTTGACGTCCTCGTTCTCGCGGACCAGATAAGAGAAGACGGAAAAACCATAAAGCAGGCGACTCGTGCGCTCGAAAGCGTTAAAACGGTTAACGTATCGGACGGCTCCTATTCGGACGGAATAGTTACCGTCGAAGCGGGCAAAACCGCAAAAATCAAGGTCGTGATCGCTCTCTGCGAAGAAGACAAGGCTTATCTCGACCGATTCCCCAACGGAACTTACGTCGAAGGTTACTGCGTATTCGAAGCTCTCGGAGAGAACGGAGTGGATCTTTCGATTCCTTATCTTTCGTTCTACGGCGACTTTACCGAAGGCAACGCTTTCGATAAAACCATCTACGAAACGACTACGGATTATTACGTTTATCCGATGAGCGTCTACGGAAGCGTCCCCGGAACCAACGGCGCGGTCGTACTCGGTTCCTACGGACTCTTTGCGGTCCCCGACGGATATACCGCTCCCATTCCTTCGGAAGAAAAGATAGCCATTTCCACCGACCCCGACTCCATACATAACATATATACGGTTTATACGTCTCTTCTCCGCGACGTCGAATATCTCGAATACGTAATAAGAGACGTTCTTACGGGCGAAATCTATTACAGCGGTTACAGCGTCGACGTATCGAAAGCCCATTACAATAACGGTTCGGTCATTCTCACCGCATACGCGCTCGATATCGATTTCACGGATATCCCCGTTTCCAACAATCAGAAGCTCGAAATCGTAACGAGAGCCACTCTGACTTACGACGGAGCCAATAAAGTTCAGGAAATCGTATGGCCCCTTACGGTAGACTCCGAAGCTCCCACGCTTTTCGGCTCGACCGTGCGTTACGAAGACGGCAAAACTCTTCTCGATCTGGAAGTCGCGGATAACCACGTTCTTCAGTGCATAGGTTTCGGTACCGTCGATCAGCGAGGAGAAGCCGTTCAGGCTTACGAATACTCTCTTCCCGTCGAAAACTGGGAAACGGGAAAACTCAATAAGATAACCCTCGATATGACGGATTATCTCAAGTATCTCAACGACGGCGAGCTTATCGTCAGCTTCACCGACTACGCTCTTAACTCTCAGGCGTTCTATCTCGGAAGCATTCTTCCCGAAAGCGAAGAAGACGACCGATCTGAAAGCGTAAACGGCTTCAAAGTAGGAACGATTACCGAAAACAATTTCGTAAGCGCGTCCTCAGTCTCGGATGCTCCCGAAATCTCGGCTGACTCGGTAACCACGCACAAACAAATCAACGCGAAAGGCGAAGAAGAATACTTCCTCGTAAGCGATACGGGCGTTCTTACCGGTTACGTGGGACCTGCGGGCGACGTAGTTATCCCCTCGGATCTCGGAATAACCTCCATTGCCGGAACGGAATCCGTATTCTCTCAGAATAAGCAACTCACGAGCGTAGTTATTCCCGAGGGAGTCACCGAAATTCAGAATACCTGCTTCTTCTTCTGCACCAAGCTTAAAAAGATAGTTCTTCCCTCCACCCTCGAATCTATGGGAAGGGACGCTATCGGCAGCTGCTACGTCCTCGAAAGCCTCAACCTTCAGGACACGAGATGCACTTACTTTGCAAACTACGCGATAACCTCCAACTTCAACCTTAAGGAACTCGTATTCCCCGCGGTCGAAGGCGCAAAGACCGTTTTCAGCTACGGTTCCGTCGGAAATCTTTACGGACTCGAAAGGATAGAATTCCTCGGCGACGTCGAGAACGTCAACAGTTTCAGAAGTCTTCCCGAACTTAAGACTCTTATCTTCAACGGAAACGTAGACGCTATCTTCGACAACAGCTTTATGGGCTGCACGAAACTCACGACTCTCGAATTCAAAGGCAACGTCGGACGTATCGGCGATCCCGACGAATTCTACGACACCTCCTTCGCTATGCACAAGATAACGACTCTCGATTTCATGGGCGACGTAGGCGGAATCTATTCCTGTAACTTCACCAACTGTACGCTTCTCGAAAGAGTTACCTTCCACGGAAACGTAGATTACGTCAGCGGCAACACCTTCACCAATTGTAAGAAGGTCACGGAATTCACGGTCGCCGAAGGAAACGACAATCTCTTTATCGATCCCGAAACGAGACTTATGTTCAACAAGGACAGAACCGTTATGATGAAGCCTTCGGCTTGGGACTACGACGGAATAATCACCGTTCCCGAAACCGTAACCGAGCTTGTCGGCGGTCAGTTCGGCTCGGGTTATATCTATCTCAGCGACTACTCCCTGACCTATAACTACACCGATAGTTTCGGTTCTTCCGCGGAATCGGCTTCTCAGTATATAGGAACAGACTACAAGTACAAGCTCAAAGGCGTCGTTCTTCACGAAGGTATAACCAATCTTCCCGCGGCTTGCTTCAACGGCTGCGTAAATATCGAAACTCTCGATATGTCTTTTATCGAAACCGATTATCTCTGCGACGGTGCGTTTGCGAACTGCAAGAATCTTAAAACCGTTTTGCTTCCGGAGGGTATCTGCGAATTCGGCGAATACTGCTTCTACGGCAGCGGAATTCTGGAAGTTTCCATTCCCGAGGACGTAACGTATCTGCCTCTCAGAACGTTTATGAATTGCGACAAGCTCGAAACTGTCGAATTCAACAACGTCGAAGAAATCGGCGAATACTGCTTCACCAACGCTTCATCCCTCAAGGAAGCCGTCGCTCCCTACGTATGCTATACGGATATATGCTCGTTTATGAACTGCTCTTCTCTCGAAACGGTGGAATTCTCCGAAGATATGAGCGATTATTACGAATATACCTTTGCCGGCTGCACGAGTCTTAAATCGATAAACATTACGGATTCTATGGAAAACATTTACAATTACGTTTTCCTCGATACGTATTCTCTCGAAGAAATCTACTTCTCCGAAAATCTCGGAAAACTCGGTACAGGCGCGTTTATGAATTCCGGTCTTAAATCCGTAACGATTAACAGCGACCTGTATTTCGACGTTACCGACGTATTCTGCGGACTCGAGAATCTCGAATCCTTCGATTTCGCGAACGAAAGCTCCTATTACGAAGTAATCGACGGTATCGTTTACGACAAATCCATTTCGACCGCAATTCTCTTCCCCGCTCGTCTGGACGTCGAAAACCCGGCTATGCCCGACTCGGTGGAAGCTATCGGTTACGGCGCGTTTATGAACGCTCTGTATCTCAGGGAAATCGATCTCGGTAACGTTGTCGAAATCGACGCTTCCGCGTTCAGAAACTCTTCGCTCGAAAAAGCCGATCTCGGAAATATATCCTACATCGGAAAACACGCTTTCAGAAATACGAATCTCTCCGAAATCACTCTTTCGGAAGTAAACGAATACGTTGAACCCTGGGCGTTTGCCGACAACGATTTAGATACCGTTATTCTCGGAAAAGGTCTCGGCAAATTCGACTACACCTTCGTATTCAAGAATTCCGTAATCGAAAATCTCGTTATCGAAGACGATTGCGAAGCCGTGCGTGTAATCGACGATAAATTCCTCGTCGGCAAGGACGGAACCGTGCTTTACGAATACTTCGGAAACGAAACGGAAGTTACCGTCCCCGAAGGAATCACTCACATAATGGCGGACGCTTTCCTTTACAATAAAGACATCGTTTCCGTGATTCTTCCTTCGACTCTCAAAGCGATAGGCGATAAAGCTTTCTACGGCTGCTCCTCTCTCGCTACCGTCGAATTCAGATCTGAAAAGGCTCCCGAGCTTTACGGAATCTTCGACGCAGAACACAATCTCTGCTACGCTAACTTCGTGGATTACGCGGAAAATATCGAGAGCGGACTTACCGCAATCGTTCCGGACGCGGAAGCTTACGACGGATATATCTGGAACGTTATTTTCGGCAGAATAACCGAAAGGAACTGATTCGGATAAACTACTTATCGTTTGCGACGATACGCAGACGACTTCGGAAAAGACGGATTCTCCCGAGTCCGTCTTTTTTCGCGCGGAAAAAACCTTCCGCAAGAACCTACGGACAAAAATCCGAACCCGCTGTAAAAACTATGTAAAGTATTTTTCTTTTCCCGTAAAGCCCTTGACTTGTTTTTTAAATAGATGTAAACTCGAAGAAAAAGTCGTCCGACGCTTTTCCGAAAACGCAGAGGCTCCCGACCTCCGTGAATCGCGGAAGTCCCGAATCTCCGTAAATTGCGGAAAACCTTCGGCGGCGACGAAAAAGAGGTGAAAAAATGAGTAAGAAACTCGTAGCTTATTTCTCGGCGACGGGTACGACAAGGAAAACCGCGGCTGCGCTCGCCGAAGCAATCGGAGCCGATATTTTCGAAATCGTCCCGAAAATTCCTTACACGAAAGCCGACCTCGACTGGACGGATTCTTCGTCGAGAAGCACCGTCGAAATGAAAGATTCTTCTTCGCGTCCCGCAATTGCGGCAAAGTGCGGCAATATTTCCGATTACGACGTGATTTTCATTGGCTTCCCTATCTGGTGGTACGTCGCTCCGACGATTATCAACGCGTTTCTCGAAAGTTACGACCTCGCGGGAAAGACTATCGTTCCCTTTGCGACCTCGGGAGGAAGCGGTATGGGCAAAACGAACGAAAGACTCGCTCCGAGCTGCAAGGGCGCAAGGCTTCTCGAAGGAAAGGTCCTTACTTCCGCGCAGAACAAAGCTCTTGCGGAATGGGTAAACGGTCTGAGCGTCTGAGGAAGTTTCTCTTTTCGTAAAACATCGTAGCCGAAATAAAACACACTATAGGGGGTAAAAGAAAATGTGGCTCGTGTTCGCATTATTGTCTGCGGTTTTGCCGCGCTGACCTCCATCCTTGCCAAGGTAGGTATCGACGGAGTCAATTCCAATCTCGCGACCGCTATAAGAACGGTAGTCGTCGTAGTTATGGCGTGGGGAATGGTATTCATCACCAACGGACAGGGCGGAATCTCCGAAATAAGCAAAAAGAGCTGGATATTCCTTATTCTGTCGGGGTTTGCGACGGGCGCATCGTGGCTGTGCTACTACAAGGCTCTTCAGATAGGAGAGGCTTCCAAGGTCGTCCCGATAGATAAGCTCAGCGTAATAATCACTCTTATTCTCGCGTTCGTATTTCTTCACGAACAGTTTACCGTCAAATCTCTTATCGGATGTATTCTTATAGGCGGAGGAACTCTGCTTCTCGCTCTCTGACGGGACGAAAGAAGCTCCGATTTTTCCGCGGCGAACGGATCTGACAAACGGATTTCTCCGCAACCTCGCGGTTGCGGAAATTTTTTGCCGCCTTAAAACGAGAACAAAAAAGACACCTTAGTTTCAAGGTGTCTTTTTTCGTTAAGTCATACCGTTCGGAGATAAATCTCCCGAATCCGTGCTTTTAAACAAACTCAGCCTTCGATTTCGGGTTTAGCCGTGTAAGGAATGAATTCTCCGCTGAGCTGAACTCTGTTGAACATAGCCGCGCCGTAATGAAGAGGCGACGTAAAGGTTATCGTATCGGTTTCGTAATCGAAAGTGAAAGTGGTTGTCGATGTCGAATCCTCATAAACGAGCGTATAAACGCCGTTTTCGAGAGTTATCGTGCCTTCGCCCTTGAGGGTGTCGGGATCCGCCTTGTTATAGAGCTTAAAGGTCTTGTTTTCCGCGTCGATTTCGAGTACGGGCGTAAACATATCTGCCATCGGCGACCAGCTTATATCTACGATATACTTTGCGGATTTAAGGTCGAAATTCGGCTCGGGTTCCGGCTCGGGCTCGGGCTGAGGTTCTTCGCTTGCAACCGCCGCCGTGTAAGGAACGAAATTGCCGTCGTCATCGAGTCTGTTGAACATCGCCTTTCCGTAAACGAGCGGCGACGTGAAAGTTATAACTTCGGTTTCTTTATCGTAAGTGAAAGTCGTCGTCGAACCTGCCTCGTAGAAAAGCGTGTAAACTCCGTTTTCGAGCGAGATTCTTCCGTTCCCTTTAAGCGTTTCCGCGTCCGATTCGTTGTAAACCTTAAAGGTCTTTTCTTCCGCGTTTACGTCAAGCACGGGCTTGAACATACTCGCCATCGGCGACCAGGTTATATCGACGATATACTTATTCGTCTTAAGCTCGAAAGTTTCGGGCTCGGGTTGAGGTTCGGGCTTTGCTCCGAGCGTGATTTCGACGGTGTCGGCTTTCGTCGCGAAAGTCGAAATCTTTCTGGTTACGGTGGCTTTTCCTTCGCCGGTAACCGCGCCGGTTATGTAGTTTTCTCTTTCGGTAACGCCCTCGGGAATGATAGCGATAGCCGTGCCTACTACCTCGTAAACGCCGTTTTCGTCCTGCTCGTAGGTCTCTCCGCCCATAACGAATTCAACGTGATAGGAATAGGTCTTGTCCTCGTTGAAGATAAAGTAGAATTCATAGTCAATCTGAGTACCCATCGCCTGTTTGGAAAGGGTTCCGTAATAAGTACCGGTTCTGAACTCGGTAACGGGTTCTTCTCCTCCCGAAACCTCGAATACGGGATAGGTATAACCTTCGCCGTCCGCAATTCTCGGAGTCGTGCTTCCGAACCACATCGTGGAGGTGAAAGCTATCTTTTCGTCGGTAAAATCGAAGTAAGCCTTATACTCGTCGGGATTTACGGTTTCGCCGTTGACTACGGTATAAGCGAGATAATATCCGTTCCCGTCCTTTTCAACGCTGCCCGCGCCCTTTTCCGTCGAGGAAAAGTCCGTACTGCGGGAGAAAACGAACTTACCGTCGCCGCTTACCGACAGATACATCGTAAGGCTCATTCCTTCGCCCATAGTAAGCTTGCTTTCGAAGGTGTTTACGAGCTTCTTGTCTTCGAGAGAAGTCGTGCCGTAAACGGTAACGTCGTTTTCGGGCATAGTTTTTGGAAGGTCTTTCCAGCCGTCGAAAACGTAGCCGTTACGTACTTCGGGAACAATCCCGATTACGTCGGAGCCGGCTTTTACGGTGCTTTCGCTGTAAACGGCTCCGTCGAGGTTGTAGGTGAGTTTGTATCCTTTCTGAACGCAGCCCGTAAGAACGAACGCGCAAAGCACCGTAAGTGCCGCAAGGATACACAGAATCGTAATTTTCGATCCGTTTGTCTTTTTCATAATTATCCTCCTGAGATATTATTTATGTTATAAAATCGCTTTCGGGCGTTTATGTCTTTATTGTCGCCCTCGGCGTTTTATTTCTTGATTTTGCCCGCAATCCCGGGCATTTTTTCGTTTTTCCCCGAGATCCGAAAGTTCTTAACTTCGGTTAACTCGATACTCAAAAAATAAAGCGCGTTTGCGCGTTTATTTTTATTATCTGTCCGCGTAGGCGCAGGCGACGTAATGATTTTCCTCCGCCGGAATCAGCGGGCAGGGACGCTTTTCGCAGTCGTCGCGGGCTTCGGGACATCTTTTGCAGAATCTGCACCCTTCGGGCGGGTCTATCGGGCTGGAAACGTCGCCTTTCAGCGTTATTCTTTTTGACGCGGAATCGACGTCCACGTCCAGAACCGCCGAAATCAGCGCTCTCGTATAGGGATGGAGGGGATTTTCGAAAATCTTATCCGCGCTTCCGTACTCCACTATTCGTCCGAGGTACATTATCGCGAGCCTCGAGCAGAACTTTCTGACTACCGCGAGATTGTGCGAAATGAACAGGTAGGTTATTCCGAGGTCGCTCTGAAGCTTCATAAGAAGATTGAGGATCTGCGCGTGTACGGAAACGTCGAGCGCGCTCACGGGTTCGTCGCAGACGAGATAATCCGGTCTGAGAATCAAAGCTCTCGCTATTGCGATTCTCTGCTGCTGCCCGCCCGAAAAATCCGAAGGGCTTCTTTCGAGGTCCTCTTCGCCGAGGCCTACGCTTTCGAGCATACTTACGACCTTTTCTCTTCTTTCCTCGGGAGTGAATCCTCCTCTTATGACGAGCGGTTCCGCTACTATGTCGAGTACGGAAAATCTCGGATTCAGGGAAGCTCCCGGGTCCTGAAAGATTTTCTGCATTCGTTTTCTCTGCTCCGCGAAGGTCTTTTTGTCGCTCCGTAAAAACGGTTTTCCGTCGAAGAAAATCTCTCCCGCCGTAGGATTCTGAAGTCCGATTGTCGCGTTTGCGAGGGTGGATTTTCCGCAGCCGCTTTCGCCGACGAGTCCGAAGGATTCTCCCGCGTAAACGTC
The DNA here is from genome assembly GCA_900544545.1 of uncultured Eubacteriales bacterium. GTDB lineage: Bacteria > Bacillota > Clostridia > Christensenellales > CAG-314 > UMGS692. The sequence goes on from UQVY01000005.1 coordinate 66,024, forward strand.
CAGAGAAACGTCGCTGACCGCGCTCACGAATTTCTTTTTCGCGAAAATCGAGCCTCCTTTTACGGAGAAATCGACGCTGAGGTTTCTTACTGAAAGTATCGTTCGTTTTTCTCCGTTCATTCGGCGCTGCCTCCGTTATAAAGATGACATCTTATAAGCCTTCCGTCTTTCGTTTCGATAAGCGGCGGCATAGATTCCCTGCATTTGTCGCAGGCGTATCCGCATCTCGGATTGAAGTAGCAGCCCTGCGGTTTGTTTACGGGATTGGGAAGCGAATCGGGAATCTGGACGAAAGGCCCCTTGGGGTCGCTCATTTTCGCTACGGACGAGATAAGCCCTTTCGTATACGGGTGAAGCGGATTCGTGAAAAGTTCTCTTTTCGCGGCTTTTTCGACGATTTTTCCGCAATACATAACGTAGATTTCGTCCGCCATATTCACGACTACGCTGAGGTCGTGGGTTATGAGAAGGAGGGAAGTCCCGTGCTTTTTCTGCATATCGGAAAGGACCTCGAGTACCTGTGCCTGAATGGTAACGTCGAGCGCAGTCGTGGGTTCGTCCGCAATGATGAGTTCCGGTCTGCACGCGAAAGCCATAGCTATGAGGACTCTCTGGCGCATTCCTCCCGAAAGCTCGTGCGGAAATGCCCTGTATCTTCTTTCCGCCTCGGGGATCCCCACCGTTTTAAGGGCTTCTATCGACCTTTCGCGGGCTTCTTTTTTACTGACTTTGAAGTGGCGGAGATAAACCTCGTCGAGCTGACGGCCTACGGTCATTACGGGATTGAGTGCGGAGAGCGCGTCCTGAAAAATCATAGCCGCCTTGCTTCCGCGAACGGACTGCATTTTCTTGTCGGAATAATTCAGAACGTCCTCGCCGCAAAGATTGAGCCTATCAATACGGATAACCGCCGGCGGAGAGGAAAGCAGTTTCATCGCCGCGAGAGAGGTTACGCTTTTTCCGCAGCCGCTTTCGCCGACGAGAGCGACGCACTTGCCTTTTTCTATTTCGATATCGACTCCCTCGACCGCGCGTATAAGTCCTTTTTCGGAAGGAAAGACGACCTTCAGATTCTTCATTTCGAGGACGTTTTCAGCCATTTTTCGTTCCTCCGGACGCCGTGTCCGCAATCTTTCCGCTCGTTTTTGTCGGAGTCGGTTCGTTCATCGATTCGAAAACCTCGTCGAGATAACGGTTGTTAAGGTGTTTGAAAACCTTTACGAGACCGCCCGATTTTTTCATTCTCGGGTTCAATATCTCCTCGAGAGCAAGTCCGAGACGCATAAATCCGAAAACCGAAAGGAAGATTCCTATTCCCGGGGCGATAATCGTCCACCAGTGTCCGAAAAGCATCGAGCCTCCGCTTTGTGCGTCCGCGAGCATCTTTCCCCAGCTTATGGAGGTCGGATTTCCGAGGCCGAGGAAACTCAGTCCCGCTTCCGCCATCATTATTCCCGCGCAGGTAAGAGCCGTACTCATTATGACGAGGTTGGATACTCCGGGAAGGATATGCCTGAACATAACGTAAGTCTTGCTCGCTCCCGCAAGCTCCGCCGCTTTCACGTAGTCCGAATTCCTGAGAAGAAGGACCTGCGAACGAACGACTCTCGCGAGGCTCTGCCAGCCGAAAAGCACGAATACGAATACGATGACGACGTAGCTGTGTCCGAAGATATTCGTTATTACGATAGTAAGCGGAAGAGTCGGAATGACAATCATTATATCGACGATACGCATAATTATCATATCGGTGACCTTTCCGAGGTATCCCGCGGCGACGCCCAGAACCGAGCCGAAAAAGGCTATGAGGAGTCCCGTGATTATGCCGATGGAAAGGGAAACCCTCGTTCCGTATACCAGCATACTGAAAACGTCCTGTCCGTTCGTTATGGACGTACCGAGAAGATGCTCCCAACTCGGCGCAAGACCTTTTTCCGCTCTCTGCGCGACGTCGTAAGGATTATAAGGAGCGATAAGCGGCGCGAAAATCGCCACAAGAACGAGGAAGCCTACCACGATAAGTCCCGTTCTGCCCTGCTTATGCGCCCATAACTTACGGAACAGCGATCCTGTCGATTTCAGAATCGCGACCGATACGGCTCCGAGCCGTGTAAAAAACTTCTTCATCAGGATTCCCCTAAAGTAACTCTCGGATCGAGCAATCCGTAGCAGAGATCGGTCACGAGGTTTGCGAGAAGCGCAAGTCCCGACATAAAGATCATAATTCCCATCATAAGCGGATAATCGTTGGTATTGTTCGCTTCGAGGAAGAGCGTACCGACGCCGTTCCAGTTGAAGATCTGCTCGATTACCACCGAGCCGCCGATAAGTCCGCTTATACTCATACCCACGCTCGTAACTATGGGAAGCATAGCGTTCCGGAGAGTATGCTTGTATATGACCGCGGAGTTTGAAAGTCCCTTCGCCTTTGCGGTAATGATGAAATTCGCGCCCGAAACCGAAATAACGCTGTTTCTCGTGCTTTGCGCGTAGGAAACGATTCCGCCGAGGGACATACTGATTATCGGAAGGGCAGCGTTGTACATAACCGCGCATATACTTTCCCAACTCCAGTCGAAGGAGGAAACGAGGTTCTGATCGGTATAGGCGGGGAAGATTTCCCATTGGAATCCCAGCCAGAAGGACAGGAGCAAGGCTATGAAGAAGGAGGGAACGGCAGTGCTTATCGTAGAGGCGTTAAGGAGAGCCTTATCCTGCCAACGTCCTCTCTTCCAGGCGCAGAAAGCTCCGAGAAGCACGCCGAAAACGAGCGATATGAGCATATTGGTTACGGAAAGCACCAGCGTCCAGGGAAGTCTTTCCGCTATCAGGTCCACGACCTTCGGGCTTCCCGAGCGATAGGACGTTCCGAGGTCGCCTTTAAAGAGGTTTCCGAGGTATCTTCCGTACTGCGACCAGGTCGAGCCGTCGAGGCCGTACTGTTTTCTCGTAAGCTCCTTGATGACTTCGTACTGCTCGTCGGTCATATTTCCCTGCGGCGGATAATACCGCTGACAGGGGTCGTCCACTCCCATTCTCGGAATGAAGAAGCAAAGAGTAACGACCACCGCGAATATAAACAGCGTATAGAGTATTCTTCTCAGAATATAGAATTTCTTCATATCAGTTGACCTTCCGCAGGAAAGAAAGGGTTTTCTTATTGAACACGGTCTGTCCCGCGGGAGCTTTATAGCCCGTGAATCTGTCCGTCCGCGCGACGGAAACTATCTCGGAGGAATAGAGCGGAATCTTATAATAAAGTTCTGCGATTTCTGTCTGAAGCTCGCGGATGAGAGTCACTTTTTCGTTTCTGTCGAGAGTATATCTGACTTTTTCTATGGACTCGGCGATATGCGCGTCGGAAAGTCTTCCGTAATTCGACGACCGTCCGAGAGTTACGAAATGCGCTCTCAGCATAACGTCCGCGTTCGCCATAGAAAGAATGACCGACTGCACCGTCATATCGAAATCGCTTCTATATAGGTAAGTCGTTTCGGGAGCTGAGCCTTGCGCCTTGAATTCCACCTCCACTCCTATGAGTAGAAACTGTCTCTGGAGATAAGCCACGAGGTCCTGCTGCCCGGGGGATGCGAGAATTTCGAAGCTTATTCGCTTTCCCTCGTAAAGTCTGTATCCCGAGGAATCCTTATCGGGGTATTTCCCGTCGAGAACGGAATTGGCTTCCGCGAGTTTTTCGGTCTGATTTCCGGAAAGAATATCCGCCTCGGGATTATAGAGGAGGTCGTTTGATTTTGGTATAAGTCCCGCGGAAACCGTTCCTCCGGCTCCGTTGAGGACTTTCGAGACAAGCTCCTCCTGATTGACCGCGAGAGCCAGAGCTTTTCTGAAGTCCTTATCCGCAAGAAGGGTTTTCATTCCCGAATCGAAGGGCGATGCGGGATTCACGTTAAGTACGAGACAGGCGACTCCCGAGCCTTCGGAACGCGCGACGTAAATGCTCTCGTCGTCGTCGAAAAGCGAAAGATAATTCGAACTTATGCCGGAGTCGAGCAAATCTATATAGCCCTTTTTTATCGCGAAGATTGCCGTATTCGAATCGAGGTACAATAACAGCCTTATTTTTTCGACCTTATAGAGATTCTCTCCGTTCTCGTCTTTGAGGTGATAATCGGGATTTCTGTCGAGAGTTATGAGCTGCGTATTGGTTTCCTTAACGTTCAGCGTCCAGGGACCGCAGCCCACGGGATTCTTGTACCGATAAAGGAATTCTCCCTGCGGATTCTTGTTATTGAGCTGCTGCTCTTCGGTAACCACGGGTTTCCAGACGTGTTCGGGAAGGATAAGAATGGTATTGAAGAGCGTAGTGACCGCGCCGAGGACTTTATTCACGAGAATATACATAACGGTGTCCTCTTCGCCGGGATTTATCGGAAAGGTTCCGCTGTAATCGGGATGAAGCGCGGTAAACATTCCCTGACGGACGAGCTTACCCCTATTCGATTCGTGTTTAAGGTCGGCAGTCCAGGCGAGCGCGCCCGCGTGGTTGCTGAGCGGGTTATCGGTCGCGACGTCGAAGGAATAATACACGTCCTCCACGGTGACTTTTTCTCCGTCCGACCATCTGATTCCGTCGAAAATCTCTATTCTGACGGCCATATAGTCCTCCTGAACGGAGTCGTAATACTCGCTTACCGCCGACGAATCGTTTCCGCCCGAATAAGTCCCGTCGAGAGTCAGCGGATTTCCTTCGAGGTCCACGTAACACCAGCTTTTACCGAGAAGCGGAGAGAAATCTCCTCTTGCCTCGTCGTAGGAAAAGAGCGTGCTGTAAATCATACTCGCGACGGTCGGAGCTATGCCGTCTCTCGAAAGCCAGGGCATAAACGACGTAGGGAAGGACGTTCCGACGTATCCGACGTAAAGAGTCGAAGACGTATCGTTTTTTCTTGCCGATATCGAGGTCGAGCAGCCCGAAAGAATCGCGGTCAGAGCAAGCGACGCAATCAACGCGATTACGGCGGTTTTTCTTATTTTTTTCATTTTGCGAAATACTTTCCGTCCGCGGGCGGGTATTCGAGACGCTCGCCGAATCCGTTTCTCGTCGCGGAATTATCGTAAACCTCTTCGATTTCGAATATATAAGCCGGATAGGAAAGCCATCTCGACATATCGGGCGTATGATACATATCGTGCTGAGCGTTTATAAACTGCTGATAAATCTCTCTTTTACCTGAGATATTCTCGTCGTAGATTTCGACCTTTCCTTTAAGTTTATAGGAGATCATAGGCGGCTGATGGAAAAGAAGAGCGGCTTCCTTATTCACCCGATAATTCGTCCAGCTGTGCTTTTTTGCCATTTCGAGGCTTCCGAGCCTGGTAAAGTCGATTTTTTCGCGAGCTTCTTCGCAGTAAAGATACTTTATAAGAAGTTCGAGACCTCTTTTTCCGTAGGTCTTGTCGTTCGGCTCGTAGGTCTTTATGTGCTTTATGTAAATCTCGAGAATCTCTTCGAGATATTCGTCCTTGGGAAGGAATCCTACGCCCTTTACGCTCGCGTTGAGTCCCGCGGGGCCGTAAGAAACGAAGGCAGGCTCGTGCGAACAAAAGCTCAGGAACATTTTCTCCGGCGTTACGGGTTCGTCGTTATAAAGGCTTATGACGTTTTTTGCTCTGGTACTATAAGCCCAGTCGAAGAATCTGTTTGAAGAATCCATTTTCTCTTTTCCTCCTTTTATTACTTTTCGTAAACCGTGCATTTATATCTCGTAAGGCTGACCGACGTACGCACTCTCATATCTGTCAGAACGAGCTTTAAGTTTTCTCCGTAAGAGATTTTTCCCGCCGCGACCATAGTTACCTGTCCGATACCTCTTTCTCCGGTCTGCGTGTTATCGGGATACTGCTTCGCGTAACCCTCCTCCGAATTCAGGAATATAAGTCCCTTTTCGGTAAAGCCGTCGGCTTCCGAGAGATAACTTCCGTCCGAGAATATCTTAAAAGAGGCTTTAAAAGTCTTATCGCTTCCGGTGATTTTTCCCTCTCCTTCGAGAACCGCTACTGTTTCAGGCTCGGTTTCCGTCTTTTTAAAGGTTATTCTCTCTCTTTCCGAAGCTTCGGGATAAGGAAGGACCGAGAGGCCGAGTTCCGTTTTGCTTATAACTTCGCTTTCCGTCCTTTTATCTCCGTCGGGAGTAACGGCAAGCTGCGTCGTGCTTACGGAATATATTCCTTTTTCGCTGAAAAAGCAGGTTTTTCCGTCCTTTTCGTATACGGTGAACTGAAGATAAGTCCCGTCCTCGAAGAAGGATACTGAATGGTTATAGGTTACGCCCGAATTCGTAACGGGCTCTGCCGTATATACGCCGCAGGTAAAATCGGTTTCGCTGCTCGGCTCGACAAATCCTTCGGGAACGACTATCGCGATCATTTTCGCCTCGGGATTGTCCGCGGAGGTGGTAGTCGCCATAGCCGAGCCGTAATAGATTCTGTCGCACTCGGTGAAATCGAGATTTCCGTCGCTTCTGACGCCGAATACGCTCGTAAGTCCGTCCGAAATCGATTTCGGTTCTCCGTTCACGCTCGTATAAATCATAATATACTTATCTCCGGACTTTTTGAAGGTTCCCGAGCTTTTGTCCACGGCAAAGGACAGCGTATTCGAGAATCTGAAATTCCCCTTGTCGTCCAGTCTGAGATAAATCGTTAGTTTCATTCCGAGTTCGGTAAGGTCGATATAATAATCCCCCTTGACCTCGGAGGTGTTTTCGGTTTTCTGTTCGTCCCCTCCGCACGCAGCCATAGCCAATACCGCCGCGAGCGCGAGGAATATCAGTAAAATTCTTTTTGTGTTTTTCATAAAAATCTCCTACGCTTTAAACTCGAAGGTCAGAGCGATATATCCGTCCGTAACCGGGATATAATTCCCTTCCACGACCTTTCTTTCCGCGTCGTAATTTGCCGAGAAGGATTCTCCCTCCGTCGCGTCGAACTGAATTTCGTTTCCGCTGAAGGAATAAGAGCCTTCGGAAATAACGAATCCCTCCGAATCCGCGCTCATTGCGAGAGAAAGTGAGTATTTCCCCTTATCGAGAGTAAGGGACAGATAGAATACAGTCCCCGAGTCGTTTTCGTAAACCGCCGAGTAATCTCCGCTTTCGCCCTTGTCCTCGTTGGAATTTTTTTCGAGTTTAAGCGAGGTAGCCGCTCCGCCCGTCGGGAATTTTCCTTCGAGGAATCCCTTTCCGTCGGTAAGACCGAAAGTCGCCGAGAATTTTCCGAGATATTCGCTCGTGAAGGAGAATTCCGTTCCGCTTGCGGTAAAGCTTCCGCCGTCCGAAAACGCGGGCATTTCTCCTCCGCCGGCAAGACTGACCTTCATCGGCGCGCGGTAATATGTAAACGTTCCGTCCCGATTAAGAGTAATTCTGACCGCGACCGTACATCTCATCGCTTCCACGTATTTTTCGCCCGAATAAGTTCCCGTATAATCGTATACAGCGACGTCCATAGACGCGGATTTCTTTCCGTCGGGAGAGGACACCGTAACGGTCGCCGTGCCGAAGCCCGTAGCCGTAATAACGCCTTTTTCCGAAATCTCCGCGACGTTTTTATCCGAAGAGGAGTATTTAAGACCGTCTTTCGCGTCCTCGGGATCTACCTCGACGCAGGCCGCGAGATCGAACGTCGAGCCTACCGAATACATAAGGCACGCCTTTTCGGTGAGTCTGATATCGTTTACCGTCTTTTCTCCTCCGCATCCCGCAAAGGCAAGAATCACGCTCACGCATAAGAGCAAGGCAAAAATCATCTTTCTTTTCATTGTAAAACCTCCGTTCCGGCAATAACGCCGTTTTATCTGGTTGCGGTTACGAACCCGTATATAGAGTTGAAGTTATTGATTCCGCTTTTTCCGGTAACCGTTCCCTGCGGAATAACTATCGTATAATCCCTGTTCGCGGCGAGGGGCGAATCGAATCCGATAACGAGCTTATTGCCCGAAATCGTCGCCGTAAAGCCCGCATACGCCTTATTGCCCGAATAGACCTTTATTTTGTCCTTTCCTCCGCCGACGAAGGAAATATCCTCGCTGAAAACAAACTCTATTTTCTTCGTACCCGCGGGGATTTTATCGAGTTTGCCCGTTTCGTAAGGAACGACAGCCGCTTTTTCGGAAATTCCGCTTATACGGAGCGATTCGGTCTTTTCCTCGTAACCGAGAGCTATCTCCGCTTTTTCTCCCGCGGAAACCACGCTTATCGTAAGTCCCGTATAGACCGTGGCGTTTCCGTATTCGTCGTAAGCCGAGGTATTCGGATAGGAAACGGGAGTGATTCTCGCCCCCGCGCGGAAGTAATCGTCGGGCGAATAGGAAATCTTATCCGAGCCGCTTTTCGCTACGAAATTCAGGACCTCGTCCTTTCCGTCGGCTTCGAGAACGGAAATGAACTTCGTGCTCGTATAGGAATTATCGTACCTGAAGCCGTAGGACCGCCGGTTTCCGGAAAGTCCCGGCTCCGCGAGAGAAGCGTCCACGTGAAGTATCCTGACCACCGGCTCTTTAAGTCGCGTAAGCTCCTCCGCGTTTCCGGCGGGCGCAACGAATTCTATTACGAAAAGCTCCGTGAAGAGCGTTTCCGACGGCTTGAGCTTGACGAAAATCGCGTCTCCGTTCAGACTTATCGGACGGAGGGAAAATCTGTTTACCGTTTCGGAAAGCTTCGGGATATCCTCGTATTCGACGACTACGGGGTCTATCCAACCCAGAAGCCACTTGCTGAAAGCGTTGTGATCGGCGATATTCGCGTCCATCATATCCATTCCGCCCATACCGCCCTCGAGCGCACCGCCCGTATACGCCGCTCCGTAATCTCTTCTGTCCGTCGTGTCGTAACTGTAATAGTCGTTCAGTCCGAGAAGATGACCGGTTTCGTGCGTAAGGGAGTTGACGTTGCATTTAAGGGGAGGAACGGACGACCACACGGTCGTTCCCGGGACGAAAATATATCCGTCCACGCGCACGCTCCATTCCGCGGGAGAGCCGTACCAGCTCGAACGATAAGCGACCGACCACATATCGTCGCTTCCTGCGTTCATATTGCCCGCCCAGAGAACGTAGAGCGAATCGAGAACTCCGTCCCCGTTCGCGTCGTAATCCTTAAGGTCGAGTTTTTCGTTTCTTATGTAATAATTGACGGCCTCCGCCATAAGCTCGGTATCGCTCGAATAGGAAGCTCGTTTTTTGCTCGCTCTGTACCAGTCGAGAACCGTTCCGTCTATCGTAAGGCGACCGAAGGACGACCGATAATAGAAAGCTCCGAGAGAATCGGGATTGTCTATATCGAATATAGCCTTTCTGACGCCCTCCGCGGTTACGAATCTCGGACGGACGTAGTCGGGGAAGTCTATAAGAAGCACGAGCGGTTTTGCGATTCCCGTCGAAGGCATAGTCTGTCTGAGCATATCGCTGTCGTCGGGGAGTTTCGAACCTCCGATATCTCCCTTTCTTCCGACGACGTCGAATTTACGACGCTTTTCGCTCGCCTCGTTGAAGTCGAATTCGAATCCTTCCTTTCTGACCGCTATATAATGCGTGCCTCTGAGGTTTTCTATCGAAAAGCTTCCGTCGCTTTCGGTTTCGCCGACCTTTTTTCCGTTCGAATAAACCTCCGCTCCGCTTACGGGATTGCCGTTTTCGTCGATTGCTCTTCCCGAAACCGAATACTCGTTATCGCTTTCGGTTCTTTCGTAATTCTTGACGAATTCGAGAGGCGTTCCCGACAGCCAGTAAGAACCTTTTCCTGTTGTTTCGTTTATATTGCCCGAGCGCGGAAGGAGAGGCGTATCCTCGGGGAAGGAATAAACGTCGTCCGTATACGTAAAGTTCACGTCGAATCCGTTTCCGAGTTCTGCCGTTCCCGTGACGGCTCTCGGGAAATATTCCGCGGTTCCGATTCCGCCGTTCTTTTTAAGCGTACCCGCCGCTTTAAGGAGCCCGTCCGCCCCGTGAATCGCGAAAAGCTCTCCGTAAAGAGAAAGCGTATACGTTCCCATCGCGTGATAAGCGTCGTAAGTCGAGTCGGGACGCGCGTACGAAAAAGCGACGTTACGGGCATTGATTTTCTCCGATTCTATTCCGAGCGTAAATTCCGACGCCGTAATATCGAATGCTCCGTCGGTTTCGGCTCTTTGGATTTTTCCGGAAACCTTTCCCTCTCCGATAACCGAAAAGGCTACGCTTCCGTCCTCGTAAATCTCGTACGTTCCGCGGATAAGCTCTCCTTCGGAATACAGATAGAATTCAAACCATCTTTCGAGAATCAGAAAAGCTCGTTTTCCGCTTATCTCCGCTTCGAAAACTCCGAGACAGGATATATAAACGTATTCCGCGTTTTCGCTTGCCGGAAGGAAAACCGATTCTTCTCCGTCCAGTCCGAGAGTAACCGACGGGGTTTCGAAGGCTCCGCCGGTATATTTCCCTTCGAGCGGCGTTTTGCCCGCAAGTTCGAGGATTTTTCCCTCTCCCGCGAAGGCGTTGCCCTCGGAGATTACGCCCTTTCCGTCGCCCTCGTAAAGCTTATAGCCCGTATCCGAGAAAACGAGCGTAAAGATTTCCGTTCCCGTGCCCTTTTCGAGGCGGTCGAAAACGAAGGATTTCCCTTTGATCGCGTCGGGAAGAATCTCCGGCTCCCGTTCCTTCGGCGTGTTGTCGCAGCAGCAGAGAACCGCCGAAAGCAGAACGAGCGCAAGTAATAATATCGTAATTTTTTTCATAATATCTCCGTATAGTTAACCTTAGTTAACTACGTGCGTATATTATCATACTTTTATTCTTCCGTCAAGCAAATTAACCGCGGTTTACAAAAAATCCGACTCCCGAAAACGATGAAAAACGACGTCGCGTAAATGCGACGCCGCTGAGTCTGAAAAAAGTGCCGGCCGTAATTTCTCACGACCTTATCGACGATTGATAATTACAATTTTTCTTCGGTGATATGTTTTTTGATTATTTCGAAAACCTCGTCGGAAAGAACGTGTTCCATTTTACAGGCGGTCTCGTGCGCAAGCTCGGGAGGCACGCCGAGTTTCTGAAGCCCGAGGGAAACGATTCTGAATCTTTCGCAAAGGCTTTCGGCTTTTTCCTCGCCGAGGGGAGTAAAATTGACGCAAGTCGCATGATCGGGCTGAATATAGCCGTTCCTGACGAGTATTCTGAAGGCTTTGCTGACCGCCGCCGGACTTATATTGAGTTCTTCGGCGACGTCCTTGGCTTTGACCTTACCCTTTCGTTCCTTTAAAATACTTATCGTTTTCAGATACATTTCCTGCGATTCGCTGTTATTTTCCGACATAATATCCTTCGGGGCGAGTCTGCGCCCCGCCTCAATAATAAATAGTTCGTTGCATATTATACGATATTTCTTGGTATTTGTCAAGCAGAGCGTTCTTTTTTTCGTTTATTCTTTCATAAAAGCGCATAACCCCTCTCTTTCCGCCGAAAAACCTCTCCGATAAGTCAAAAAAGACCGTTTTCCTTAATTTACTTGCGTCCGCGTGCGGAAAAATCCCTTAAAACGCTTGAAAAACGCCCGAAATTATGATACAATCGCTTAACAAGGCAAATAATAAACGAAACGGATAAAACCTATCGGGGAGAAATCTATGATGAACAAACCCAGGATTCTCGAACTTAAAGAAATAAAGGAAACGGTCGTCGGAAGCAAAAGAAAAGACGCCGAGCTTCTCCGCCGCGAACTGGTCGGAAAAGGGACGTTTTTCGTCAACGTGATGTCCTCTCCGGGAAGCGGAAAAACGACCTTTCTCGAATCGGTGATAAAGGAACTTGACGGAAAATATTCGGTTGCGGTTCTCGAAGCCGATATCGACGGCGACGTCGACGCGAAGCGTATATCCGCGCTCGGAGCCGAAGCCGTTCAGCTTCATACGGGCGGAATGTGCCATATGGATTCGGAGATGTCCCGCGAAGGGCTTTCCGGACTGAAATCCTCGCCCGAAATAGTCTTTCTCGAAAACGTCGGGAATCTCGTATGTCCCGCGGAATTCGATACGGGCAGTCATCTCGACGTGGTTCTGCTTTCCGTTCCGGAGGGCGACGACAAGCCTCTGAAGTACACGCTTATGTTCGGGACCGCGGATATGGTCGTAGTTACCAAGACCGATACGATGAGCTACTTCGATTTCGACAAGTCTCTTTTCGAGGAGAGGGTAAGGAGAATCAACCCCTCCGCGCCGATTTTTTATCTTTCGGCGAAAACGGGCGAAGGCGTCTCCTCTGCGGTCGGACGGATAATCTCGGAAATGAAGGAGAAAATGAGCTTATGAGAGTAATCGAAGTCAACGAAAGCGCGTTTGCCCTTAACGACAGAGCCGCGGAAGCTCTCCGGAACGGGCTGAAGGAGGAAGGGATTTTTCTTCTTAACGTGATGTCCGCCCCGGGCAGCGGAAAGACCGTCCTGCTCTCCTCTCTTATAAACGAGCTTAAAGAAAGGCTGAATATTGCCGTAATGGACGTGGATATCGAATCCACTGCCGACGCGGACAGGCTTTTCGGGAATACGGGCGTGCCGTGCGTACAGATTCATAACGGCGGACTCTGCCACATAGACGCGGAAATGGTTGCCGAGGCGATCAGACAAGCCGATTTCGGGAAGGTAGACCTTATCGTTCTGGAAAACATAGGCAATCTCGTCTGTCCCGCGGAATTCGATACGGGCGCGCATATGAACATAATGCTTTCGTCCGTTCCCGAAGGCGACGACAAACCCCTGAAATATCCTCTTATGTTCAAGGTCTGCGACGCGGTTATCGTTACGAAAACGGATACTCTTCCGGTATTCGATTTCGACGCGGAGAAATTCCGCGGATACGTAAAAAGTCTTAATCCCGAGGCGGACATATTCGAAGTCAGCGCGAAAACAGGCTCGGGCGTAAACGCTCTTGCCGAATATATATACCGGAAAATAAAATATAAAGGAGATTGACGATATGCCGGAAATGAGTAAAGCCTTCGTCCCCGAATTTATGGGCGATCCCAATCCGAGGGAAAAGATTCTTAAACTTGCGAGGAAGATTACCGACTGCATCGATCACAAGCTGCACGGAGTGACCGTCAACGATCCCGAATACTGGGGACTTGCGTGCGTCCTTACCGACGAAATGGCGGATATCTGTCTGGAAATGAAGGTTCGCCGCCACTATACGACGGAAGAGCTTCTGAAAATGAATCCCCGGTATTCCGCCGAAGAATTTCAGAAGCTTCTCGACGAAATGAGCCGTATAGGTATTCTCGAATACGATTACGGCGACAATTACACGAAGGACGGTCCTATAAAGGACGCTCCGAGGATTCGCCGCTACACTCTTCCGATGTTCGTCCCGGGGTCGGCGGAATTCACGAATATGATCAAGCAGCAGCTTGACGATCATCCCGAGCTTGCTATGTTCTTCGAGAGAATGACCTTTCTTCCGCTTGCCAAGGTAACTCCTATGGTTCCTCCGGGAGGCGCGGGAATAGGTATGCACGTAATTCCGGTTGAAAAGGCGATAGAAACCGAAAATCAATCGATAGACATCGAGCATATCTCGTATTGGCTCAAAAAATACGAAGGTCATCTCGGCGTGGGAATATGCTCCTGCCGCTACGGAAGGTCGAAACTCGGCGAAGGCTGCGGAGACAGCTGCGACGAATGGTGCATAGGAATCGGCGATATGGCGGATTACTGCCGAGAAACGGGAAAGGGCAGGGACATTACCTACGACGAAGCAATGGCGATTCTCAGGAACGCCGAAAAGAACGGATTCGTTCATCAGATAACCAATATCGACGGCGAGAACAAGATTTTCGCTATCTGTAACTGTAACGTAAATATCTGCAACGCTTTAAGGACCTCTCAGCTTTTCAATACTCCCAATATGTCGAGGAGCGCGTATACGGCTTTCGTGGACAAAGACAAGTGCGTCGCGTGCGGAAAGTGCGTGGAATACTGCCCCGCGGGCGCGGTCAAACTCGGACAGAAGCTCTGTACGGCCAAAGGCGAGATAAAATATCCCAAGCACGAGCTTCCCGACCGTCTGAGCTGGGGACCGGACAAATGGGACGAGGATTACCGCGACAATAACCGTAAGAACTGTTACGATACGGGAACCTCTCCCTGTAAAGTCGCCTGCCCCGCTCACATAGCCGTTCAGGGCTACCTCAGAAAAGCAAAGGAAGGAAAATACCGCGAAGCTCTCGCTCTTATAAAGAAGGACAATCCCTTCCCTGCTGTTTGCGGAAGAGTATGCAACAGACGCTGCGAAATGGCTTGTACGCGAGGAAAGATCGATCAGCCCGTAGCTATCGACGCGGTCAAAAAATTCATTGCCGAGCAGGATCTCCGCGCGGAAACGAGATACGTTCCCGAAGTTGTCATTCCCTCCAACGTCGAAAAGCACTGGAAGCAGAAGATTGCGATAATCGGAGCGGGTCCCGCGGGGCTTTCGTGCGCGTATTATCTTGCGGAACACGGCTATTTGCCGACCGTATTCGAAAAGAACGCTCGTCCGGGCGGAATGATGACCTACGGAATTCCGTCCTATAAGCTTGAAAAGGACGTAATAGAAGCCGAGATAGACGTTCTCCGTGCGCTCGGCGTGGAAATCAGATGCGGAGTCGAAGTCGGAAAGGACGTAACTCTCGACGAGCTGCGGAAGGAAGGCTACGAAGCGTTTTACGTTGCGATAGGCTGTCAGGGCGGAAGGAAGCCGGGCGTTACGGGCGAAGACGCGGAAGGCACGGACATCGCGGTGGATTTCCTCAGAAAATCGGCGGAAAACTCGTGCGGCAAGCTCCTCGGGAAAACGGTGGTAATCGGCGGCGGAAACGTCGCTGTCGACTGCGCGCGGACGGCAAAACGTCTCGGCTCCTCGGATGTTTCGATGTACTGTCTCGAATCCGAGGACGCGATGCCCGCCTCTGCCGAGGAAGTGAAAGAAACTCTTGACGAAGGCATAGCCGTCAGGAACAATTGGGGACCGAAAGAGATTCTCGCGGACGAAAAAGGCCACGTCAGAGCGGTTGTTTTCAAGAAGTGTCTCCGAGTCAACGATCCCGAAACCAACAGATTTTCGCCTCTCTACGACGAAAACGACACGATTACGGTCGAAGCGGACAACGTTATCTACGCTATCGGTCAGTCGATAGAATGGAAGGAGCTTCTTGCGGGAAGCAAAGTCGCTTTTCATCACGGAAACTATCCCGTTGCGGACAAGCTCACCTATCAGACCGACGAGCCTGATATTTTCGTAGGAGGCGACGTTTACACGGGACCGAAGTTCGTTATCGACGCGATAGAAGCGGGCAAAAACGCCGCGGTCTCGCTCCACAGGTTCGTTCAGCCCGGTACGAGTATGACTATCGGAAGGAATCGCCGCGATTTCATCGAACTCGACAAGGAAACCGTAGTTCTCGAAGGCTACGACACCGCAGGAAGGCAGGAGGCGAAAGAGCTTTCGGGAGCCGATCCGATGTCTTTCAGGGATTTCCACGGAACTCTCACCGAGGAGCAGGTCAGAACCGAAACCAATCGTTGTTTAGGCTGCGGCGCGAGCGTCGTGGACGAAAACAAGTGCATAGGCTGCGGAATCTGTACGACCAAGTGCGAATTCGACGCGATAAAGCTCGTCCGCGACCATCCCGAAGCGTCGAAAATGATAAGGAGCGAAGACAAATTCAAGGCTATCCTTCCCTACGCGATAAAACGCGGAGCAAAAATCGTTTTCGGGAAAAAGACTCCCGAGGAAAAGGCCTCTCAGAAGGCTCATAAACTCGCAAAGAAACAGGCCAAGGCAACCAAAAAGTAAAATGCCGAAGCATAACAAAGGTTAAGAAAATGCACGAACTCGGAATCGTATTTCATATAGCTTCGGAAGTCGAACGAATCGCAAAAGAGAACGGCGTAACGAGCGTTTCGGAGGTCGTTCTCGAAATCGGAGAGGTTTCCGCGGTCGTCAACGATTATCTCGAAGACTGCTGGAACTGGAACGCAAAAAAGAGCGAGCTTCTGAAAAACTGCAAGCTCACGATAAACCCGATTCCCGCCGTTACCTATTGCGGCGACTGCAAAAAGACCTATCCGACCGTAAAACACGGAAGGACGTGTCCCTATTGCGGAAGCGGAAAAACGTGGCTTATCAAGGGCAACGAAACGATAATCAAGCAAATCGTCGTCGCGGGCGGCTGAAAAGCTTTCTCGGAAAAGGCTTTTTCGTCCGAGCGCAGAATCTGTCGTCCAAAGTTTCGGATTCGCAGTCGATTCTCGGCTTGACGATTATCCGACGCAACGGATTATCCGACGTACAATATAAATAGCAAAAACCCCGTAACTCTTTCGAGCCGCGGGGTTTTTTGTAGGGAAGGGGGAATATCCCCCTTTAAGGAAAACTATGCCCTGAAGTAAAGCGTCCAGACTACGGTCTTATAGGAATCGTCGTCGGGAGCGATGAATTCAACGTCCAGAGGAGCGTTCTCGTCGAGCTGACTTATGAAGTTGGCGTACGGATAATGCGCGCCCTCCGTATATCTTCCGTAAAGCACGGGAGCTTTTTCCGATCTGAATTCGATTCTTCCGAGGTTTACGCAGCCGTAGAACGCTCTGTCGCCCACGATTCCGAGAGTCGAAGAACTACGGATTCGATTTCTTCGTTTCCGAGGAAAGCATCGGCAGCGATATAGGTTACGCCTTCGTTTACTATAACGTTCTTTTCGCCTTCGCCGACGTAACGATAAAGAATACTGTAATCCTTGCTGTAAATGCAGCCGTGGTCGTCTACGGTGAAGTGTCCGTTGTCCTCGTCAACGTTGAAGATTTCGATGTCGCAGCCTTCGAATACCGTCGGATAATCGAATGCGCAGGCGTTCGCTTCGACTCTTACGGTCGTAAGGGAAGCGCAGTCCGCAAACGCGAATCCGCCGATGAATTCTGTGTAGTTGCCGATAAAAGCTTCGGTGAGGCCGGTATTTCTGAAAGCGTCCGCGCCGATATATTCGGCAGCCTGAAGGTCGATTCCGATAAGTGTGGAAACGTCCTTGAAGGCTTCGTCGCCCACGTAAGCGAGTTTATCGCCCGAAACGGTAGTTACCGCCGAGTTTGCAAACGCTCCGTCGTCGATTTCGATAACGTCCGCGAGGAATATTTCTTTAAGGTATCTTGCGTTCTCGAAAGCTTTTTCGCCGATGATTTCCGCTCCGGAAGCCACGGTGAAGGAAACGTCCTCCTTGCCGAGAGGATAAACGAGAAGGGTTTCTCCGTCCTTGGTGTAAACCACGCCGTCCACGGAAGAATAAGCCGCATTGTCCTCGGCGACGTTGTATTCCTTAATAGCCGTACAGCCCGCGAATATATCCGCGAAATCTATGCTCGTGACCGCCGCGGGGATATCTACGATTTTCATAGAAGCGCAGCCGCTGAAAGCCTTTTCGTTGATTCTGGTAACGGTGGAAGGAATTCTTATGTTGAGTTTCGAGCAGTTGAGGAGAGCTTTGGTATCGATGGTCTTGAGGCCTTCCCCGATCGGATCGATTCGGACGAGGTTCTCGCAGTTTTCGAAGGTATTGTAAGGAACTTCGCTCCAGGTCGCTCCGCCGATTATCTCTTTAAGGTTCGTGCAGTTGCTGAAGTTGCCGAAGCCGCTGATATAATTGACGTTATCGTGGAGATAAACTCTTTCGAGCGAGGTGCAGTCGCCGAAGGTCTTGTACATAAATCCGGTAATGACCGAAGGAATTCTGATTTCTTTAAGGCTCGAGCAGCCGTTGAATTCCTCGAAGAAACGGTTATTGTTCGTACCCCACTTTTCGAGGCCGTCGTTGAATTCGATGCTTTCGAGTTTCGCGCAGCCCTTGAACGCGTAGTGAAGGATTTCCTTGACCGTTTCGGGTACCGTGAATGAGGAGATACTCGTCTTTGCGAAGGCGTTGCGGCCGATCTTGGTTATCGCGCCCTTGATTTCGACGGAGGTGACTCCGGAGTGGCAATAAAGGAAGTTATTGGGGATTTCGGTGAACTTTTCGGGAACGATAACGCCCTTGAGGAGAGGCATATCGAGTTCTTCTCTGTAACCCGCGGGATCGCCTGTCCATTCTCTGAGGTTATTGCTGCAGCCTTCGTCGCTGATCTTCAGCTCGGTCCATACCTTGAGGCATACCGAGGAGGCTTCGCTGAGTCTGGGAAGTTCCGCGAGCGTTTCGGGGACTTCGAATATTCCGTCGTAATCCCATTCTCCGGGCTTATAAACTTCCGTCTTGTCCTTGTTGTAAAGAAGACCGGTTTCCGCGTCGTAAGTATTTGCGGGCGCGTTGTTCGCGAGTTTGTTTTCGTAAACGAGAGTACCGTTCGTTTTGACGGAATCGGTATTTTCGCCCTCCTCCGCGTTGTATTCGATAGTATAAGCGGACGAGATCGTAAGCGAGCGAGAGAGTTGCCCGTAAGAGCTACGATTGCCCATACGTCGGCAGCCTCCGCCTCGGTTTCCTTGGCTTCGAGAAGCGCGGAGACCGTTTTTCCGTACAATCGGGTAATCTTCGTTTCCCGACCGTTCTCGGGCTGATTCTGAATGCCGCAGCCTACGCACGCCAAAGCGACGCACGCCATACAGACTATCAGCAAAACAGCCGTCGTAAACCTTTTGGTCTGCATAAATTTTCCTCCTTGTGTTTTCCTTTTAAAGGCTTTTCGCCCTTTGGAATCTATTGGTTAGCGCAGGCAAACTCACAGCGTTAAAATCAACGCTGTGAGATACTGAAGCGCCGTTTTTGTATTTACCACACAATTAGATAAAAGTCCGGCGTTTTAGACGACGATTTTATTATTTGCGAATCTTTATCGCTTTCATACATTTTTACGTAAAACCGCGCTCCGAAACTCCCTTGAAATCTCTCCGCCGCGAAGCAATTATCTTATTTTTTTATAAAAAGTCGTTATTTTTGCTTGACAATATTGAACTCCGCGGTTATAATCTTAATAGTAATGAATCCTATTAAGACTATATCCGACGGAGCCGTAACAAACAGGCGATTTCGTCCGGAGAAGGAGGAACTATGCTCGGAACGGGAATCAAAGCGCCCGATTTCACTTTACCCGATAAAAACGGCGTCCCCGTCGCTTTAAGCGATTTTGCGGGGAAGAAGGTCGTGCTTTATTTTTATCCGCGGGACAACACTCCCGGCTGTACCCGTCAGGCTTGCGCTTTTGCGGGGGCTTACGACGAATTTGCGGCGAGAAACGCGGTCGTCGTCGGGATAAGCAAGGACTCTCCCGCCTCTCACGCGAAGTTCGCGGAAAAGCACTCTCTTCCGTTCGTTCTGCTTTCCGACGAAGGGCTTTCGGTCATTAAAGCCTACGACGTATGGAAGGAGAAGAAATTATACGGAAAGACCTCTTTCGGTATTGAAAGAAGCACTTACGTAATCGACGAGAACGGCTTTATAGAGAAAGCTCTGCCCAAAGTCAAACCCGATACCAACGCTGCCGTGATTCTCGATTATCTCGGAAGCAAAACCGACAAATAAAATAAAAAACAATATAAGGAGAAAGTTTATGAAATACGTATGTACCGTCTGCGGCTTCGTTTACGACGAAGAAACCGGTTATCCCGATGGAGGAATCGCTCCCGGCACCAAATGGGAAGATCTTCCCGATGATTTCGAATGCCCTCTCTGCGGCGTCGGAAAGGACCTTTTCGAAAAGAATGATTTTTGCGGCGTCAAGTAACTTTAAGCGTTAAGGAGAAAGTAATATGGATTTTTCTAAGGAAATCTTATATATCGGCGTAGACGACCGAAAGATAGATATTTTTGAAAGTCAGTATACCGTTAAAAACGGAGTTTCTTATAATTCGTACGTAATAATGGACGAAAAGATAGCCGTTATGGATACCGTGGACGCTCATTTTTCTCACGAATGGCTGGATAATCTCGACCGCGCTCTCGACGGAAGGAAACCCGATTATCTCGTGATTCAGCATATGGAGCCGGATCATTCGGCGAATATCGACCGTTTTATGAAGGTCTATCCCGAGACTACGGTAGTTGCGACGGCCAAGGCTTTCGTTATGATGAAGAACTTCTTCGGTACGGATTACGCCGAAAACCGAATCGTTGCGAACGAAGGCGATACTCTTCCCCTCGGAAAACACGTTCTTCATTTCGTAATGGCTCCTATGGTTCACTGGCCGGAGGTAATGGTAACCTACGAATCGACGGAAAAGATTCTTTTCTCGGCGGACGGATTCGGAAAATTCGGCGCTCTCGACGCTAAGGAGGAATGGACGGACGAAGCGAGAAGATACTTTATCGGAATAGTCGGAAAATACGGCGCGCAGGTACAGGCTCTTCTTAAAAAGGCTTCGGCTCTCGATATCAGGACTATATGTCCTCTTCACGGTCCCGTTCTCACCGAAAATCTCGGCTATTATATAGGTCTTTACGATACCTGGTCGTCCTACACCGCGGAATCCGACGGAATCGTAATCGCGTATACTTCGGTTTACGGTCATACGAAAAAAGCCGTGGAGCTTCTTGCCGATTCGCTCAGGAAAAACGGTTGTCCGAAGGTCGTTCTCCACGATCTTTCGAGGATTGACCAATCCTTTGCGGTTGCGGACGCCTTCAGGTACGGAAAACTCGTGCTTGCGACTACGACCTACAACGCGGATATCTTCCCGTCTATGCGCAGATTCATCGACGCCCTCACCGAAAGGAATTTCCGTAACCGTACCGTCGCTTTTATCGAAAACGGCTCGTGGGCGCCTCTCGCGGCAAAGATAATGAGATATATGCTCGAAAAATCCGTCAACATAACCTTCGCTTCGACCTCGGTTAAGATTCTTTCCGCTTTAAACGAAGAAAGCACCGCTCAGCTCAACGCTCTTTCGGAGGAGCTTTCCAAGGAATACGTCGCGAGAAGGAGCGAAACCGCCAATAAGAACGACCTCTCCGCTCTTTTCAATCTCGGCTACGGTCTTTACGTAGTAACGAGTAACGACGGAAAGAAGGATAACGGTCTTATCGTCAATACTATTTCTCAGGTTACGAACGAGCCTAACCGCGTCGCCGTTGTTATCAACAAGCAGAACTATTCCCATCACGTTATCCGTCAGACGGGAATTATGAACGTCAACTGCCTCAGCGTGGACGCGCCATTCAAGGTTTTCGAGGATTTCGGTTTCCGCAGCGGAAGAAGCGTGGATAAATTTGCGGGCTGTACTCCTCTCCGGAGCGATAACGGACTCGTTTTCCTTCCGAAGTACATCAATTCCTTTATGTCCCTCAAGGTCGAAAACTACGTCGATCTCGACACACACGGAATGTTTATCTGCGAAATAACCGAAGCTCGCGTTATCTCCGATAAGGAAACGATGACCTACTCTTATTACCACAAGAACGTAAAGCCCAAGCCTCAGACCGAAGGCAGGAAAGGATTCGTCTGCAAGATTTGTGGCTACGTCTACGAAGGCGACGAACTTCCGGAGGACTTTATCTGTCCGCTCTGCAAGCACGGCGCAATCGATTTCGAGCCAATCAAATAGCTCCCCGATTTCGGGCTTACTGCGCAATCTCCGATTTCAAACCTATCAAATAATTTCCGATTTCGGGCTTACCAAGTAACTCTCCGCGGAATTGATTCCGTCCGAATAAACTCTCCGCGGAAGCGGTTCCGTCCTCGGACGCAAAACTCGGATAAAACTCGGATTTCCGAAAATACGCAAAACGAAAAGCACCTTCTTTTTCTGAGGGTGCTTTTCTTTTTTGAGGAGAGTATTATGAAACAAGACGCCCGCATATAATCAGACTATCCCGTTTATCGCTAAATCGGGTTTTTGCTTTTCGATTTGGTTTTGATTCTGAGTGCATTTTTTCTTTCTTTGAGCCAGGCGAGCGTATCGCCGAGCGTGCATTTAAGCGGTCTCGGGCGATAATCCAGCTCTTTCGCGGCCTTTTCGCGGTCGAATTTCCCGTTCGAATCGAGTACGGAAACCGCGTAGGGCGTAAAGAACAGTTTTTTCTTTCTTCTGAGAGCGTGTTTTTCGTATAGCGGCGCAACTTTCTCCGCAAGCTTTATAGGCAGGTAAGACACGCATCTTTTTATTCCCGAAATGCTTTTGACGGTATCGAGAATATCCTTTATACTCGCGTAGTGTCCCGAAAGGATATAAGTTTCGCCCGGGCTTCCCTTTTCCGCGCAGGAAATAATGCCTTCCGCGACGTCCCTTACGTCCACGAAATCGTATCCGCCCTTTACCGCAAAAGGAAGTTTCCACGCCAGAAACGAAACGAGCATAGTCGTTATCGAGCCGAAAGCCTTATCCTCGGGACCGATGATTCCGCTCGGGAAAACTATACTTGCGTCGAGTCCCTCTTCGGCTGCCTTCAGAACGATTTCCGTCGCCATAGCCTTGCTTTTCGCGTAATCTCCCTCCACTTTGTCGGGCGAGAAGTCCTTGGTTTCGGATATGACCTTGCCTTTCGGAAGCTCGGGGATAGCGTGGACCGAGCTTACGTACACGAGTTTTCCGACGCCCTTTTCTCTGCACCAACCTACGATATTTTCGGTTCCTTTCACGTTCACGTCGTAGATTTTCTTTCCCGGAGCCGAGGCTACCGAAACATAGCCCGCGCAGTGAATAACGCAGGTATCCGCCCCCGCGTCCTCAAAAAATCCGCGCAAAGATTCCGCGTCGCAGACGTCGCCGACGATTTTTTCGGCGCCTTCGGGTAAATCCTCCGCGTACTTGTCCTCGGGAAGCACGAGGCATCTGACCTTGGCTCCCGATTTCAGAAGTTTTTCGGCGACCGTACCGCCGAGAAATCCGCTCGCACCCGTTAACAAATACTTTGAAAACATTTCATCGCCTCCTTATTCGATCGCTCGTCGTTATTATGTTTACATTATAACACGCAATGTGAGTAAAGTCAAGCGATTTTTTTGTTTTTGTCAAAATATTGATGATTATGTTTAATTAAAGAGTTAATCCTGCATTAATAACCGCTTAATATATATTCATTTTGTGTTTATTTTGAGATAAAATTGAATTTCTCTCCGATTTTCCCCTTAATTCCCGATAACTCGCCTTTATCCTTCGTTTTCCGATAATTCCGACCTTATCCTCAATTCTCCGCGATTCCGACCTTCCGTACTTTCCTTCCCGATAACTCCGACTCTAATCCTCGTTCCCCAAAAATCCCTTTCTCTCCGATTTCTCCTGTCCGAAATCCCTCTCCGCGGCAAATAAAAAGCCCGGCACACACCCGCAGAAAGCGGGTGCGCACCGGGAAAAATTAAGGAGGGTGAAACTTGCTGATTATTTAACGTTCTTCTTCTTTCTGAGAGAGAGGACAGCCACGCCCGCAACGAGAAGGAGCATCGAAATAACGCTGATAGCGGTTATTTCGGTTTCGCCGCCGCAGCTGCTGCTGTTGATAGCCTTTCTGAGAAGCTCGAGTTCGTTCTTCACGCTTTCGAGTTCCGCTTCGAGTGCGTCAACGTTTGCCTTTGCGGTTGCGAGTTCTGCTTCTGCGGCAGCCTTTGCGGTTTCCGCTGCTGCGGCTTTAGCCTCTGCGTCTGCCTTGCCCTGCTCTGCCGCGGTCTTGGCTTCTTCTGCGGCGTCGAGAGCCTTCTGAAGTTCTGCCTTTGCGTTTTCGAGCGAAGCTTTGGCTTCTTCGAGAGTCTTTATGAGTTCAGCGGAGGTTTCCGCTTCGCCGTTGAGTTTTTCGATTTCGGCGTTAAGGGTTTCGATCTGCGCTTCGAGTTCGGAAATCTTGTTGTTGAGAGTTTCGATTTTCGCGTTCTTTGCTTCGAGGTCTTTAACCTGTTCTTCGAGTTCGGCTATTCTCGCGAGAGCCGCTTCGTATTTAAGGTTAAGGATAGTCTTTTCGCCTTCGAGGAGCTTCCAGTAATTTCCGACTTCCGCTTTTTCGGAATCGGAAAGAAGTTCGAAAGCTTCGCGAGCCGAAACGAAAGCAGCTTCGTTTTCGAGAGTAGCTTCGGGGAGTTCGTCGATTATAGCTTCGAGGTCGAGCGTCGCGTAAGTTACGTTCTGCTGACGATAGGAATATTCGTCGAATCCTACCGCGTCCTTCTTGAAGTAAACGGTCATACCGCTCTTGAAGTTGTTATACTGAGCGACGATTGCGCTGTAGTTGCCGGTGGAAAGTCCCTTTCTCCAGAATTCGAGTACGGGAGCTTCGTCGTGTTCGAAGTAGACGGAGTTGACTCCTTCGAAAGCGTACGCGCCGATTCTTTCGACGCTTGCGGGAACTACGATGATTTCGTACTTGCAGTTGCTGAACGCGCCGGTTTCGATACGACGGGTACCGTCCTTGATTCTGAAGACCTTCTCGCCGTTATAGAGGTTATTGAATGGTCTTACGAGAGTCGTTCCGGAGTAGAGAACGCCGTCTTCGACCTGCCAGAGTTCGTTGCCTTCCGCGATAACGATTTCGGCGTCGGGGTTAACTATGCAACCTCTTCCTACAACGAGAGAAGCGTAGGTAAGGGATGCGGGGATATAGACCTTAGTGATGGATGTATTGACGAAAGCGGATGCGCAAACGTCGGTGATTCCTTCGGGAATTGCGAATTCTCCGGAGATACTGCTGTTTTCGAACGCGCTCTGACCGATCTTCGTGATGCCGCCCCAGTGGATTTCTCCGGTCATCGGGCAGTTATAGAAAGCGTAACTTCCGACTGTCGTGATGGAATCGGGGATATAGAGGTCGGTGATGGGGTTATCTCTGAACATATAGATCGGAATGATTCCGGTATACGTTCCGTAGTTTTCGTAAGAATCTCCGTATTCGCTCTGATATCTGCTTTCGAGCTGTATACCGTCTTCGAAAACGACCTTGGTGATTCTGTTGTAAGCGAAGGTACCTTCTTCCATTTCGGTCTGGTTACCGAGTCTCTTGACGCTCTTGGGAATGGTTACTTCCGTGAGTGCGCAATAGGTGAACGCGTCCTCGCCGATTGTGGTGAGTTTATCGCCGAATTCGACGTTGGTGAGGTTTTCGCAGTTATAAAAAGCTCTGTTGTCGATTACTTCGACGTAAGGCATCTTGATGGACTTGATTCCGGAGTTGACGAAAGCTTCGTTATCTACCTTTTTGATGGTCTCGGGAAGAGTAAGCTCTTCGATGGGACAATACTGGAACGCATAGCGGCTGATTGTGGTTACGCCCGCATAGATTTTGACGTCCGTAAGTTTTCTGCATCTGTCGAAGCAGGAATAGGGGATTTCTTTAAGGCGGCTGCCGATGACTACCGACTTAAGGTTGAAGCAGTTCTGGAAGGTCCAGATATCCATTTCTTCGACGGAGTGAGGAATTTCGAGTGTTTCGATTCCGCAGCTGTCGAATGCGGCTCTTCCGATATAGAGAAGAGAATAGGGGAGAACGATTTCCTTCATCTGATCCTGATTCTGGAAAGCGTACGCGCCGATTTCGGTTACGCCGTAAGGAACGACGACCTTTTCGAGTTTGACCTTGGTGCTTCTTGCGTTGAGCGCGCCGCCGATGATGGAGGTAACGCCGTCGGGAATTACGACTACGGGATCGGTTCCGTTATAAGCCCAGAGAACGCCGTCTCTGATATCGAATATCGGCTGATCTTCCGGCGGAAGCGGAGGAGCGATAAGACCGTCCTCGTCGATTGCGTTCATTCTGAAGTTGATGCAGAAATCTACCCTGAACGAATCCTGCGGGAGAGCGGGAACCTTATAGTATTCGTCGTAATGAACGGACGAGAAGCTGATATCGCCTCTGCCTTCTCTGAGGCCGGACCACTTGAATTTAAGGACGCCGTTTTCCGCGCTTACGATTTCGACGACCTTGTTGCCGTTATCGTCTCTGGGAGCCCAGTCGATCTGGATATCGTCGCAGGCGTATGCCGGATAAACTTCGTATTTAGCTTCGTATTCTCTTCCGATAACTACGTCGAAGATAGGCATTTCGCTGTTATCGGTATATCTTCCGTGTCTGCCCCAGGTATATCCCTCGTAAGTAATGAGTATATAGTCGGGGTGAACCTTATGTACTTCGGTGTCGGTTACGGTAACGTTGACCGTGGTGTTATAAACCTTCTTTTCTCCGTTTACGGTATATTCTACCGCTGCGTCGAAGGTGGTGGAGCCTTGTTTCATACCTACGAGAGTGGTCTTATAGGTACCCTGTTTTCCGTAAATAACGTTTCCGTCTTTTACGTAGTATTCTTCCTCGTAATAAGCCTTTGCAATGGTTTCGTCGCCGCCGGAGATAGTGATTCTGTCGGGTTTGACGACGTTGCCGTTTTGATTGAGAACGAGGTCAAGGGGCTGGTTGATATCGAGAGTAACGTCGTCGATGGAGATTTCACCGTCGGGTTCGCCTTCGGCAACCGCGTGGATCCAGAAATCGCAGTACGGAGCGCCGTAAGTATTCTTGACCGCCAGCATTCTGACGATGGTGTAGCCTTCTTTAACGAGTTTGATGGTGTTTTCTTCGGAAAGATCCGCAACGCCTTCTTCGTTTACGACGTAGGTAAGTCTGTCGCCGTATTCACGGTCATAGCCCCACCAGAGCGTTCCGGTGCTGCCGAGCCAGCTGAGTTCCACGTCTTCGCAAGCGTACCAGGGATAAGGAACGACTTCGAATTTAAGAACGTCGCCGACCTTGTAATCCACGGAATAGGGAAGGTTATAGGTCTTTATCTGACCTCTGCCGTAGCCGGATTTACCGTCGAGGAGCTTTTCGCCGTTGAGATAGAGGTCGAACCACTGCGGGGTGTATTCGTCCTGAGCCACGGTTTCGGAAACGTTGACTTCGATGGAGTCGGTGAACATTACTTCGCCGTAATATCTGTAGAAGGTAACGGTTGCGGTTCCGTGAGAGATACCCTTGAGCGCGCCGTTGTCGACCTTAACGATCGAAGGATCGGAGCTTTCCCAATCGGTCTTTGTGGGGATAGCGAAGGGGATATCCGTATAGATGGGAAGGTCGAAGAGGACCTGGTTGATGTCCACGTCTATGGAATCCTGAGTAAATTCGACCTTTGTCGGAGGATTGATCTCGGTGAGGTCGAGGTTGATGACGTAAGTCTTGTCGTTGCAAGCGTAGTCCACTACCGCGAACGCGACCTTTCCGTTTTTGATCTTGTCGTAGTAGTTGGTCATATCGAAGGTAAAGGTATATTCGCCGTTACCTCTTTCGGTCTGATAAGCGGGTGTGGGATAAGCTTCGAGAGGATTGGTGGTTGCGTATCCGTACTCGTTGCATTCCATAAGCTGACCTGCCATTATGTAATGGTTGTCGTAAACGGGAACGTCGAGATAGAGCTTACCGTCTTTTTCGTAAAGTCCGAGACCTTCTTCGAGAACGACGGGAGCTTCGTAGTCTGCGGTAACGTAGAATTCGAGAGAATTCTTTTCGGTGTTCTTTTCACCCGGGAAATCGAGTTCTGCGTCCACGCTGATACGGATTCTGGTGTTGGAGGGGATAGCTCCGAAGGGGATGTAATCGAATCCGGAGAAGTTATACTGATAGCCTCTGAGAGTCGGGTTTCCGCCGTTATTGGAGAAGCTCTTTCTTGCGGATAGGATCTGCGTCGTCTCGTAGATAACGTCGCCGGTATCCGCGTCTTCGAAGATCATATGCATCTTACCTGCGTTTCTGCGCATATAGACAGCGAGAACGTCGAGGGATTTTGCGTAGGATCTGCCGTAAACGTTTCCGCCGAAAGCCATCTTGTCCACGTTGTAAAGAGGAACTTCCACGCCGGGCTGAGTCTTATAGGAGTAATAACCGAGAGGATAATAACCGGTGCCGTATTCCGAACCGATGAAGCCCCAGCCGATAGTAGCCTGTTCGTCGTCATAGATGAAGGTATCGAAAATGGGAGCCTTCGTCCAGTCGCCGTAGAAGCCGAGGAAGGGAACGGAAAGGTTGGTGGTTTCTTCGTTTTCAAAGACGACGAAACCTTCCACGAAGTTGCCGTATTCGAACTGACCGAGGTACTCAATGTCGCTTTCGCTGAGGATAACGGTAACCTTTACGGAAACGGTTTCGCCTGCGGCTACGGTGATTTTGGAATCAGCGTGACCGTCGACTACGATTTCGGGATTGAGTCTGTAATCCTTGAGAGCGAACATAGCCCGTCCGTCGACTGCGGGAGCGCCGAGAGCTTCGCACATAACGATCGGGTTAACGACGTAAGTAAGCTCGGTTTCGCCGAAGTTGGTAACGTTCATTTCGAGGACGTAAACGCCGTTCATTTCGGGATCGTGTCCGAGTTCGATCTTGGGCATGGTCATATCGGGAACGGTTACGTAAGCGGTGGTTTTAACGAGATTTTCGATCGAAGCAAGACCTGCGCCCTGTTTTCTCGGGGAGTAAGGATTCTCGCCTTCCTGAATGATGATTTCCGCGGTATTCATAAGAAGTCTTCTTACCATAATACCTTTCTCGTAGGAACTGAGTTCGGGGAACTTTTCGTTGACGAACTGTCTTGCGAGCACGGCCTGACCGGAAACGTAAGGAGCAGCCATAGAGGTTCCGCTCATATAGTCGTATTTATTCGTGTCTGCCGAAACCACGGAGGAATAAATGTATCCGCCGAAGCCGGTGATTTCGGGTTTTATATTGAGAGTGGGCGTGGTTCCCCAGGAGGAGAAGTCGCTCATCTGATATCCGTAATCGGAATAATAGCTCTTATCGAAAACGAGAGTCTTGTTTTCTGCCGCAAGGAGTCTTTCGCCGTCGGCAAGTTTGATGAAGCAGCCGGGAATGACTTCGCCGGTCATCTGCATATTGATATAGTTGCCTTCAACGTTGTCGTAAACGATACAAGCAATCGCTCCGGCAGCTTTTGCGTTGATGAACTTTTCTTCGAAGCTTATGGTACCTCTCTGAACGAGAGCTATTCTTCCGGAAACGTCGAGTCCTTCGTAATCCTCGGGAGCGCCGACGTTGGGAACGGGAACGTAAGTGAGTTCCACTCTTTCGTTTTCGCCGAGAATATCGTTTATGAAGTTCTTTTCGGGAACTTCGTTATATTCGAGTTTGCCGTCGTTGAAGCCTATGTACTTAACGATGGTCTTATAGCTGTCGAGGGAAGCTACCGCGAAGCTCTGAGCGTAGGTCGAGGACGCGCCGATAACGCCGAATTCGACGTTGGAAGTGGGAACGCCGTCGTAGATACCGCCCTTGCCGAGGAAGTAATCGTTACCTGCCGCGACGGAGAGAACGAGACCTGCTTCTTCCGCAGCTTCGTAATAAGGAGCGAAATAACCTGCGTCGGTGAAACCTGCGCCCGAACCGAGGGACATATTTACTACGTCCGCGCCGAGAACGATACTATCGGAAATTGCCGCAAGTATATCCACGTCGTACGCGCCGTCGCCTCCGTCGCCGAAGACCTTAAGAACCGCGATCTGCGCGTTATAAGCCACACCCTTGAAGTCGGAACCGTTGTTGCCGGCAACTATACCCGCAACGTGAGTACCGTGGTCGAGACCGTACTGCTGAACGGCGAAGAGAGAAGGAGCAACTTCGGCGTCCACGTCGCAATAGTCGAAACCGAAAGGAACCTTTCCGTTCTTATAGAGGTCGTCCGCGGTAACGGTTTCAAGATACTCTATATCGTGCTCTTCGCCGTCGGCAATAAGCTTATAACCGTTTCTTGCGGTAAATTTATCCAGCCTGTTCTCTATATCTTCCTTGGAAATCTTCTGATTTTCGGGCATTACGGAGAAAGCTTCGTGATTTACCTGAAGACCGGTATCGATGACCGCGACGAGCATTCCGTCGCCGTTATAATCGCTGTTTGAAGCGGTGTTTACGGTCGCCTTGATTTCGGTTACGTCCTCTACGGAGGAGGGAAGAGCGTAAAATTCGGAAAGAGCGGCGTCGGAAACTACCGCTATACCTTCGATGGCTTTGAGCTGACCGTACTTAACCTTGACTGCGAGGCCGTTGAGAAGGGTGGTATAGGAATACTTTACGGTATAACCGATACCCTTAGCCGTCATCTGATCGAGAGCTTTTCTCTGGATTTCGAAGAGGCTTTCCTCGTGCCGTGCGCCCTCTTCGGTCTGAAGATAAGCGGAAACGCTCATATTTCTTTTCTGAGCCGCCGCAAGAACCGATTCTCCCTCGAGGGTGATTATTGCGTTGACTTCGTCGTTTTCCTCGAAGCACTTTACGCCTTCGTAGGAAACACCTTTAAGATATTGGTCGAAAAGACCCGTGATATCCGTTGCGTAAACGGCAGCCGATCCCTTATCGGGCGTTCCGTCTTCCGCCGACGCTGACGCATGAACCAACGCCACGGAACACAGAACCATAATCATAGCCGTTAAGATAATCAAATACTTTTTAGCTTTCATAGATTCTCCTTTTTGTATTCTCAAATAGTTGTGCGGTATTTCCGCCTTCGGGATTACTCCCATTTGCCGGTAAACCTGACCCTTTTTGAGACGAATCCGCGATTGCCTGTACGCTTTTGTCGCACCGAGTGCAGTATGCGTTTGCTTTTACCCGTAGTTCCTCTCCCGCCGCGAATCTTCATGCGCGAAACCCGCGGCTATATAACAGCCTTTCGGCAGTTATTACTCTTTCATCGCCTCCGCGGCGGAAATATCCTCCGGCTCTCCTCCGTCCGCGCTTCCCGCTCTTTTCAGCATATCGTTAAGCTCGTGGAGTCTGCGGTTGAGAATAATCAGTTCTTCTTCGGAGAATCTGTCCGTCAACACTTTCCTTGCTATTTCCGGAACGATTCTGTCGTTTTCCCTGAAGATTTCGAGTCCCGACTCGGTTATATGTATCATAATGAACCGCTTGTTGCTCGAAGAGAAGCATCTTTCTATATAACCCATTCCCTCGAGCGAAGTAAGAATCTTTGAAATATTGGATATTCCTGTCTTCGTCTTGAGGTCGCCGACGCAGAGGTCCCCGCCGTAATGCAGGGAAGATAGGGTTTTTCTTTCCGCGCTCGTAAGACGGGAAAGCCTCGTATCCTTCCTACCCAGACATTTATGGATAGGCTGCATCACGTTTTCTACTATATTCATCTGAACGAAGTCGAACTGTTCGCCCAGCTCGACGAAAAACTTGTCATCCATCACGCTACTCCTGCGTCGCTTTAGTTAAATAGTATAATCGGTTAAACTATCGAACCGATTATACATTTGATATCCTATCACAATAATTCTGCTATGTCAACTGTTTTCGGCAAACCTTTTTGTAAATTATTTCTTTACTTTTGTATAAAAGTCCGTGAAAATCCGTTGAAAATTCCGCTCATAAATTCATTGAAATCCCCGTCTCGGATTTCCGTACAAAAACTCCTCTCCTTCCCGAAATTCCTTCCGCAAATTCTCCCCTCCCGATAAAAAAACGACCTCTTTTCCGAGGCCGTTCCCTTCATAAATTATTAAATCCCTTGATTTTGCGCGTAAATCCTCCGATTCCTGCGGAAAAATCATTCCGCCGCTTTTTTGGCGTTGACTTTCGCGAAGAATTTCTCGCTGTTGATGATAAATCTCTCGTGCGTACCCTCTCCGATGAGTCCGGTTTCGTCGTAAGCCTTGACGTTGAAGAGAAGTCTTCTTCCGTCCACTTCCGTGAGAATGCTCTCGCAGTAGACCTTCATTCCAATCGGAGTAGCCGCGAGGTGTCTGATATTTACGGCTGTTCCTACCGTTCCGCAGCCCTCGTCGAGATAAAGAGCGACGCTCTGACTTGCGCAGCCCTCCATAAGAGCGATCATCGCGGGCGTTGCGTAAACGTCGAGCAATCCGCTTCCGAGGGTTTTCGCGCTTTCTTTCTGTGTAACCACGGTTTCGATTCTTCCTCTGATACCCGTTTCCATAATCTTTATCCTTTCCTTATAATATAGTCTTTCCCACGGAGCGACCTTTTCGTCCCGATTAGTCCGAATCTCCGATTAGCCTCGATTCCTTCCGAATCGGAAAACCTCCGTCGATTCTTATCTTATTCGTAATCGAAAGTCTTCGTCAATCGGGATTATCGGTTAATCCTGATTTCCCGGTCAATCCGTATCCTTCGGAATTTTAACAGAAAAAGCTTTTTCCGTCAACCTTATGAAGCTTAAATGCGAAACTTTCTTCACAAAAATCGATAATTCGCACCCTCTCATAAATAAAGGATTCATCGCCCCTTATAAAACCGAATTCCTATCTCTCTTAAAACCTGATTTCCTCTCCGCCGAAAATCAATCGATTCCTCTCCGCCTGAAATCAGACGATTTCCTTCGTTTTTCCGAAGCGATTGCGGATATTTCTTACCGACGAGGCTTTTCTTCCGAGGAGAGAATTCATTTCTCTCTCGACGTTTCCGTATTTTCCGCCCGTGAAGTGTACGATTATGTAGTTTGCCTCTTTGACTTTATCCTTTTCCATTCTGCAAAAGGTTCTGACGGGTGCGGACAGTCCGAATACCCATACGGGCGTAACTATCGTTACGATTTCGTAGGAAGAAACGTTCGGCCAGGTAAATTCTACGGGCATTTCCCAGCGATGGATTCCGAATCTTCCGCACCACCAGAATCCGAGAGTTCCCTCCGTTCTTTCCGCCGCAACTATCTCGTAAATATCCGCTCCCGTGCGGTCGGCCTCCTCGTAGGCGATTTTTTTCGTATATCCCATACGCGAGAAAAAAACCACGAGTCTCGTTTTTTCCGTACCTATATTCTTATAATCCGAAGGCTCGAACCGGAAATTCTCCTGTCTGCGGAAAATCAGAGCCGCGACCGCGGTTGCCGACTGCGTGAATCCGAAGATAAAGTAAAGTACGGATATAAGAACTCCTCCCCACAGATAAAACTGAATACAAATCCAGAGCATAAGGGTTATTCCGAAGACGACCGAGCATACGACGCCCGATTTTTTCCTTGCGATAAGCAGTACCGCCGCCGTGAGATTGGTCAGTCCGTTTACGACGAGGAGCATCGTTCCCGAAAAGAGCAAATCCTTAAAAAGCACGTCCGCAAAGGGCAGGACCTGAAAATAAATAAGGAATGCGTCCATTCCGAAACGTTTTCCGGTCTTGTCGATAAACATACACGCGCTTCCGAAAACCGCGCCTGTTCCGATAAAAAACGCCCAGAATACGAGCGCTTTTCTTGTTTTTTCATATCTCGATGCGCTTCGGTTCTTACGCGAAGCCGATTTTCTTTCCATATCCGTATTTATCCCTTGTCAGTTATCCGTCCCGTATCCATTTCTGCCCTCGTCCGTATCCGCCCCTCGTCCGTTCCGTCCGTAAATCCGCGAGTCTTTCCTCTCGTCAAGTCCGCTTGTTATATAACGCTCGTTATTATAAGTCGCCCTTTCCGTTTTGTCAAGTAATTTACGAAAAAACCCGTAAAAAACTCTCTTTTTCCCCTTGTCGGTTTCAGGCTTTTTTCTTATTTTTGCGGATACCTACGGGACAGCCCCATTTTTTGAGCTGTTTTATATAGAGCGCGAATCCTATGGCTCCCGACACGGTCTCGGCTACGGGAAAGGCTATCCAAGTATAATCCAGACCTATCCGCGAGAGCAGCCGGAAGACGGGTACGAGGCAGAATATCTGTCGGGTAAGTGAAAGCATCATACTCGTAACTCCCCTTCCTATCGCCTGAAAGAACACGGGCATAGTCAGCGAAAACACCGCGCACAGGAAGCTGCTTCCGATAATGGGAAAGGCGTTTTTGCCGATAGCGATGACCGTTTCCGAGTTTGAAAACACCCTCATAAGCGTTTCGGGCATAAATATAAAGCAAGCCATTCCTATCGACATAACCGACAGGGAAACGACGAAGGTCGCTTTCATCGTGTCGTGGCAGCGCTCGTAATTTTCCCTTGCGTAATTGAAGCTCAGAAGCGGAACTATGCAGGTCTGAAGCCCGAAGAGCGGAATGAAGAAGAAGCTCTGCGCCTTATAGTACAGTCCGAGAACGGTTACCGCCGCGTCGGAAAAACGCGCGAGGATCATATTGAGCGCGACTATGTATACGGTATACAGAGCCTGCATAATTATCGACGAATATCCGTAATAATATATCTTCTTTATATAATGTCCGATTTCGCGGATTTTCGGAGGTTTTTCGAAGCCCTTTATTCCGACGATTACCGCCGAAACTATCTGACCTATGACCGTCGCGTAAGCCGCTCCCGCTATGCCCATCTCGGGGAAAGGTCCTATTCCGAAGATAAGAAGCGGGTCGAGCACGCAATTTATGACCGCTCCCGTAACCTGAGCGATCATCGGGAGCTTCATATTTCCTCTTGCCTGATGAACCTTCGTCCAGTTGCTTTCGAGGAAGGTTCCGAGGCTTCCGATACAAACGATGAGTCCGTAAACTCTCGCGTTTTCGATAGCCTGAGGTTCGGTCGCGGAGGTTTTTATGTACGGGACCATTATGAGCGACGAAACGAGAGCGAATACCGCCCAGGAAATCACTGCGAGGAGGGTCCCCGTACCTGCTGCGGCTTTTGCTTTGAGCGAATCGCCCTGCGCGTATTTTCTCGCCATATAGGTATTGACGCCCACGCCCGTACCGACGGCAAGCGCGACTATGATGAGCTGAATAGGAAAAATGACCGTAACCGCGGTGAGCGCGTCGTCCGAATATCTTCCGACGAAGAAGCTGTCCACGATGTTATAGAGAGCCTGAATAAGCTGCGCGAGCATAACGGGCGGGGTTATTTTCCATAAGACCTTGCTTATGCGCTCGGAGCCGAACAATTCCTGATCCGAAACAACCTTTTTCATTGCATTTCTCCTCCGAAAATAATGCAACGGTGATTATAGCCGAGTTCGCGGAAAAAGTCAACGGAAAAACGAAAGACTCCGAAAGCTCTCGGAGTCCGTTTTTGTTCTGTAATCTTTATATCGTTTCTACTCGTAAAATTTCTACTCGTAATATTCTTAAGGATTCTCCGTTTCCGAAGGCGCGACGAAAAGCTCCTTTGCCGGCGTCGTATAAACCGCGACTTTTTCGCCGACGACCTGAACGTTTATGAAGTCCCTGAGAACGGCAAGAAGTCCGCGGATTTCGTCGGGAACGTTATATTCCTTCATCGCGTCGAGCGCCTCAGTGAAGTCGCCCGAAAGAATCTCGCTGATTTTCTCGGCGGCGGCAACCGCAGCCTCGGGCGTTTCGTATTCGAGGAGCGCGGCCATTTCGAGGCTGGCGAGCCTTTCGGGATTTTCGGCGATTTTTTCGTCGAAAGTTTCCTTCGACGGGACAGCGCAAAGCACGGATTCGGGTTTCAGCGACGAATCCAGCCCGTATTTTTCGAAAAATTCGTCCGGAATGTCGTCTTTTCCGAAGGTTTTGGCGTCGAGAGCGGCGTTTTTCATCGCTTCGAGGGTTTTTTCCGAGTCGATTTCCGTGACGGAAAGGGCCTCTTTCCCGTAACCGAGAGCCTCGAGCGCCTTTTTAATCGCCATATTCCAGTCCTCCGCCGTGCAACCGACAAAAATTGCCGCAACCAGCACAAGAATCATAACAGTCAACATTAATTTTTTCATTTTTAACCTCGTAATTCAATATTCATTCTTCCGAATCGTTACTCCTTTTATCAAACGCACGTTAATTCTTCGTTAATTACACTCTGTTTTCGTGCATTTAATACTTATTTTCTCTTGTGATAATCACAAATTCCTTTGTTTTTCCATAATTTTCACCGATTCCCGAAGAGTTTTCGGCTTGAATTTTATCGTTTTTTCGGAAGAAATTCGCTTACTCCGCGTTCCGAAAGTCTTGCCGCAAAGTCGGTTTCGGGCGTCTCCGAATACGTCGCTCCGAGCGTAATAAAGGCTTTGTTAAGGTATTTTTTCGCTTCCGAGAGGTCGTCGTCGTTCCTTATTCTGAGATACGCCGCGAAAGGCAGGTTTGTCTTTTTCGTGGCGTCTGTGAATCCGTCCGTCGGCGGGAATTCCTCGTCTTTCCCGACGAACAACCTGACCGCGCCGCTGTCCACGTCCATCATAAATCTCGGTTTTTCGTTAAAAATGAAAATTTCACATTCTTTCATCATTAAACAAATCGCGCTACCGTTCATTAAAACGCTCTTTATTGCGTTATAACGCCTTTTCGCGCCATCCTGGAGCCTCAAAATCCTGTACGGATGAAGCTCTCCGCCGCTGAAAATGCTCTCTTTTACGGGTTTTTCGGGCGCTTTTTTCGTCTCCGGAATTTTCTCGCGGATTTCCTCTCTCTCTTTCTTTTCTTCGAGTTTTTTCTCCTCGTTTTTCTCCGTTTTTTCTTCTTTTTTTAACTCTACATTCTCCGATTCTTCACCGACTTTTCCGATAACATCCTCTTTTTCACTCGATTTTCTATCTTTCTCCTCGGAGTTTTCAATTTCTTTCTCGAAATTTTCAACTTTCTCCTCGGATTTTTCTTCTTTTTTCTCGGAAATTTCAGTTTCCTTTTCGGTTTTTTTCTTCGGATTTTCTGTTTTCTTACCCGATTTTTTCTCTTTCTCTGAGGAATTTCCGCCCGCGGGCGAAACGATTATCTCCTCGATTTCGGGTTCGGCTGCGACCGGATTTCTCACCGTTTTCTTTTTTTCGGCTTTTTTCTCGGTCTTTTTCACCTCATTTTCGTCTTCCGGACTCGTTTTCTTCTCGATTTTAACTTCATTTTCTCCCGAAATCTCCTCTTTTCGCGATTTCGGAAGGCGATTTTTCCGCTTTTCGGAAGAATCATCGGCTTGCTCGGAATTTTCCGCGGCTGCGTCCGCCCGCCGTTTTTTTCTCGCGGCGATGCTCTCGCTCAAGCTTTCGTCTTCATCGACACCCGTCTGTTTTCTGCCCCTCATAAGCTCCCCCTACGGCGACCGCCGTGTTTATTCTTGATTTTGCGTCGTTTTTTCCTCGTATTTTTTGACCGCGCGCCGCAAAGTCTCCCTTCCGACGCCCATTTCCTTGCTGATAAACAATATGGACATACCCGTCCTTCTGCTCAGCTCGGAAGCGAACGCGCCCATTTTCTCCTTATCTTCGGCAACCTCCGCGTAATTCCTGACGTTATATTTGACCGCAAGATCGTCGAGGACGTAGTTGAAATCCTCCTTTACGACGAAGCTGTGAACGTCTATCCAGTGATAAAGCGGATAAGCGTCGCCCTGACTTTCCACGTATTCCCCGAGATTCTGAAGATTTACTCCCAATTCCTCCGCGAAGCCCGAAAGTTTCGGTTCTCCGCCCATAACTCTCTTATATCCCGAATAAGGATAGGTTTTCGCCGAAAATCGCGGATTCTCGAATATGGGATTGGAATGAATGAAGGCCATACAACCCGCGGCTTCTCTTGCGCCGGTAAGCGGCTGGCTCTTGAATCTCGAGCGAAAGACGTATCCGTTCCTTCTCTTGTACTTATTGAACTGCAAAGCGAACGCCGTGTTGATTTTCTTCATAGCCTCGGCTACGGGCTTTATTCCTCCTTCGGAATAAAACGCGATGTGCGCGTGATTTTCCATTATGCTGTAAGTCAGGAGAAGGATATTCCCTTCGTTTTTCAGAAGAAGCTCGGTATAATACGCCTTCATCTTATGTTCGTTGAATATCTTCAGCTCGTCGATACCCGAAACGAGTATATGAAAATACTTTCCCTCCAGCGTTTCTCTCGCAACTCTCGCCATATCCTTCGTTCTCCCTTCTTCCTCTCGCATTCCGCGGGCGTCCCGAATTCGGGATTCTCCCTCTGTCCGAAATTCTCCGTCGCTTTGGATTCTCTGTCTGCTTTGGATTCTCCGTCCCCAAAGCAATTTCATTCCCCCGCGTGCCGTTTATTATACCACACCGCTCGGAATTAGTCAAATTCTTTCGGCATTTTCCCCCGTCCCCTTTGCAATTCTTTTTCGATTCGACAAAAAGTCCGGAAATTCCCTCTTTTCCGACGATTTTCGTATAAATCCGACGAAAAATCTCAAAAAACGCGTATCGATTTAGCTTAAAAAAGCAAAAAATATCCGAAAAGACCGTTCCTACGGTTGACAAAAAGAAAAAGATACTGTATAATTCCTACTGATTTGATAGGAATTAACCCGAGGTTCTGTATGAAGCTTTCGACCAAGGCGAGATACGGGATTTACGCTGCCGTATCTTTGGGTAAAAAATATGACGAGGGATTCGTCAACGTTTCGGAAATCGGCGCTGACATAGCCGTTTCCGACGGTTATCTCGAGCATATTTTCGCTATGCTGAAAAAAGCCGGCATCGTGGAAGCTCAGAGAGGCGCTTACGGCGGATACAGGCTTTCGCGCGATCCCTCTTTGATTACTACCGGCGAGATTCTCCGCGCGGTCGAAGACAATCTCGAAATCGTGGATTGTCTTAGCGGGAAATGTACTCAGCGAGGCTCCTGCGTCGCTCATACGCTCTGGAACAACCTCTACCGCAAGATGAACGAGTATCTCGATTCGGTTACGCTGCGTCAGCTTATCGACGAGAACGACAATCTGACGGCTGAAATGCACTGTCGGAGCGACGAGTAACTCTTATGCGTCGATTATTTTACATCTTTTAAAGAGGTGGATATAAAATGAAGGTTTATTTGGATTATGCGGCGACCACGCCGCTGGATAAAGACGTACTGGACGCTATGCTTCCGTATATGACGGAATACTTTGCGAACAGTCATTCTCAACACAGCTTTGCGCGTCCCTGCGCGGAAGCCGTGGACAAGGCAAGGAAACAGGTTGCGGCTGCGATTAACGCCGCTCCCAACGAAATATATTTCACAGGAAGCGGAAGCGAAGCCGATAACTGGGCTCTCAAAGGAGTTGCCGCCGCCCGCAGTCATAAGGGAAAACACATAATAATTTCCCCTCTCGAACACGCCGCTATCCGCAATACCGCCCTCTGGCTCAAATCTCAGGGCTTCGAGATTACCGAACTTAAAGTCGATAATTACGGCGTAGTCGATCTGGAGGATTTAGAGAAGTCCATTCGCGAAGATACGATTCTCGTTTCGGTTATGTACGCGAATAACGAGGTCGGAACCATCGAACCCGTTAAGGAAATTGCGGAAATTGCCCATAAACACGGCGTTCTCGTCCATTCCGACTGCGTTCAGGCTATGGGAGCGATTCCCGTCGACGTCAAGGCTCTGGGAGCCGATATGATTTCGATTTCGGCTCATAAATTCAACGGTCCCAAGGGTATAGGCGCGCTCTACGTAAGGAACGGGCTCCATATCGAAAGGCTTATCCACGGCGGCGGTCAGGAACGTTCTATGCGCGGCGGAACCTCCAATACTCCCGCGATAGTCGGTATGGGCTACGCGATAGAGAAGGCCGTAAAAATCAGAGAAGAACACGCTAAACACTGTATAGCTCTCCGAGATCATCTCATCGAAAGGATCGAAAAGGAGATCCCCTACGTAAGGCTCAACGGTCACAGAACCCAAAGACTCCCCAATAACGTCAACTTCTCCTTTGAATATATCGAAGGCGAAAGCATTCTTATGGGGCTTGACCTCAACGGTATCGCCGTCAGCAGCGGTTCCGCCTGTTCGAGCGGCTCTCTCGAACCCTCGCACGTACTTCTGTCGATAGGCGTGCCTATTGAAATCGCGCACGGCTCGATAAGATTCACGGTCGGCAACGAAACGACTATGGAACAGATAGATTATACGGTTGACACGCTTAAAACGGTCGTTGCGCGCCTGAGAGCGATGTCGCCCCTCTTCAACCTCAAATCGGGCGACGTAAGCTTCGTCTGATTCGAAGCGTAGAATTCGAAGAAATAGATTCCGTTTGATTCAGGAAACACGAGTACCGTCTGATTCAAAGATATGAATTCCGTTTAGAAAATTTCACGAAGAGATTCAATATCCGCGAAAAGCTTCGGACGACTCAAACCGCCAAAATCGCAAGCAATACAAATCGGGAGATGTAAGTTATGTATAACGAGAAAGTAATAAAAGCATTCAGCAATCCTCAGAACGTCGGCGAAATCGAGAATCCCTCGGGTATCGGCACGGTCGGTAACGCAACCTGCGGCGATATTATGCAGATCACTCTCAAAATCGAAGACGACGTAATAAAAGACGCGAAATTCAAGACTTTCGGCTGCGCGGCTGCGGTCGCGACGAGCTCCACCGCCACCTCGATGATCATCGGTAAGACCGTCGAAGAGGCCGAAAAGCTCACGAACGCCGAGGTCGTCAACAAGCTGGACGGACTTCCGCCGCAGAAGATGCACTGCTCGGTGCTTGCGGAGGAGGCAATCCACGCGGCGATCGAAGATTACCGCAAAAAGCAGGCAGAAAACAAATAACCGTCGCTTTTTGAGCGAAATTCAATCACTTATCGATTAACAATCGGTCATCATTCAGTCAAAAAAGCTTTTGCCGAGGCGAAACGCAGATACCGCCGAGCGCAGATAGTGTATTTTTCAACAATAAAACTCCTAACTCTGAAAGCGCATCGCCACGAGCGGTGCGTTTTCTTTTTGACGAAAAAACGGCTCGAAAAACGGGGTGAAAGGACAAAAAATCACTATTTTTCGATGAACTCACCGTTAAATCAATGTTAAATGATGTGTTTAAAAATAAACGGCATAATCTTTTCGGTTTATTTGTAATTCGAGCGTTTTTCGTCGGAAATCGCCCCTTCCGAGCCTCTCGGAGGCCTCTGCCGTGAAAATATAAAATATGAATTTATCCCGTAACTAAAGGCTTTTTGAACCTTGAGCCAATGTGAAAAATAATTTCACAATCTCTCGAAAATTAAAATATCGAACATTTTTCGGTGAAAGAATATAAAAATTCGGGCGTTCTTTCGGTGAAATTAATGTGAAAACACTGACCGACAAAAAAACGCCCGACATCGATAAATCCGATATTTTGCCCGTAACTAAAGGCTTTTATTTGATAATCCAATCGCCGTCATGGAAGAGCTGAACTTCCGTTCCGTCCTTCTGAACGCCGTAAATTTCCATATCGGGTGTTCCGATCATGAAATCTACGTGAATAAGGCTTTCGTTGAGGTGAAGTCTTTCTCTCTTTTCGCTCGTCATATCTGCGGAGTCGGTGGAATTCGTGGGATACGCCGCCCCAATAGCGAGATGACAACTTGCATTTTCATCAAAAAGTGTATTATAGAAAAGAATTCCCTGTTCCGCTATCGGCGACCTCTTTCCGATAAGGGCGATCTCGCCGATATGGTGGCTTCCTTCGTCGGTCTCGATACATTCCTTGAGGGTGTCGTAACCGACCTCCGCCGAGTAATCCGTGATCCTTCCGTCCTTGAAGGTGATGCTGAACTTGTCGATGATGTTGCCGTTATGACAGAGCGGAAGAGCGTTTACGAGGGTTCCGTTGACGTTGTACTTGTCGGGAGCGGTGAATACCTCTTCCGTGGGCATATTTGCCGTGAAATCGATTCCGTCCTGCGCCTTTTCGCCGGCGGCAATCCAGATATGCGTGGGGATAAGACCGACTCTGAGGTCCGTTCCTCTGCCGTTAACCATATGTATATGGTCGAAGTGATGCTCGTTGAGGAAGTCGGCTCTTCTCGAAAGTCTTGCGATATGTTCTTCCCACGCCTTGACGGGATCTTCTTCGTTAAGTCTCATAGCCTTGATGATGCCGTTCCAGAGTTTATCCACGGCGTCCTCGGCGTCCTTTGCGTCGGGGAAAATCTTCTTTGCCCATTTTACGGTGGGGAGAGAAACGATGGTCCATCTGCAAAGATTGGAGCTTCTCGAATCACCGCTGAACTTGAGCGCTTTGATTCTTGCCATCTGAGCCGCCTTGACCTTGTTTGCGTCGAGTCCTGCGTAAAGCTCGGGATCGGCTGCGGAAACGAAAAGGAACGCCACTCTGTTGTCCACTTCGTAATGAGCCTGCTCGACGACGAAGGGCTTGATATCCTGAAGCTCGGAAAGCTCCTGATACTGCATATTCATTCTCGTTATAGCGTCGTCCGCCCATTTGATCCAGACGCGCTTAGCTCCCGCTTCGTAAGCGGATTTCGTTACCATACGGGCAAATTCCGCGCACTCTACGGGAATGCTGACTACCAGCTCCTGACCTTTCTGCAAATTGACGCCAACCTTAACGGCAAGCTCTGCGTAATTTTCCAACTGTTTTTGTGTTATCATATTTTCCTCCATATATGCTGTCCGGAAAAAAGGAAAAGTCCGCGGCAAGAATCGCAGAGCCTTCTCCTTTAACCGAGAAAAGCGGAAGCAGAGCCTCCGCTTGATTCGTTTTATTTTTCTTCGTATTTAAGAACGGGCTGACGAGCCGCCTTAACCTCGTCCACTCGCTTTATATACGTGGTATGAGGCGCGCTGTGAAGACTTTCGGGATCCGAATGAGCCTTTTCCATTATGCCGCCCATAACCTCCGCGCACTCCTCGAGAGTCTCGACGCTTTCGGTTTCGGTAGGTTCGAACATAAAAGCTTCGTGGACGATGAGCGGGAAGTACATTGTCGGCGGATGAATTCCGTGGTCGAGCATAGCCTTCGCAAAATCCAGAGCCGAACAGTCGGTTTCGTGCTTTACTCCTTCGAGCGACAGAACGAATTCGTGCATACAGATTCTGTCGACGGCGGGAACGTATCCCTTCTTCTTCATAAGAGCAAGCAGGTAGTTCGCGTTAAGAACTGCCTTTCTCGCAGCGTCTTTGATTCCCTCCGCTCCGAGCGTAACGATATAGGTATATGCCTTCAGAGCGACGAGGAAGTTGCCGTAGAAGCTCTTGACTCTGCCTATGCTGAGTTTCTCGTTGTAGCCTTCGGGCTTGTTTCCGAATACGCCGACGGGAAGGAAGGACGCGAGGTCTTTCTTGCAGGCAACGGGACCGGAACCGGGACCGCCGCCGCCGTGAGGCGTCGAAAAGGTCTTGTGAAGGTTGAGGTGCATTACGTCGAAGCCCATATCACCCGGACGGCAGATTCCCATAACCGCGTTGAGGTTGGCTCCGTCGTAGTAGCAAAGACCGCCCGCATTGTGGACAATCTTCGTAATCTCGAGAATGTTCCTGTCGAAAAGACCGAGCGTATTGGGATTGGTGAGCATAAGACCGGCGGTTTCTTCGTCGGCAAGCTTTTTAAGCTCCTCTATATCCACTCCGCCTTCGGCGTTGCTGGGGACGGAAACGACCGTGAAGCCGCACATATTCGCGCTTGCGGGATTGGTTCCGTGCGCGCTGTCGGGAACGAGAATCTTCTTTCTTTGATTTTCGCCTCTATGCTCGAAATAAGCCTTTATGAGCTGCATTCCGGTGAATTCGCCGTGCGCTCCGGCAGCGGGCTGAAGAGTAATCGCGTCCATACCCGTGATTTCGCAGAGCTTGACCGAAAGGTCGTCGAGGACCTCCGTACAGCCCTTGACGGTTTCCTTGCTCTGGAGGGGATGGATACCCGTGAAGCCGTCGAGAGCGGCTACGCGTTCGTTGAGCTTGGGATTGTACTTCATCGTACAGCTTCCGAGCGGATAAAATCCGGTGTCCACGCCGTGAGCGTGGGTGCTGAGCTCGGTAAAATGTCTTACCACGTCTATTTCGGCAAGCTCGGGAAGAGCGAGTTTATCTCTCGTCTGAGCTTTAAGAGTATATTTTCTGATTCCGGCTGCGGGCAGCTCTACGCACTTGCGTCCCGTAACCGAACGTTCAAAGGATAATTTCATCTTACATACCCTCCGCAATACTTATGACTTTATCGAGAGCTTCTTTGGACGCCTTCTCGGTTACGCACCAGAGTATTTCGTTCTTATTGAGCTTAAGACCGCCGAGAATTCCTTCCTTGGCAAGCAATTTGTTGAACTTGTTTACGTCAAGCTCGGTCCTTACCACGAATTCGTCGAAAAATTCGCCCTTATAGACTCTTTCGAACTTACCCGTTTTAACAAGCCCGTTCATAAGATAATGAGCCTTGGTCGCGCACTGCTCCGCGGCTTCCGCGAAGGTCGAACCCATCGCCGTAAGATAAATCGTCGCCGTG
This sequence comes from uncultured Eubacteriales bacterium, assembly GCA_900544545.1. Taxonomy (GTDB): domain Bacteria; phylum Bacillota; class Clostridia; order Christensenellales; family CAG-314; genus UMGS692. The sequence goes on from UQVY01000005.1 coordinate 109,976, forward strand.
AGAGCGCAGAGAGCTTCGTTGCTGCAGACGCTGCTGGTGGCTTTTTCGCGTCTTATATGTTGTTCTCTCGCCTGCATCGTAAGTACGAAGGCGCGTTTTCCGTCGTGATCGGTGGTTTCGCCCACGATTCTGCCGGGAAGTCTTCTTACCATTTCCTTACGGCAGGTCATTATTCCGAGATAAGGACCGCCGAAAGAAAGAGGCATTCCGAGACTCTGACCTTCGCCTATCGCTACGTCCGCGCCGCAGTCGTAAGGAGTCTTTAAAAGAGCGGCGGCAAAGGGTGAGAAAATGTAAACCATCTTCGCCTTGACCGCGTGAGCCGCTTCCGCAACCGCGTCCATATCTTCGATAAGACCGAGATAGTTGGGACACTGAGCGAATACCGCGGCGTAGGAGTCGTCAAGCATTTCCCTGGCTTTTTCGAGGTCGCAGAGACCGCCCACCGAGCCTACCCTGACTATTTCGACGCCCGAAGCGTGAGCGTAAGAACCCATCGTTTCGAGAATCTGAGGATTGATTTCGCCGAGCACCATCACTTTCTTCTTCTTGTCGCAGCACATAGTAACCGCTTCGCCCGCGGCACTCGTTACGTCGTAGAGAGAGGCGTTGGAGACGTCCATTCCCGTAAGACGGCACATAAGCGTCTGGTATTCGAAAATGCTCTGAAGGATACCCTGAGAAATCTCCGCCTGATAGGGAGTGTAAGCCGTCACGAATTCCTCTCTCGAAGCGAGAGCCGTAACTACCGGCGGAATATAGTGATCGTATGCGCCCGCGCCGCGAAGAACCGTATCGAAACGCACGTTCTTGTCCGCAAGGACTTTAAGCTTATCGTAAGCTTCGAACTGAGTCAGTCCTTCGCCTATGGCAAGCTTTTTGGCTTTAATCTTTCTGGGAACGTCGGCAAACAATCCGTCTATGTCGGATACGCCGATGGTTTCCAGCATCTTTTTTACGTCCGCTTCCGTATGCGGAGTATAAACTGCCATATATTAACCTCCGTTCAATAAGGCTTCCCCCGAATAAAAAACGGGGAAAGCTCAGAAGATGAATTATTCTTATTTAATGAAAGCGGCGTATTCTTCTTCGGTCATAAGGTCGTCCGCAAGCCCCTTGACTTCGACTTCTACTATCCACGCGTTCATAGCGTCTTCGTTGATCTTTTCGGGAGCGTTTTCGAGTTCGTCGTTGACCGCGACTACGGTACCGCAGCAGGGACTGAGAACTTCGCTTACGGCTTTGACCGATTCTACGTCCGTGAAAGCTTCGCCGCATTTGACTTCGCTTCCGACTTCCGGAAGATTGACGTAAACGAGATCGCCGAGTTCTTTCTGAGCGTAATCGGTAAGACCGATTTTTGCTTTATTGCCTTCAACGTTAATCCATTCGTGGCTCTTGGAATATTTGATCATAATAAATAGTCTCCTTTGATTGTATATTCGATTTTAGTGTTTTATCTGTTATTTAGTCCTCTTATAAAAAGGCATCTTGACGATTTCGGCTTTGAGTCTCTTTCCTCTTACGTCGATATCGACCGTTTCGCCTTCGAAATCCTTGGCTATCCTTACCATAGCTATGGCGCAGCCGAGAGTCGGAGATTTCGTACCCGTGGTAACGAATCCGATTTCTCTGTCTCCGTCGTAAACGACGCAATGCTCGCGGGCTATACCCTTGTCGATAAGCTTGACGCCCTTTCTCTTGAATTTCGGAGCGTTGTCGAGAAGAGCCTGTTTGCCGATGAAGTTCTCCTTGTCCATTTTGACGAACATTCCCAGAGCAAGCTCGTTGGCTCTGTAATCCTCGTTAAGCTCGTGACCGTAGAGAGGAAGGCAGGCTTCGAATCTCAGAGTGTCGCGGCAACCTAAACCGCAGAGCTGAAGCTCGAATTCCTTACCCGCTTCCACGATAGCTTCGAATACGTCGGAGATGTCTTCGGCCTTCGTATAAATCTCGAAACCGAATTCTCCCGTATAACCCGTCTGGGAGATAAGAGCGTCTTTTCCCGCAATCTTACCCGTAACGAAGGTGTAATACTTCTCGGGAATGTCCTTGGTGAGCTTCTCGAGAACCTTCTGCGAATTAGGTCCCTGAAGAGCGACCTGTCCGACCTTATCGGCGATATTCCTGAAAACGCATTCGCCGATCATATGGGCTTCGATCCAAGCGGCGTCCTTGTCGCAGTTGCTTGCGTTGACGACGAGGAAGAACTTTGTTTCGCTCATTCTGTAAACGAGGAGATCGTCCACGACTCCGCCGTTTTCGTTGAGCATAAGAGTATAACGGACGTGTCCGTCGGTCATCGGAGCGATATCGTTGCTTACGAGATTGTTGACGCACTTCATAGCGTCCTTGCCCTCGATAATGAATTCGCCCATATGAGAAACGTCGAACATACCTACGTTGTTTCTGACCGCGTTATGTTCGGCGATAATGCCGGCTTCGTACTGTACCGGAAGAAGATAACCCGCGAATTCGACTATCTTTCCGCCGTGTTTTACGTGATTTTCATACAAAGGTGTTTTTTTGACTTCCATATTGCATTCTCCGAAAGATTTATTATTGCCTGTTAAGCAAATCATTCAAAAGTAATAATAAAACTTTAACCGATTTTTGTCAAACGCTTTAAAGGTCTTATGCGTATTTTTTTAATCAATACGCTAAAGCCTTTGAAAAAAGCGCCGAAAAACTGCTCCTTTCGCAACGAATCCGAGCCTTTTACGGCAAAAAACGCCCCATCCGCAAAACGCGGACAGAGCGTCGGAATTACTTTATTTCGTCCGGGTACGGTTTTCGAGCCGAAGCTTTTCGAGGACGCCCGTCTTCTTCAGAACGAGTACCACGAGTACCGCGAGAACGACCGAGAACAATCCCTGAAAGAGATTCCAGACGATTGCGGGAGCGGCTACGGCTATTCCGAAGAGAATCCATTCGTAGACGAAGTATCCCGCGACCATAACGATTTCGCCCGCTACGCAGCCTATACCGAATCTTATCGCGCCCGTACCCTTTCTTATTATCAGAAAAGCGATAAGAGCCACGAGAGCCTTGATTACGAGAGTAGCCGGAGCGTACTGGAAAGCACCGAGTATAATATCCGCAAGCATAGAACCTATTCTCGCGGAAATTATCGCGTACTTACCGATGAGGACTACGAAAATAAGTATCATAGCGTCGCCCAGATGTACGTAACCGCTCTGCGTCCCCGGGACGGGAATGGACGGAAACATCGTCAGTACGGCTATGAGAGCCGCGCCTATCGCGCTGTAAATGATTTTTCTCGTGGTGTCGGACATATTGACCTCCTCTCACGCAATTCGCGTGAAATCGTATATTTTTGCCTTTCGGCTTTAAATCTTAATTCCGTATCCGCATTTGCTTTATCGAATCCCGATTCCGTATTATCGTTCGCTTTATCGGACGGGTATCCGCATTTGCGGCGGAATAAAATTTCTCGTTACGGCAGTGTCGGACTCGATTCCCGCGGCAAAACCGTATCCGCTGACTTGCGGCAGAGTCGGAGTTACTTGCTGCTTGCGGCAAGGTCGGAGTTACTTAATGCTTGCGGCAAAGTCGGCGGCGGCTTTTCTCAGGAATCGGTCGGCGGTCGCGCCTTCTCCGACAAAAGCCTCCGTTTTCATAACCGAGGCGGACTTAAAGGGAATACCGAAGTTATCCGCAACTCCCTTGGCGAAACGGTCGGCTTTGAGATTCCTGTTTCCGCAGGCAAGCACGGCTCTGATTTCGTTTTCGCCGAGGATTTCGACGCCGCGGATAAAACTCCGCACGTCTTTCGTTACCGATTCGCCCTTCTCCGTATAGGTTATCGGAAAGCTTTCGGCGGAGAGAATCGCTTCCGCGTCGATTTTCCCGATGTTCTCAGCCTTAATCGAATACTCCGCCCATTTTATCTCCGCGGCTAAGTTGGGATTCCTGCCCGTTACGAAAAACTCGCGGCAGACTATTCCTTCGGGACAGACTTCGTTCAGCCTTTCCGTCGTCATATCCTCATTCTCCGCGGCAACGGAAACGTATTCGCAGAGGCTCTCCGCGCCGAGCGACAATGGCGGCGAAAAGAAAAGCAGCATATGCGGATTAAAGCCCTTGGAATACTCGGTTTTAAGTCCCGAACGCCTTATGAGCCTGTTCATTACGCGAAGAAGGTCGATATGCGAAACCATAGACGCGGGGAAAACCTTGGAATACTTTATCGTCAGCATTTCCGTCCCTCCTTTTCTTCGCTTTCGGTTTTTGCGGAACTCAATCCGACTTCGGAAGCCGCGGATTCTTTCGGGTTTGTACAAGATTCGGATTCGTCCTTTCCGTCGGACTTCCTTTTCCCGAATTCGCTTTGGCTCTTTCTCTGCGGGAAACTCCTGCATTTTATTCCGCAGGCACTGCACCTGACTATGCACGAGGGCGTGGTCGCCGATTCGTAAGCCTTGTTCCTCTCTGAAAGCAGAAAATCCCGCGTAACGCCTACGTCTATGAAGTCCCAGAATTCCCCGTCGTCGGGATTTCTCGCTTCGGTCATCTTCCACGGATCGAGACCTTTCTCCGCGAGAGCGTCCACGTAAGCACGATAATTGAACAGATCCGCCCAGCCGTCCATCATCGCTCCCTTGCGGTAAGCCGATTCTATTACGTCCGCAAGCTCCTCTCCTCCGCGGGCAAAAACCGCCTCGATAAGCGAGGACTCCCAGTCGTGATAAGAAAACGTGATGTTCTTCCGACGAAGAGTTTCCTTGAGCCAGGTCTGCTTCGCGCGTATGTTTTCCAATCTGTCGAAAGCCTCCCATTGAAAGGGCGTAAAGGGCTTGGGAATAAAGACAGACGCGCTTACGTTCATACGCAAGTCCTTCTTGTTCGTTCTCTCCCTGAAGAAAAGCTCCCTGATTCTTATCGCAAGGTCGGCTATACCTCTGACGTCCTCCTCCGTTTCCGTGGGAAGCCCGAGCATAAAGTAAAGCTTGACGGTGCTGTAACCCTCGCGAAACGCCTGAGCAAGACTTCCGAATATGTCCTCCTCGTAGATGTTCTTGTTTATAACGTCCCTCAGCCGCTGAGTTCCCGCTTCGGGCGCGAAGGTCAACGAAATCTTCCTCTCGCTGTCCGCCATAACCCCTTCGAAACTGTTGAGCCTGAGGCTCGGAAGAGCTATATTGACCTTATCGAAAAGAGGATCGCCCCTGAGCCTTCCTATAAGGTCCATAAGTCCGCTGTAATCGCTGGTCGAAAGACTGTTCAGACTCAATTCGTCGTAGCCCGTGTTTCTTATTATATCGCGGCAGGCGTTATAGACGTTGTCCACGGACCTTTCCCTTACCGGACGGTAGATGAATCCCGCCTGACAGAAACGACAGCCGTTTGCGCACCCCCTGAAAAGCTCCATAACCGCTCTGTCGTGAACGATTTCGAGATTCGGAACCAGGGACGTATGCGGGAAAAACGTGTGTTCGAGGTCGTACATCTTCTGCATAACGACTCTTTTGTACTTCCCGTCGGGATAGAGCGGCGGACAGAAACAACCCGCTACCTCGTCTATCGCCTTCAGAATCTCGGTCTTGCTCTTTCCTTCGGCTTTCATCTTCTTCAGGACCTTGCATATCGCGACCATTCCTTCTTCGCCTTCGCCCACGAAAACCACGTCCGCAAAAGCCGTTATCGGCGCGGGATTGACTACGCAGGGGCCGCCAGTCACTATTATCGGATCACTCTCGCTCCTGTCCTTGTGGCGGAAGGGGATTCCCGCAAGATCGAGCATATAAAGCACGTTGGAATAGCAAAGTTCGTATTGCAGGGAAAAACCGAGAAAATCGAATTCCTTGAGCGGCCTTTTCGTATCGAGAGAACGCAGGGTTTCTCCTTCGCTCCTTAAAAGATCTCCACAATCTTTCCACGGCGCGAAACATCTCTCGCAGACTACGTCCTCCTCCCTGTTGAGAATATAGTACAGAATGCGCATTCCGAGATTGCTCATACCGACTTCGTAAACGTCGGGAAAGCACATACAGAATCTGACCGCAGCGTCTTCCTTCATAAGCGGCATTCCGTACTCTCCGCCGACGTATCTCGACGGCTTCGATACCGATGTATAATCCATATTACCTCCGAGGCTCAAGCCACGGCGATTATTATAGCAGAAACCGACCGTTTTTTCAACTGTTTGAAGGGTATTCCTCGTTCAGGCGGAACGGTTAAAAAAGCTACCGAAAACTCCGCCCGAAACGAAAAACGCGCGACGGACAAACCCGACGTGTGCTTTCCTGCGGTTATATAACTTTACTCCGAATTACGCTCGTAAAGCTTTAATCGAATCTACATCCGAACTTCGGATTACGATTGTAGGGCTTTAATCGAATCTTACGGTCGGACTTGGAATTACGCTCGTAAGGCTTTAATCAGACCTTCCAGCCGACAGCCTTGCGACGCTCGACCACGAACTTCCTGTAAAGTCCGTCCTGCCCGATAAGCTCGATCATTATGAGATACGGAAACAGCGAACAGGCTACGCCAAGAAGCGCGGCTATTACGCTCACCGCATATTCCGCTTTCTTGCTGCCTGCGAAATCCGCAAGCCACGAAATCACGGAACGCTCTTTTTTCTTTTTTTCGTTCACAAATTACATCCTCCGTATTTATTTTTATTCCGTTCGGGCTCCTCCGCGGAATAAGCCGCAAACAAGCCCGTCAAAAACCTTTTTTATAAACCGCAAAGCCGCAGGTCCGTTTTTAGTTAGACTATGCTAACTCGACCGCTCAAAAAAACGGCAATCGGAAATCCCGCAGCCGAAAACCGCGTCGAAAGCCGTGTTTATCCGTCGGACGGTTATAAATATACCACTCCCCGAAAAAAAAGTCTACTGTTTTCCGCAACTTTCCGCAGATTTTGTTACACTCGTTCTAAAACGCCCGAAATCGACGGGAAAGTCCGAGAAATCGGACGGAAACGAGAGCGTCTTCTGATTGTCAAAAAAGAGGAGAAGAGAAACGAAAAGGAGAGATTCTCAAAAAAAGAAAAACGGAAAGGAGAACGGGAGATTGTCAAAAAAAAGAGAATCGGACGGAAAGGAGAATACGAAAACGGAAAATCGACGGAAAAATCAATGGAAAAATCGGCACGAAAAAGAGACGCCCGAGAGCGTCCCTTTTTAAGAATTTATGAACCGGTTCGCGTTAAGCACGGTTCGCGTTAAGCGAGTTTACGTTAAGCACGGTTCGCGTTAAGCGGGAATATTCCGCGAGTTCTTCCTGTGAACGGCGCGCTGAACGAGCTTCACGAGTTCGACTATCGGAATTACCGACAGAGCCAAGCCCATAGCTACCGCGTATTCGACGAAACTGATGTGTTCGAATTCAAACGCCTGAGCCAGCGGATCGATGTAGATTACCGCGGAGGTAAGGATAAGCGAGCCGACCATCGACAGCCACAGAACGATATTCTGCTTCTTGAGCGTGAATATCGACGCGTGCTGCGACCGCATATTGAAGGCGTGGAAAATCTCAGCCATACTCATAGTCAGGAACGCCATCGTTACTCCGTCCGGACTTTCGACGATTTCCCATTTTCCCGCCTCGAGATAATGACCTACGAAATACGCGAGAAGAGTCAGAGCCGAAATCAATACGCCCTGATAAAGAAGGTTGAAGCCCATTCCGCCCGCAAAAATACCGTCTTTGCTGTCGCGCGGCTTCCTCTTCATCAAATCGTCCTCCGCAGGCTCCACGCCCAGAGCAAGAGCGGGGAAGGCGTCCGTTATGAGGTTAATCCAGAGAAGATGGACGGGTTTGAGAATCGTAAAGCCGAGAAGCGTCGCAAAGAAGATACTCACTACCTCGGACATATTGCTCGAAAGAAGGAACTGAATGGACTTCCTTACGTTGTCGTAAATCCTTCTTCCCTCTTCGACGGCGGAAACGATGGTTGCGAAATTGTCGTCGGCAAGCACCATATCCGCTACGTCCTTGGTTACGTCGGTACCCGTGATACCCATACCTATACCGATATCGGCGGCTTTTATGCTCGGAGCGTCGTTTACTCCGTCGCCCGTCATAGCCGTAACCTTACCGAGAGATTTCCACGCGTTGACTATACGGACCTTATGCTCGGGCTGAACCCTCGCGAAAACGCTGACCTCCCTGATAAGCGCGGGAAGATTTTCGTCCGAAACGTCGTCGAGAACGCTTCCAGTAACGGCCTGACTTCTGTCGGTGATTATACCGAGTTCCTTTGCTATCGCGACAGCCGTGTCGAGATGGTCGCCCGTAATCATTACGACTCTTATTCCCGCGGCTTTACATTCGTCGATAGCGGGTTTGACTTCCGGTCTTACGGGGTCTATCATTCCCATAAGTCCGACGAAAATCATATCGTTTTCTATCTTTTTAGCGTCGAAAGACGAAGGAAGAAATTCGTATTCCTTATAAGCCGCGCCGAGTACGCGCAGAGCGTCGTCCGCCATAGCTTTGTTTTCGGCAAGAATATCTTTCCTTACGCCGTCGGTGAGTTCGACTTTGTTTCCGCCGACGAGAGCGAATTTACAGCACTTCAAAAGTTCGTCGGGAGCGCCCTTGGTATACTGAACGAAGGAGTTTCCGTTTTTGTGGACGGTACTCATCATCTTTCTCATCGAATCGAAGGGAGCCTCGCCTACTCTCGGCTGACGGGCTTCGAGATCCTGCTTCCTCCAGCCGTTCTTATACGCGTAATTCACGAGAGCGGCTTCCGTAGGCTCGCCTTTGGCGTCGCCCGTTTCGTCAAGCTCCGCGTCGCAGCAGAGAGCCATCGCTCGGCAGAGAAGCTCGGTATCCTTCCCGTAATGACGGACAACCGTCATCTTGTTCTGCGTGAGCGTACCCGTCTTATCCGAGCAGATGACCTGAGCGCAGCCGAGAGTTTCGACCGCGGTAAGCTTCCTTATAACGGCGTTCCTCTTTGACATTCTCGTAACGCCCATCGAAAGGACTATCGTAACTACCGTAGCCAGACCTTCGGGAATTGCGGCGACCGCGAGAGATACGGCTACCATAAACGTATCGAGAAGGAAATGCTTGTCGATTCCTCCGCCCGAGGAAGTTATGAGGTTGAAAACGAAAATGAAAACGCAGATCCCGATTACCGCAAAGGACAGAATCTTCGAGAGCTGACCGAGCTTCTTCTGAAGGGGAGTAGCCTCGTCCTTCGCCTGAGAAAGAGCTTCGGCTATCTTACCCATTTCGGTGTTCATTCCCGTGTCGGTAACTACGGCTACGCCTCGTCCGTAAACGACCGTACTGCCCATATATACCATATTCTTCCTGTCGCCGAGCGGAACGTCCTTCTGACCTTTGAGTTCCAGCCTTTCGACCTGCTTCAAAGAAGGAACGCTTTCGCCCGTGAGAGCCGCTTCCTCGACCTTCATACTCGCGCATTCGATTATTCTCGCGTCGGCAGGCACCGAGTCGCCCGCTTCGAGTACGATTATATCGCCTACCACGAGGTCCTTGCTTTTGATTATCTCTTTTTTGCCGTTACGGATGACCTTGCTCGTCGCGGCTGTCATTTCCTGAAGAGCTTCTATGGCTTTCTCGGCTTTGTTTTCCTGAATAACTCCGAGAACCGCGTTCAGAAGCACGACGAATACGATTATGATAACGTCCGCAAAGGATTCGTTCTCGATTATCGCCATAACGCCCGAAACCACGGCAGCCGCAATAAGAATAAGTATCATCGGATCGGCAAGCTGCTTTAAAAACTTCATAAAGGTCGAAGTCTTCCCGGCTTCCTTAAGCTTGTTTTCTCCGTTTTCCCGAAGACGGACGGCGGCTTCCTCTTCGGTCAGCCCTTGATGAGCCGAACCGACTTCCTTCAGTACGCCGTCGATATCGCTTAAATAGTGTTTCAAAATAAACCTCCGTTTTTTGCCGCCTGAATGCGGCTCCGACGGCTAAGTGATTCAGTCTTCTTTGCCGTCTTTGTCTGTATTGTCTTCTTCGGGCTTTTCATCCGGAAGAACGGTTACGTTTACCTTCAATACGCGGTTTTTCTGCGAGCTTAAGACCTTCAAAATCATATTCCCGTATTCGAAAACCGAGCGATCGTTCTTCTCCGGAAGTCTTCCGAGCAGCTTTGTTATAAGTCCGTTAAGGGTGTCGAAATCTTCGTCGTCTTCGGATATATCCGTGCCTAATTCCCTGTTTATGTCCTGTATGGGCGTGATTCCGTCAACGGTGTACGTTCCGTCGGGATTCTTAACGATAAGCTCCTGTCCGTTATCGTACTCGTCGTAGATATTGCCCATTATCTCTTCGGTAAGATCCTCCATCGTCACGATTCCGGAGAAACCTCCGAATTCGTCCGTAAGCACGGCTATCTGGTTGTGCGATTTCTGCATAAGCGCAAAAAGCTCGTCGATTTTTATCTTATCCGAAACGAAATACGGTGTGCGAAGAAGCTTCCTCAGGTCGAGCTTCCTTCCGTTTTCGTAAACGAAAGTAAATACGTCCTTGAGGTTTATAATACCGATTATATTATCGATACCGTCCTCGTAGACCGGCACGCGCGAATACTGTTCGGCTATCATCGCTTTTACCGACGTATCGGCGTCTTCGGCTATATCCACCATAAACACCTTTACGCGCGGAGTCATTATATCGGTCGCGTCCATATCCTTGAACCTGAACACGCTTTCGATCATCTGCTGCTCGCCTTCGTTGAGGGTTCCGTCGTTCACGCCCGTTTCTATAACCGAGATGATATCCTCTTCGCTTATCTTGTCGTCCTTCTTGTTATCCATACCGAAAAGCTTTACGAGTCCGTTGGTGGACACCGAAAGAAGCTTTACGAAGGGCGTGAAGAGCGTCTGTACGAACAGAATCACCCTCGCCTCCTTCATAGCGGTCTGCTCGGGCTTCTGAAGAGCGACTCTCTTCGGGAAAAGCTCTCCGAGAACGAGCGAGATATAAGAAAGAATAAGCGTTACGATTACCGTCGCAAGCGTAGCCGCCGTCGATTCCGCCATACCGAGATTCGCGAGCGGAACCGCAAGCAGTTTTCCGATGGACGTAGCCGCCGTCGCACTCGAGAAAAAGCCCGCCAGAGTTATACAAACCTGAATGGTGGACAAAAATCTCGTCTGATCCGAGGCAAGCCTCAGCACGGCTTTCGCCGATTTGTTTCCTTCGTCCGCAAGCTGCTGAAGCTTGTTCTTGTTGCACGCAAGCATAGCAAGCTCGCCGGACGCAAAGAATGCGTTGATACCCGTCAGTACCGCAACTATAAACAGTTGAAGCAGTATACTGTCGGCGTCGTCGTCTTCCGACCCTTCACTTTCCATTGTCAAGTTTCCTCCATAAATCGATTTTATATATAAAAAGACCTATGCAGGATTGACTTGCATAAGTCTTGTCTTTTAAAGTTAAACCGGAGCAAAAAGCCCGAAATGTCGATTTAACTGCTGCAAAAAGCAGCAGACTACTCCCTCAGAAGCGTTGATATTATACCATTTTTTCGATTCGTTATCAAGCGTTTTGAGGGCGGTTTTATGATTTTCCGATGAAAAAAAGGACGATTTTTGTGAAATCGGGGGTTTTCCGTCCGTTTTTGCTTACTTGTCCTTCTTATCGGACTTTTCGGTTTCTTCCTTTATATCCACAGCCTGAGAGGAGGCAAGATTCACGTAATAATCCTCGACTTCGGGTTCGTCCTTGGTTTCGGGAATAACGAGATTGAGGATTATCGCGACGAGAGTTGCGAGCGCGAGAGGAGATACTTCGACCTGACCTATCATAATCTTGAGAGCGTTGTCGCCCGTAATGTCGCCGGCAAGACTCATTGCGCCGAGACCGAGACCGATAGCGAGAGTAACCGAAACCACTATGACGTTCTTGCTGACCGAGAAGTCTACCTTTCCTTCAACGAGAGAACGAAGTCCGGACGCGGAAATCATTCCGAAAAGAACTATGGACGCGCCGCCGATTACCGCGGAGGGAATGGTCGAAAGGAATTCGCCGAACGGAACGAAGATTCCGCTGATTACCGCAAGACAAGCCGCAAGGAAGATGTTCCTCGGATTGTAGTTCTTCGTAATCGCAAGAACCGCGGTGTTTTCGCCGTAAGTAGTGTTCGCGGGTGCGCCGAGAAGTCCGGCTACCATAGTCGCCACGCCGTCGCCGAGAACCGTTCTGTGCAGACCGGGATCAACCATAAAGTCCTTTCCGCAGATGGTGCTGTTCGCGGCGATATCGCCGAGATGCTCCATAAAGGTTACCATCGCGAGCGGAACTACCATAAGTATAGCCGAGCCGAGCTTCTCGCCGTTAAGACTTCCCATTCCTTCGGGACCGTAGAAACCGAAGAGCTTATCGAGCTGCTGGAAAATGACTATGTCGCCGGAGAACTTGCCTTCGAAGCTTACCATTCCTATGCACGCGCTGTAAATATAGCCTACCACGAAACCGAGAAGAATCGGTATGACTTTAAGGAAGCTCTTGGGTTTTGCGTAAGCGTTGACGAGGATTATCGTAAGCGCGGTGATAACGGCGGTCGTCCATTCCTTCCAGGCAACGCCCGTCGCACCCGCCATATGATACTGACCGATGATATTGTTCCAGAACATCTTGGGAGCGAGTATCATACCGATGATGATTACGACCGGTCCGACTACTATCGGGGGGAAGAGCTTCTTTATCTTTTCTGCGCCGACGAATTTGATTATTATCGCAAGAATAACGTAGACCAGGCCCGCAAGCACGAGCGCGATCACGGCGTTTGCCATAGCTCCGTTCCATTCGGGCGTTCCGATAACGAGCTTGTTTCCGACTATCGTGCAGAGCGATGGAAGAAACGCAAAGCTGCTGCCGAGGAATACCGGTACTTTCTTCTTGGTCAGGAAGTAAAAGATAATCGTTCCGACGCCCGCCGCAAGAAGCGCCATAGATATGCTCATACCCGCAAGTATGGGTACGAGAACGGTCGCGCCGAGCATCGCAAACATATGCTGAAAACTCAGAACGACGTCTTTGCCTGTGATCTTAGACCTGATCTTTTCCATAAATACTCTCCTTTTGTAATCCAAGGCTCAAGCGCAAAAAAAAACACTTCCGAAAGAAGTGTCAATGTTGCGGATACGAAAAAGAAACACAAAAAATCAAACGCAAAAACTCCGCCGAAACGGATTTATTGAATGCGGTAGTCGTTTTAAAGTCTCTTTTCATCGTTTTGCCTCGCGTACTGCCGTTCATTCTATCACACGGAAACCCGTATGTCAAGCGATTCGGCAGAATTCATTAAACGAAATTTAATCCTGCGTTAATTTGTGAATAAGCTTGGTTCTCTCCCGTTAAGTTCGGCTCTCTCCGTACCAAAAAGGCTCTCTCCTCGCGGAAAGAGCCGCGGATTACTCCGTCTTTAAGCTTCTTATTTCTTCTTTTCCTTGAGAATCCCGACGATTTCGGCAAGAAGTCTGGTGTTTTCGGTAGCCTTGGCTTCGGCTTCGGCAGCGGCTTTTTCGGCGTCGGCCTTATCCTGCGCGGCTTTGGCTTCCTCGGCAGCCTTGATTTCTTCGGCGATTTTCGCTTCGGCTTCGCGATAGGAAAGTCCGGATTTACGGTATTCCTTGAGCTTGTTCCTTCTCGTCGCGCCCTCTTCGGAAACGGCAAGCCTGGACGCCTCGGAAATGCTGTTGATAGCCTTGACTATACAGAAAAGCACGAAGGCAATAAGTATGAAATTGATAATCGCATTTATGAACGCTCCCCAGTCGATATAGATTGACTGCTGAAGGTCGAGAAGCTGCATTCCGTTTTCTCCGGTCGTATAGACGGGACGAAGGACGGTATAAATCTCGCTCAGAGAGTTAGCTCCGAGAATCAGCGCGAGAATCCAGTTGATGACGGGCTTGAGAATATGGTCGCTGAGCGCGGTAACTATCGCGGTGAAAGCTCCGCCGACGATTACGCCGACAGCCATATCGAGGACGTTGCCCCGCATTATAAACTTCTTGAATTCGGCATAAAACCCGCCGATTTTCTTAGCTTTTTTGTCTTTTGCAGCCATAAAAATCACTCCTCTTCGTAAAAAATCCGTATCCGCGCGTAATTTTCGCACGGATATTATCCTCAACTATACAACAATCGTCCGCTTTTGTCAACGGAATCGCCCTTAAAAGTCAACCGATTCAGTCGGAATTTACAACAAAAAAAGGAACGGTTCACAGGGAATCGTTCCTTAATGGGTTGCGGCAGCGTCTTAGCCTCCCGGGCCGTCACCAGCCAAGTACTTTCCGCGCTGAAGAGCTTAACTTCTGAGTTCGGTATGAGATCAGGTGGATCCTCTTCGCCATTGCCACCGCAGTGGTATTATCTCAGCCCTAAGGCTGTGCATAATCTTCTTTCGGGTCAGTACCCGGATAACTGCATAACCTACTTCAAAAAACTTCTGTGATCAAGCCTTCGACCTATTAGTATCGGTCAGCTGAATGCATTACTGCACTTACACCTCCGACCTATCTCCTCATTGTCTATAAGGGGTCTTATACACTTCCGTGTGGGATATCTTATCTTAGGGTGGGTTTCACGCTTAGATGCTTTCAGCGTTTATCCCGTCCGCACTTCGCTACTCGGCCGTGCCGCTGGCGCGACAACCGATGCACAATTGGTGCGTCCATCCCGGTCCTCTCGTACTAGGAACAGATCCCTGCAAATATCCTACGCCCACGATGGATAGGGACCGAACTGTCTCACGACGTTCTGAACCCAGC
>UQVY01000006.1 GCA_900544545.1 uncultured Eubacteriales bacterium
AGGGCTGCGACGGTCTCGAAGCTATTCACGCACACGAGAATAACCCCTACTTTGCGTCGGAATTCGGCGTTCTCTTCGATAAAGAAAAAACCGAAATTTACTTCTATCCCGCAGCAAGCAAAAACGTTGAATTTGTCGTTCCCGAAACGGTTACGGCTATCGGCGAAAGCGTATTTGCAAACGCAAAGAACCTCAAAAAGATTTCGATTCCTTCCGTAGGAACCATAGGCGCATACGCATTTATGAATTCCGGATTGGCTGAAGTTGCCGCTGCGGAAAATCTTAGGGAAATAGGGCTTGATGCCTTTGCAAACACAAATCTTCAAGCTATAGACCTCAGAAAAGTCGAAATTATCTACGACGGGGCATTTATGAACACGAGGCTTATCGAAGTCGGTATAGTCAACGCTAAACACATCGGAAATAAGGCGTTCGGAAATATCCCGACTCTTGAGAAAGTCATAATCGACGGTTTTGACAATTTCAACTTCGCAAGAGCATTTTATGGCAGCAACGTTAAAGAAATCGTGCTTGACAATTGCGAAGCTTTCACGCTGGAAAACAATTTCTTCACAAACGGCACAAAAACCGTGCTTTACCGTTACATCGGAACGGACGAGAAAGTTAGCGTTCCCGAAGGAATAGTGAAAATTGAATCTGACGCGTTCAGAGGCAATATGAATCTCAAATCGCTTGAACTTCCGAAGTCTCTCGGCTTCATCGGCGACAGAGCGTTCTACGGCTGTGAAAATCTCAAGGAAATCACCTTCAAGTCCGAGAAAGCACCGATTCTTCAGAGCTACTTCCGAGAGGGTGCAAGATATCTTTACAATCAATTCGTAATGAATCTTGACGACCTCGAAAAACCGCTTGAAATAACGGTTTATTGCAGCGGAGATAAGTCATTTATGACTCCGATCTGGAAGATGTATTTCAGGAATATTGTGAAAATGAGCTGAAAAACTAAGCTAAACCAATAACAATAAAGCAATTTTAATGATTGCTTTACCTCCTTAATAAGCGGGCGTCCGGCTTCCTCCGAGGTCGGGCGTCTGTTTTTTATTTGTCAGAAAAGTGTAACTTCCGTAAAACTTCCGTCGGTTTGTTTTTGCGCTAAAAACGACGGTATCGGCACTCAAAAAACCTGAAATCCTCGATAAACACTGCGTTTTCGCAAAAAGAAAAC
Organism: uncultured Eubacteriales bacterium; assembly: GCA_900544545.1. Classification (GTDB taxonomy): domain Bacteria; phylum Bacillota; class Clostridia; order Christensenellales; family CAG-314; genus UMGS692. The sequence continues at coordinate 1,187 of UQVY01000006.1, forward strand.
CCTGACTTTCATCAGGGTTTGTTGATTTCAGTAAAGGTTTATCGCTTACTCAGGCAGCTGCTCGACCTTTACGGTGATGTTGAATTTCACGAACGGATTCACGTAATAATTATAACCCGCTCTCAGTACACCCGAAGGGAAATTTGTGGGAGAAAGACTTTGTGCCCTCCCCATTCCTCAGGAGTCATTCCCGAATTAATCGCATATCCGAAAATCGTATCGCGCTCGTTCGCGGTGAAGCCCAGATTGTACAGGGGTGAATTACGACCTCGAAATGAAGCGGCATTCCTTTCAAAATCCCAAGACCACCACAGCGCAAATACTTCATTTATCTCCTCACCCGGCTCGAATATGTATTCGAGGTCGTTTATGGTAGATCCGCCGTCATATGTTCTATTCAGCAACGCATTAAGACCGTATGCTCCGGCCGCGTCGTATTGCCGGACGTCGGGCTTTTGAACATAAAATTCCAATCCAGCGGATAATAGGTATCAACCTACGAACGGTCCGTAGGCCAAATATTTATATGTACGTCCCAAAGCTCTGTGGGCGTATTGTCTATTCTCACCGTTACCTTGCATTTTACTTCGCTCTTTCCCGAAACTTTAAACTTAAGCTCACCCGTAGTACCCGGGGCTATCACGTTATAATCGCCCGAAGCCTTGACCGTCAGACCGTTCTCGTCCGTAGTTATCGTGCTGCGACTTTTTTCGGAGTTCCATTCGTAATTCTTACCGAACAGTTCCGAAGCGTCGGCAGTGATATTTACGCCGAATTTCGCGACCTGAGCCGTGCCGGAAGCGGTTTTTTGCGTCACGTACTTCGAGTAGGTGTAGCTGCCGAAAACCAGCGCAGCCACCAGCAAAAGAAACAAAAGAACCAAAAGCACTGTGTTGAGTCGTGAATTTTTCCTTTTCGTGTGTTCCATTTTTTCCTCCTGAAACACAGTTTTATTTATCAAAACGGAGTAATCCGTATCGATTTCCCGACAATCAGTTTCCAAAGCGGCGTCAATCGCGTTGAAAAAATATAAAAAAACGGCTGCAAAGACGCGTGAAAAACACACGTTAATTGCAACCGGGCGCGCTTATTTTCATAAGCTCCTTGGCTTTGCGTCACCGCCTCGCGACGGTTTTGCCGAATATTCAACTCTCTAATAGTATAAAATTAAGTGTTATTATTCTAATAATAATTCTACCCCAAAAAAGTCAAGCGTTTTGCACAAGTAATCCAAAAATAATATTTATTCTTTTCACTTCCGAATCGGCAGAAGTGAAACTATAACCGTTTGAATGTATCGGGATAGCTTTGTAAAAAAAGAACCTGCAAAATTAAATCCGCAGGTTCTTTTTCGTCGTTTGAAAACGCAATTCTTAAATTTCTTGTTTATTTTCTCCGTAAGTTCGGCGCTTCGCTCCGCAATCCTTCTGCGCACGTCTTCCTCATCGAAAGCTACCAATCTTGCCTTATCTCGTATATCCGTTATAATTATCTCTTCCAACACCTTCGCCGCTATGTAATGCGAAAAGCAATACGCTTTGCCAAGCCTCATATGATTGCCGCAGTTAAAGCTATACTCCAAAACGCCGTTTCGCTTTATGTAGTTCAGCTTCATTTTACCGCCGCAATCGGCGCAGTATAGAAATCCCGACAACGGATGCGTATAGCCGCGCTTTGTTTTCTTGCCTTGACTTACCGACTTCTCCACGATGGACATAGTTATTCCTTCTCCGAACTGTTCTTTCAAGGTGTTCAAAACATATTTGTATCCGTCATTCTTTTCGTAGTATTTTCCGGTAATCATACCAAGGCGTCCCCCTTCATTTTTGCGATGTCACTTCCGACGATTTGAAGTGACACAAAAACCGTCGTTTCGATTCTGTAAACCGGAATTTGCAGGTTTACCGTGCGATATTATGCCGTAATCCATTCATGCAGCGCAGCCGAAAGTCTTTTGTCTACGTCCTTTCTTGTGGCTTCACACTCGTTCGGGTGCTCTTTAGCTGAACGGAAAATAAAACGCATAACGAATTTCAAACCTATCGGAAGTGCGATTCTGAGCATAGATTCAGGCAGTACAAAATGAGTGCCGTACTGATACGCGACCGCTTCATACTCACAATCGTGCGGGCGTTCTTTAAGCCGCTGCTCCATACGTCGGACATACTTTCCTGCCTCCCACAGACCGTCGTCGTCTACCCCGATGAGGATAAGCTTTCCCTTTATGTTTTCAATTTTTATCATTTCTTCCTCTGTATGTTCGCGATTCTTTTCCGAATCTATAAACAGGCAGGTCGAACGCTGAAAATCTTCGGAGCCTTTCGTTTCTTCCTCGATTTTTTCTCAATACGTTGGGTGTTCGTAGACAAACGGCATATAAGCAAGAGGCTTTCCGCAATAGGAAAGCGTAGAAGTTCCTGGCACTGGCCACCCCTTGCAGCCGTCCTTTTTGCCCAGCTCGAATCCCTGCCACACAAAATCGCTGGCTGTCAGCCCAAATGTCAGCGTTATATCCGGGAAATAGGACGCCGCCACCAACGATTCCATTCCCGCCGTGCTCATTCCCATAATACCGACTTTTCTGTTCCCGTGAGCCATCAGCCACTCGATTGCCGTTTCGATTCTTTCAAGCGGACAATTAACGTGGCTGTAATTGTGCTTCCCCCGAGAAATGCAGAGCACATTGACACCGTTTTTGTGCAGTCATTTTGCACCGCATTTTGCCATATAATCGTTCGGATCGTCTCCGAAAAGACCGATCATTGCGCAGTTCGCCCCGCGCGGATTCTCATAATACGTGCCATAAAAGCCGTCACGTTCTGTTTCAAAAAATAATTTTTTCATTGTCATCACATTTCATCAAATTCCAATTCGTTAAAATCATAGCATTTTTCAACGCAAATGGAGTTTTAACGCTACTTTTTTATGCCGAATAGCCACTCCGAGATTATCGTTTCTGAATATGTTTACAATATAAAACGGGATTTGTAGTTATTTCAACGTTGCTAACGAATACTCGAGATATCTGTCTTGATCTGTGTCAACGTAGTCGGTTATGATTTCCCTTGCGTCTTCGCAGTCCATAGCGAAATAGAATGCAATAGTTTCGAAAGAGGCTACTGCCGACATAAAAAGTTTATCAGCCCCCATTCTTGCGGCATTCTCACATATTTTATCAAACAACTTTCTTCCTATACCTTTTCGTTTCCGGTTATCGTCTACAAAAAGCATCGTCAGATTTGCATACTTTGCCGTTTTGCCCATTAGATAACCGTCAACGCAACAAAATCCGATTAAAACGTCACCGTCGAATGCGGCTACGACTGAACCGCCTTGTTCAATCTGCGAGCGAATATATTCCGCTACCCACATCTTTTTTTCTTTATTCCACTCGTGCACTTCAGATACTTCTGTCAATTCCCATTGATCATTATTCTTTACCCACATTTTTGTTATCAGTTCATGATGATTAAAACTCAACAGCATATCGGGAGTAATATCATTAATGGTCAAGTCTTTAATTTCTATCATATTGGGTTCTCCATAAATTACGAATTTCGTTTTAAAATCAGATAGCAACAGGCAAAACGGAGTTTATCGAGCTAATTTCATTTTGATTTCTGTTGCATTGATTTTTGAATTTACCAATTCTTCCCCCGTGGGGACGAACCCACATTTTTCATAAAACCGTATAGCACGCCTGTTGCCTTTCAAAACCCACAGATACACTTCCGGATAAGCAGACAACTCTTTCAAGCCTGCTTGCATCAGTTTTAGCCCTACACCTGTTCCATAGTACTCTGACAGAATGTACAATGCAAATATTTCTCCGGCATCAGGAGCTTCTTCGCCGCGATTTCCGTATCCAATAAACCCAATTACCGTATTTCCGTCCATTGCAACAATCGAATTATCTCGCCAACTGAACGCCATGCTTTCGCATTTCTCATATGTTAAATTATCGAGGTATTCCTGACTGACGAGGTTAGGATAAGCCTCATGCCAAGCTTTCCAGTGGACAAATGCTTTTCCTCTGATTTCTTCTTCCGTTTCCATTCTTTTTATGACTATACTCATACGGTTTCTCCATAAATCCCGATTTATCGAAAATAATATACCATTTTTCGCTATAAAAATCAATGGTTTGACGGCTGTAACGGCTATTCTTTTCACCTTTAAACTCGAAAAAGCCTCATTTAAAAAACATCCGGAATCGTTTGGCTTCCGGACGTTTATCTATGCGGGAACAGATTCTGCAACAGGAGAAATCGCGGTTATGAAGGACTATTCGCAGAGCGCGATGATTTCCTCCGCCCATTTTTCGGGATAAAGCACCAATAATTCTTCGTGCTCCATATCGAATTCGTGAATCACGGGCGACGAGAAATGCTCGAAATATCTTTTCAGATACTTTTCGCCCATCTTTTTTGCGTAAAAGCAATGCACCGTCGTTCCTTCCACGCTTATGTTTTTTTCGACGGGCGTTATAAGGTCGGAATAAAACTGATTGAATACGCTTTCTTTTCTGATGTAAGGCAATCCGCCCTTTCCTATTCCGAACAGTTCCATAAACTTATCGCAATAAGGAGTGCGCTTTTTTTTCCATCTTTTCCTCGAAAATCGCAGGATATTTCCCCGTACTCACTATCTTATAAAGCAACGGTACGGCTATTTTGCACTTAAGTTTCGCTTTAAACGGGCTTTCCTGATCCATATCCGAGCTTCCGAGAATCGCGTGGTCGATATGAATTATCCGTCTTTGAACGAGAAGTCCGACGAAAGAGCCGCCTAAAGAACATCCGTAAGCCGCTTTTATCTTACCCTCGTAGTTTTCCCTGACATAAGTCTCGATTTTTTCCGTCTGAGAAATCATATCGTCGAAAATCGTATCTTCGGTTTCGTCGAAGCCGTCGTAAGAAACGCATATAACCCTGAATTGTTTTTCAAGAAGGGGAATAACCTCTCAGAAATTGAGCTTCCAGTTGCAACAGGTCCCCGAAAGCAGCATAATCGTCGGGTTTCCCTCTTTCCCGAATTCGTAAAACTTCATTTTAACCTCTTAAATCCGTTATTCTTTCGATATCGCCATTGTACCACAGCCTACGCTGTTTTTCAATAGATTTTTACAAAAAGTTTATACATAAGAGAATACCTAAATGCGACTTTTACATCAAAAGAAGCACTTCTACAAGTTTAATTTATTTCAAAACTATTCAAATCAAAAAATTAACCATCACCCGCCGAATGACGAGGAAATCAAGTAAACGGATTTTTATGCAGCGAACGATTGCACACTTCCAACCTCAAAAGAGCCTCAACACTTCCTTATTTAAGGACAAGCCTGTTAAAAGGGCGTAAAGTTTTGGAACCTTACCATTTCGTAAGGTCAAGGGGCAACGAGTTTCCGGTTTCGTATTCGGGAATTAGTTTTGGAACCTTACCATTTCGTAAGGTCAAGGGGCAAAAATGCTAACAGTTAGCAAAGGAGAACAAGTTTTGGAACCTTACCATTTCGTAAGGTCAAAGGGCTAAGATAAGCTATACCATAATTGACGGCGACAGTTTTGGAACCTTACCATTTCGTAAGGTCAAGGGCTGAAAGCGTGAAAGCTTACAACACCGCCGCAGTTTTGGAACCTTACCATTTCGTAAGGTCAAGGGGCTCTATTTTAACATCTTTTGCGCTTATTATCTGTTTTGGAACCTTACCATTTCGTAAGGTCAAAGGGCTTCGGTGAATCAATAGATGAAAGCCGTTTGGCGTTTTGGAACCTTACCATTTCGTAAGGTCAAAGGGCCAACAATGGATTGAAGAAGAAAAAAGAATTGCGTTTTGGAACCTTACCATTTCGTAAGGTCAAAGGGCTATTGGGACGCTTTGCCTGATGACTGCGCTGGTTTTGGAACCTTACCATTTCGTAAGGTCAAGGGGCAAGAAGCAATAGCTAGAAAGAAGCAAGAACGAGTTTTGGAACCTTACCATTTCGTAAGGTCAAGGGGCTTACCCACAAGGGCGGACGCCTCATAAAATAGTTTTGGAACCTTACCATTTCGTAAGGTCAAAGGGCGTGGCTACCGATAAAGTCGCAAGGTGCGACTTTGTTTTGGAACCTTACCATTTCGTAAGGTCAAGGGGCACACGCGCGTAATCGCAAAAAATTATGACGTGTTTTGGAACCTTACCATTTCGTAAGGTCAAGGGGCGATCTGGCTTCGTCGATATATACCCGCAGGACGTTTTGGAACCTTACCATTTCGTAAGGTCAAGGGGCCGATGAAACATCGGTATAGTATTTTCATTATAATAAAATAATCCGTTTCTGTCAACTGTTTTAAGGCATATTTTAAAAATACCAAAAAGACGAACGAATCATCTCCATATCCGGTAATTGCCCATGCAACGCTTCCATCCTCATAAAATTCTGAAAACTCATTGGAATACAATATACTTCGCCCTGAGTTATTCGCATTTTGCGTATCCTCTCAACTTCATAACAGTACATTGAAATATTCCGGATATACTTATAAAAAACCGATTTCTGAAGCTGCATATATCCGTCCCTTTTCAAACCTTTAAACAGCTCTCTGTATTCACGACGAGCTTCCTTTTCTCCGACTGAAACATCATAGAACAATAAAACTACTCCGTCTCGCACAACATAGACACCTCCTTGATATTCGATCTTCGACTATCTAAACTTTTTAAAACGTCGTTGCAAAAACAATCCATCGCATAATTAACCGTACACCGTCTTTTACCGTATTTAATTTTTGCTTCACCCAACTCTATAAGTCCGTTCTTAATCGTACGATCAAACTCAAACCCAACTCTTTCATAAACAAACTTGTCCACAACAAATCTGAACGGCTCGATAAGATCGTATGTTAAATTCCAATAATTATTCTGACTATGATGGTGAATCCCCAATGCCGGACAATATCCCCCGCCCGCCAGAAATCTACTGATATGAGATGCGAGAATAGCATACCCGTAATTCAATGCAGCATTTATGTCACTCGGTATATTCCTGTTAAAATCTCTTCCGAATAATGCCTGAAAATAAATCTTGGCACAAATTGCTTCCCTATTTGTCCAATCTCCTATCTCAAGCTTACTTAAATGTCGCTCTAAACATTTCGCTTCTATTTCCTTATCGAAAAAAAGCAACACGGAAATGCTGTTCTTAATCTTCATTCTTACTATTGCCGACCATACTTCGTCCTGACATTCTGAATTCCATCGTGTCTGCCTGATAATTCGCCCTGCACTGACATAATTATTCCCCACCGTATGCATTACACCCACGGGAAGTCTCTTTTCGTCGCAGACAATCACTGAAATATTATTTTTCATCATCTCCGCTAAAAGTGCCGCAGTAACGGATACGGAAGAGGTTGTAATTATCAGCGAACTAATCTGTCCCAATGGAATTTCTTTTATGCTGTCTTGATTCGATATAATCAACAATCCATCACAAAGATGCAACGTGCTGCTTCTTTCAATGATTAAGCTCCTAAATGACGTTTCATTCATCTTTTTTACAGGAATATTCCGTCCAATCGAATAAATCCTTTATCGTAAGAGCCTTATATCTCGAAATGTTATAAGCAAAAGGTAAACAAAGATATTTTACGGCATCTTTACTGTATGTCCGATGAACCCTCGCATTTTCAAGAGCATTTTTAAGTTTGATATTATCCAGTATTTTACCGCTCTGCTCTATGCCTTGCAATATATTCATCTGCATACAATAATGATATAACGCATAGTAACTATCGATTTGGGTTACTTCCGATATATACAAAGGAACTCTCGCTACTGCTGTAAGATGCGCTACCATATTACGAAAATTCCTAACCGTATTTTCATGATAACCTTCCATATTTTTACATATATATTCACCTGGGATATGGTTTAAACTCTCAGGGTTTCCGTTGTACTTTAACACATTTTTCTTAATTGCTTCCGTAGCAACTTTAAACAGCTTTTTATCAATGAAAAACTGCGTCATCTCAATAAAACTAAAACCACCACTACTCCTTTTTTTATTTTTCTTGCATTCCTCAAGCGTAAAGTTTAACATAAGAGCATCTCTTTCGGCAAATGCAAAAGCAAGAACGTATCTTGCGTTAACATTCATCAAATTTTTTTCAATCTGATACAAAACGTTAAGATACAAACCAACACACTCTCATTTGATTTCTACGCTCGATGCTTTGTGGCGTAGCTTTGCTGTACCGCATACCAATTTCACCGTTATTTATATTCTCAAACAAATCAATATTCATGTCGACAATTATACCTGTAAGTTTTTTAATCTGTTCGTCTATCGTAATCCCTTCTGAAGATATTCCTTGAGAACTCTCATAATATCTACAAATTAAAGACGGCTCAATACGACTAAGCACAAATTGAACTAATGACGGATTTTGTGCCAATTTTTTAACTTCTGCGAGATTGCTATATCTAGAAAGATAGTTAAATTTTCTGGAACGAATGACGTTCGAAACTAAAAAATTGCGCAAATTGTGATCCTTCCCCGCATTTTTACCTGTAGCCCCGGAACGATTATCAAACATATAAAAATCTAAATAACTATTCATATCTAAATATTGATGCTTTTTACTAACACCCAGAATAGTAACGGCATCCTTCAAAGCTTGAGCATTGTAAAAATCAAGTGTTTTTTTCATCTTAGCCAGACTAATAACTATTTCTATCTTTTTTGCCACGTGTCCTGCGTGGGAGAACATCTTAAAATCTTTTTGAAATTTACACTCCATCCCTTTTTCTTTCATCACTTTCAAGAATGAGTCGATATTCTGAAAGATATTGTGAATTGAAGTAAGAAAAATATTAATTTCTTTTCCATCCAAAAACTGAGCCAAATAGTACAGCATATTACAGAAAAGATCTGCATTCTTTTCGTCATTGTCGTTTATTTTTTTACTTCTTTTCGTAAAACCTTCTATAAAAGAATATTTTGGCAAAGAACTACCGCCGGATAAATTTTTCTCCCTACTATTTTTGATATATGAAGCATCGAATCGGGATATCCGGTTAAATGCATTCCTAAATTTTTCTTTAACTCTCTCTGCCGTTTGAAAATATATATTCTTTTTTTCTTCTTCCGAGGCCGCACTTCTCAGACAATCCACAAGATTCGCTCGTTCAGATTCGTTTTTACAATAATAATCATAAATCAAAAAATCGCAAAAAGAGTTTGCACGCGGACGCAGATTCTGCATACTTTCAAAATTCAATTCATATAGGTCGAGAAGGCACTCTCGAATCGACGTAATAGAAAAGCCCATATTCTTATTCTGTTTAAGAATCGCAAAATTAAAATACGAACACTCAAGAGAATCTGAACCTCTATCTGTGTAATTGCTACCGTACATTATTTCTTTTAAAAAATCAATATTTACGCAACTGTTTCTATAAAAGTCTTGCTGAACTTCCTCTACTTTTCTATTAAACGGCTCGGAAATGGTTTTTTGGATTTCCTCATTATAGTTTACTGCAAGGTTGTATTTCGATCTTGGGAATTTTTGATCTCCTTTTATACCGTCAACTCCATGAAAAGAATCTACTCGAATTATTTTTATAACTTCCAACGCTTTTTTCAGTTTTTCTATATTCTCATTGTTTCGATTGTCCTTTTCTTCTTTTCCTTTGTTAACTTTATTGTAATTCATTTTTGAGTTGTTGTCTGAATCGGAGTTTAATATATTATGGAATAAATACTCACACCTGGGCAACATTGTTTTAAGATAATCGTTATCCTCGCGCAAAGAAATGCCCTGAGTATTTTTATCTCCGAAAATATCTATAGGTCTATCAATCGACTGCTCCAAAGAAAGATTGTTTATCGCATAAACGATATTACCTATGACAACAGAAAAAGTTTTTTCTATATCAAGAATCTTACTTATTAGTTGAATATGAATATTATCGTCAAAGGTTTTCCCGAAAAAGAGGGTTTCGTACTTGTCCTTTTGTTCTCGTTTATATTCATTAACACGAGTCCTAAATAAGGCAGATTCTTCCGAGCGTATATTCGATTTCGCAAGCGGATTATTCACCTTCGCCCGAATGTTATTATTTGTTTTTTTAACGCGAATTGAATCTGTGCCATAAACAGCATCGTATGCAGCCGGATTCCGACAATCATTAACAACACCATTTTCATCAATGTCTTTTTCAAGAACAGCATCATCACCATCCCCAAATGAAGTCATCAATAATTCATCACCAATAACAAAAACCGACTTAACACCTGCCATCTTGGATTTAGATTTCATCTTTCTCTTTTGTCTTTCCATAAAAATAATCCTCCGAAAATCAATACAATCTCGTTTTTGCAAATTCAACTAAAGCACTATTTCCTTTTTCCCGAAGTATCTTTTGCCATTTAACAAAAAACTCTTTTGTACTATTTGAAAAGTTCTTTTGAAAAACAGACTCTATTTTCGACGTCACAAAAGAATAATCCACTCTTTTAGACCACTCATTACTAACATATTTACAACAGCATAATGCAATATCTGCATAAAGCTGCGGATAAAAGGTTATTTGTTGCTCTTCTATACAATCCGCTAAATTCAATAATTTGTCTATGTACTTCGGGCCTCGGATGTAGGAATAAACAAGGGCAAGATTGAATGCCGCTATTCCGTTTGGCATAACCGAACCATAATCAAAAGTATTTGAACTCAGCTGTTTAAAAAAGCCCTCAAGCCAACCCATACTTCTATCCAAAATCATTTTTGCACTTTCACTGCGCCCCGATTTTACGGCAGCTAAAGCTATATTCGACAAATGATATACAACAAAAAACACTCCCGTATCCGAATACGACAGCGATATTTTCTCCCAATTTTTCTCGGAAATTCCCTTATTCAAACACTCTAAGGCTGTGTCAATATTACCTGCGGAAGTTTCCAATGCTGCTAAATATTGAAATTGACGACAAATGTCATTTTTATGTGAAAAACACTTTATCGATAAATTCGAAATTTTACGGACATATTCATAGGAAACTAACCCTTGATTAAACAAATTCACTGCAATTTGCACATGCGTTCCATACATTTTACCTAACTGATCAGATTTTATATCGTCACTTTCAAAATCATTTTCCCTTATTTCCCCTATTGCAAGCCGATTAACGTCATCAAGAATCCTTTCCGCTTTCAAACATATTCTCTCGGCTTCTTTGAAATCATATGTATAATTAAGAAAAATTGCTTTCCTGTTTTCCATAATAAAAAACCTATCAAAGTTCTCAATATGGTTATTGATTTGACTATATACTTGCTGAGCTTTTTCCAATGCCGATTTCTGTTCACCGTAATTTCCCATATGGCTGTACATAGTTTCATAATACATCCATATATCAAACTCTATACATTTAATGGTAGAAACTTCCTCCTGAAAAACATCTTTAATCTTATTTACTATAACAGTTGCGTTATCCAATAATCGTTTGGTAACGGCAAAATTTCTCCGTTTCGTAATAAGTTCGTCTAAATGCTGATAAAACGCCCGAAACGCCTTTTCAACTACATCAATTTGTTTTTTTGCAATAAAAAACTCAATTGTATCATTATATAAAGTCTTGCTTATTTCTCCATAACAAAGTTCAATTAAAATCGACGAATACATTCCTGCGCTTCTATATCTGTTCAATCGGTTCAAATCGGAATTATCACCCATAGTATAAATAATCGCGCTTTCACCTTTAAAAAGCTTGCCGATTTTCTCCCCGTAATGTTTAAACAAATCACTATCGGGAGATCTTGTAAAATAATAATTACATATGTAATCACTGAGAATCAGCCTGGAGTCCTCTTTATCTATACTTAACGATAACTTAATTTCACTTTTTTTGATTACCGTATCCGAATCAACCGCCTTTAACAGTGTTATTTTTTCATCTACACGTCGCTTATACTCACTTTGCGGAATATATTCTTTCGGGACACAAACTGCGTTTTTAGCTTCCCGACTCATGTCGCGACGTTCACCTATAACCAAGTATAATTCAATTGGTTCCCCATACCTCAACGCAAGCTTTTTCAAAACAAAAAAAACTCCTTCTACCAGTATGTTTAAATAAGTTGTCGTGGAATCAACTACATTAGACTTATTGTTATTCTGAAAAATAACAAGCGACGCACCACTACCAACCAGTTTAGATAACAAGGAAGTAAGAACAGACGGATAAAACTCTCTGTATTTCGAACTTTGTTTCTTTATTTCTGTTGCATGATTTACAACTTTTAAAACCTCGTCTTGATTATTTGCCAAATCAGAGTTAAATTTTGAAAATTCTTTACATGTTTTACACCAAGATGAAACAATAACTCTCTTCGTAAAATCTTCTTTATAAAAATTCTGCGCCTGACCTGCCTCTGCAAGAAAGCCGCCCACAAGACACTCGTTTGAATTTCGTCGCATAAGATCCGAATCAAAGTCTCCGCCTTCATCCAAAAACAACCAATATTTTTTCATTACGACCTCCCAAAAACAAAAAAATACACGTTTACGTCATCGGCTATTACAAAGATACATAAACCTACATAAGTAATATAATATAAAATACAATATTTGTCAAGTTTTTAATAATTTAATCTATATAATAAACTTGAAAACTATAACTTTGTATTGCAACACAAAAGTCACACCAAACAATCACATTAAAGCTTATAAATTTTGTGTTCAGCACTACGTAAAATTGCAGCTATCAAAAGATATCGTAATTTTTTCGATAATAAACGCAATTTGTTTTGACAATAAAAAATCGCAACACCTTGGATAACCAGGATTTAAAATAATTTCAAATCATTTTCCACTTAACAAAAATACTGTCCCTTGCCAAAACGGGACAGTATTTTTTTGTAAGTTGCGGTATAAGCCGCACTCCTCACATCATTCCGTTTACTTTCCTCTCGGGAAAAACGGTATGCAGCGATTGACGCGTTTGCAATAGGCGAGATATTCCTCTCCGAAAGCCGATTCCAGCCACTTTTCTTCGGTAAAAATCATCAGCACCGTCAGAAACACGTAAAAAATTACGGGTGCGATAAGAAGCCAGTAGTTCGAACAGCACAAAAGCGCGCCCGTACACGCAAACATTATTGCCGAATAAATCGGATTCCTTACGATTCCGTAAACGCCCGTAGTCTTGAGCGAATTGCTTTTTATGCTTTGGTCGATTCTGTTTACCGGTACCGCCGTTATCCACATAGCTACGCCCGCGGCTATCAGCAAAGCTCCCGATACGATAAAAATTACTTTTATCGCGGAATTTTCCGCCTCGCCGGATTTAAGCAGTGCCGTGCAATACAGAACGATACCGGCCGCGGTAATCAGAAACACGAATATTCCGTAAATCGGGCCGACTCCGTAAACGGGCAGGCTTTTATCGTTTTTCACTTCATCTTACCTCCGTCATAATTCCGTTTTCGACCTTGTAAACTCTGTCCGCGATGGCCATAGTCGATTCCCTGTGAGAAACGAGAATAATACTCTTTTTATTTTTCTGTTTTCTGAGAGCGTCGAGGATTATTCCTTCGTTAATACTGTCGACGTTGCTCGTAGGCTCGTCGAGAAGAATAAGACTGCTTCCTCTGAGGAACGCTCTCGCAAGTCCCAGACGTTGTTTTTCGCCCGCGGAAAGATTGTCGCCGAGAGCCGTCACCATCGTCTTGTATCCGTCGGGAAGCGTCTTTATGAAATCGTGAACCGAAGCCATTCTGCAGGCGTTTTCGATTTCATCGTCGATTGCGTCGGCTTTGGCTATTCTTAAGTTGTCTTCCACCGTCTCTTCGAAAAGATAAGTGCTTTGTGAAACCATCGTAACGTTCGAAAACAGCGATTCGGTGTTTATCTCGTCCACGTCCGTTCCGTTATAATCTATATCTCCGCCGTCCTTTTCCCAGAATCTCAGGAGAAGTTTGAGGAAAGTTGATTTTCCGCAGCCCGATTCTCCGATTATACCGACGATTTCGCCCTTTTCGGCGTGCATTTTTATATCTCTGAGAACCTCCGCGCTTCCGTCGTAGGAAAACGAAAGGTCTTTGACTTTAAGGTTGTCGTAATCGAAATTCCTGCCTCCGTTTATCTCTTCGACCGCGGGTTTTTCTTCGAGAAGATTAAGCACTCTGTCTCCGCTCGCAAAGGTCTGCGTGAGATTTCCGGGAAGCGCTCCGACCGCAATGACCGGTCCGAAAGACGAAAATACGGCGACTACGCCGATAATCATTCTTCCGACCGAAAGAACGTCGCTTCTTACGAGAATTATACCGACCGCAAGAGTAATAAGAATGAAAACCGATACGGTAAGTTCTATCGCCGAAGAAACCTTCGTGATTTCGCGCTTCATTTTCTTCGTTTCGGAAAGAAGCTCGTCCGATCTTTCGTTAACTTCATTTTCTCTCTCTTTTCCCGCGTTATTGAGAACGATATCATTTATTCCCTTGATGCTGTCGAGGAAAAACGCCGAGAACGAAGCGAATTCCGCGCGGTATCTTACGCCGCTTTCTTTAAGTCTTCCCGAAGAAACGGCGGGAACGATTATTCCTGTGAAAATATATCCGACAAGCGCGACGAGAGCTATATACCAGCTCGAAACGAACCCGATAAACAAAACCACTCCCAGAGAAACCAGAACGGCTATGCAGATAGGGGAAATCGTGTGCGCGTAAAAAACTTCGAGAGTTTCTATATCCGAAGTTATCATAGCGATTATGCTTCCCTTCTGTTTATTTTCGAGCTTCGCCGGACACAATACCCTCAAAGCTCCGAAAACCTTATCTCTCAGCACCGCAAGCAGTTTAAACGCTATATAGTGATTGCTGTACTGCTCGAAATACCTGAGTATTCCTCTGAGTACGCCGAAACCTATCGCCATACCGACTATCCAGCCGTAGGAAAGAGCTATATCCTCGCCGAGAACTTTCGCTATTCCGACCGCGCCCGATACGGTTACGCCCATAGCGCATACGAATCCGATACTTCCGTTTATTACGGCTAAAACGATTATAATCGAAAGACTGCCGAGAAGCGCGATAAGACTCGCCATTATCTTCGCTCCGCTTCTTCTCGAAGGCTTTTCCTTATTTACAACAGCCGTGCTCATACGTTCACCTCCGCAAAACCTCTTTCGAGCTTCTTCTGCGCATTATATAAGGACGCATAACCCCCGTTTCCGCTCATAAGCTTTTCGTGAGAACCCGTTTCCGCAATCTCTCCGTCGTCCATATAGTATATATTCTCCGCGGGAACGACGTTCTGCAATCTGTGAGAAATGACTATAACGCTCTTGCTTTCGGAAAGCGCCTTGACGTTGTTCATTATAACGGCTTCGCTGTCCGAATCGATATTGCTCGTCGCTTCGTCGAAGACGTAAATATCCTTATCCGCAACGAGCGCGACCGCAAGCGCAAGTCTTTGTTTTTGTCCGCCGGAAACGTTTGCCGCGTCTTCGGTTATAATCTTGTCGAGACCGCCCGCGCTCTTTATGAAATCCGCAAGATTGACCTTCTTCAGTACCTCGTATATCTCTTCGTCGGACACGTCTTTTTTAGCGAGTCTGAAATTGTCCCTTACGCTTTCGTTGAAAATATAAGTATTATAACTTACCGCGGAAAGATGCGAATACCAATTCTCACGCGAAAGATTTTCAAGCGGCTTGCCGCCTACGGTTACTCTTCCGCTCTGCGGACGGAAAGCTCCTATTAGCATATTTACGACGGTTGATTTTCCGCAACCCGATTCTCCGACTATCGCTATCATTCCTTTTTCGGGAAAAACCATATTCACGTTTTTAAGGACGTCGCGTTTTCCGTCGTAAGAGAAGGTTACGTTTTCGAGTTTTATCTCTCTTCCGCCGACGCTCTCGCTTCCCCATACGGGATCGGGCGTATTCAGCAGAGCAATAATCTTCTTACCCGCACTCGCTCCGTTCATAGCTACGTGAAAAGCCGATCCGAACGCTCTCAGAGGAAGGAAAAACTCTACCGCCACGAGACAAAGGAAAAGAGCCGCGAACGGACTGAGTCCGCGGAAAGCCGCTCCCGTTACCGCAAAAGCAATACCCGCTCCCGCTCCGCCGTAAGCCACGAGGTCCATTATCGTCGAACTTGCGAGCTGCATAACGAGAACTTTCATCGTAACCACTCTGAATTCCTCTGCGCTTTCGTTGATTTTTTCGTGTTGTCTTCCGTCCGCGCGGAATATCTTAAGCTCTCTGAGTCCCTGAACGCTGTCGAGGAACTTATCTCCCATAGAGGTATACTTTCCCCAGTATTTAGCGAAGATTTTCTTTGCGTATTTACTTACCGCAACGATAGAGAGCGGAATAAGAGGTACGCAAGCCAGAAGCACCAGAGCCGTCGGCCAGTCTATCCATACGCATATCAGGAACAATACGAAGGGCGCAAGCATAGCGAAAAAGAACTGCGGCAGATAGGACGAATAATATAAATCGAGCTGCTCCACTCCCTCAACCGAAACCTGCGTAAGTCCCGCCATACTCATTCCGTCGGCTGTTTTTACGCCGAGCTTTACTATCTTGTTATAAACCTTTTCGCGAAGGCCTTTCTTGACTTCTCTTCCGAGTTTATCCTTCACGTCGCCCGTCAGTCTCGAACAGGTATATCTCACGATAATACCGACTGCGGCCAAAACGAAAGGAAATACGAACGCTGCGCTCTCCGCTCCATTATAAAGAAGAGAAATCGCCAGACATATTCCCGCGGTTACGGCGACGTTTGCCGCCAGACCGACTACCTGTAAGGCTACCGCGACGAAAACGTATTTCCTGTTTCCGCCGATAAGCCTGAATAATTCCTTATCAATCATTTTTCCGACCTGTCTCCGAGTTTTATACTCCGAATCCGTGATGAATTCCGTTCATTCCCGATTCAATGAATCTTGCGACTCCTATTCTCGTTTCGTCCGAAAAGCCGCAGACCGCGTTCAAAGCGTCCTCGTAGGCTCTTTTTTCCGACGTCCCGCAATGTTTTGAAAGATGCACGGAAATAAATCCGATTATGGTCATATATTCGCCCAGAACGTTCTTTCCGACCTCGGTCAGAACCACGCACCTTTCGTTTTTTTCAAGAAGTCCTTTTTCTTTAAGCCTTTCGATGGCGTTATATGCGCTTACCTTGGAAACCCGAAGTCTGTCGGCAACGTCTTTTTGCCTGACCGCTCTGTCTCCTTCCGCAAGCTCGTTCGACGCTATAAGATATCTCAATTCAGACGGACTCATCCTACCTCCCTGCTGCGAGTCTGTAATTTGGTTAGCCTCGGCTAACCAACTCGTAAAAAATTCGTTCCCGAAAGAACCTCTATAATTATACTCATTCGGCGTAAAAAGTCAACAAAAGGTTAGCGCAGAGCTAAACTTTTTTCGCAAAAAGAGTGTAATTCTTCCGTAAAGCATATCTTTCCGTCGGGCAGCCTCCGTTTTGCGTCAGATACTGTCCGTGCGGTCGAATTTTTCGTCCTTTCCGTAGCGTACGAATTTGAAGTCGCAGCATTCTCCTCCGTTACATAAAGTCTGCGTGCGCACGAAGTCCGTATAGGGAAGATTGCCGTAATTGATAACGTCCGAACGGCAGAACATCGGTCCGAGTTTATGTACGTTATGCTTTGCGAATATCTTGGCGTAAATACATTCGTTGCATTCGAAATGGAATTCGTTTTTCGGATCGTCTTTGTGCCAAGTGTATCTCCATCCGTAACCCGAGCCGTGTTTGAGTCCGAAAGGCACGACTTTTTTCATAAGCGGCAAAAAGAAACTCTTTTTCGCAAGTTTCTGCATCGATTCCGGATTAAGCGACTTCCACATCTCGGTCGAAACCAAATAAAACGTTTCTTCTTCGCCCTTTCCGTGTTTCTGAAGGGTTTCGTAAAGCGCGATAGCCGTGAAGATGTTTTTAAGATGATTGAAATTGCCCTTATCGCAGTATTCTTTCTCATCTTCGATAAGCTCGCCGATTCTCGTTTTCACGTCTTTACGCACGTCTTCCGGTAAAGTCGGAATAAAATTTGCGTATCTGCTCTTCTTTATGATTTTTTCAACCTCATATTTCATCTGACACCTCTCCTTCGGTTTATTGAATCCGGTTGCGCGCCCGACCGATAAGCCGCCGCTAACTCCGTTTTCGACTATTATAGCATTCCGCAACGAAAAAATCAAGCCGTTATGTTCACATTTTCTGTTTATCGTCCGCAATTCTCCCCGATTTTCGTCCTCGCTCCGTCCGAATCCTCGGCCGCGTTCTTCATCGTCGTTATGTCTTCCATATTCGATAAAAGCCCGTTTGTCGCCGCGTTTTCTTCGTTTTTCTTCCGTTCGTTATTCATTGTCCTGTCGTGCCTCCGTCGTCAGTCCGTTATCTGCCCGTAATCCGCAGTCTCGGATTTTCGGCGCGATATCGGAGAAATTCTACTCTGCCCGGTTACTTGTCAAGCGGTTTTTCGTCCGTTCCAATATCGGTTAGCCTTGGCTAACTTATTCGCATAAAAATAAGGCGCGATTCCGTTCAATCGTTTTACGCCCTTTTTGCCGTGGTTCCGCCGCTTCGTCCCGTTAAAAACCAAGAGTTTTCCGTCTTTTCCGCTCTCATTTTCCGTGCAGAACGGTTACCGCTCGCTAACCGAGAAGTATCATATCACCCCCGAAAAATAAATGCAAGCGTTTCCGTTTTAAAAAGTACGGAATTTTGAAATTTTTAAGTCGGCGGCTGTCTTCCGCATTTGTCCGCTACTAAATCGGCGACTGTTTTTCGTTTTCTCCGCGCCAAATTACGAAGCGGTTTGCCCGTCGGTTTCTGATTTCTCGGACGCAGCGATTTTCCGCGCCGTTTTTGAACGACGGAGTTGCTTCGCTATCGTCCGTACAGAAGAAATAATCTGCATTCATCCCGCGAACAGCTCCGCCGTCATCGTTGCGTTTTCAGACTTTCGTTCTAATTCCCGTTTACCTGCCCGACTTTTACAAAACGAGCGACGGCGCGGTATACACGCGGGTTTTCATTTCGCTGTTGAGCATATAAAGTCCTTTTGCGTCCGAGCCGAAAAGATTCATTTTCGTAATCATATCCGAGGCGTTTTTCTCTTCCTCGCCCTGCTCTTTCACGAACCAGTCCAGAAGCTGCATCGTGCGGAAATCCTTCACTTTATAAGCCGCGGCGTAAATCGCGTTAATGAGCGAAGTAACGTATTTTTCGTGTTCCAGAGCTTTTTCGAGGGGAGTCATTTTATCGCCCTTGACCCATTCGGGCTTGTCTATCGCCTCAAAAGTAACGGTTTCGCCGTTATTCTGAAGGTACTGATAGAAAAGCATAGCGTGATCGCGTTCCTCCTGCGCCTGAATCCGATACCAGTTTTCAAAGCCGTCAAGTCCTTCCGCTGCGTACCAATTAGCAAAATCCAGATAAAGATAGGCTGAATAAAACTCTTTGTTGATCTGTTCGTTAATAAGTTTCGATACGGTTTTGTCCATTTTTACTTCTCCTTATGATAATTTTATGATTTTCACTTCTTTTACGAAGTTCCGAATCCTTTTCCGATTCGTTTTTCGGCTTTTCGTAATCAAACTCGTCTGCTTCGGTTGAAAGTAACGAGTCTTTCCTCGAATCCGCCCGAAACTCCGAGTTTGGTCAAGGCTTCGAGAGCTTTTTCGGAATAAGCTTCGAGTTCCTCACTTGCTCTTTCCCGTCCGAGTACGGTAACGAAATTCATTTCCTCCGTCTTATCGGTTTCTTCGTCGAGAAGGTCGTCCGCAATCTGAAAAGCCGTTCCGAAAGCCTCCGCAAAACAGGTAAGCAGGTCGATTTCGCTCTGCGGTCTTTCCGCAATCAGAGCCGGAGCCGTTACCGCCGCTCTGAAAAGTGCGCAGGTCTTGTTCTCGGTTATGGAGAGGAGTTTTCTTTCGTCGGCGAATTCCGACGCAAGCTCTACGTATTGTCCGTCTATCATTCCCCCGTAACCCGCCGCTCCGGCTACGGCTGCGCAAGCCTTCTGATAACCTCGGGTGAATTTTCCGCCCAGAAGCACCTCGTAGGCGAGATTAAGAAGACAATCCCCCGCAAGAAGCGCGCCCGCCTCTCCGTAAACCTTATGACAGGAAGGTTTTCCGCGGCGCATATCGTCGTTGTCCATACAGGGAAGGTCGTCGTGAACGAGCGAATACGCGTGGATCATTTCGAGCGCGACCGCAAGTCTTTCCGTATTCTCGTCCCATATTTCGTATCTGTCCGCTCCGCATCTTAAAAGGAAGCTTCTGAGGCGTTTCCCTTTCCCGAAAAGCCCGTAAGCCGCCGCGTCCAGAACCATTGCTTTTTCTTCGGACGGAAAATACCGTTTAAAGAGGATATCCGTCTCCGCGGAATGCTCCGCAAGCGCGTTATTGAGTCCTTTGAGTATATCGTTGTTCATATCTGTCCTTTTCCTATGTACCTGCCAAGCCGAAATACTTTTCGCCGCAGTATAAGCGACCGCAATTCTCTCGGCTTTATTTATCGTCGGATTTTCTACGCGGAATCCGTATCCGCCGAAGAATACTCTCTTTTGAATTTACGGAGAAAACTTCGTTCTCCCCGATTACGGAAGCTAAGTCGTTTCCTTGAATTCATCGGACCGAAAGGTCTTTTCTTCCGCCGAATTCATAGCCTCGGTAAGCACGGTTATTTTCCCTTTGTATTCCGAAAGAAGCTCCGTCGCCTCTCCGACGAGCGCGACCGCCTTTTCGTAAAGCTTTATGCTTTCGGCAAGACCTGTTTCTCTCGATTCCATTTTTCTGACCGTTTCCTCGAGCTCGGAGAGCGTCTGCCCGAGGTCGGCTTTTTTCTTTTTCTGAGTCATTTCTTCTCCTCTCGGATAACCTCCGTAATCTTTGCGGTAAAAGCCGCATCTCTCATTCTTGCGTCGAAAATCGTCCCCACCGCAAGTTTGTCTTCGGTGAGAGTTTCGCCGTTGACCGAAAGCGCGGCAAAGCCTTTGCGAAGGAGCTTCATAGGGCTTACGGCCTCCGAGAGCGCGCAAAGCGAACCGAGCTTTTTTTCCTCGTCCGAATAAGCCGCGTTTACTGCCGAAACGGCTCTGTTTTTCAAGGAATCGAGCTTTGCTTCGGTTTCGGAAAGTCTGCGCCTGAAGACCTCTCCCGCATAACGCGCCGACGAAGAAATTTCCGCCTCCGCGTCCGGGATAAGATTCCTGACGACCGTCTGCGCCCGCAAAATCAGATCCTGAAGCTCGTCTTTCACGAGAGCCATATCGACCGTCGCAAGCTCGGCCGCAGCCGAAGGCGTAGGCGCGCGCAAATCCGCGGCAAAGTCGCATAAAGTATAGTCGATTTCGTGACCTACCGCCGAGATAACCGGCTTTTTACAGGCGAAAACCGCGCGCACGAGAGCCTCGTCGTTGAACGCGGTGAGGTCCTCCTTGCTGCCTCCGCCCCTCGCTACGATGACCGTATCGACGTCGCTTGCGGAAAAGAATTCCACGCCCGATTTCAGAGATTCCGCCGCTCCTTCGCCCTGAACTTTGCTCGGAAAAACCGTAATGCTCACTCCCGGATTGCGTCTTACGGCGACCTCGATAATATCTCTTACCGCCGCTCCCGTCGCGCTCGTGACGACTCCTATTTCAGGCGCGTACCGATTCACCTGTCTGCGGTTTTCAAAAACTCCCTCTTTTTCGAGGCGGTTTTTAAGCTCGTTAAGCCTTATGAGAAGGTCGCCGCGCTTGTTTTCTCTCGTGACCGAAGCCGCGTAAAACGAAAGATTTCCGCTTTTCGGATAATAGGACGGATTTCCGGTAACGACCACCGTTTCTCCGACGGGGAGCTCGCCCGTCAGCGTGAAGCAAAAGCAGCTCATTCGGCTGAATTCGTCCTTTATCGTAAACCAGGCGGACTCTCCGCTTCTTCGGAATTCCGCGACTTCTCCCCTTACGCTCAGGCGGGAAACGATAGGCTCGCTGTCGATTATTCCCTTTATGAGATTGCCGTACTGCGAAACGGATATAATCATTTATTCTGATTTCTCGCCGCCGTAAGAGCGTTTTTCATAAGCATACAGACCGTGACCGGTCCGCAGCCCCCCGGTACGGGCGTAATGACCGAAGCCTTCTTTTCGGCTTCTTCGAATCTCACGTCGCCCACGAGTTTTCCGTTCTCGAAATTCGTACCGACGTCCATAACCACCGCGCCTTCCTTTATCATATCTCCAGTAACGAAGCCGGCTTTACCGACGGCGGATACGAGAATATCGGCTTCGCGGCAGACTTCGGCGATATTTTCCGTTCTGCTGTGACAAACGGTAACGGTCGCGTTTTCCGAAAGCAGCAGCATAGCCATAGGTTTGCCGACTATATTGCTTCTTCCGATAACGACGGCTCTTTTGCCGGAAATCTTCACGCCCTCCGACTTCATAAGAGTCAGAACGCCCATAGGCGTATTCGGGACGAAAGCCGAGCCGCTTCCGAGATAAAGTCCCGCCGCGTTGATTTTCGTAAGTCCGTCCACGTCCTTTTCGGGAGCTATGCTTTCGACGACTCTTTCCCTATCTATATGTTTGGGTAAAGGGAGCTGCAGAAGGATTCCGTTGATTCCGGAGTCCTCGTTGAGTTTACGGACGGCGTCCACGACTTCTTTCTGCGTGCTGCTCTCGGGAAGAGAAACCACGACGCTCTCTATTCCCGCTTTTTCGCAGCTCTTGTTATTTCTCGCTATATAAGAAAGCGACGAAGGATTCTCTCCGACCACGAGAGTCGCGAGACGCACGGATTTCCCCGTTTCTTCCTTAAACGCAGCTATTTCTTCTCTTATTTTTTCAGTGAATTCCGCGGCAAATTTTCTGCCGTCTACGATTTTAGCCATTTTTCCTCCGCAAACCGTTCTTTTCTTTGATTTTCGGTCTTTAATTATCTTCGTTTCCGATTGTTTCCGTCGATTCCGAATCACCTTTCGGATTACTCCGCTTTCCGATTATTCCTCGTCGGGAATAAAGGCTTTCTGGAGAATTTCTCCCTCTTTAACGCTTCTCGGATCGAGTTTTATTCCGAAATTGCGGTTCTTATCCTCCTCCGCGGCTTCGTAGGCAATCCGTTTTTCTCTTTCTCTCATGAAGCTTCCGAGAATTCCGTTGATAAAGCCCGTGCTTTTTTCCGTGCTGTATTTTTTCGCAAACGATACGATTTCGTCGATAACGACGGGCGCGGGCGTTTTTATCGTTTCGATTTCGCTCATCGCCGAAAGCAGCAAAGCCTTGTCCACGCGATAGATTCTTTCCGACCTGAAGCCCTCGGAATACTTCCCGATAAGTTCTTCGTAACGATCCGCGCAGCCGATAACGCCGTTATATACGTCGAAAACGAAATCCGCGTCGCTCGAATCGAGTTTTCTTCCGTCAAAAAGTTCCTCGGGAATCTTATCTTCTCTGTCGCCCGTCATAAGATAACCGTAAACCATTGAAAAAGCGACTTCTCTTGCGTATTTCCTCATTTATTCCTCCAAACGGGGCTGCGATACCGGACCTGCCGAGAAATCCACGTCCACGACGTGAACGTTGATGTCCTTGACCTTAAAGTCGGTCATCGATTCCACGGTGTTCTTTATCGATTCCTGAACGAGATACGAAACTTCCTTGACCTTGACGTTATGATAAAGCTTGATAAAGACGTCTATATAAACGTATTCTCCTATCGATTCGACCTTGACTCCGTTCTTATATCTCTTATTGATTTTGGAATTCTGCTCATTCTTAACCACGCCGTCGACTTCTTCCGCGGCGCACTGAACTATCGAATTGAGAATATCGCTGCTGTAAACGACCTTACCGTTCTTATCCTGTCTGGAAACAACGTTCATTCAGCCCCTCCTTCTGCATTACTTCGCAGTTATACATTATGTATTATATCATACATCCGTTTTTTTTTCAATAGTTTTATCACCATTTACCCGCTATTTATTCCGAAAGAAGCCCCGCTTCTATCCGAAGGAGAGGCGGGGACGATCGGGCTTGAAATCCGCGGACGAAAAAAGTCGCGGGCAGCCGCTCTTAAAAACTAAAAAAAGCGTCGAAAAATCGCTGAAAATCGCTTGATTTTTACGCCGTTTTATAGTAAAATCGAGAAGATGCGCCGAAGTGATGGAATGGCAGACGTGACGGACTCAAAATCCGTTGGTAGCGATACCGTGTGGGTTCGAGTCCCACCTTCGGCACCAGATGCGGCGATGGCGGAATCGGCAGACGCGTGCGTTTAAGGGGCGCATGGTAACCCCGTGTGGGTTCAAGTCCCACTCGCCGCACCAAACCCGTACCCAATTGAACCCGTAAAACGGGTTTGGTCGGGTACTTTTTATGTCTTTATAATTTTAATCCTTTTTATTGACCTTCGTGAAAATTTCGGCAAAAAATCTTTACAAGAATATAGCGAAGGATTTATGTAGCTTCCCTCGCTTTTATATTTTTCAGGATAATAGTTTTTCTAATTTTTGTATTGCCTTATCGTGCAGATACCTCAGTTGCGCGTACGTAATGCCGAGTGCGTCGGCAACGGTTTTTCTGTCGAGTTTCCGATAGTATAACAAAATAACCGCATCTCGTTCTCTTTGCGGCAATTTTTCGAGCGCGCACGCCAACTCTTCGAGCAATTCTTCCGAAAGCACCTTCTCCTCGACGTTTTCCGGAGAAGGCGTATTCTCTTAAAAGTTCAAACGCAGGACGATCCCGCAGCGCTTTCAGACTGTCATAAACCGTGTTACGAGTTATCGTATAAACCCAGGTCGAAAGCGACGCCTTTTCGGGATTATATTTATCGATATTTTTGCATATTTTCAAAAAAATCGTTGAAACGACGTCCTCCGCTTCCGCGCGATTGTGAATTCTGGACAAAACGTAACCGAAAATTTTATCGCGATATTGCTCGTAAATCCATCTACAATCGGGTTTACTTATCGTCATCGTCTTTTTTATCCCTGTAATCGATTTTTTCGCCCGCCGCGTTCACCCGTTCAAGCTCATCGTCCGACAAAGCGCGGTTCAAACGACGACGTTCGGTGTCGTCAATCAAGGCTTGTAATCTTTTATTGCCGACAAACCGTTGATAGTCGAACAACTCCGATAATTTCCTTTTCGCACTCATTTATTTGCACCTCTTGTCTTTGTCTTATTTGATTTGCTTAATATTTACGTACGGGGCGAGCGCTTTTTCGCATTTTTCGATATAGCCGTTATCAAAAAAAACAGCTCTTCCGTAAATCGGGTGCGCGCATATCGCCGCCGACTACGCCCGCAAGCGGGTTAACTCGTTCGCGAAAAACGGGTTTTCCGTTCTTGCGCCGTCATCGACAACATAATATACGTAGCAGCCGTCTTTCATTCCGATATTAACGACCGTACCGTCGATATCTCTGCCGCCGATTCCCTTATGCGACACTCTGTCTTTCGCGAAAAATTTCGGACCGCTTAATCCGTTGCAGCCGCCCCCCCGCAACGTTGTCGAGTTCCTCGTCGGAGAGTTCGCCCGTCTTATTAAGATTGGCAAACACCATTGCCGCCTGTTCCGATGTAAGTTCGATGTTTTCTTCTTTCGCCATTGCGAGCAGTTCTTCCGCCGTTTTTGCCGTTTTAGCCTTTTTCAAAAGTTCTTTCGAGTCGTTCATTGTGTTACCTCCGAATATAATTTTTACCGTTTGCGATTCTCTTGAATCGTCTTACGTTAGTCTATACTGTCGATTTTCCGTTTTTGTGAAAATTTTTTTGCTTAATAATTATATTGTAGTATGACAAGCGCAACAGAAGTGCAACAGCCAAAACTCCCTGACTACGTTTCCGAGTTTATGTGAACCTCCGTCATCGTTTTAAAAGCAAACGCATGGCTTGCGATTCGGGTAAGAACCATTTGTTCCGACTGTGAAAATCTCGTGGGAATTGTTATGCTTTCCAATTCCTGATTGCGGTATTTTTCCGTAAAACCCAGGCAAACTACGTCGTTGCCTATTGCTACGAACTTGAATTTATCCTCTTCGAAAAATACGTATTCCGTAAGTCCGAACGGATTCTCATCATCGTTCGTTTTTTTGTTTTGTATCGAACCCGCACAGCACTACCGTCATAAGACAGAGCGCAAGAACGAGCAGCATCGCCGTCTTTTTGAATTTCATTCGCGGTTTCCTCCTTTTATTAAAAGTCTTGATTGTTTTTTCATTTATAAAATATCATATTGATTTAAAAAAGTCAATGACTTAAATATAACTTTCCCGAAACAAATCCGACATATAATTTTCATACAGCAAAGTGTAATGGAAGTTGCGAACGTTTTCGTATCGCTTTTGCAGTATCATAACTTGAGCATTTCAAAGCAAAAAACGACGTAGAGTGTCCATAAAAATGTGTTACAAAAAATCACAACAGAGTTGTTCCGAGTGCGTTCCGAACGTATCAAATCGTTTTTAGTAAATGATAAAAGAGCCCGATGATGGTTTCGGACTCTTTTACGAACTCGCTGTTTGCTGTTTTTTGATTTTTTCAAATTCCCCAAGAGTAACTGACACAAGAAGCTCAACTGACGTAAAGCCTTCGTTTTTACGTTTTCCCTTAGAATATCGTCGTTATTCCGGGGATAATAAGCTCGGGAATATATTCCGACAGAAAAAGCATAACCTTGATCTGCATATAAGCCTCGGCGTATTCTTCGTTATGAATAAAGCTCATACACTCGTTCATTCTCATATTGATTTCGCTGAGGTCGCCGTGATTTACGATACATTCGGCTTTCGGCCGGAGTTTCTCCCAGTAATTCATAACGCTCTGGAATTTCACTTCGTCTATGGTTTCCTTATCCGCTTCGGAAAGCATTTCTCCGAGCATTCCGTTAAACTCCGAAAAGCCCTTGGTCATCACGACCATTTCCGCCGCTCCGAAAAAACCTAGCAGAACGAGAGCGACGATAAGCGATATGACCGTCCTTTTCATAGTTTTTTCTCCTTCGCTTTTTGCTCTTTCCGCGCAGTCCCGATTTCCTCCGCTCCTCGGGAGTTATTGTCCTCCGCGCTTTTACCCGTCGGATTCTCCGCGGAATTATCTCCGTCGGAATTATCCCTTCCGCCCTTGTCATTAGGGAATCCCGTATCCGCCTCGACCTTAACGACCGTCGAATCGAAATCGAAGGTCTCGTAAGGCTTTTTCCTGACCTGCAGAACCGCGTGTCCCTTCCCGTCCACAGTCAGAAGAATAACGTCTTTAAGCCTGACTCTCCTTCTTCTCAGCTCTCTCATAACGGCTTCTCTGTCTATGCGGTCGTTAAGCTCCTCGAAGGGCCATTGTCCGTCGCTAATCACGGGGACGGGGAATTCTCCCTCTTTCATTCCCCCTTCGCAATCGGGATTTTTCACGACGGCGAGCTGTCCGTTGGTTTCGAAAAGGGCGTAATTCACCTCTTCGAGAGTAAAACAGCCCGCGCTTCTCATTGCCTGAAGAAGGTCGGACGCGCGCATATTCATCTCGGTGAGATTCTCGTAATTTATCCCGTCCTTATCTATAACGATAATGGGTTTGCCCGAAACGAGCTTCTGAAACTTCCCGTTTTTCGTGAGAAGTACGGTCAGCTGATGAAGGATAAAGAGCGTGACCGCCGAAGTTATTCCCGTAGAAATGGGAATGGACTTGTCGCCCATAGGCACGCAGACGACCTCGGCGATGATAAGGGTTATACAAAGCTCGTAAGGCTCCATTTCTCCTATCTGCCGCTTGCCCATAAGCCTGAATATCACCACGGTCACCGTGTAAATTATTATTGCCCTGATAAAAACCGTAATCATAATATCCGTAGTTTGCGTAATTTCGGTTTACATATTCGGATAAAAATAGTATAATGGTTTAGAACTTTTTTTACGAGAGGAAGAATGATTATGAAAAAAGAAAATACCCCCGTCGCCGAAACGAAAGACGCCGCGGCTAAATCTGAAAGGCTCGAAAAGCCGCAAAAGCCCCGGAAACAACCCTATTTTACCGCTAAACGAGTGGCTCTTCTCGGGATTATGACCGCTCTCGGCGCGATAACGAATATCTATTCCGTCAAAATCAGCGGAAGCAACTGGCTTTCTTTCGCTTACATACCGTGCGTGCTTGCGGGAATGTTTCTGGGAATTCCCGAAGGCTTCATAGTCGGGCTTCTCGGCGATATTCTGGGCTGCCTTATCCGTCCTCAGGGCGCGTGGCTCCCTCTTATAACTCTTGCGTCCGCTCTTCTCGGCGGACTCCCGGGAATAATCACGTTTTTCGCGAGAAAAGCCCTGCCCGATATTCTCGAAAGAAGGCTCGAAAGGAACCTCCTTCTCTGGCTCAATCTCATAGCCATTCTTTTCGTCTGTACGTCCGGACTGAATACCCTCGCTCTTTTCCTCGCTTACTCCAAGGGAAAGACCTTCTGGGTTTATCTCTGGGGACGGCTTCCCTTCCAGTTCCTTACGCTTTTCGCTAACGGACTTATGATTACGGCGATTACGAATATTCCGCCCATAAGAATGCTTCTCGATCCCAACCGACGCTTATAGAAGCTTCTTAATCCCGCTCTGCGTTTGCAGCCGTATCCCGCTCTGCGGACAGCCGCATAAAATCTCCCTTCCCTTTTGCGGAAGGGTTTTTTATATAAAGAACATAAAGACTTGTATGTAAAGGATTTTTATACGAAGATTTTGCATAAAAAAAGACAGAACTTATAATTCCGTCTTTTTCTCGGTCTTTCCGAAAATCCGATTTTCCGTTCTTCGAGGAAGTTTCGATTCCCGTATCTTCCCCGAAGTCGATTTTCCAAAAAGGTTTATTTCTTTGCGTACAAAGCCGATATGTTGTCGAGATACTCTTTCTTCTGCGGATAATTCCTGAGGGTGAGTTCTCTTTCGATGGTATCGAGTTTTTCCTTCTGCTGGCGGTTGAGGCTCTTCGGGACCTCCACGACTACGGTTATATACAAATCGCCCGTACCTCTCGTGCTTCTTATTCCCTTGCCTCTGAATCTTATGATTTCCCCGTTGGTAACGCCCTCCGGGAGCTTGTGCATCATAACTCCCGACAGCGTCGGAATCTCGACCTCTCCGCCGTTTGCCGCGGTCGAAAGCGAAACGGGCACGGTCACGTACAGATCCAATCCGTCCCGTCTGAAAATCTTGCTTCTTTCGACGTTGATGACTAGAAGGAGTTTTCCGTTGGTACCTCCCGGGTAACGGCTTGCGTTGCCCTGCTCCGCGATAGTCCTGATTTCGCCGTTTTCGACGCCCGCGGGAATATTGACCGTAATGGTCTTCTTCTTGGAAACAAGACCTTTTCCGCCGCAGGAGATACACTTATCGGTAATTATCTTACCCGTGCCGCCGCATTTGTCGCAGACGGTCTGAGTCTGCTGAACTCCGAAAAGCGTCTGCCGCTGAAAAACGACTCTTCCGGTGCCGCCGCACTTGTCGCAGGTCTTGACCGCGCCCGCGGATTTGGCTCCGCTTCCGCCGCAGGTCTGGCATTTCTCAAGCCTCGTGAAATTGATTTCTTTCGCGCAGCCCAGAGCCGCCTCCATAAAGGAAAGGTT
Organism: uncultured Eubacteriales bacterium; assembly: GCA_900544545.1. Lineage (GTDB taxonomy): Bacteria > Bacillota > Clostridia > Christensenellales > CAG-314 > UMGS692. Next base: position 30,792 of record UQVY01000006.1, read on the forward strand.
GACCTGATAAGTAAGATCGTCTCCGGCTGTATTCTGACGGGCCGACCGTCTTCCGCCCATTCCGAAAATATCGAAAATGTCCGAAAAATCGAAGCCCGCGCCCTGATTGAAGCCGGAAAAGCCTGCGCCCATATCCATTTCGCCCCGATCGTATTTTCCCCTTTTTTCCTCGTTTCCGAGAATCTCGTAAGCCTCGTTGATTTCCTTCATCTTCTCGGTAGCTTCGGGGTTATTGGGATTGAGATCGGGGTGATACTTCTTCGCGAGCTTTCTGTACGCCGATTTTATCTCGTCCTGAGTAGCCGTCTTTTCCACTCCGAGGACGCTGTAATAATCTTTCTGAGCCATTTTTCGCTCCTTTATTTACTCAAAAGAGGGCGAGATTTCCCCGCCCTTCGGTTTTATCGTTGTTTAGTCGGCGTCCTTGATGTCGTAATCCACGCCGTCGGACGAGCCTTCCTGTGCGCCGCCCTGAGGACCTTGCTGACCGCCCTGCGTCTGCTGATACATCTTCTGAATGATAGGAGCGGTATTGTTGGTAAGCTCTTCGGAAGCTCTTCTTACGGATTCGGGATCTCCCTTTTCGAGAGCCTCCTTAGCCTTCTTGATTTCCTCCTCGAGTTTAGCCTTGTCGTTTGAGTCGAACTTATCGCCGTTTTCTCTTACGAGAGTTTCCATCTGGATAATGGTCGAGTCGAGTCTGTTCTTTTCCTCGACGACTTCCTGTCTCTTCTTGTCTTCTTCGGCGTATTTTTCCGCGTCCTTGACAGCCTTGTCGATTTCTTCTTCGCTGAGGTTGGTGCTTGCGGTAATTTCGATGGACTGAGCCTTATTAGTGCCTTTATCGGTAGCCGTTACGTGAACGATGCCGTTCGCGTCGATATCGAATTTGACTTCGATCTGCGGGATACCTCTTCTTGCCGGCGGAATGCCCGTGAGTTCGAAACGTCCGAGCGTCTTGTTGTCAGCCGCCATAGGTCTTTCGCCCTGAAGAACGTGAATGCTGACGCTGGTCTGGTTATCCGCGGCTGTCGAGAAGATCTGCGACTTGCTGGTCGGGATAGTGGTATTTCTGTCGATGATTCTCGTGCATACTCCGCCGAGGGTTTCGATACCGAGAGACAGCGGCGTTACGTCGAGAAGAATGACGTCGTTCACGTCGCCCGCGAGAATACCCGCCTGAATAGCCGCGCCCATAGCCACGCATTCGTCGGGATTGATTCCCTTATAAGGCTCTTTTCCTGTGAGTTTCTTGACCGCTTCGACGACCGCGGGGATACGGGTGGAGCCGCCTACGAGAATAACTTTATTGATGTCGTTATAAGTGAGCTTTGCGTCCTCCATAGCCTGCTGTGCGGGCTGAATGGTCTTCTTTACGAGGTCTTCGGTCATCTGGTCGAATTTAGCTCTCGTAAGATCTATATCGAGGTGCTTGGGACCGGTGGCGTCCGCCGTGATGAAGGGCAGATTGATATTGGTCTTAAGCACGCTGGAAAGTTCGATTTTAGCTTTTTCGGCTGCTTCCTTAAGTCTCTGAAGAGCCATCTTATCCTTGCTGAGGTCTATGCCGTTGGACTTTTTGAATTCGTCCACGAGGTAATCTATGATTCTCTGGTCGAAATCGTCGCCGCCCAGTCTGCCGTTGCCGTTGGTCGCGAGGACTTCGAAAACTCCGTCGCCTATATCCAGAATGGAAACGTCGAAGGTTCCGCCGCCGAGGTCGTAAATCATAACCTTCTGATTCTTGTCTTCGGCTTTGTTAAGACCGTAAGCGAACGCGGCTGCCGTAGGTTCGTTGACTATACGAAGAACCTCGAGACCTGCGATTCTGCCCGCGTCTTTGGTCGCCTGACGCTGACTGTCCGAGAAGTATGCGGGGACGGTAATGACCGCCTGAGTAACGGTTTCGCCGAGGTAAGCCTCCGCGTCCTTTTTAAGTTTGCCGAGGATCATAGCCGAGATTTCCTGCGGCGTATATTTCTTGCCGTCTATTTCGACGGTGTGGTTGCTGCCCATTTCTCTCTTGATGGAGATAACCGTTCTGTCGCTGTTCACGACTGCCTGTCTTTTAGCTACCTGACCTACGAGTCTTTCTCCTTCCTTGGTGAAAGCCACTACCGACGGAGTAGTTCTCGCTCCTTCGCTGTTGGGGATAACTACGGGTTCGCCGCCCTCGAGAACGGCTACGCAGCTGTTGGTTGTTCCTAAATCGATACCGATGATTTTTGCCATAATATATTTTCTCCTTTTCCGTTATTTCTTGATTTTTATATGTGAACCGGACTTGCGTCCGAGGTTTCCGTTAAACTCCTACGATGACCTGAGGATATCTCAGAATCTTATCGCCCTGTCTGAATCCTTTCGCTACCACGCCTACGACCGTGCCTTTAAGCGTCTGATCTTCGACGGGCTGCTTGACTACGGCGTTGGCGACGTTGGGATCGAAAGCCGTTCCGAGAACGACAATCTCCTCTATTCCCACGTCGGAAAGGATCTTTTCGAACTGTCTGAGAATGAGGTCCAGAGCCGCGAGCGTACTTTCGTCCGAAACGCTTTGTTTCGCTCTGTCGAAGGTATCGAGAACGGGCATCATCTTCTGAATGACGAAACCCTTTCCTTCCTCGGTCGCGCTCTCTTTGACCTGAGCGTTTCTCGTCTTGAACCGTTCGAAATCGTTTTTCAGCCCCGCAAGCTTTCCGAGATAATCGTCGGCTTTCCTTGCCGCCGCGTCTTTTTCGGCCCGAAGAGCTTCGTTGTCTTTTTTGATTTTATCCGCTTCGGCGATGAGCTTGTCGTTCTCTTTCACCAGAGCGTCTACATATTCGATGAGTTTGCCTTTGGAAAGTTTTTTAAGCTCTTCCGCGGGGTCTCCGTGAATCGCTTCTTCCTTTTCTTCGGGCGTTTCGTCGATAACGACTTTATTTTCTTCCATTTTATCTCCTTAAAGGCTCCGCGCGGATTACTCGGTCATAATCTTATCGATCAGCTTTCCGATATGTTCGAGAACCGATATGACTTTTGTGTAATCCATTCTTACCGGTCCGATAACTCCCGCGCTGCCTACCGTTTTATCGTTGACGCTTATCTTCGCCGAGACCGACGAGCAGCCTTCGGGAAGATTCTCTTCTTCTCCCGCGATCTTGACGACGACCTCGATGTTTTCTTTGCTCGTGTCGAAGATCTCCGCGAGGTCCTCCTTCGATTCCAGCCTCATAAGAAAGTCTTTCGCTCTGGAAGCGTCGCTGTACTCGGGATAATCGAAAATCTTTCCGCTTCCCGAAGTAAGGACCTCTCCCTTTTCGCTCGAACTCTTTTTAAGAATCTCCACTATCTGTCTGTAAAGCTCCTTATAAAGCGCGAAATCCACTACGAGGTCCGATCTTATCGCCTGATAATTTACGGCTTCGCTGACCTTTTTGCCCACGAAAACCTTATTGAGCCAGGCGTTTGCGGTAGTCACGGATTCGGAATCCATTCCCTCGGGGAGGTCTATGATGTTGTCCTTTATGACGCTCGAATCGGTAACGACCACGAGAAGTGCGGTTTTCGCGCTCAGCTCCACGACCGTTACTTTCCGTATAACGTTGTCCTCGTCGGGCGTCTGCACTACCACCGAAGTAAGATTCGTGATCTCGCTGATGACCTTCGCGACGTTGTTTACGAGCTCCTCTACCGAGTCGGTCTTGCGCCTGAAGTATTCGTCTATGACCTTGATTTCCTCTTCGGAAAGCGGCTTGGCGGTCATAAGCTCGTCGACGTAAAGCCTGAACGCCTTTTCGGAAGGAATCCTTCCGGCGGAAACGTGCGGCTGAACGAGATAGCCCATACTTTCGAGAGCGCTGAGTTCGTTCCGCACGGTTGCGGGCGAGCAGTCGGACAGATACTTGTCGCAGATATTCTTACTCGAAACCGGTTCTGCCGTCTCGATGTAATCGTCGACTACGGCTTTAAGTATTTTCTTTTTTCTGTCGCTCAGAATCATATCCTTACCTCCTTTGCGCTCAGCGTCGTAGCAATTTTTTTGCTCGTGTGTTAGCACTCTTTCCTTTTGACTGCCAAATAATACCACCCCCCGCGGAGTTTGTCAAGCGTTTTTACGAAATTTTTTTAAACTTTTTTCTGTTTTTTCGGATTCTCCGCCGATTTCTTCTTCCGGCGGCCTTTCCGCCCGTAATTTCCTCCCGCAAAGCTTATTATGTCGGATTTTCTCTCCGATAAACTCTCTTTTTCTCCGTAAAAAAAGAAGCCTTCCGAGGAAGACTTCCGTTCGCGTATCCGAGATTATTTATCATAACAAAAACCGTTTATCTTGCCGCGGCTGCTTATTGTACGTAACCGCAACTGCTCATTATGTATTCCCGCAACTATTTATTCATTATGTAATCGTAATAGGCTTTTTTGCGGAGAGAGACTCCGTCCTTAGGGATAGGAACGACGGCTCCCGTTTTGAGGAGGAAACCGTTTCCTTTGACGCCCTCCACGAAGTCCATATTTACGAGATAACTCTTATGACATCTCAGAAAGTTATCGTATCCGCTGAGTTTAAGGGCGTACTCGTCGAGTTTTGCGTTGGTTTCGAGCCGACCGTCGTCAATCGTATGAAAGGTAAGTCTTTTGTCGTTGCTCTCCACGAAAACGAGCTTTTCGAGCGGAACGTTCACGGTGATTCCGTCGCATTTCACCTGAACCGACGCCACCGCGGTTTTTTTATACTGCAAAAGAAAGGAATCGAGGACGTCCGAAAGCTGATGCGAGCTTAAAGGCTTGAGAAGGTAAGCGAAGGCTCTCACGGAATATCCGTCGAGCGCGAATTCTTTCGAGCTTGAAATGAATACTATCCCCACTCGTGAATTGACCGCTCTTATTTTCTCCGCGAGGCTTATTCCGTTCATATCCCCGAGGACTATATCGAGAAGCAGCAAATCGAATTCTTTCTTTCTCGTGGATTCGAAGATGGATTTTCCCGTTTCGTGAAGCTCTATGACGCATTCTTCGCCCTTGTCGTGGAAATACTCCGTAATCTCCTCCAACAGTTTTTTCCTGTCCTCGTAACAGTCGTCGCAAATCGCAATGCTTATCATTTTTCTCCTTTCTGCTCCTCCCCGTAGGCTTCGAGAATATCCTCCGCGCGTTTTCTGAATTTATCGGCTTTTTCGAGGAGCTTATCGGCTTTCGCCTTTTCCTTTTTGGGGATATCGGGTTTTTCCGTCCCGAACAACTCGTAAAGCTCGCCGCAATACTTAAGTTTCTTGCTGCACGCGATAGCCAGCGCGCCGTCGCCTATATGACACGCGACCGAAAGAGGCAGCGGCGAAACGTAGACCTCGTAATGCGGGAACTTCTTCTTTATCTGTTCGGAAAAGCTCATAGCCTCGTCGCTTTTTCCGGTATAAGCCACGGCAAGCTCTATTTTCGGTTCTTTTTCCGAGGCTTTTCCCCCGAATCTTTTTTCGAGGTCGTTTTCCATTGCGGAAATCATCTCCGCTCTCGCGTGTTTGACGCCCTTTTCCTTCTTATAAGCCTCTAATTTCCCGCCCTGAATCTGAAGTACGGGTTTGACTTTGAGAATCGTTCCGATGGCAGCGGCCGCGACGGAGATTCTTCCGCCCTTTTTGATATACCAGAGCGTGTCCACCATAATATAAATCGACGATTCCGAAGCGACCTTTTCGAGCGCGGCTTTGATTTCGGCTGCGGAGAGTCCCTTTTCCCGGAGCGTAACCGCGTCCAACACCGATTGCCGCTGAGTAACGGAAATCCTTCTGTTGTCCGCGACGAACACCCTTCCCGAAAACTCTTCTCTCTGCGAGTAAAGGCAGGCGTTTTCGCACGAAGCGGAAAGTCCCGACGACATAGGGATATAGACAATCTCGTCGTTTTCCGAAAGAGCCTCTCTCCATAGCATAGTAACGCTTTCCTCCGACGGCTGCGAAGTAGAAACGTCGAAGGATTTTCCGAGCCTGTCGAAAAACTGCTCCTGCGTTATATCGACGTTTTCGAACATAACCGTCGAGTCGATGATAAACGGCATAGGCACCACGCCTATTCCGAGAGCCGCTGCTTCCTCCGCGGATATACCGCTGTTTGAATCCGTAATAATCGCAATTTTCATATTTTTCAGTAATTCCCTATGCTTGTATAAACCCGTCGCTTTTATTATAAGCCTTTGTCTTTCGTTTATAAACCTTATATCTTTTGGTTATGAACCTCTATCATTTGATTATAAGTTCTTATCCGTCGTTTATAAGCCTTTATCTTTTCGTTATAAGTCGTTATCCTTATGGTTATAAATCCCTATTCTTTCGTTTATAAGTCCTCGTTTTTGATTATAAGTTACAACTCTCCGCGGACTTCCGATTTTATTATAACACGAAAAGGACTTTTCGGTCAAGCGTCCTGCCGCTGTCCGCCGATTGAGACCGTCCGTATCGTTATTTTCGGACTTTCAGGCTTGATTACGCCATTTTTGCCCTATCCGATTCCCCTTGCAATCCCATTTTCCCCGACTTTTTTCGACGAAAGTTTCCCGATTTACTTTTATTTCACATTAAATTTAAACTATTTTAAAGAAAAGTGCGTAGAATCCGAACTATCAATCACTTACAGGAGGCATACCTTATGAAAAAGACAACCCTATTCATACTGATTATGGCTTTATTGCTCGGCTCGGTTTTATACGGCTGCGTCGGAAACGATCCCGTCAATCCCATCGATCCCATTGTGCCTCCCTCTCCCGACAATCCCGTCGATTCTCCCGACGAAGTGACGCCCTACGACGCCGCTCTGACCGTAGATCTCTCGGAATTGTCCGCCGATATAACCGCAAACAGTCCCGTCGAAATTCAGGGAAGCTCCGAAACTCTCACAATAACCGAAGCGGGCGACTACGTTCTTTCGGGAAACTTCTCCCAAGGCGTTGTAATCTCCGCCGGCGACAAGGAAACGGTTCATCTTTTCCTCGAAAACGCCTCTATAACCAACGAAAACGGTATTGCCGTTTCCAATACCAACAAGAAATCCTCCCTCGTGATTACGGCTGTGAGCGGAAGCGTGAATTCCGTTTCGGGTTCGGGCGACGGAACGAACGCCGTTCACGTCAAAGGCAATCTTATGCTTAACGGCTCGGGAAGTCTTTCGGTCGCGGGCAATTCCAAGAACGCGATCAAGGTTTCCAAAACCCTTAGTATAACCGATATAAATCTGACTCTCTCCTCCGCCAATCACGCGGTTTCCGCAAGGAATATCGAAATCGAAAACGCCTCCGTTACGGTAACCTCCGCCGCCAAAGACGGTCTTAACGCCGAATGCGACGACGATGTTACGGCTTTTCCCGACGAGCTTCAGGGCTACGTATATCTGAAAAACTCGGTTTACTCGGCGACCGTTTCGGGCGACGGAATTCAGGCGGACACGGTAGTCGTTATCGACGACGGAAAGACCGATATAACTACCGAAGGCTCCTTCGTCCCCTATTCCGAAGCCAACAAGACTCTCTACGGACTCGAAGACGACGATTTCCGATATATAAAGAGCGGGAACTCTTATAAGAAGGTCGCGAGCGATTATTTCGGAAGGTCTGCCTCTCTCTACGCTCTCGTACAGAGCTGTAAGGGAATAAAGGTCGGCGAAATCTCCTACGAAGACGCCGACGGAAACGAAATCGACGTTACGGAAGGCGAATACGTCCTCGTTATCGATAACGACGCGATAATTACGATTAACTCCTCCGACGACGCCCTTCACGTCAATTGCGGCGACGCCGTAGTAAAAAGCGGAACTCTTACTCTTTCCTCTCTCGACGACGGAATAACCGCCGATCGGCTCGCTCTTATCTCGGGCGGCTCGGTAACGATTACCGATTCTTACGAAGGAATCGAAGGCGGCTACGTCAAAATCTCGGGCGGAACGATAACCGTAACCTCCTCCGACGACGGAATCAACGCCGCGAGCGATGACGACTCGGTTAAGGAATATATAATTATCTCCGGCGGCGATATAACCGTAAACGCTGGCGGCGACGGAATCGATTCCAACGGTTCGGTGCTGATTTCGGGCGGAACTCTCGTGATTCACGGTCCCGTAAGCGGCGCGGATTCCTCTCTCGATTCGGAAACGGGTATTCTCGTAACGGGCGGAACTCTTTTCGCGACCTCCTCTATGGGTATGCTCGAAACCCCCTCTACCTCCTCCGCTCAATGCGTGCTTTTCCTTAACGCGACATCTTCTCTTTCCGCGGGCTCGACGATAACCGTCAGGGATTCCGAAGGTTCGGTCATAATTCAGATAACTCTCGTTAAGTCCGCGCAGACATTCATAATAAGCTCGCCCGATTTCGTCCTCAACGGAACGTATACGATAAGCTCGGGAAGCTCGGTTTTAGCCACGGTTACCTTGACTTCGACCGTTACGACTTCGGGAAGGAGCGGCGGAAACGGCGGTAACCCGGGCGGCGGAAGACCGGGAAGATAACCCTCCGTTCGCTTAAAGGACTTGGCAGCGATATCCGAGCCTCATAAAACGGACGCGCCCGACACTCTTCCGAAGGCTCGTAAAAAGCGCAAAAAGTAATCTTATTAAACCGTTGTAATGTAATACTATTTTAACATTACGCGGATATAGTAAAATCGGAAGCCGAAAGGGTTTCCGTCCGAAGTAAGTCGGACGATAATTGCACGGGGATCGAACCTACGTTGTTTTCTCCTTTAAAAATGCTTGATCTCTCGTGCATCTATAAGCAACTCTCAGACTCTCCCGTCGCCGGAACAACACCTCCTCTGTTTTTTATCTGAGGCGTCGGGCTGTCGGAAGAACCCGTTTCTTCCGACTCTAACTACGAAAAATCCGCGCGGTCTCCCGCTCGGATTTTTTCTTTATGTTTTGGTTTTCCGTTATACAACCGATTTTCCCGTATAAATTTTACGCTCCTCTCCGTTCATAACTTTTCTCCGATTTCGCCCCGAAAAGCCGACAAAAAGCCGCCCGAAAAGAGCTTTCCGCAAGACGAAAAAGCCCGTATACTCGGACGGCGTATAAATTCGATCGGTTACCAGATAAGATCGCCGAGTGCGCGGCAAAGCTCGCTCATCTTCTCGTCCGCATCGTAATAACCGGGATCCAACTGCGGATTTTCCTTGTTTTCGGACTTGAACGGTCTGATCCTGAGCGTAAAGGAGCTGTACTCGGGCGAATTTACCATAGCGAGAACGAGCTTGTTTTTAGCTACGCCGTAAGCCGAAACGTTGCGGTAGGAATAATAAAACGTGGATTTGGGACTTTCCTCCTTGCCCTTCTGGAAGATAATGCGCTTGGTCGTGAAAAGAACGCGCGCGTTTTCCTTCGAACAATAAGCAACGAGCGTCTCGTCGTCGAACAGATAGCCGGCAAATTTCTCGACGGCCTCGTCCGTATTTCTGTAATTCATTGAAACCCTGACTTTTTTGAACAGTTTCATTTCCGGTACCTCTCTATGTAATTATGCTGAACCTTTCGGAACTTTTTACAGTCCCGCATTCTTATTATAACTCATACGCGTAAGAAAATCAAGGCTTTTCCCACCGAATTTTCGTGCTTTTTTTAAAAAAACTTTAAATTTCCGTTAAAAATCCGTTTTTTGCGTCTCCTCACGCCGCCGCGGCTCTACCCGAGATTTTCCCACGAAGAAATATCGACCGTCGGCGAAAACTCCAGAATCGCCGAAGAATCCTCATCGTCGCTGAGTTTCGGGTTGGCTTTCTTGTCGTACATAAACCGCAAAAGCGTGGTTTTTCCGTTTTCGGCAACCACAAGAAGCTGCAATCGCCCCGTATTCGTTCCCATAATGCTCACCGTTTTTTCATCGTCAAACACAACTTTATAATAAACTACATTCCCCTGTCGCATTATGTAAATTTCCGTGAAAATCTCCGGTGTGAAAGCGTTGAGATACTTGCGGTAATCTCCCGAAAACTCCTTCTTGATCTCGGCAAATCTGTTGACCGACGTAACTTCCTCTTCGGTTTTCTTCTCTTCGCCGTTGACCGAAACCACCCGAATAAGCTTTCTTTCGTTATACGCGCACTTTTCATCATACGCCCCCGTTCCCGTCACCGAAAGCCTCTGAAACATCCTATACCCGTCAATCCCCTGACCGGTCTCCTCCGTCCTCCTCTCAACAATTTGCCCGTCGCGATAAATTTGATGGTAGTTTATGGAGGTGGAGGGCCAAAAAATAACTTCGGAAATCAATACCGATATTTCTTTTGCGTATTTTTCTTCTTTGTAAACTCTGTAATCACTTTCGTTTACGGAAAAACCGCCGCAAATCGAGATTATTCCGAGGGTTAAACCAGCCACGGACAACACGGCTATTATAATTGTCAATATCAGATTCTTCTTGTTCATTGTATATTATTCACACTCACATATTCAACTATCTCGTAGTCTCGCGTCATCGTAAACGTCATTTATACGCATAACGCATTTTTATACTACACGCTTTTCGGGCGTCCGATTGCGATTCCCGAATCCGCGCAACACCTCATTTTTCTTCAAACGCCTTTTTCGCGATTTTTGGCAAAATACTTAACGCAATATTTAATTCGGCAGCGTTCTCTTTTATACCCCGAAATTTAACATTCAGTTAACGAAAAAACTGCGATTTTGCCCGTTTTTTCCTCGATTTTCGGCAAAAAGGTGTAAAGCCATTCACCTTTACACTGACCGTGCGGAAAAATTGCGAAAATCGTCCCGTTTTGGCGAAAATCAGTCCCTGAAACAGGAGAAGTACAATATTTGCACGGAAGGTGTTAAATTTTTGAGCATAGTTTTCACCGAAAAATAGTTCTTTTCGTCGAGATCGTTGAAGCAATCGTCGAGGATCAGCAGCGGAATTTCGCCGCCGTAGAGGCTTTCCATCAGGCTCAGGCGCATCAGGAAGCCGATTATCGCCGCCGTGCCGCGGCTGAACGCCGAAACCTGCCGCATCGAACCCGCCTCCTCGACGGTCAAGCCGAAATCCTTGTCGAGCGCGATTTTGCTCGGGCCGCCGCTCTTTTCGGTCTCGAAAAGCCCGCTTTTTCCCAGAAGTTTCGCAAGATTTTCACGAAGCTTTGGCAAATAATTGTCGGAAAGGGCGTTTTCCGCAAGCTTCAGATAGTCGATTGCCTTGTAGGTGTTGGCGAGTTTGCGCGTATAAATGGCGATTTTTTCGTCGCAAAGGGAAATTTCCGTACGAATAGCGGAAATATCGGGCGTCTGTTTCCTTATTAAATCGGCGCGAGTCCTTTTGTCGGCAAGAAGCTTTTCGGTTTCGCGAAGCCTGCCGTTAACTGCCTTCGCGACTTCTTCGGGCGGAATTTTTTCCCATTCTTCGGGATAATCCATCGAAAAAGCCTCGAATGCCCCGCGTTTTTCCTCAAGCTCGGCAAGAAGTTCGGCTTTATTCTTGTTCAGAACGTCCTTCCTCGCGGACAGGGAAGCCTCCGCGCGAACCTTTTCTTCTTTAAGAGTTTCGACCTTTTTCACAAGCTCGTTGTAGCCGTTCGTGAGCCTTGTAAGGGCGTCCGAATCGAATTTTGCGGCGTCTTTAAGGTCGTTTTCGTTTTTGGAAAGGAAGTTTTCGAGGTCGATTCTCGCGAAGTCCGCCTGATTTTTAAGACTGCCGTACCTCACCCTGTCCGCCGCAAGCCGCGACGAAATCTCCGCCGAATAGCCCTCCTCCACGCCTATGTCCCTCAGACGAGCCGAAAGATTTTCCTTTACGTCGTTTATCGCCTTCTTCTCATCGGAAAGGGCGTTTTCGGTCAGAGAAACGCGCATATCGAACTCGCCGACTGCGGTATCGTAGACCTTTTTCGCCGCGGAATAGCTCTTCAAAGCCCCCGAAAGGACGATAAGACCGACGACGAGCAGCACCGCTCCGCCGCCGCAAGCCGCGTAGGGAACGGCTCCCGCGCCGCGCGAAAACATAAGCACCGCGCCGACAGCCAAGGCTATCGCGCCCAGAATCGCAAGCACGACTCCGACAGCGGTCTTTTTTCCGTTAAGAAGGGGCTTTTCGACCGAATCCCTTTGCTTTTTAATCTCGTCGGACTCCTCCCGAAGCTTTTCGCAGGTCGCGGTGCGCCTGAAAATACCGTTCGTTCCGGCGTCCACGTCCTTGAGAAGCTCTCCGTCGGGAGGCTTTTTAAAGCAAAAGACCGCGGATTCGAGAGCCTCGCGAGCTTCGCGTTCCTGATTTTCCTTGGTTTCCTTCTCCTTAAGAAGGGGTTGGAGAGACTTCCTTCGCTCCTCGTCGTCCACGCTCGCTTTATGGAAGTCTCTTTGTCGCTCGAATCGCTTTATTTCGTCGGAAAGAAAGGCGACTTTCTCCGCGGAATCGGCGTCTTTGTTTTCGGAAAGAGCTTCGATTCGCGTTTTAAGCTCCTCGCACCTGAGTCCGCATTCGTAGACCTTCGCGTATTCCTCAGCCTGAATCAGCTGCTTTTCGCAAAGCTCTTTATCTCCGAGAAGAGCCTGAGTTTCTTCGGAAAGGCTTTCCAGACGGCGGAGATTTTCTTCCGCGGAGGAGAGCCCGGTCTGAAGATCGTTCCTCTTGGTCCGCAATTCCTCTATGTAGCCCCGCCTTCCCGTCCGTGAAAGCACGAATCTCCATTCGTCGAGCTTTTTAACGGCGTCCTCGACGCGGACGTTTTCGGACTCCGTGCTTAAAGAAGCCATCTTCTCGGATATGCTCGCCGAAGCCGACGGAAGAACGAAGTTCTCGGGAATCATTATACATTTCGTGAAGGCGTCGCGGTCGATTCCAAAGAGCGTTTCGCCCGTATCCGGACCGATATCGAGCCTTTCGCCCGTTTTTTCGTCGGTGATGACGCACTTGTCGCCCGCAAGAGTCTTCCCGAAAAACCTCTCTATGCGGACGGATTTTCCTTCGTTTTCGTAGACGAGAGAGCCTCCGTAATGCTTTCCGCTCCAAGGCTCGTACTTTTTCCTCGGATCGTCGGCGGTTTTACTCCTCGTAACGGGCATTCCGTAAAACATAGCCTTTATGAAGGCGCAAAGCGTGGTTTTCCCGAAACCGTTGTCCCTGACTATAACGTTAAGACCGTCGTCGAAGGTCATTTTCAGATCCTTGAGTTTCCCGAAACCGGCGACGTATAATTCCTTTATTTTCATCGTCAGAAGTCTCCTTTATCAGAGAGAATCCACGTTTTCGCCCTTGAGCGCGGCGTATCCGTAACGCAGAATCTCGTTTTTGTCGTCGGCCGTAAGCTCCTTGTCGGCAAGCACGATGTTCCTGAATTCCTCGTAAAGCGCGGACGAACCGAATTCCTCGTCCGCAATCCCTGTCTTGTCCTCCACCCTTATATCTCCGAAGCCCGAACCGAGCCTCTTGCCTATGTATTCGCAGTCGACGCGCAAGGTCGAGGTTTTTCCGGTAAGAATCAGCTTTACGTAGTCGCCTTTTTCGGCTCCGCTCTTCAAAAGAAAATCCGAAAGCGCGGAAATATCGACCTCCTCGCCTTTGAGTTCGTAGGTCAGAACGAAGAACTCCGATTCGTTCGTCGGGACGAATTCGTGAGTACGTTTTTCCGTATCGAAAACGACGAAACCTTTTTCGCCCGTATCGTCGAAGCCTCTCGCGGCGGGCGTACCCGGGATAACGTATTCTCCGCGGCCGCATTTGCCCGAAGAATAAGAATGATAATGGCCGAGAGCAAGATAGTCCAGAGGCTTTCCTTCAAAGCAATCGGGATTTATAAGACAGCGGTCGATTTTCGCTCCGACGGCGGCGTGAAACATAAGAATATTCGTCCTTTCGGGATTTAAAGACAGGTCTTTCGCATCGATTGTCTCGTCGTCCGAAGCAAAAAGACTTACGCTTTCGCCGAGATCGTATTCGCTTATACCCTTTCCGAAAAGAAAAACGTTTTCGGGAAGGCGCATACGGAATTCGAGGGGCAGACCGGAATCGTGGTTGCCGTTAATGAGATAAAAGGAGATACCCGAATGCTGACGGAAAACCGAAAGCACGGCGTCCCTCATATCCGCGGAGGGCATCGACGTATCGAAAAGATCGCCCGCAATCAGAAACTTCGTAATTCCGTTTTCCTTCGCGTAATCGGCAATCTTACCGAATACGAGAACGCCTTTCCTCCTCATTTCGGCGGCGACTTTCGGCGGAAATCCCGCAAAGGCTCCTCCTATATGCAGGTCGGCGGTATGCAGAATCTTCATTTTAACCTCCTTTCAGACTGTTCTTTCCCTCGTAAAGAGGATTTTCCGAAAACGCGCATTCTTCGATTATATGAAAAACGGCGTCCTCGTCGCAGGTATAATCGGAAACGAATACGGCTTGCCTTTTAGTTTCCTCGTCGGCGTTTTTCACGGCTATTCCGCAGCCCGTACAGGTCAGCATAGACACGTCTATCGAGCTGTCGCCGACCGTTACTATATCGGCGGGAGATATCTTCATAGCCTCGGCAAGTTTAAGCACAGCCGCGCCTTTGGTGCTGCTGATATGGACGGCTTCGATGAATTCGGGCGTGCTTATCGACGCCTGAATATCCGAAGGAATCCTGTCCGAAGCTTTTTCCATTATATTCTTAATCTTTTCCGGCCCGTCTACTATCAGAATCTTCCTTACGCCGAAATTACCGTCCGAAATCCACTGCTTCAGGTTCTCGCGGACGATAACCTCGACTTTCGTCATCTTTATATAATACGCGCGTCTTTCGTTGTCTTTATTACAGAAAATTCCGTCGGTCGTATAGGCTATCACGAAGGAATCGTTGTCGGGCGCGAAAAGTTCGATAAGAAAACAGGCTTCATCCGTCGTCATATACGTATCGGAAATTATTTTTCCGTCGGTATCGGCCACTATACTTCCGTGATAGGCTATCTTAAAGCCCGTAAGACCGTAATCGCGGTATATAAGGTCGAGAGAAGGCAAAGCCCTTCCCGTACAGACGCCGAAAATCCCACCCTCGGACTGAAAATTCTTTATCGCTTTGACCGTTCTTTCGGATATAGTTCTGTCCGTTTTACTCAGGGACAAATCGAAATCGCAGACAAGCATTTTATATCCTTTTTCAAGTAGCTTCATAAACTTTCTCCGAAAAGGCGAAAAAAATCCGCCTTTGAAATTATATTATAGCACTTCTTTCCGATTAAGTCAATCCGCACGCCCGACCGCCTTGTAATTTGCGCGCGGGTTTTTATAAACTATACAAAGTCTTATAAAAAATCCTCGTAGGAGGTTAATAAAGTCGTACGGGTTTTCATAAAGTCGGGATTATCGCGTTTTAAAAAAAATTCTTCGTCAATAATGTTAGTAAAATCCCGAAAGGAGGACTATATGAAAGAACAGCAAACAAAATTGCCCGTAAAAAGCCTGATTAAACGCTACGCGCCTATCGCGGTCATAGTATTATGCGTGATTGCGATAGCGACGATACTGCTCGTTACCGGTCTCAAAGGACGGGAGCAGACGAAAAACCCCGACGATAACGTCAAACCCGAAGTCAAACCGTCGGACAACACCGATGATAAAGACGACCTCAGTCAGTACGTTCAGAATCCCGACGACAAACCCGTAGTCAAACCGAAGAAAACCTGGTGCCTGCCTGTTAAGAATTACACCATCGGAATGGATTACTCCGCTACCGAATTCACTTATTCCGAAACGCTCAGGGAATGGCTCATTCATAAAGCAATAGACTTCATCGTAGAGGAAAACGCGGAGGTATTTGCGGTTACCGACGGCACAATCGAGAGCATAACCACGACCGTTATGGAGGGAACGACTATCGTTATAATTCACGACGACGGAATAAGAAGCGTCTACTCCTCACTCAAGGCGGAACCGCCCGTCAAAATCAATCAGAGAGTTTCGGCGGGAACGGTCATAGGTTACGCGTCGGACAGCGGCTACGGAGAGTTTATGCAGGGCGCGCACGTGCATTTCGAAATGAGTAAGGACAAGGTCGTCGTAAACCCGAGAGATTATCTTAAAGAAATCTGACCGAGAAATTTACTGCTTTCCTGAAAAGAGCCGAAGTCGAGGAATTTCAGAAAAATTAAAGATTATACCGAAGAATCGGAGTCAAAACAAACCGCCGCAAAAAAAACGCGGCGGTGTTTTTTATCGTTTAAGCTCCGCTAAAAGAGAAAATCGAAACTTAATCCGGACGAGAAATCAACCGACGGAAAATCTTCAATCGATTCAATCGCGGAAAACGAGATCAGTCGTCGCCGTTGACCCGAACGAATTCGCGCATACATTTTTCGATAATCTTTCGGGCGTAATCGGCGTCGTGAAGAGTGTCGACGGAGGTTTCCTTGCCTTCGAGAGCCTTGTAGACGCTGAAAAAGTGCATCATTTCGTCGGTTATGTGGCGGGGAAGCTCGCTTATGGACTTGAAACTGTTATAGGCGGGATCGCCGTAGGGAATCGCGATTATCTTTTCGTCCGAACAGTTCTGATCCTGCATATCTATCATTCCTATCGGATAACAGCGCACGAGAGTATTCTTCTCTATCTCCTCGCTGCACAAAACGAGAACGTCGAGATGATCCCCGTCCTCGGCAAGAGTCCTCGGAATGAGTCCGTAACTCGAGGGATAATGAGTCGATGTGTAAAGCACGCGGTCGAGAATCATATATCCCGTTTCCTTATCCAGCTCGAACTTCTTTTTCGTTCCCTTCTTGATTTCGATAAGAGCTATGAAATCGTCGGGCTTGATCCTGTCTTTGCGTATTCTGTCAATCGCAGCTATCATTATTACTTTCCTCCCATAAAAAGAAAGCTCCCTGCTAAATGCGGGAGCAACCGCGGCGTCAGACTTGTCTCCCGACGCCGACCGAAGGCACTGCCTTCCTCAGCCTTTTCGAAACGGTTACGAGAACATACACGCCGTACGCAAACAGAAACAGACTTATGAACTGCGAGACAGACAGGAATAAAATCGTTCCGCGCGTATCGTCACGGAAAAACTCGACGATAAACCTGAACACCGGATACGCGGTCAGATAAATACCGCATATCAGGCCTCGTTTTCCGTCGGTTTCCGCGCCCTTTTTGTAAACCAGAATATACACGAGAAGCAGAGCCGCAAAAAGAAGGAGATTAAAGCCGACTTCGAACAATTGAGTCGGAATGACCTTGCCTACGCTGCTGCCGTAGGGGAATTCCACTCCCAAAGGTCCGTCGGTATGCCTTCCGTAGCAGCAACCCGCAAGAAAACAGCCTACTCTTCCTATCGCGTGGCACAAAGGAAGAACTATAAGTATCATATCGCCCGTCTTATAAAAGCCGACGTTCTCTTTTTTACAGAAAACGACAAGCCCCAGAAGCCCGCCTAAAAATCCGCCGTAGTACATAAGCGCGGAAAAAAGCTTCAGCGCACTCGATTTAATCGTTTCCCACGAGGAAAAATCGATTTCGGGAATCCTGAAAAGCAACGAAAAGACGTGCGAACCCAGAAGCCCGAATACCGCCATATAAACCACAAGCCAGCAGAGCTGCCCGAATTTAAGGGAAAATTTCTTGTAAATAAAAAGCACGAGAACCGCTCCGCATACGAAAGCAAGCGTCATCATCGCCCCGTATGCGGGAATCCCGACGGCACCTTCGATCCCGAAAACGTTCTTTACGAAATCGCCCCACCAGCTTTCAAAAAACCACGCGTGCATAATTTATCCTCCGTTATTCTTTCGGGCAAACATCGGTTTCGGACGAAAGCCTTACGCTCGATTCCAGCCCGAGAAGAAAACGCTTGACCGAAAGACTGCTTTCCTTACCTCTTTCGGTAGTGAAGCCTCCGACGCCCGCCGACGACACAACCCTGTGGCACGGAATAACGAGCGGAAGCGGATTGCGCTTCAACGCCTGACCGACTGCCCGCGGACTTCTTATTCCCAGCCTTTCCGCAATAAATCCGTAGGGTACTCTTTCTCCGTAGGGAATAAGACTTACTTCTCCGAGAACCCTTTTCGTGAAATCCGTCGCCCGAAGCTCCGCGGGAAAATCGAAAAATCTCCGCTTCCCTTCGAGATATTCGTTAATCTGAAGCTCAGCGGCTTTGCAGCACCCGACCGAAGCTTCGTCCGAACCGCAGAAAAGACCTTCCTTCGGAAAATCCCCTATAAACCGCAGCGAAATCAGCTTCCCGTCCTCGGCAATAAGACAGATATTCCCGATTCGCGAGGAGAAAACCAGTCCCGCGGACTTATGATTGTTCATAGACTTAGGACTATCCATAGACTCGGGATTGTTCGCAGACTTGGAAGCGGTTTTCTTTACGGACATACGGAATCAGCGGCAGCACATACCCGAAGCGCAGTTGCAGCACATATTCGCAAGACAGACGTCGCCGCACCAATGCCCCGTACACGTACCGTTGCCCGCGCCGTAATCCGCCGACGAAGAATAATGAGATTCGTCGCGCGAAGTGAACTTTTCGGGATTTATGGTCTTACTGGACATAATCTTGGTCAGCTTCTCCATAGAGCTTTTGTATTTGGGATTATTCGGCTCCATATTGAGCGCGAATCCGAGCTGCTTCTTGGATTCGAGATACCAGTTTTTCTTGTAATAGACTATCGACTGAAGATAATGCCATTCAGCCGTCCTTTCGTCCATATCGTCGAGAAGCTTCTGAGCTTCGGTGAGATTATCTGCCTTTATCTGCTCCTCTATCTTCCTGTAATATCCTTCGTTATCGGTCTTTTCGTCCCTTTCGAAAGAGAATTCGTCGGGATTGACCTTATCTCCGCCCGCATCCGAAGCGTCGGATTTTGCCGCATCCGTACCGAAAGCCTTTCCAGCTCCGCTCGACCTGCGGTTAAGTTCGTCCATACAGCGAGCGTATGCCTTATCCAGAGCGTCGAGCTTTCTCGCGGCCTCTTCGCCCTCCTGCCCCGACGTAAACATCTTCGAGGACAACTCGGCTCTCTTGTTCATATAAGCCGAGTGAATCTCCGTTGCGGAAGCGTTCTTGTCAACGCCGAGAATATCGTAAAATTCGTAGTCGTTCATCTGTTTCTCCGTGCGGCCTATTTCTTTCCGCCGCTTATATACTTGCCGAAGATTTCTTCGGTCTTGTTCCTGAGGGATATATGGAAAACGTTCCTGAGTACGCACGAGTACGCCTTAAGCTCGAGGTCGTTATAGCACTTCGCGGCGTAATTCAGCGTGTTGTAGAAAAGAAACTGAAGCTCGTCGTAATTCCTTCCGACAATCTCGCGGGCGTCTTCCCCTCCGAAGGCGGCTCGTATAGGGTTATAGACCTTTTTGGCTATGTCCTTCCCGAGGTCATCCAAAGCGTCGATAAGATATATCCACTTCCCGACGTTATAGCAAAGCCCGAGAAGGTTCCTGTCGGCTTTTTCACCGACAAGACCTATGCACACGTCCCGACTCAGAGCCGCAAAAGGTTCGGAAACTTCGTCGAGAATACCGCAGCCGCTCTTTTCCTTTTCGTAAAGCTCGGAAAGCCTCTCCGAAATCGCTTCGTCGAAATCCGGACGGATACTCCGCGCCTTATCCCGTACCTTCCTGAAAGACCTGACGGCTATTCCGCTCAATAAACTCCTTTCGTCCCTGTAATCGTCCAGAAGCTTATAATAAAACAGAAGGGCGTTGTATACCGCAAGGTCTTCGGTTATCTTATCCGTTTCCATAAGAAGCCTTTCCTTCACGGGAGACATTACGCACCTTCCCTTATACGGGACGGCGTTGACGCCCAGAAAAGAGTGAAAAAGGACGCTGAGAACGTTTACGTCGTTCCCTACCCACAGCCGAGCCACGTTCCCGAAAAGCTTCTTGGTCGCAAGACACGTCCCGCAGGTAAAGGTATGAAAAACGCCAGCCTGATTCTCCGGCAAGTCCTTATCTATGCTTAAATATCCGAACACTCTCCGTTTCTCCTTACGCGATAATGATACTTTTCCGCCGTTAATACAGTATTAAACGGAAAATCAGTTTATCTTCGCTATGAAACCGAGCTTTCTGTAAACCTTGGAAAGCGTCTTCCGCGCCGCAAAATATGCCTTTTCCGCACCGATCTTCATCACCGATTCGAGATAAGCCTTGTCGGAGACGATTCTCTTGTGTTCCTCGCGCACGGGACGAAGCCCTTCTATAACCGCCTCAGCCGTCCTTTCCTTCAATACGCCGTAGCCCGAACCCTCGAATTCCTTTTCGCATTCGGGAATCGGTTTGTCCGCAAACTTGGAATAAATCGTAAGAAGATTGCTCACTCCGGGCTTATTGATTTCGTCGAACCGCACCTCCGTTTCGCTGTCGGTAACGGCGCGCCTGAACTTCCTCCTTATCGAATCCGGCTCCTCGAGAATCGCGACGAACGCGTTTTCGTTTTCGTCGGATTTACTCATTTTCGCGGACGGATCGGCAAGACTCATTATCTTCGCGCCCTCCTTGGGCATATAACCATCGGGAACCACGAAAGTTTCGCCGTAAACGGAATTGAATCTCTCCGCAAGAGTCCTCGCAAGCTCCAGATGCTGCTTCTGATCCTTTCCGATGGGAACGAGATCCGTTCTGTAAAGCAGAATGTCCGCAGCCATAAGCACCGGATAATCCATCAAGCCCATGTTTATATTGTCGGCGTGACGGCGGGATTTATCCTTGTACTGAGTCATTCTGTTCATTTCGCCGACGTAGGATACGGTGTTCAAAGCCCAGCACAATTCCGCGTGCTGAGGAACCTGCGACTGAATGAAAATCGTGGATTTTTCGGGATCGAGCCCCGCAGCCAGAAACAACGCAAGCGTGGAATAGGTGTTTTTCCTGAAAGCGGAAGGCTCCTGACGGACGGTTATCGCGTGCATATCCGCAACGCAGTAAAAACAATCGTAATCGCGCTGAAAAGCCCCGAAATTCCCGAGAGCGCCCAGATAGTTGCCTATAGTGAGATTCCCCGTCGGCTGAATCGCGGAAAATACGGTTTTCTTCTTCTCTCCGACGGCAGCGGCTTCCTTCCCGACGGCTTTCTTCGGTTCGTCGGCTCTTTCCGTAATCGCAGTCTTATTTTCTTCCATTTTTATACTCCCGAGGCGGCACAAAAAAGCCGCCCGTAATCGTTTTTGTCTTTATTTTTAAGTCGTATTCCCCCGAAAAGATAACCCTCTCCGAAAAAACCGAGAAAAAGCTATCTTATCTTTGCGAAACGGGGAACGCCGTCCTCAAACTTAACGCCCGATTCGCCCTGAATAAGGGGCATAACATAGTCCATAAAGCTCGAATCGATATTCGTTCCGTCGTCCGTTATGTACTTGTCGGGAAGCTTGCTTTCGGTATTGGCCGCCTGAGAAAGCGGAACCCTTACGTATTCGCATTCGTATTCCTTGCCTTCGGCGCGCCTGAAACCTATCATTACGTCCGTTTCTCCGTTGACCGCGGCTATGACGCCCTGACGACCGGCTTCCACGGCTTCGGCTATATCCGTTCCGCTCGCAAGATGAGCCGCGCATCTCTGCATAAGACTAAGCTCTATCGCTCTGACCTTTACGCCGGGAATCCTGAGCTTTATCTCGTCCGCAAGCATAGCTCCCACTCCGCCCAGCTGAACGTGATTGAAGCTGTCGCGCGAGACGGAATTGAACAGCTCGACGATATGCCTTCCTTCCTTATCGTGGATACCTTCGCTCACCGCGACGAATACGTTGTGACGCTCGTTCCAGAGAACCTCCACGCGGCGGCAGAAATCGTCGAGATCGAAATCTCTTTCGGGAACGTAAATCAGATCCGGTCCCATTCCCTTATGCGCGGCAACCGCACTCGCTGCCGTAAGCCAGCCCGCGTTCCTTCCCATTATCTCCATAACGACTATCTGTCCGCTCTTGTAAACGCGGCTGTCAAGACTTACTTCCATACAAGTGGTGGCTATGTACTTGGCAGCGCTTCCGTATCCCGGGCAATGGTCGGTACCGCTGAGGTCGTTGTCTATCGTCTTGGGAATACCTACTACGTTGCATTCGTAGCCCTTCTTCTGAAGGTACTTGCTGATCTTATTGCAGGTATCCATACTGTCGTTTCCGCCGTTATAGAAGAAATACCGGACGTCGTATTTTTTAAAGACTTCGAGAATGCGGAGATAATCGGTTTCGTCGTCCTCGGCGCTTTTAAGCTTGTATCTTATGCTTCCGAGAGCCGACGACGGCGTGGTCTTCAGAAGCTCCATCTCCTCCTCGGGAACCAAAGACATATCTATAAACTTCTCTTCAAGCACGCCCGCGATTCCGTAGCAGGCTCCGTAGACTTTAGTTATGTTTTCCTGCCCGAGAGCTTCGGAAAATACTCCGTACGCGCTCGCGTTGATAACGGAAGTCGGACCTCCGGACTGACCGAAAACCAATGCACCCTTCAGATTTTTCATTACAGGACTCCTTTACCGCTATTCGGCGCGGCAAATCATATTATAATTTATAATTATACGAAATAAAACGAGCCTTGTCAAGTATTACGCGCAAAGCCGACCGCATACGAAGCGCATACGACAAAAAAAGACGATTTCCGACGGGGGAAAAACTCTTTTCGGACGCCTGCTTATGACTTGTTAATACGCTATCGAAATCGTGCTTTATAGCGGGGGTTTTTACGGACGCGCATTTGACAAATGCCGTAAAAGCCTTTATACTTGATAAGGAATCGTGTAAAAGAGCGCAGGAAGATAATAAGAGGATTATCGGAAGATAAGCAATTATCGTCATAAATTATCCGAAGATTTAAAGATTATCGAAAGATAAAGATTATCCGAAAATAAAAAGTTATCGAAAGATAAGAAATTATCGGAAAGGAAAGATTCCTCGGTCGCCCGAACGATTCACCTCAACGAACGTAAGTCGGCGCAAAGCCGCATATTACAAAAATACAAGGAGAACTATATATGTATTCCGAAAAAATGGCTGCTCTCGGCAAAAAGCGTTCGGCTATAAGAGAGCTTTTCGAGTATTCACAGACGCGTAAACGCGAAATAGGCAACGATAAGGTATTCGATTACAGCATAGGAAATCCCAGCGTCCCCGCTCCCGCAATCGTAAACGAAACGCTCGTCGATCTTATCCGAAATACGGATTCCGTGCTTCTTCACGGCTACACAAGCGCACAGGGCGACGCCGAAGTCAGAAGGACCGTCGCGGATTATATCGGAAAAACCTTCGGCGCGGAAGCCGACGAAAACCGCATCTATATGACTACGGGCGCGGCTGCGGCTCTTTCTATCTGCTTCAACGCTCTCTGCACCGGAAACGACGAGATAATTACATTCGCTCCGTATTTTCCCGAATATAAGGTCTTTATCGAAGGCGCGAACTGCCGCCATATCGTCGTTAAACCCGACGAAAAACTTATGCCCGACCTCGACGCTCTCGAAAAAGCCATAAATATGCACACAAAAGCCGTGGTTATCAACTCTCCCAATAATCCGAGCGGAGTTATTTACGGAGAAGAAGTCATCAAGGCAATCGCTGCTCTTCTCGAAAGAAAGTCCAAAGAATATTCCCACCCGATTTTCATCATCGCCGACGAACCTTACAGAGAACTCGTTTACGATAACAGAGAGGTTCCTTATATTCCGAATTATTACGAGCATACGATCGTTTGCTATTCCTTCTCGAAGGTATGGTCCATTCCGGGCGAAAGAATCGGTTATATCTTCGTAAGTCCGCGTATGAAGGAGGCTGCGGATATTTTCGCGGCGGTATGCGGAGCCGGACGCTCTCTCGGTTACGTATGCGCGTCGAGCCTTTTCCAGAGACTCGTTATGCGCTGCATAGGAACGGTGGGCGATACCGAAACCTATAAAATCAACAGGGATATCCTCTATAACGCTCTCACCGAATACGGCTTCCGCTGCGTTCACCCGGACGGCGCGTTCTATCTCTTCGTAAAAGCTCCCGTCGAGGACGCCTCGGAATTTGCCGAAGAAGCAAAAAAACGCGAACTCCTTATCGTTCCCGCGGACAGCTTCGGCTGCCCCGGATACGTAAGAATCTCTTATTGCGTGACGAAAGAGCAAATCGAGAATTCTCTCCCCGCGTTCAAAGACCTCGCAAAGCACTACGGACTTATCGGATAGTTTAAACTTAATCGGAATTCCGAGAATCCGAACCATTTATAAAACGACGATCGGAAAGCGAAGGATTCGTTCCTTCGCTTTTTCCTTTGATTTTTTACGAAATTCCGTTGCTTTTTACGGAAAAGGATTTTTTGCAGACGATTACGCAAAGCGATTTTACGTCGGGTACGATTTCGGACGAGGATTTTTAGTCGGTTACGGATTATAGGAAACGCAACCGCGGAAATTAACGAAAAAACGCGGAAACTACGGGAAAATCCCGCAAAATCCGCATTTTTATTATTCGTTTAAATCCGTTTCAATCGGCAGAGAAATTCGTCCTCGTACTCTTATTTCGAAATCTTGCGGCGGGACGCGCTCTTGTTTTTGGAGGAAGCGACGACGCCTATGACTATCGCAACGACGGCAACTACGCCGAGAACTACGAGAATCAGAGTAAGCAGACTGTTTCCGTGAGATTTTACTCTTTCGAGCATCGAGAAAAGCTGACTTTCGCTATCGCCGAAATCCTTCATAACGCCCATAGGCATCGTACCGTTGAAATAACGCACTTCGTCGGCAAAGAATTCGTCGGGATCGTATTCGTTATCCGAAAGAATGCTACGGACTTCTTCGGAGGACGAGAGAATCTCCTTCTTTATGCCCGAAGTATAGCCTATCGAAATCATATTCTTAACCGCAACTTCGGGCTTGTTCATATATTCTATGAAAAGCTTGGCGGCTTCGGCGTTGGGAGCGTTTTTGGTGATTACCCAGCCGTCGAACCAGATATTGGAACCCGATTCCGGAACGTAATAGCCCAGCTTCCTTCCGGACTTGGCGGCCTCTTCTATCGCGTAGACGGCGTCGCCCGACCAGGCAAGATCGAGATACGCGTTTCCGGCAATGACTTCTTCCTTATCGAAATCGACGCTGTATAAAACCTTCTGAGCCTTCTGCTCGGTAAGTACGTCTTCTGCCGCGTCGATAAGAACCTTGTCGGTAGAATTGATAAGCTCGACTACGGTTTTGTCCTTAAAATCTTCGGGAAGCCTGTCGTTCTCTTTCAGATACATAACAGCGGCTACGTAAATGTCGCGGACGCTGTCCTTCATATAAATCTTTCCGACGAGATTCTGATTACCGGCTTTGTTCCAGAGGACTCCCCAGCCCTCTTTAAGGTCGTTTTCGGTAACCACTTCCGTGTTATAGAGGATTCCGAGAGTTCCCCACATATACGGAACGAAATAGTCGCGCATATTGACCTTCTCTCCGCCGACGGTCATATCTCCGAAGGTTTCGTCTATCGTTTTGACGAAAAGAGGTTCGATATCGTTCCAGAGAGCTTCGTTCTCTTCGGCAGTTCCTATCTTCTGAAGCTTATCGGCTTCGAGAAGCTTCTGAATCGCATACTCGGAGGGCGCAAGCATATCTATCGACGAAGAATTCATAACCTGAGTCAGCATTGCTTCGTTCGTATCGTAAGTCCTGTAATTGACCTTGATATCCTTGCCCGTTCTTTCCTTGTAAAAATCAACGAAAGCCTTGAAATTCGTTTCGACGAGTTCTTCGTCCATATAGTCCGCCCAGTTCACGATGTTGAGCGTAGGTACTACGGGAGTGGCTGCGTTTACGGTCTGAGCCGCGGGGACGAGAATAAACGCTGCGAGAGCAAGCAGCGCAAGAACAAAAACGGTTCCTTTTTTCATCTTTTACTCCTTTATTTCGGTGTATTTTTCTTTGTATATATGCTCCGTCCTGACGAACGGGATATATCAGTCCTGAGATTTCCTTATCGCCTTGTTGACCTTGGCGATACGGGCGGCGTCGTTCTTCTTCTTGAGATTGACGAGAAGAATAACGCCGAGAACGACTACGAAAATTACGGAAAACAACGCAAGCCAGAAGGGTTGAAGCCCGCCTTTTATCGCGTCGCCGTAAATATAAGTGCTGAGAGTGTCTATACTCGTGGTCGCGCCTTTGTTTATCTGGGTTATGATGAAGTCGTCCATCGAAAGCGTGAAAGCCATCACGAATCCGCTGACTATTCCGGGGGAGATTATCGGGATCATAACCGAGAAGAGAGCCTTTCCGGGCGTAGCCCCGAGATCGAGAGCCGCTTCATAGACGTTGGGATCCATCTGCACGAGCTTGGGCATAACCGACAGAACTACGTAGGGAGTACAGAAAGCCGTATGAGCTATTATAAGCCGGACGTAGCCTTCGGGAAGCCTTATCGCATTGAAAAACAGAAGCAGCGAAACCGCCATTACTATTTCGGAATTGATGACGGGAAGCTGATTTACGCCCTCGACGACGCGGCGGGCTTTCTTGCTCATATGAAAAATCCCGATAGCCGCGCACGTCCCCATAAACGTAGATATGACCGAGCTTATCGCGGCGATTATCAGAGTGTTCTTAAGAGCGTTTATAAGAGCCGCGGGAGGATTGGTGAAAAGCGTAACGTACGAATCGAAGGTGAACGAATCGAACACGAATCTCGAATTCCCCGAAAAGCTGTATACGATTACGAACAGCAGAGGAAGGTACATAAACGCGAGAACCAGACCGATGAAAAGGTCGGCAA
Source organism: uncultured Eubacteriales bacterium (assembly GCA_900544545.1). Taxonomy (GTDB): domain Bacteria; phylum Bacillota; class Clostridia; order Christensenellales; family CAG-314; genus UMGS692. The sequence continues at coordinate 57,435 of UQVY01000006.1, forward strand.
ACAGCTTCTTCCAGTTTACCATAAGTTCTTCGCCTCCTTCTGCGTCGCGTTGAATTTATTCATAAAGAAGTTGGATATGAGAACGAACGCAAGCATTACGAGGGACATAACGCTGCCTACCCCGTAGATACTGTGCATAAACTTCTCGTAGATACTGTCGCCGAAAAGCACGATCGTCGCGCTGCCCGAAAGAAACGAGCTTATCGAAAAGGTCGATATCGTCGGTATGAAAACCATCGTTACTCCGCTGATTATCCCGGGGACGGAAAGCGGAAGAACGGTTTTGAGAAAGACGGTGGCGTTATCCGCGCCGAGATCCTGAGCTGCCTCTATATAGCTCTTGTCTATACCCGTGAGCGTGGTCGTAAGCGGCATTATCATATACGGAAGGAAGTTGTATACGAGACCGATTATGAGAGTAGCCGTTCCGAGTTCGAAATCCATTTTCCTGAAAAGAGCCTGAGTCGCAAGCGTCCTTATAAGAAAGTTAACCCACATCGGAAGCACGAGAATCAGCATAAGCATAGACTTCGAGTGATACTTCGATATGAAATACGCGACCGGATAGCCGATAAGCAGACACAAAGCCGTCGTTAAGAATCCGATGACTACCGAATTCAGAAGAACCTTCATATTCTGCGATTCCCTGAAAAAAGAGACAAAATTCCCGAAGGTAAAGCTACCGTTGGCGATAAAGGCGTTCACGAGAATCATAACGAGCGGCATTACCACGAAAAGCAGCAGAAACAATACGTAAGGATAGGCAAGATACTTCCTCGGAAGCCCCATTCCTTTCGCGCGGCTATTCTTTTTCCTTTTCATCGGTTACCTCCTCGGGAAGCGGCTCTACGATTATCTTTTCGGGAGCGACTCTTATTCCCACGCGGTCGCCTTTGAGCCAGTCGTCTTCGGTATCCACGAAAAAGTCGTAGTAATTGTCCGTCCTGACGACGCACTGATAATAGCTGCCCTTATAAATAGAGTTGACGACCGTCGCGCCGATAATTCCGTCGTCCTCGTCGTCGAAAAGCTCCACATCGTCGAAATCGATCGAAACGCGTACTCTCGTTCCCTCCGGAAGCGTGCTGTTGCAGGGGAAATCCTCGCCGCATATCTCGACTTTTCCGTCGCCCGTCATAACCGTGTCTATCGTGTTGATGACTCTCGATTTGTGCATAATATGCAAATCGTTGGGCTTGATATACAAGCCTATCGTTTCCCCGACGATACATTCGACGTTGTCGTGAATGAGAATCTCGCTCCTGTCTTCGTCGAAAATAAGCGCGGTCGTCTGGTAGTGGTCACCCTTGAAAACGCAGGAGATAACCTCGGCCTTCATCATTACGCTCTGGTTGTCTTCCTTAAGGATATAAACGTCCTCCGGTCTTATGATAACGTCGATAGGCTCGTTGAATTTAAAGCCCTTGTCCACGCATTCGAACTTCTGCCCGCAGAATTCCACGAGAAAATCCTTTATCATAAAACCGCTGAAAATGTTGCTTTCGCCTATAAAGTCGGCGACGAAAGCGTTCGCAGGCTCGTCGTAAACCTTCTGCGGAGTCGCTATCTGCTGAATCTCTCCGTTCCTCATAACGATAATCGTATCGGACATCGTAAGAGCCTCTTCCTGATCGTGCGTAACGTAAATGAAAGTGATGCCCAGCTCCCTGTGCATATTCATAAGCTCGATCTGCATATCCTTTCTCATTTTAAGGTCGAGCGCGCCCAGAGGTTCGTCGAGAAGAAGGACCTCCGGCTCGTTGACGAGCGCCCGCGCAATCGCGACTCTCTGCATCTGTCCGCCCGAAAGACTGTTTACGTTCCTGTATCCGTAGTCCTCCAGATCCACGAGCTTCAGAGCCGCTTCGACCTTATCCTTGATCTCGGCTTTGGTGAGCTTACGGTAATTCTCGTAAACGTCGCCCTTCTTGTCCGTATAGGTCGTTCCGTCGGGAACGTACTTGAGTTTAAGACCGAAAGCGATGTTGTTGAATACGGTGAGATGAGGGAAAAGCGCGTATCTCTGGAAGACCGTGTTTATGGATCTTCTGTACGGAGGAATCTTCGTTATGTCCTCGCCGTTAAAGAAAATCGAGCCGGACGTCGGAGCTTCGAAGCCCGCTATCATTCTGAGCGTAGTGGTCTTACCGCAGCCGGAAGGCCCCAAAAACGTAACGAATTCTCCTTTCTTTATGGAAAAACTTACGTTCTTTACGACAGGTTTGTCGTCGTAGCTTTTGCAGACGTTTTTAAGTTCGATTATCTTCGTGGAATTGTCCTTTTGTGCAGTCATCTTCGGTCTCCGTATCAGAAATTGGAGGGCGTGGCGATCCACATTATCCTTGCGACGCCCCGTCCGGTATTTACGATAGTGTGACGGTATTTTCCGTCGATATAGAAGGAATCGCCTTTACGGGCTTTGTATTCCTTGGTCTCGGTCCTGACGATTACCCGCCCCGAAAGAACGTATCCGAATTCCTCCCCTTCGAAGGGATCGCGCGTTTCGCTCTCCGCGCCTTCGGCAAGCTCGACTATTATCGGCTCCATTTCGTTCTTCTGCGAATTGGGAATGAGCCACGTCTTGGTACAGCCGTCGTTCTCCGATACGAAATAATCGGACGGCGTGAACACGACCTGAACGTCCGACTCCGAAGCGAAAAACGCCGCCGGCGTTACTCCGAGAACGTTGAGTATGTCTATGAGCGTGGCTATGGACGGCGACGAAACGTCGTTTTCGAGCTGAGAAATGTATCCCTTGGTCAACTCGCACCTGTCTGCGAGTTCCTCCTGCGTCAGTCCTAACTGAAGCCTTATTCGTTTAATTCTCGCGCCAATATTCATTATTCGTCTTTTTGCCCCCCTTGACAGCAAAGAAATATAACAGATTCCGTCCCTTTTGTCAACCGTTTGAATTAAAATTACTAAACTTTTTTCTTACTATTCGGATTACGGCGCGGCGACTTACGGAAATTAAACCAAAATCTTAAAATAATTAAACAAGGGTTCCGTAAAAACTCCGCGATTCAAAAATACTTAACTTTATTCTTAAAAAAGGTAAACCGAAAAAAACGCGCCCCGAACGACCGATTGGCGACGAATTTTCCCCGGGCGGAAGGATAAATTTCCGACGGAGCCGAATTACGCTTGCAAAAATCTCCGATAGGGTGTATACTGATTCGGTTCCGCGCGGCGGACGAGGAGAAAAAATGTATACCGTAAGACTTAAAAAGAACGAAGAAAAACGAATACTCGCCGGCCACGGCTGGGTTTACGCGAACGAAGTCGCTTCCGTCGGGGGAAAAGACAAAAACGGCTCGCTCTGCGTCGTTACCGATTACGACGGAAGATTTATCGGAAAAGGCTATATCAATCACCTTTCCAAAATCCTCGTCAGAATCTTCCTCAGAAACGAAAACGCGACCGACGACCGTGAGTTTTATCTCGAAACGATAAAACGAGCCTGGAATTATCGCAGAAATCTCGGTTACGAAAACTCGTGCAGAGTCGTTTTTGCGGAGGCGGACGGACTCCCCGCCCTTATCGTCGACAAATACGCGGACGTGCTTTCCGTACAGTTTCTTTCGCTCGGTATCGACAGAAAAAAAGAGCTTGTCGCGGACTGTCTGAAAGAGATTTTTAATCCGCGTGCGATTTACGAGCGCAGCGACGTCGCGGTCAGGAGCAAAGAAGGTCTCCCCGAAGTAAAAGGACTGATTTTCGGCGAACTTCCCGACGAGATAATCATTAATGAAAACGGCGTGAAAATGTGCGTAGACGTCGTGAACGGACAGAAAACGGGATATTTCCTCGACCAAAAGGAAAACAGACTCGCGGCAAGGAAATATTTCAGGACCGATTCGGTTCTCGATTGCTTCTGTAATTGCGGAGGTTTCGCGATGAACGCGGCCCTTTCGGCGGAAAAAGTCATCGCTGCGGATATTTCGCCCGTAGCTCTCGCGGAGGTCAGAAAAAACGCAGAAATAAACGGATTCAATAATATTGAAACGATTGAGGGGAACGTTTTCGATTTACTCAGGAATTATCGCGCGGAAAAACGAACGTTCGGGACTATCGTTCTCGATCCGCCTGCGTTCTGCAAAAGCGCGGACGAGGTTAAAGACGCTTACAGAGGCTACAAAGACATAAATATTCAGGCGATGAAACTCGTGAAAAGCGGCGGATTCCTGATTTCGTCGTCCTGCTCGCACTATATGACCTTCCCGCTCTTCGAAAAAATGCTGAGAGAAGCGGCTGCGGCAAGCGGAAGAAACGTCAGATTCGTCGAAATCCGTTCGCAGGCGTCCGATCACCCCTCTCTTCTATCTGCGGAAGAAACGCAATATCTTAAATTTTTCGTTCTTAATATAATGTGAAAAATATTTTCACAAAGACAAAGGCGAGAAAGTACAGTGTTAAACATAAGTGAAAAATATAAAGAAAAGGAGAATAAATTATGACAGTTGACGTTGACAGAATAAACGAACTTACGGCTATCTCGAGAAAAAGAGCGCTTACGCCCGAGGAAAATGAGGAAAGAGATCGGCTCAGGCGCGAATACATCGATGCTTTCAAAAAAGACCTCGAAGCACAGCTTTCTTCGCTTAAAGTTAAAAACGAGTCGGGCGAAATCAAGGATTATCGCGAATACGTGAAGGAGCAGAAGGAAAAATTGCTCGAAAAACAGGAGGACGAAGCCGAAAAAACAGACGAGTACGAGAAGAATCGTGAATAAAAAACGATAGAAAGATGAATAAAAAGAAAAAAGCTCGGGAAATTTACCGAGCTTTTAGTTTGTTTATGGGGAGATTAAGTTCAGTTTTTGAATAACGATTGACAAACATAAGATTGACACGAATCGTTCACTCAGGCTCGTCCTCTCCGATGAGCGTCCAGATCGTTTCGCCTTCCTTAATCATTCCAAGCTCACGCGCGCGTTTTTCGGCGTATTCGACGCGCTGCATATACGCTTCGGTATTTTTGAGTTGGTCGTAATTGTCGTAAAGATACTTTATTTCTTCCTTAATGGATTCCGTTTCGTTCTTCGTTTTTTCGTATTGAATCAGATTTGCGACGAGAACGCCCGCCAAAACCACGAGAAGAGTTATTGCAAGAGCTACGACCACGATTTTGGTTTTGCCTTTAAGCATCGCGCACTCCTTTTTCTCGTTTTTTGCTGATATTATACGCAAAACCGCATATTCTGTCAAGCGCTTTGGGCAGGAAAACGACAATCGGAAGGAATCCCGCGGCTATCGACGGAAAGGTATGCCAGCCGAGCCGTCCCGAACAGATTATTTCGAGGGCTTCGGGCAAAATCGCCGTGAGCGCAGCCGAAAAAAACAAGTCGCAGATTATTCCGAAAACCCGCCCTCCTTTTTTCACAAAACGGACGGGGAAGCGCACAAGAATCAGCGAAAAGCCTATCGCCGCGCCCAGAACGAAAAGCCCGAAAAACTCCTTCAGCTCGCCCATAAATCACTTGAAAATATCCTTGAAAGCCGTTTTCTGTCTTCCTCCGCCGTAGGTCAGAGAAACGAGATTCGTCGCGTTCAGCTCTAAATTCCCGTCGTCCACGTCGAATTTATTGGCGGTTATTCCGCTTCCGCGCACGATAAGAACGCCATCCTCGAGCGAAATCTGAGCCTCCTTATCGACGAGCGTCTTTACGCCCGTTACTCCCGTAATCTTCATAACAGTTCCGTTTTCGTTTCCGTTAAGCGTCAGAGAATGATTTTTCATTTTTTCCTCCATAGACCTTTCTTTAATCAGTTTATGCCCGAGGAGAACGATTTTATTCGTCGCACGAAAAAAGCGGCAGGAAATAATCCCTGCCGCATAAAAATCCAATTCCGATTATTTAACTTTTTCAACAATCTCGAGAAGCTTGAGATCGATTCTGTTCTTGATTGTATCGACCTTAGTAATCTGAACTCTTACTCTGTCGCCCTCTGAAAGAACGTCGGAAACCTTTTCCACTCTGTTCTTGCTGAGCTTGCTGATATGAATCATTCCGTCCTTGCCTGGAGTAAGCTCTACGAAAGCTCCGGTAGGCTCGAGAATCTTAACGACCTTGCCTTCAAATTCGTCGCCCACCTCGGGATCCTTAACGATTCCCATAATAATAGCCTTGGCTTTCTTGCTCATAGCTTCGTCGCAGGTCGCGATAAAGACCGTACCGTCGTCCATAATATCGATTTTCACGCCCGTTTCGTCGATAATCTTATTGATGGTCTTTCCGCCGCTTCCGATAACGTCCTTAATCTTATCCTTATCGATAGCAAAGCTTATAATCTTGGGCGCGTATTTGCTGAGAGCTTCTCTGGGCTTGTCGATAACCTGCGTCATCTTGTCGAGAATATAGTATCTGCCTTCCTTTGCCTGAGCAAGAGCTTTTTCGAGAATTTCTCTGTCGATGCCCTTGATTTTGATATCCATCTGAATCGCGGTAATGCCATTTCTCGTTCCGGCAACCTTGAAGTCCATATCGCCGAGGAAGTCTTCAAGCCCCTGAATATCCGAAAGGATAGCGAGCTTATCGTGTTCGACGTCCTTCATAAGTCCCATAGCGATACCGGCTACCGGAGCTTTAAGAGGCACGCCCGCGTCCATAAGAGCAAGAGTGCTGCCGCAGACGCTCGCCTGAGAAGTACTGCCGTTACTGCTGACGACTTCGCTGACCGTTCTTATAGCGTAGGGGAACTCGATTTCCGACGGAATAACAGGCTCCAGCGCTCTTTCGGCAAGCGCACCGTGACCGATTTCTCTTCTTCCGGGGCTCTTGAGCGGTTTAGCTTCGCCCGTGCTGTACGGCGGCATATTGTAGTGGTGCATATATCTCTTGAATACTTCGTCGTCAAGACCTTCGAGCTTCTGGACTTCGCTTATCGTTCCGAGAGTAGCCGTAGAGATAACCTGAGTCATACCTCTCGTGAAGCACGCGCTGCCGTGAACTCTCGGGAGCAGACCGACTTCGCACCAGATAGGTCTTATATCCGTAAGACCTCTTCCGTCGGGACGGACGCCTTCGTTAAGGATTCTCGCTCTTACCTTTTCCTTGGTCATCGTATAGAGCGAGTCGCCTACGTAAGGAACGACTTCGGGATAAGTCTCGGCAAAATGTTCTTTGCACTTGGCTTCGACTTCGTCCTGATTCTTCTGACGCTCGGCTCTGTCGAAGGTTTTAAGAGCCTCGGTGAGCATTTCGTCCGCGTATTCCCTGACTGCTTTTTCGTATTCTTCGGGAACTTTATGAATAGTGATTTCCTTCTTGGGTTTACCGACTTCTTTAACTATAAAGTCGATGAACTCGCACTGTCTCTTGATTTCTTCGTGACCGAAAAGAATTGCTCCGAGCATTTCGTCTTCACTGATTTCCTGACTGCCCGCTTCGACCATCATTATAGCATCCTTCGTGCCGGAAAGATTCAAAGCAAGTCTGCTCTCTTCTCTCTGACGGCTGTCGGGATTGATTACGTATTTATCGCCGATAAGACCGACTACTACGCTTCCGGTGGGACCGGCAAACGGAATGTCGCTTATGGAAAGGGCGATAGACGAACCTATCATAGCGAAAACCTCGGGCGGGGTATCTACATCTACGGAAAGAGCCGTCGCCACCACCGCTACGTCGTTGAAGAATCCTTTCGGGAAAAGAGGTCTTATAGGTCTGTCGATAAGTCTCGAAGTCAGAATGGCTTTATCGCTCGCTCTGCCCTCTCTTTTCTTGAAGCCGCCGGGAATCTTGCCTACCGCGTACATCTTTTCTTCGTAGTCTACTCCCAACGGGAAGAAGTCTATACCGTCTCTCGGCGAAGCCGCAAGCGTAACGTTGACCATTACCGCAGTTTCTCCGCATCTCACGATACAGCTTCCGTTGGCTTGTTCGGCGTACTTGCCGATTTCCACACTCATAGTTCTGCCGCCGACTTCAGTTTCGAATACATAGTATTCTCTGTTGCCGATGTGCATTGTCTTTTTGATATACTCGCTCATTTTTCCTCCAAATTACATCTTTCCTCCGCGAAAAAAAATCGTCCGCGTCGGAGTCGTTTATTTAATACACCTTTTTAGTGTTATTATCGTCAAAAAAACGCAATATCTGCGCGCCGCGCCCGCGGCAGAAGAAATCGGGAGACGCCCGCCTTTATTTTGAAAGAGGCGAAAGAACCATTGCTTCTTTCGCCCCGCCCTTTACTTGTTATTTTCTTAATTCCAAACGTTCGATGATGGATCTGTATCTTTCGATATCGGTGCTCTTCAGATAGTCGAGCAAGCCGCGCCTTTTACCGATCATAAGGAACAATCCGCGTCTGCTGTGGAAGTCCTTCTGGTGAGTTTTAAGGTGTTCGGTAAGGTGTTTGATCCTTTCGGTCAGAAGAGCGATCTGAACTTCGGGAGAACCCGTGTCGCCTTCGGTGCGCGCGAACTGATTGATAATTTCCTGTTTTCTGGTTGCGTCCATTTTCATTTCTCCTTATTTCTATTCGCCGAAAACCCTGTAAAGCGACGGAACCCGCTCAACCGAGAAATCGGTATGCTTTTTCAAAAGCCTTAATATAATACCACAATTTGCCGCCGATGTAAACTGTTTTTCGGCTACTTTACGGAATTAAAACCGAAAAAAGTTTTTTTGCCCTCCCAATTCGCGTCTCCTCTTTCGACGTAAAGCTTCACGTCCTTCGTATCGGCGAATCTTTCTATTCTTACGCCCGTTTCTCCGCCGCCGACGAATACTCTTTTGGATATTCCGTTGGAACCGCAGGCTATAATCGACTTGCATTCCTCCATAATATCGATATTGTATAGGCACTGAAATCCGCTCTTCGCGTAGCCTACGTTTTCGAGATTGCCCGTCATATATTTCTGCCGGTAAAGATAATACGGCTTATAACCGGCGTCGGAAAGAGCTTTTCGCGCATAATCGACCATTTCCGAAACTTCGTTTTCGGGAGCGGAACTTATATTCTCCTCTTTCATAGTGCTTCCTCTCTTCAGCGCAAGCGTATGAACGGTTACGTTTTCGGGAGCGAGAGCCGCGCATTTATCGAGAGAATCGCGGAAAATCTCCGCGTTTTCACCCGGAAGTCCGGCAATCAGGTCCATATTGACCGTAAATCCGTATTCCTTCACGCGTTTAAGCGTATCAACCACGTCTTCGGGAGTGTGTCTGCGATTGATTTTTGCAAGAGTATCGGCGTTCATCGTCTGGGGATTGACCGAAACCCTGTCTACCTTCATTTTTTCAAAAAGCTTCAGGTGCTCTTCGGTTATCGTATCGGGACGGCCCGCCTCGACCGTGAATTCCTCGATTTTTACGCCCGAGAGCGGCGAGAGAATCTCCCCGAGATTTTCCGCGCTTATGGCCGTGGGAGTTCCTCCGCCGACGTAGACATTATCGAGCCTCAGACCGTTATCGCGGACAATCTCCAGAGCGTTTTCGACTTCCTTACGGGCTACGCGGACGTAATCGTCGACGTATTTTCCTATTCTCGCGATAACTCCGCCCGTAAAACTGCAATAGACGCACTTGCTTACGCAGAACGGAATCCCGACGTATATATCGACCGCTCTTCGGTCGTCGTTGAGAAGTCCTCTCTGCATTTCGGCTATCTCGCGAAGAAGCTTTATCTTGCTCTCGGAAACCCCGAAGGTTTCCCGAAGCCCGACCGTCGGATCAAGTCCTTCGTTTTCCAGCTCGTAATAAATCTTCGTAGGTCTTATTCCCGTCAGCGAACCCCACGGAATCGTCTTCCCCGAAATCTCCGAAAGAGCCGAATAAAGCAGCGCCTTGGAATGCCTTTTCACGAGCTTCTTTTCGGTAAGAGCGTCGGAATTATCGGGAAGAAGAAATTCCGAGGAAAAACCCCTCGAATAAAGCGAAAATCTGTCCTTGCAGAGGCGCCCGTCCCTGCTCCAACGATGTTCGATTGTTATATCGCCGTCGTTTACTCCCTCAAAATCCGACGAAAATCGATAAGAATTGGCAATTCCGAAAAGCTTACATACGTCGAGAAGCTCGGAGGCGTAGTCCGACCTGTCGGTTTTAAGTATCACTTCAGCCAAATGTTAACGTCCTTTTCCCTTCCGAGAGTGGTTTCCCTTCCGTGTCCCGACAGCACGCGGTAATCGCCGTCTATGCGACTGATAAGTTTAAGCGATTCGTTGAGCTTCCTCGAAGAACCCTGCGGAAAATCGGTGCGTCCGACGCTTCCGGCAAAAAGAGTGTCCCCCGAAAACATAAGCCCGTCGATAAAATAAATCACGCTTCCTTCGGAATGCCCGGGAGTCTTTATATAGCTGACTTTAATGCTTCCGTCGGCAAAAACGATTTCGCCTTCGGGAAGAGGCTCAGCCGTGTTGCAGTCGGCGGCTTTGACGCCCCAGACGCCTGCGCAGTACGCCGCTCTGTGGCAATAATCGATATCCTTTTCCTCGACGTAAACGTGAATCTTGTCCTTTTCGTCAACGCCCGAAAGATTCCCGTCGTAGCCGCTTATTTTCTCCCGATAATACGAATCGAGAAACGGATCTACTCCGCCGACGTGATCGAAATGCCCGTGAGTCAGAAGAATCCCGCGGAGAACGAGCTTTTCTTTACGGAGATAATCTGCTATCTGCTCGTAGCCGCTTTCCGCGACGTCAATAACGATTGCGTTGTGTTTATCGTCGGTCACGACGTAACAATTGGTCGGAAGACTTCCGATCTGAAAGAGTTTGTACATTTTTACCTCTGAACGAATAAAATCCGTATTGTTTTGCATTTTTCGGCTGCTCCGAGACGGATAAAATCCGCAAATTCAGCCTGTTCATTCGGATTTCTGCCGCCGAAAATCCTCCGCAAGCCGCAAACCGAAATCCTCTGCGATTATCAGTTGGTTGTCCGGAAAACGTCTATGGTGGACGGAAGACTTCTGAGCTTGGTCATAAGCATTTCAAGCTGGCTCTGGTTGCTTATTTCCACGGAAACGAGAGCGACGGCGTTATGATTCTTGTCCTTCCTCGCGTTAATGGACATAAGAGAAAGTCCTTCGCCGGAAATCACTTTGGTTATATCGGCGAAAACCTCGCCTTTGTTTTCGGAAACTATCTGAATCGTCGCAAGGAAGGTTGCGCTTCCGTCGGTTGCAGCCCATTCGGCTTCGATAAGCCTTTCGGACTCGAGACCTTTTATGCTCGGACAATCCGCGCGGTGAATGGTTATTCCGCGTCCGTGAGAAACGTAGCCGATTATCTTATCCCCGGGGACGGGAGAACAGCACATAGAAAACCTTACGAGCGGCTTTTCGTAGCCCTTGATGATTACAGAGTTTTCTCTTCCCTTCGGAACGGCGGGAGAATCGGACTTTTCTTCCTTTCTCGGACGGGCGACGTGAGTGAAGTTAGCCATCTTCATTATTATCTGATTGACAGATACTCCGCCGTAACCTATGCTCGCGTACATCTCGTCGATATTCGTATAGGAATACCTCTCGAAAACGCTTTCGAGAGCCTCGGGAGTCATAAGAGCCGAAGGGTTATAACCGCGGGACTTTATTTCCGATTCGAGCATCGATTTTCCCGTCCGGATATACTCGTCCTTCATTTCACGCTTGAAAAACTGCCTTATCTTCGCCTTCGCGCTCGAAGTTCGCACGATCTTCAGCCAATCCCTCGACGGGCCCTTGCTGTTCTGGTTTATCATTATCTCAACCGTATCGCCGGTTTCGAGAACGGTATCGAGAGTAGCGATTTTTCCGCCGATTTTCGCGCCCACGCATTTGTTTCCGACCTCGCTGTGAATTGCGTACGCGAAATCGAGAGCCGTGCTTCCAGCAATCATCTTGATTACGTCGCCTTTGGGCGTGAAAACGTAAACCTCGTTGGTTATCCGTATATCCCTTCTTATTATGTCGAGAAATTCGTGACAATCCGCAAGCTCGTTTCCGTAATTCAGAACGTCCTGTACCCATTTGAGGTTGTCGTTCATCTTCTTATCGGTCTTTCCGTCGGCTTCTTTATACTTCCAGTGCGCAGCTATACCGAATTCGGCTATCTTGTGCATCTCGTGAGTTCTTATCTGAATCTCTATGGGCGTCGAACCTACGAAAACCGTCGTATGAAGGCTCTGATAAAGATTGGGCTTGGGCGCGGCGATGTAATCCTTGACTCTTCCGGGCATAGGTATCCAGGTCGAATGAATCACGCCGAGAAGCGCATAACAATCCTGAACGGTATCTACGATGACGCGGACGGCGGTCAGATCGAAAATCTGATCGATGGTCTTGTTGTGATTCTTCATCTTCTTGTAGATACTGTAAAAATGCTTGGTGCGTCCGAAAACTTCGCCCTCCATGTGCATTTCTTCGAGAATCTTCCTCAGCCTTATTATTATCGTTTCGACTATCTCGGCACGAACCTCCTTTTTCAGGGCGATTGCGTGAGCGATTGCGTCGTAGGCTGGTCTGTCGAGAAATTTAAGCGCAAGGTCTTCGAGTTCGCATTTGATCGGAGAAATACCCAGCCTTCCCGCAAGAGGCGCGTAAATATCCAGCGTTTCTCTCGCCATTATCGTCTGTCTTTCGGGACTTAAATATTGAAGAGAACGCATATTGTGCAGTCTGTCGGCAAGCTTTATTATCAGCACGCGGATATCCTTTGCCATCGCGAAAAACATCTTCCTTATGTTTTCCGCCTGCTCTTCTTCCTTGGAATGGAAATGAATCTTCTCGAGCTTGGTTACGCCCTTTACAAGGTCGGCTATCTCGTCGCCGAATTTCTCCCTGAGCATTTCGTCGGTAACGTAGGTATCCTCGACCGTATCGTGAAGAAGAGCCGCACAGATCGTCGGCGCGTCAAGTCCGAGGTCCACGAGAATATCCGCAACTACCACCGGATGAGTGATATACGGACGTCCGCTCGCTCTGAACTGATTTGCGTGAGCGTCTCTCGCAAGCGTAAAAGCCTCGTTGATAAGCTTGAAGTTCGTCGGATAATAATGCCTGAGCTTCGCAATAAGATTGTCTATGGTGATTTCAGCCGGTTCGGTTTGCATCGTTTTCTCCGTTGTTTTTCTGATTTATCGCCGAAAAAATCGTCGAGGCGTTCAATTCGGCTTTCTTTTTTTCCGTAAACGTAATTTCTATCGGTTCGCAGAGCCTTATAAGCTCCAGCTCCTCGAATACCTTAATCGCAAGCGTTATCTGACCTCGCGTAAGGTCGTAAAGCGGAAGGGTCGTCCATAATTCGTTCCAGTCGGAATATCGTTTTTTCCCGCTCCTGAGGGCTTTATAGACTCTGCCGCAGATTTCTCTCGTAAGTCCGGAATGCCGCGGAATAAAACTTCCGCAATCCGAAACGAATACGCGGCTGCCTTTCGGGAAGGGATAGCCGATTTTCAGATAGTCGCGGCTCCCGAGAACGAACAGAAGACTTCCCGCTCTCTCCGCACGGGGGACTTCCGTCGGAGCTACGAGCAGCCTTTTCCCCGCAAAAGTCGAAGGCGTGAAGTATTCCGGACGAAAATCCGTAAGACAAAAACCCTCTTTCCTGACGATTTTCGCCGCTTCACCCAGCGAAAACGCGACGACCGTAACGTTTTCCGCCGCAATAAGCTCCTTCGCTCCGTCCGAATCCACGATTTCGAATAGTCTTTCGGCTTTCCCCGAACAATCCGACTTCGCAGAAGAAGGTTTATCCGAAGAAAATCCGGATTCGTCGGAAAAATCGGATAGGATTTCACCCGTCGGACGAAGAGACGCCGCGAGATTTTCAAGGCACAATTCGTCGATTCGGAGAGAATTACAGGGCGTCATCGCACGGATTATTCCTATCGTTTTTTTCTCGAAGGAATCGTACTCCATCGTAAACAGGAAGTCAAGCAAATTTCGCCTCTCGGCAGGATAAACATACCCCGAATACGAGAAAAATCCCTTTAGCGTAAAACCCGAATGAAGTTTAAACGCGACGTGATCGCGGGATTGTCCGAAAAGCGAAACCTCGTCGCAGTAATCCCTTATCCTGAAAACGGGAACGTCGCTCGTCGCCATAGGCTGAAGCCTGTCGGTAAACTCCCTGAACTCCGCAGAAGAATATTCGGGCTTGTAATCCAGATCGTAGTATATGCAGTAGTCGGAAAATTCCTGCTTCCCGAGAGCGTCCGAGAGCCTTTCCCGAAATTCCCCGAGCTTTTCCTCCGCAAGAGTAAAACCGACCGAATGCCTGTGTCCGCCGAATCTTACGAAAACGTCGGACATTTCCGAAAATATCGCAAAGAGATTCACGTTCACCGTACCCCTACCGGAGCCTACGATTTTACCGTCCTCTTTCATCATCACGAATGCCGAAAGTCCGTATTTTTCCTTGTACCTCGAAGCGGCTATACCCAGAATTCCGTGTTTCCAGCCCTCTCCTACCACGAAAACGCATCTGTCTTTCTCGAGGCTTTCGGCGGTAATCATTCCGTCGGATTCGGAAATCGTTTCCTCCAGCAGCTTTTTGCGAGTTTCGTTAAGCTCGTTGAGCCTTATCGCCGCAAAATCGTCGGCTTTATTCATAGCAAGAAGCACTTCGAGAGCCGGATAAGGATCCCCGACGCGGCCGGCGGCGTTTATTCGCGGACAAATCTTCATCGTATAGTCGTAGACGTTGCACTTCCCGTTTACGCCCGCAATCTTCAGAAGCGATCGCAGCCCCGCGTGGTTGATTTCGGAAAGTCCTCTTTCCACGATGATTCTGTTTTCGTCTTCGAGAGGCATAAGATCGCCGATAATCCCCACGGCTGCAAGCGAAGCGTATTTATTCGCGGCTTCCTCGCCCGAAAGAGCCTGCACGAGCTTGAAAGCTACGCCCGAACCCGAAAGATAGGGGTAGCCTCCGCCCTTTTTGCAGTTTACGCAAACGCAGTCGGGAAGAATCGGCGGAAGCTCGTGATGGTCGGTAACTATGACTTCGAGTCCGTATTCGTCGCGAATCCTCTCTATCTCTTCCTTGTCGGAAATTCCGCAGTCAACCGTTATCAGTAGGTCGCAGGGAAATTCTTCGAGCTTCTCTCCGACTAAATCGGCGTGAAGCCCGTATCCGTTTTCTCTTCTCGGCAAAACCACGACGGCAGACACCCCGAGCGAATCGAAATAGAGCTTCAGCACGGAAGCGGCGGAAATTCCGTCGGCGTCGTAGTCGCCGTAAATCATTACCGAACCGCCCGCGGCGATAAGCTCCTCGATCGTTTCGCAGGCTTCGTCCATTCCGTCGATAAGAAACGGATCGGAAAGAGTCTGCTTTCCGCCCGAAAGCCGATTTTCATAACCTCTCGCCGCGCACAGAACGGCCGTCGGCTCGTCGATTCCGAATTCTCTTTGCAGTCTCGAAACCGTTTCCGTATTCGCTTCGTATTCTCTTTTGCGGAAAAAATCCTTCATTCGCGTTCCCTTTTACGCGCGCTCGGAATCGCGGCGTAAATATAATAAAAAAACCTTCCGCAAGTAGGGAAGGTTTTGATTTTTAGCAGTGTAATCAGTTGTTCTTACCTTCAGCCGACACGTTATAAAGAGCGTTGGTCATAGGACGAATCGCAATCATCGGAAGAACAAGAGCTACGAGAAGCTCCACAGCAACTCCGATCGAACCGCCGAATACTACGACGAGGACGGCGGCGATAACCGAGATAATCGCAAGGATAACGCCGATTCTTCCGGTTTTAGCGGCTTCGCGCTTATCGGAAAGGACAAGCGAGGTTGCAAAAGCGGCGAAGATAAACACGACCGCGCTCATTGCTACGGACACGAAGGAGAAATCCATACCGATAAGACTGAGGATAAGCTCGACGACGTTGTATACGGCAACGAGAACGACTGCGTTCGCGATAACCGTAAGCATAGCCTTGGCTCCGGACTTTTTGAAGGTAATTATAATTACGTAAACGGCCGTAAGCACGAGAGCGATAAGCAAAGCTACGAGCATAAGCACGTAGGGCTTGCCTTCGACGGGCTTGGCGGAAGCGGATTTTACGGACGCGTCGGAAATCACGGATTTAACCGCGTTTTCGATAGCAGTCTTGTCCGATTCGGCAAACTTACGGTTGACTGTGAAGTGCATACCCGCATAGTCGTTACCCGAAAGAACAGCCGCGGCTTCGGCCTTATAGCCGGCTTTTTTGAGAGCGGCTTCGGTATCCGCGCTTATCTTCGCGTAAGATTCTTTATCTACGTCGTTCTTGAAGAGGACTTCGATGTCCGTTCCTCCGCTGATCGTAAAATCGGTATTATAGAGGTTAAAGCAGGCACCGACGATAGTTACGGCAAGAAGCACTAACCCGATTATCAATGTAATAACACTTTTTTTCATTATCCGAGCCTCCCGTTAGTTTTGCTGACGCTTATAACCGTAAGCCTTGTCGTTGTCGGAAGCAGAGCGTACAAGCATAAGCATACCTCTCGAAACTGCCATGGAACAGATAGCCGACGCGATTACCGAATAAAGAACGGTCATAGCGAAACCTACGAGTTCCGGAAGCAGAATCGCGGTGAATACGGCTGCGAAAACAGCGGCTACGCTTGCGCCGAGATTGATTCTGAAAGCTTTTTTGGAGCCGTCCTTGATTGCGTCGAGACGACTTCTTCCGAGCTTATTGTACTGACGGGCTACGTTTTCGAGAAGAATGAACTGAGCCGCAATGCCGAACATCAGACCGACTACCGCACCGATGAAGGATTCGAATCCGAAGGTGGAAGCGGGAATGAAAGCAACCATAAATACGGTTAGAGTCGCGAAAAGAAGCAGCGAAAGAGCGGCAGCCAGACCGTTAAGTCCGTAAAGAACGATCATAACCACGACCGCGACTGCGAAGATAATCGCAAGAACGAGGAAAAGCTTGCTTGCGGCGTCCTCTCCCATAGCCGCGCCGAGATCTCTTATAACGAGATGTTCTTTGGCGAAATCGGCGTCGAAACTTCCCGTCTGCATATCGAGAGCAACCTGAGTGGCTTTATCGTAACTGGATATACCGGTAATCGCGAAGTAAGTGCTGTTGGACTGAACGGGCGAGGTAACGCTCGTATAGCCTATAAGATTACCGTCGAGAAGAAGCGTAACGTAAAGAGTCTTGCTCGAGGAAGCGTCCGCGGTAGCCTTGCTGATAAGAACGGCTCCGTCGCCCTTGAATGCGAAATAAATGCCGTAGGTACGCTGCGAATCGCTGCCCGCCTGTGCGAACTCGAACTTGTCCACGGAAAGAACGTCTTCGTACGCGGAATAATCCACGCCGTCCTTGGGCTCGGTATCGAGAACCTTAATCGTAACTACGCCCCTGTTGGAAACGAAGCTCTTGAAAATGGTGGAACTCGTGGAAGAATTCGCCTGAACGCATTCCACGCGGATTGCCTTACCGTCGAGAACGGTTACTTTAATATCTTTAGCGGAAAGTAATTCAAGACGCTTTTTCATTATTTCCGCAGCCTTTTCGAGAGATTTATTAAGGTCTTCCGCGTCGATAGCGACTTTATCGTCCTCGTCGACCACGTTGCCTTCCTTATCCGTATAGTTGCCGTAAACGTCGGTGTAATACTCGTTTGCGGTATAGATAACGTATTCCGCACCGGCTTTGAAATCCGAGCTTAACTCAATGAGATTAAGTGCGGAACAAAAGTCGTCCGCCTTGCCGATCGCGAAACGCGGAGCAAAACCGAATGCCGCAGCAAGTACGATGACTACCGCCGCTACGACGAGCCAAACGATGGACTTTCTCTTGTTCATCTGTGATTGCCTCCTAAAAATGTTAAGTGTTAGTAAGTTGTAACCACTCTATTATATTAAATCTTTTCGATTTAGTCAAACAATTTGGTTATTTTTTTACCGCAGGATATCGACTTTTTTATATTTTTTCCTTGGCGTTGACGTACATAGCGCATTCCAGACGCTTTTTCATCATCTCGCAGGCTCCTTCGTAGGGAACGTTTATGTCTTTCGAATAATGAATGGCGTTGGCGTTGCAACCGCCGCTGCAGAGGTATTTCGCCCAGCAATCGGCGCATTTCGCTTTCGTGAAAACCGTGGAGGAAGCTATTTTGTCACGTATGTCTTCGCGCGTAATGCCCGTATAGACGTTACCGAGAAGAAATTCCTTCTCGCCGACGAATTGATGGCACGGGTAAATATCGCCGTTGGGAGCAACGGCGATATATTCGCTTCCGGCGCCGCAGCCGGTTATTCTCTTTCTGAAGCACGGACCGTCCTCGAGATTAACGTTAAAATGGAAGAAACTGAACCACGTATCGTCGTTCTTTCTCCTTTCAACGTATTCCTTCGCAAGTTTCTCGTACTGTTCGAAAATAACGGGAAGATCCTTGTCCGATATTGCCATAGGATGCTCTTCGGGCAGAACGACCGGTTCGATCGAAACCTGATCGAAACCCATTTCGCTCATAGCGATTACGTCCTCGGCAAAATCGAGATTGTCCTTCGTGAAAGTACCTCTTATAAAGTAGCTCTTATCCCCTCGGATCTTACGGAATTCCCTGTAATTATCTATAATGACGTCGTAACTGCCTTTACCGTTGACGGTAGGACGGGCCTTGTCGTTGACTTCCTTCCTTCCGTCAAGACTCATAACGACGTTGTCCATTTCTTCGTTGAGATACTTCCTCTTCTCTTCGTCGAAAAGCACGCCGTTGGTCGTTACGGTAAACTTGAATTCCTTGCCCGCTTCCTTAGCCTTTTCCTTTCCGTAGGACACGACTTCCCTGAGAACCTCGTAATTCATAAGCGGTTCTCCGCCGAAAAAGTCAAGCTCGAGATTATGACGCTTTCCCGAATGCTCTATAAGAAAGTCGATGGCCTTCCTTCCGGTTTCCGCGGACATAACCTGACGCTCGCCGTGATAAGCTCCTTCGCCCGCAAAACAATACCTGCATCTGAGGTTGCAGTCGTGACTTATATGCAGACAGACCGACTTGATTTCCTTACTTTTAACGAGACGATTATCGGGATTGGGACGAGCGTAGAGAACGCCCTGCTTTTTAAGCTCTTCTATCTCCTCTCCTATCTCTTTCAACTCGTCGGCGGCGATACCTTCCGTTTCCCCTCCGAGAAACTTATAGGCTTTTTCGTCTATCTCGAGAAGCGCGCCGCTCTCCGAATCGAAAACGAAATAATCGCCGTTGCAAACAAAACTATGTACCAAAATATAACTCCCTTTCAACGGGAAAAAGCCCCAATTCTCTTCGGGGCGATTCTCTCGACTCTTATTTGTTTCCTTTGCCTGCGTATCTGACTTTAACTCTTCTCTCGCAGGTCTGATTTCCTACGGTGCAGGAGGTCTTACAAGCCGACTGACAGCTGCTGCGGCATTCTCCGCATCCGGAACCGACGATGTTTTCGTTAAGCTTTGCGTTTGCGATGACTTTTATATGTTTCATTTGTTTCTCCTTTTTCATGCCTGACCCGTGAGCTGCGCGCCCGCAGCGGCGATCGCGTACACGAACGATATTATATCGGGAATTATACTATATTTCCGCCGAAATTTCAACTGATTTTTGCTCATTCGTTGAATTTCTTTTTGTTTACGGCAAGAATACCCGTAAGACCGCCGATAATTACTCCCGCCGCAAGGTCAACCAGAACTATTCCTACCGAAAGCGTTCCTCCTAAACTCAGAAAAAGAACTATATTCACGAGAGCGAAAATCAATCCGCCTATGACTCCCTTTATAAGTCCGTTTTCTCCCGTCTTTATCTGAGTGAAGACTCCCGTGAAAACCGCGACGCCTTTTATGACTACGTTGAGAATTTTAACGAGCGTATCGCTCATATTGCAGTATTTCCCGACGATCGCGACGATTATGACGAGAGCGGTTGCGAAAACGGCTGCGACAAGCCCGCACATCAAACTTTCCGTAAACGTATTTTTTCTTGAAACAGACAACTCCATAAAAAAGCCTCCCTCTGCGTTTTGTTACATAATATGAGTCCGGATCGGAGGTTATGACCAAAGAAAAAACGCCCGACGGGAATTAACTTCCCCGGACGCCTTTGATTTCCGGATAACCGCTCCGCAAAAAGGATTATTTGATTTCGTTGGTAACGACTTCTTCTTCCTTTTTTTCCTTTTCTTCCGGCTCGATTCTCCAGAGAGCTTCTTTTACGTAACGCAGATAGCTCATATGTCCCTCCATTCCCGTTTCGATAACGAAATCGCTGTCGGTAACCTCAGCCACTCTGCCCTTTACTCCGTCTCTCGTCAGAATGACCGAGCCGACTTTAAGGCTGCTGCGCATTTCCTGTTCCTGTTTTTCCTGCTTTTTTCTCTGTCTGCTGCTCGAAAAGAACGTCCAGCCGAACAAAACCACCAAAAGACCGAGCAAGACGTATACCATCCAGTTTCCGCCGCTCTGAGTCGTGGTTTCACCTTCAAAGAAAAGTAAAAGATTTCTCATTTTTCTGCTCCTTTAATTATTAAAAACGCCTCGCGGACAAAAATCCGCCCCGCATTTTTACCGATAAATTATACATTAAAAACGACCTTTTGGCAATCGTTTCAAAGTCAAATAACAACTCTTCCGTAATATTTTGCGTAAAACTCCTTTCTGAATTCCGTGAAGGAATCGCTTTCGATACTCCGACGGATATCTTCGGTAAGTTTAAGAAGGAATCTTATGTTGTGAATCGACAAAAGCATACTCGCAAGAATCTCGTTCGTGTTTACGAGATGCCTTAAATAAGCCTTGGTGAAGTTTTTACAGCAATAACAGTCGCATTCGTCGTCGAGAGCCGTAAAATCTTCCTTGTAAACGGCGTTCCTGACCGTTATCTTGCCCTTCGAGGTCATAGCCGTGCCGTTTCTCGCTATCCTCGTGGGAATAACGCAGTCAAACATATCTATTCCGCGCATAACCCCCTCTATGATATAGTCGGGCGTACCTACTCCCATAAGATATCGCGGCATATTTTCGGGATAATAAGGCTGAATCGCGTCGAGCATTTCGTACATAAGCTCTGCAGGCTCCCCTACCGAAAGACCGCCGACGGCTATTCCGCATTCCGCAAATTCCGCGGTCGCTTTCGCGCTTTCTATTCTCAGATCCTTATACATATTACCCTGAATTATCGGGAAAAGCATCTGTTTTTCGCTGTTTTTGGCTTTAACGCACCTTTCCAGCCATCTCAGCGTCCTTTTCATCGCCGAACGCGCGTAATCCTTATCGCTTCCGTATTCCGTGCATTCGTCGAAAGCCATAATTATATCCGCGCCGAGTTTGCGCTCCGTTTCCATAACGTTCTCGGGCGTGAAAACGTGTCTGCTTCCGTCGATATGCGACTGAAAGGTAACGCCCTCCTCCTCTATCTTCCGCAAAGCCCCCAGCGAAAAGACCTGAAATCCGCCGCTGTCGGTCAAAATAGGCCCGTCCCAGTTCATAAACTTATGGAGTCCGCCGGCTTTTTCGACTATATCGCTACCCGGTCTCAGATAGAGATGATAGGTATTGGAAAGGAGAATCTGAGTTTTTATCTCGCGAAGAGTAGAAGGCAGAACGGCCTTGACCGTCGCCGCCGTTCCTACGGGCATAAAGACCGGAGTTTTTATAATTCCGTGGGGAGTTCTGAATTCTCCGAGTCTCGCTCCCGATTTTTCGTCCCTTTTCAATAACCTGAAATCGAAGTTTTCGTTATGATTGCACATTTTCCGTTCCTCCCGTCCTTCAGATTATAAACATAGCGTCGCCGAAACTGAAGAAACGGTATTTTCCCTTTACGGCAAGATTGTATAATTCAAGAGTCTTTTCCCTTCCCATAAAAGCCGAAACGAGCATTATAAGCGTACTTTCGGGAAGATGGAAGTTGGTTATGAGGCTGTCCACTACCTTGAACCGATACGGCGGATAAATGAATATACTCGTTTCTCCGCGCTTTCCGGAGAGTTTTCCGTTCTCATCGGCCGCGCTTTCAAGCACTCTCACCGAGGTCGTTCCTACCGCGATTATTCTCCTGCCTTCTTCCTTGGCTTTGTTGATAAGCCCGGCGGTTTCTTCGCTTATCTCGTAATACTCGCTGTGCATTTTGTGTTGCGTAACGTCCTCGACCTTAACGGGACGGAAGGTCCCCAGCCCGACGTGGAGCAGAACCTCCGCGACCGTAACGCCCTTGTCCTTTATGCTGGCGAGAAGCTCTTCCGTGAAATGAAGCCCCGCCGTCGGAGCCGCAGCCGAGCCGTTGATCTTGCTGTAAACCGTATTGTATCTTTCCTTATCCGCAACTCCGGATTTTATGTAATGGGGAAGAGGCATTTCGCCTGTCCTTCTTAAAATATCCTCGAATACGCCTTCGTAAGAAAATTCGACCGTTCTCGTGCCGTCATCTCCTATACTTAAAATCTTCGCCTTCAATTCGTCGCCGAAACGGAATTCCGTTCCGATTTTAGCCATCTTCCCGGGCTTTAAGACTACCTCCCACGTTTTAAGGTCAAGACGCTTCAGAAGAAGAAACTCTATTTTCCCTCCCGTCGGAATCTTTTCTCCGTAAAGCCTTACCGGAAGAACCTTCGTATTGTTGACGACAAGCACGTCCCCGCTTTTAAGATAATCCGTTATATCCCTGAAAATGCGATGACTGATTTCGTCGGTTTTTCTGTCGTAAACGAGAAGCCTCGAAGAATCTCTCGGCTCGGCTGCCGTCTGAGCTATAAGCTCTTCCGGAAGCTCGTAGTAAAAATCGTGCGTACCCAAACTCATTGTGCGGTTTTTTCCTTAATCGAATATGTATTTCCTTATAAAGCTCCCGCTTTATTCCTCGTCTGCGGAAGCGGATTGCTCGTCTTCGTCCTTTTCGGACGCGGTAACGGCGTTGATGTAATCGAGTCTCGACTTCGGGAGACTGCGTCCGAGATGCTTATAGCACGCGGGAAGACAAATCCTTCCTCTCGGAGTCCTCGCGATGAATCCGAGCTGAAGAAGATAAGGCTCGTAAACGTCCTCGATGGTGTTGCTGTCCTCGCCCGTAGCCGCGGCAATCGTATCCAGCCCCACGGGACCTCCGCCGAATTTGTCTATCATCGCCGAAAGCATATCCTTATCGACCTTATCGAGTCCGAGCTTATCCACGCCTATGACTCCGAGCGCGTAGTCGGTTATTTCCACGTCGATAACGCCTTTGCCCCTGACCTGAGCGAAATCCCTGACTCTCTTTAAAAGCCTGTTTGCCAGACGGGGAGTGCCCCTGCTTCTCGAAGCTATGTCGTAAGCGGCTTTTTCGTCGATTTCTATCTTCAAAAGCCTTGCCGAATTCGTAACGATTACGCTCAGTTCGTCGGGAGAATAAAGCTCCAGCCTCGAATGCACGCCGAATCTGTCGCGAAGAGGCGAAGAAAGCATTCCCGCCTTCGTCGTCGCGCCTATAAGCGTGAAGGGCGGAAGATTTATTCTTATGCTTTTTGCGCTCGGTCCCTTTCCTACCACGAAATCCAGAGCGAAATCCTCCATCGCCGGATAAAGAATCTCCTCGACCGACCTGTTCAATCTGTGGATCTCGTCGATAAAAAGAACCTCGTTTTCACCGAGATTGGTAAGAATCGCCGCAAGATCGGCGGCTCTTTCGATAGCCGGACCGCTCGTAACCGTTATACGCGTACCGAGTTCGTTGGCGATTATATGCGCAAGCGTGGTTTTCCCAAGCCCCGGAGGCCCGTAAAGCAAAACGTGATCGAGATGTTCCCCCCTCGACTTGGCCGCCTGAATATAGACGGAAATATTGTCCTTTATCTGCGTCTGCCCGACGTAATTCTCCATCGACTTGGGCCGCAGAATATTCTCCGCTTCCAGATCCTCAACGGATTTAGTGCTTTGTATCAGTCTTTCCCCACTCGTAAATTCAGCCATAATCCACTCCGCTACGCCCGACTTCCGTCAAGACGAAGTATAACCGCCTCCGAATCGGCAACGGTTACCGCCCCGCAGACTTCCTTTCCGCCGAGAAGTTCGGACGCCCGCCCGACTTTCAGCTCCTTTTCCGCGCCGCTTCTGTTCACCGCGACGAGAATCCTTTCCTTTCCGTTTTCCCTTAAATAAGAGTAAAACCCTTTCTCCGTTTCGTATTCGATAAACTCGCCGTCCGCAAAAACGGGATTTTCCCGCCTTATCCGACCGAGTTTCACGAAAAAGGAATGAAGCTCTCCGTCCGTACTGTTCCACGGAAAACACGTCCGGTTGAAGGGATCTCCGCAGCCCTGAACGCCCGCTTCGTCGCCGTAATATACGCTCGGAAAACCGTAATGCGTATATAAAAGCACTGCCGCAAGCTTCAGAAGCTTCTTGGCTTCCGTAAGTTGCTCGAAGGTCATACGATAACGCATTTTCTCTTCCCTCGTACGAAGATTTGCGGTTTCTCCTCCGAGAGCGGTAAGAATCCTTTCCGTATCGTGAGTCCCGAGAACGTTCATAAGACAGTTCATTACGCTTTTCGGATAGTTGTTTATTATCTCGAAATTGACCTCCGAGAGCGCGTTTTCGTTTCGGTTACGGACGAAATCGATAATCGCGTTTCTGAGCGGATAATTCATAACCGAATCCAGCTCGTCGCCGTCGAAATACCTCCGCTTTTCTCCGTAGGCAACCTTGACCGAAGCGTCCTCCCAGACCTCTCCGATAATAAGCGCGTCGTTTTTCCTCGTTTTCGCGGCTTTCACTATGTCCGTCAGAATGTCGTCCCGAAGCTCGTCCACTACGTCCAGCCGCCAGCCCGAAGCTCCCTTTCCGAGCCAATAAGCCACTATTCCGTCGTCGCCGCAAAGATACTCCCTCAGAGAGCCGCTGTCCGGATTAAGCTTCGGAAGGGTATCGAAATTCCACCAGCACTCGTATTTTTCTCCGCTTCTGTCGAAGAGATACCAATCCCTGTAAGGCGAATCCGTATGTCCGTACGCGCCGTTTCCGTATCTGCCGAGCTTGTCGAAATATCGGCTGTCGCTTCCCGTATGATTGAAAACTCCGTCGAGAATAACTCTCATTCCCTTGTCCCCGGCTCTTTCGCAAAGCTCCGTAAAATCCTCCTCCGTTCCGAAAGACGGATCTATCTCGGAATAATCTCCGACGTCGTATTTATGATTGCTGTAAGCCTTGAAAATCGGACTCAGATATATAATCGATACGCCCAATTCCCGAAGATAGTCGAGCTTACTTACGATTCCTTTCAAATTCCCGCCGAAAAAATCGTTGTTTAGAATCTTTCCGCTCGCGGGATCGGGACGGTATTCGGGCATATTCCCCCAATCCCTCCGTATAACGGCTCCTTCTCTTTCGGGAATATCTCCGACCGAGCAGAACCTGTCTACGAATATATGGTACATTATTCCGCCTTCCGCCCAGAAAGGCACGGAATAGCGTCTTTCGGTCACGTTGAGAATCCATCTCGCCGGCTCGTCCGAAAGAATCGCTCCCTTTCCGCTCCTTCCCGCGTAAATTACGCGATTCCCCGAAAAAACGAAGTCGTAATAATGAGTCCCGCATTCTTCGGGAATTATTTCCGTCGCAAAAACGTCCGAGTCGGGATAATCCGAGTTCTCTTCTCTCTTCATCGGAAAAACCTTTTTCCGCCCGTCGTAATCGAAAAGCCTGAAAAAAGCCTCCTCCGCTCCCGCATTCTTACCTATAACTATACGGAAACGCACGGGAATTCCTTTTTCCGCGGCTCCCGTAATCGATTTGAAGAAAGGTTCCGTCGGACAAAAGGATACGTCTTTCGTCAAAGCTTCCATATATTCTCCGCGTATTCTTTAATCGCTCTGTCCGCGGCGAATCTTCCGGCTTTCGCGATATTGACGAGAGACCTTCTGTTCCATTCGGTCTTATCCTTATAAACCCCGTCCATTTCCGAGACCGCGCGCATATAATCCTTAAAATCGGCAAAACACATAAACGGATCGGCTACGCTTCCGCGAAGAAGATAGGTGGCGATATTCGTGAATTCCACGCCGTTGAATCCGACATTGAGCGAATCTACGACTCCCCTCAGGGCCGCGCTCTGAAGATAATAAGCCGTGGAATTGTATCCCTCCTGCCAGATTCTCGCGACTTCGCTCTCTCCGTAACCGAAAATAAAGATATTCTCCCGTCCGACGCTCTCGTAAATCTCGACGTTCGCGCCATCCATAGTCCCGAGAGTCAAGGCTCCGTTGAGCATAAATTTCATATTGCCCGTTCCGCTCGCTTCCTTGCCCGCAAGACTTATCTGCTCGCTGACTTCGGCCGCCGGCATAAGCAATTCCGCCGCCGTAACGCAATAGTTTTCGAGGAATACGACGTTGAGCTTTTCGGCAATCTTCGGCTGTTTCCGGATTTCTTCGCCCAGCATATAGATAAGCTTGATGACTTCCTTCGCGACGTAATACCCCGGAGCGGCTTTCGCGCCGAAAATAAACGTCTGAGGAGTTACCTCCTTATCGGGATTTTCTCTGAGTTCGTTGTAAAGCGCGATTATCTTGATTGCGTTGAGCAGCTGACGCTTGTATTCGTGAAGCCTTTTCGCCTGAACGTCGAATCTCGTTCCCGCATCGATGAGAATTCCGCTCTTTTTATAGAAGAAATCGGAAAACGCTTTCTTGTTTGCCGCCTTAATCTCTCCGAGCCTTTCCAGAACACTTTCGTCGTTTTCGTAGGCAAGGAGCTTTTCGAGTTCTCCTGCGTTGCGGACGAATCCGTCGCCTATAAGTTCCGAAATCAATCCCGAAAGCCCTTTGTTCGCCTGACAGAGCCATCTTCTGTGAGCTATGCCGTTGGTAACGTTGGTGAATTTCTCCGGAACGACCGAACAAAAGTCGCGGAAAAGCTCCTTCCTGAGAATCTCGCTGTGAAGCGCGCTCACTCCGTTGACTTTCTTTGAGCCTATGACGGCAAGATTGGCCATTCTTATCTGTCCGTAAGCCGCTATCGCCATTCGGGAGACCTTTTCCATATCGCCCGTCCGCTCAAACGCCCGTTCGCAGAACCTTCTGTTGATTTCCATTATGATGGAATAGATCCTCGGAACGGTCCGCTGAATAAGATCCTCCGACCAGCATTCCAGAGCCTCGGAAAGAACCGTATGATTGGTGTAATTACAGGTTTCGGTAACGATATTCCACGCGTCGTCCCACGAAAATCCGTGTTCGTCCATAAGAATGCGCATAAGCTCGGGAATGCACATAGCCGGATGAGTATCGTTGATATGAATTACGGCGTGAAGAGGAAGCGTTCTTAAATCCCCGTAGTTTTCGAGATGGTCGCGGACGATGTTCTGCACCGCGCCCGAAACGAGAAGATACTGCTGTTTGAGCCTAAGAGATTTTCCTTCGGCGTGGCTGTCGTTGGGATAAAGCACCTTCGTTATCATTTCCGCGCGGGTATCGGCTTCCACGGCGCGCATATAATCTCCCTGCGAAAAGCTCTGCATATCGAAAGAGCGTTTGCTCTTGGCTTTCCAGAGCCGAAGTACGCTTACCGCTTCGCTGTCGTAGCCCGATACGAGAATGTCGTAGGGAATGGCTTCCACTTCGCGGCAGTCCACGTAGGTTATATTCATCTTCTCGCCCGTCCATTCTTCCCTGACGAACCCGCCGAATCTCACCGTTACTGACTTATCCGATCTCCTGACCATCCAGACTTCTCCGCCCGGAAGCCAGTTGTCCGGAAGCTCTGTCTGCCAGCCGTCCACGAGCTTCTGCTGAAAAAGTCCGTATTCGTACCGAAGACTATGCCCCATAGCCGGATAATTCCCCGTCGCAAGCGAATCCATATAACAAGCCGCAAGCCGTCCGAGTCCTCCGTTTCCGAGTCCCGCGTCCGGCTCCTGCTCGTAAAGCTCCTCGAGCGTAAATTCAGTCCCCTTCAAAGCCTCTCTTACCTTCTCTTCTATCCCGAGATTGTAGAGATTGTTTTTAAGACTCCTTCCGAGAAGAAATTCCATACTGAGATAGTATACTCTCTTTCTTCCCTCGGCTTTGAACTTCTTGTTGAAAGCTATTCTCTTTTCGAGAAGTATATCCCGAACGCACATAGCGACGGCTTTATAGCAGTCGGAAGCCGAAGCCTCCGCGAGAGTCACTCCGAAATATCTCGAAACGTTTCTTTCGATAGCGGCACCGAGATCCGCCGAATTGATTGTGTTCATCGTTACCTCTTAAAAATCTGTCTTTCCGCGGATAATTCCCTTATTTTCTTTTATCCGCCGTCGTTTCCTTATATGGGTTTTCCTTATCTATGCGTAGTTTTCTTTATCCGAGCATTTCGCGGTATATCGAAGCGTAATTCCACGCGGCTTTTTCCCACGAGAAATCTGTTTTCATTACGCGCTTTATAAGCTCCTCCCTGAATCCTGCGTTCCCGTAACCCTCGAGCGCTCTGTCCACCGCGGCAAGAAGCTCCTCTCCGTTGTTGTTGAGGAAAACGTATCCGTTTCCTCCCTCCGAAACGTCGATTATACTGTCGGCGAGTCCGCCCGTCTTTCTGACTATCGGAACCGTTCCGTACCTCGACGCGATCATCTGCGACCGACCGCAAGGTTCGCTCTGACTGGGCATAAGGAAAAAATCGCTCCCTGCATATATCTTATGCGCCATCTCGTCGCTTCGCATCAGTATCGTACGCATTTTCGTCGGATATCGGCTTTCGAGGTCGGAAAAGAAATTCTCGTAACCTTCGTCGCCCTGTCCGAGCATAAGAAACTGCACGTCCTTCTCGAGAATCGAACCTATCGCCGTTTTGACCGTATCCACGCCCTTTTTGGAAACGAGCTTGGTTATCATCGAAATCATCGGGACGTTTTTCCTCTGTTTAAGACAAAGCTCCTCCTGAAGCCTCAGCTTGTTTATCGTTTTCTTCTCTATCGAATCCGCGTCGTAATTCTCGTAAATCATTCCGTCGGTCAGAGGATTGTATTTCTTATAGTCTATTCCGTGAAGAATTCCTCCGAGCTTATAGGAATTGAGCTGAATTACGTTTTCGAGTCCCAGAGCCACCGAGCTGCTTTCAAGCTCTCTCGCGTAATTCGGGCTGACCGTGGTTATCTTGTCGCTGACGACTATGGCTCCCTTCATAAAATTGAGTTTGCCGCTGTTTTCGAGTATACACAGATTATGATGAGATATTCCGAGAAGGTCCTCTATCATATCTACGGGACACTTCCCCTGACGATCGACGTGCTGAACGGTAAAGAGAAGCTTTGCGGCGGTCTCTCTTTCGTCGAACCCGCGCAGCGTCCTGAGATATACCGGTACGAGCGCGCTCTGCCAGTCGTTGGCGTGAATGAGATCGGGATAAAAACCCGTAACGTCCATCGTATCCACCACGGCTTTACAAAAATACGCGAATCTCTCGTTATCGTCGAGATAACCGAAAAGATTCTCCCTGTCGAAATAATTCTCGTTTTTTATGAAATAATACGTGACGCCCTCGGAATTAAGCGAATAAATATCGCATTTCTGCTTTCTCCACGAAAGAGAAACCTCCTTGCTTCCGATATATTCCATTCTCGAAAAATAAACCGGCGATACCGAAGCGTAAAGCGGCGTTATCACTCTTATGTCGAAACCGCACCTGTACAGCATTCTCGAAAGCGAGCGGCTTACCTCGCCGAGACTGCTGGCGTTGCCCGTCATAGGTTCGCATTCGGACGTAACGAAAAGTATCTTTTTCATTCGGCACCTTCTCCGCAATCGTCAAGCCCGACGGTCATCTCTTCGCAATCGTCAAGCATATATACCCGTCCCGAAAGCGCGGGTACGGTCATCGAAAGAGTTCTGTTTTTCCCTTTGAACGGATTTTCGGTTATTTCCGTATCCTTACCCGTTCCTTTTCCTCCGAACCGGATCTCGTCGCTGTCGAGAAGAAGCGAGAGCTTCCCGTCCCCTATTCCGACGCAATATCCGAAATACGTAAGGTTACTGAAATTCAGAACGAAAATCAGACTCCTTCCGCTCCCGTCCTTTCTCTCGAAAACGAAAACGTCGTTTTTGTTGTCGTCCACTATAAGCCATTCGAAGCCCTGAGGATCGCCGTCCGTCGCATATATTTCGGGATAAGACGCGTAAAGACGATTCAATTCCTTTATAAACTCTTTAAGCTGAGAATGCCTCTCGTAATCCAGAAGGAACCAGTCCAATTCCCGCGATTCGCTCCATTCGGCAAACTGACCTATCTCGTAACCCATAAAATTCAGCTTTTTCCCGGGATGCCCGATCATAAACGTTTCGAAAACCCGCACGCCCGCAAACTTGTCGTCGTAAGCGCCCGGCATTTTGTCGAGAAGAGATTTCTTCAGATGCACTACCTCGTCGTGAGAAACGGGAAGAATATACCTCTCCGAATAGGCGTACATCATCGAAAAAGTCATTTTATTGTGACTTCCGCAGCGGAAATACGGATCCGTTCCGATATATGCGAGAGTGTCGTTCATCCAGCCCATATTCCACTTGAAATCGAAGCCCAGACCGCCTTTGTCGGGCGATTTCGTAACTCCGTAAAAAGCCGTGCTTTCCTCCGCGACGAGAAAACCGCCGTTGCCGTATCTCCTCACCGCGTCGCTCAGTTTCCCGAAAAACGCGACCGCCTCGAGATTCTCCTTTCCTCCGTGAATATTCGGAATCCAGTCTCCGCCCCTGTCGTAGTCGAGATAAAGCATAGAAGCCACCGCGTCTACCCGAAGCCCGTCGAAATGATACTCGTTCAGCCAGTAAAGCGCGTTGCTTATAAGAAAACAGGATACTTCGTTCCTCGCATAATCGAATATCCTCGTCCCCCAGCCTTTATGCTCTTTCCGGCATTCTATCGGATTTTCGTAAAGCGATCTTCCGTCGAAATCCGCAAGCCCGTGTTCGTCTTTACAGAAATGAGCCGGCACCCAGTCGAGAATAACGCCTATCCCCTTCGAGTGACAATTGTCCACGAGGCGTTTTAAACCTCTCGGATCGCCGTAACGCGAAGTCGGCGAATAATATCCGGTAACCTGATAACCCCAGGATTCGTCGAGAGGATATTCCGAAAGCGGCATAAGCTCGAGATGAGTATAGTTCATCTCCGCAAGATAGTCCGGAAGTTCGTCCGCAAGTTCTTCGTAGGTCAGAAAGGAGCCGTCGGAATGCCTCTTCCACGAACCCGAATGGACTTCGTATATATTCATCGGGACGCGGCTCTTGTCCGTCGCCGCCGCGCGAAGACGCCATCTGTCGTCGTTCCAGACGTATCCGCCGTAATCGTAGACCACGCTCGCGGTTTTCGGTCTTAACTCGCTGAAAAACGCGTAAGGATCGGCTTTAAGGAATTCTCTCCCTCCCGCCGAAATATAAAACTTATATTTGTCCCCTTCGCTCGCGCCCGGCACGAAAAGCTCCCAAAGCCCTTCCGCGTTGAGCTTTTTCATTATGCCGAGAAGACTGCTCCAACCGTTGAAATCGCCTACGACAGAAACTCCGTCCGCGTCGGGCGCCCAGACTCTGAAAACGAAACCTCTTCTTCCGCCGAGTTCTTCCTTATGACAGCCTAAAAATCCGTAAGCCTTAAAATTGGTTCCCTGATGAAACAGATACGTCGGCAATCCGATATCCTTCATTATTCTCTCCCGATGTCGATTGGTTTTTCCGTAACGCGGCGGACTTCGTCAAAGCCATCCGAAGCCGTCCTTCCGAAAAGCATTGTTATTTCCCCGAGATAATCCATATCCTCGGATTTAAGTTCGTTTCCGTCCAGCATAAAACGCCAGCAGCCGGTTTTCCCCGGGACGTTCATTCTCCTGTCCGAGGAAAGCCCGATAATATCCTGCGCACAGAATATAACCGTCTCGGCTCTGCTTCTCGAAAGAAGCTTCATAAGCTTTCTGTTTATCTCTTTGTCG
This sequence comes from uncultured Eubacteriales bacterium, assembly GCA_900544545.1. GTDB lineage: Bacteria > Bacillota > Clostridia > Christensenellales > CAG-314 > UMGS692. Next base: position 89,255 of record UQVY01000006.1, read on the forward strand.
CTTTCGAATCCCGTGTAATTATAAACGTAGCTCTTTTCCGCGTAAGGAAGCGACTCCCACCAGCCGACCGCGGTGTCGTTGTCGTGAGTTCCTATATAAGCCACGCAGTCTTCCTCGTAGTTATGCGGAAGAAAAGCGTTGTCGCTGCCGCCCGAAAATGCGAATTCGAGAACCTTCATTCCGGAAATTCCGCATTCCTTCCTGAGATTCTGTACGCCCGCTTCGTACTCTCCGAGATCCTCGGCGATAAGTTTCATTCCGCCCGCGGCTTCCTTTATAACGTCCACGAACTTTTTGCCTTCGCCCGATATCCAGACTCCGTTTTTAGCCGTTTCAGAATCCGCGTCCACCGCCCAGTACGAATGAAAAGCGCGGAAATGATCTATCCTCAGAGCGTCGAAAAGCTCCGCGCATCTGCGGATTCTTCTTTTCCACCACTTATAGCCGCCGGCTCGCATATAGTCCCAATTGTAAAGAGGATTCCCCCAGAGCTGACCTTCCTCCGAGAAGTAATCGGGCGGAACCCCCGCGACCTTTTTGGGCCGAAGCTCGTCGTCCAGAAGAAATTCTTCGGGACTGCTCCATACGTCCGCGCTGTTATAGCTCACGTACATCGGAATGTCGCCGATTATTCCTACGCCGAGGGAATTCGCATAGCTTTTAAGCGCTTTCCACTGTCTGAAAAACAGAAATTGCAGAAACATACGGTATTCCACGTCGTTGGCGTTGTTTTTCGCATAATCTTCGACAGCCTGCTTTTCCCTGAATTTAAGCTCCTTTTCCCATTCGTAAAAAGGCTTGCCCGAACGGCTCGATATGCTCGAATAAAGAGCGTAATCCCTCAGCCATTCGGCGTTTTCTTCGCAGAAATCTCCGAATTCCTCCGCAAGAAGAGCGTTCGACGGAAGATTCGCGTACGCCTTCGCGAAAAGCGGAAGCTTTATCCTTTCGGCTTTTGCAAAATCGGCTTCGCACGCTCCGCCCTCTTCTGGAAGCTCGCTTCGGCTCAAAAGCCCGTACTCGCAAAGCTTTTCGCAGTCGATAAGAAGGACGTTCCCCGAAAAAGACCCCTCGCTCGCATAGGGTGAACCGAACTTATCGGGCTGACAAAGCGGAAGAATCTGCCAGTATCTCTGCCCGGAAGCCGAAAGCCTCCGCGCAAAATCGTAAGCCTCCTTTCCGAGAGAACCTATGCCGTAATGCGACGGCAACGAAGTTATATGAAGAAAAACACCCGACGATCTTTTCATAATCCTCCTCCGATAAACGGAACCGCTTCCCGGCAGACACGGACGAACCGATGCCTGCGACCGTTCAGTCGCCGCCCGCCTTACGCGGACGCAGCGTTCATCCGACCTTCGATAAACCCGAAAGCGGCGCGAGCCGGTCAATTGCCGGCTATTTCGTAAATATTGAAACTCCTTGCGGGCGCACGGCATTTTCCGCCGCTAAGACTGCCCTCTCCGCCGATAGCGAAAATCGGTTTCCCTTCGAATTCCGAAGGCGCGTCCTCGTCCATTACGTAGGGGTTCACGCAGATAACGAACCTCCCCCTTCTGTAAACGAACGGGAATTTGTTCCTTTCGGCGTACTCGACCTCGAACCCTCCCGTGGAAAGATCCTTCTCGCTCGTCCTGAGCCGACATAAAGCTTTAACGCAGTCCGCTATTCCGCCGAAACCGAAAGCACTGCCCGCAGAAGGAGCGTTTGCACTCTGATCCACTGGAAGATATAACTTATTCTGCGGAACGTCCTCGGGCGAAAAGCCTTTGTTCTTGCCGTCCGTCCATTGCATAGGCGTCCTCGCTCCGCTGTAATAATATCCGCCCTCCTTAGGGGCTACGTCGAGATGCTTCATTCCCAATTCGTCCCCGTAATATACGACGGGAATGCTCGGAAGAGTCAGAAGCACGCCCATAATCAGCTTTATCTGCTCCGCGTCGTAAAACCTCGCAAGTCTGAAATCGAAAGGACTGCCCGAAACCAGAGCGATCCTGCCTTTCTTTCTCGTCGGAATAATCTGTCTGAGATAATCCCTCAGAAACGCGGTAACGTCGCCCCTGCCTTCGCTTCCGAGAAAGCTGTGGTTGATTCCGCCCGAAAACTTCCTGAAAAGCCCGTTGCCTCTGTCCACACTGTATACGTCGGCGTCGAAACCGGCTCCGTTGACGGCTTTTTCGGCGTTGCCCCACTCGGATACGAAAACCGCCTCCGGAAAAGCCTTTCTGACTCCCGAAAGAACGTATTTCCATACCTCCGCGGAAGCCTGACCGTTATCGTCACCGACGACGATTTCTCCCGCAGAAAGCATAAAGAATCCGTCCACTCCGCGCTCTATCCAGTATTTAAGGACGTCTATGAGCCAATCGCGCGTCTTGACGCATTCCGCGTCTTTATAGTGCCGCTGCCACGAGGATTCGGTTATTTCCGCAAAGCCGAAATTCAGTCTCGGCTGACACGCAAACTTATAGCACATATACGCGCCGTTCCTTTCGTAACCTCCGTAAACCACTCTGTAATCCGGATAATCCTTTTCAACGCTGTCCGTCCAGATAAATCTGTCCGAAAAGGCGTTCGGACGGTTCTCGCCGCTCCTTCTGAACATAGCGTTCTCGGAGGACGTACAAATCGGAAGAAGATCTACCGCCACGCGCATTCCGAGAGTCTTTGCGGCAAGCAGAAGTTCGTCGAAATCGCCCGAAGTCCCGAATCTTCCCGAAACGTCGAAAAAATCCTTTACGTCGCAGCCTCCGTTAAAAAACGGACTCTCGAAACAAGGCGCGAGCCTTATGGCGTTGAAACCCAGATTCCTTATATAACCGAGTTTTTCTACTATTCCGCGAAAATCGCCTATACCGTCTCCGTCAGAATCCTTGAACGAGGACGGAAATATTTCGTAAAAAACGGCGTCGTCAAGCCATGCCGCCATAAAGCACCTCTATCGTTTTTAGTCCTTAACGGCTATAACGCTGATCTCTACGAGCGCGTCCTTGGGAAGACGGGCAACCTCCACGCACGTCCTTGCGGGATAATCGCCTGTAAAGAATTCGGCGTAAACGGCGTTCATTGCGGCAAAATTGTTCATATCGCCGAGATATACCGTCGTTGAAATAACGTCTTTAAGTTCTGCGCCAGCCGCTTTGAGTACGGCTTCGACGTTCTTAATGCTCTGCGCGGTCTGCTCCTTGATTCCGCCCTCGGGAAATGCGTTGGTCGCGGGATCGATGGGGAGCTGTCCGCTCGTAAATATCATATTGCCTGCGGAAAAACCGTGAGAATACGGTCCTACCGCTGCGGGTGCGTTCTGTGCGTTAATAGGTTTTTTCATATCTTTCCTCCGCGGAGCGACTGTCGTTCCGCATTTGCATCATATTCCTTGTCTTAATTATACTCTCTTATTGTTAATGGCGTTTTAATTGCAGAATCAAAACTCTATGCCCTTTCTCGCGGGCATACCCTTATCGAAGGGATGCTTGATTTTCTTTATCTCCGAAACGTAATCCGCAAGATCGGTAAGCTCCTTGGGCGCGTCCCTTCCCGTCATAACGACTTCGAGACGCTCGGGCTTGTTTTTAAGGAAATTCACGACCGTATCGAGACTTATCTGCTCCATCACAATCGTTCCGATGATTTCGTCGAGTACGAGCATATCGTAACCCTCTTCTTCGACGAGCTTCGTAACTTCGAGAAACTTCTGTTCGTTAAGACGACGATTTTCTTCCTTTTCTTCTTCGTCCATATTGAATACGAACTTGACCTTATCCTCGACCGTTTTCATTGTCAGACCTTCGAGCTTTATATTATGCTCGGAGCTTCCCCAGCTTTTGAGAAACTGAAGAAAATAAACCTTCCTTCCGCTTCCTACGGCTCTTACCGAAAGACCGAGCGCGCAGGTTGTCTTGCCCTTTCCGTCGCCCGTGTAAATATGAATGAGACCTTTCGTAGCTTGTTCCATAATCATAACCTCCGTCAGTCTTTAAGGAAAATACGCTTTATCAGAACTCTGCCGTTCCTACCGTTCTCGGGAAGGGAAGAACGTCTCTTATGTTCTGAACGCCAGTGAGATACATCACGAGTCTTTCAAAACCTATACCGAAGCCGGCGTGTTTCGTTCCGCCGTATCTTCTGAGGTCTATATACCACCAGTAATCCTTCTCGCTGAGATGAAGCTCCTTCATTCTCTTTTCGAGAACGTCCAGTCTTTCCTCTCTCTGCGAGCCGCCTATAAGCTCTCCTACGCCCGGAACAAGCATATCCATCGCGGCTACGGTCTTGTCGTCGTCGTTGACTCTCATATAGAAGGACTTGATCTCCTTGGGCCAGTCGGTTACGAACACCGGACCGTGGAATACCTTTTCGGTAAGATAACGTTCGTGTTCGGTAGCAAGATCCGCACCCCAGAAAAGCTTGAATTCGAATTCGTCGTTGTGCTTCCTGAGAAGCTCCACCGCGTCGGTGTAAGTGATGTGTCCGAATTCGCTGTTAACGAGAGCCGTAAGTCTTTCTTTAAGCGTATTGTCAACGAAACCGTTGAAGAATTCAATTTCCTGCGGACAGTTCTCGAGAATATATCCGACGACGTACTTTGTCATATCCTGAGCAAGCTCCATATCGTCGGAAAGATCCGCAAAGGCAATTTCCGGCTCGACCATCCAGAATTCCGCGGCGTGACGCTGAGTATTGGATTTCTCCGCCCTGAAAGTCGGTCCGAAGGTATAGACGTTTCCGAAAGCCATAGCGTAAGTTTCTACGTTGAGCTGACCGGAAACGGTAAGGTTAGCGGGCTTTCCGAAAAAGTCCTGCGAATAATCCACCTTTCCGTCGGGAGTCCTCGGAAGATCGTCAAGGTCGAGAGTCGTTATTCTGAACATCTCCCCCGCGCCTTCGCAGTCGCTTCCCGTTATTATGGGCGTATGAACGTAGACGAAGTTCCTTTCGTTGAAGAACTTATGAAGAGCGTAAGCGGCTTTGCTTCTTACTCTCATAGTCGCGTTGAAAAGATTCGTTCTCGGTCTTAAATGAGCGATTTCCCGAAGAAATTCTACTCCGTGACGCTTCTTCTGAAGGGGATAATCGGGTGTGGATTTTCCTTCGACCTCGATTTTAGCCGCCTTGATCTCGAAGGGTTGTTTGGCTTCGGGAGTAAGCAGCAGTTCGCCCGTAACAACGAGCGCGCTTCCTACGTTAAGCTTCGCAATCTCTTCGTAATTGTCGATTTTCGCCGCTTCGAAAACAACCTGTACGGATTTGAAGCAACTTCCGTCGTTAAGCTCTATAAAGCCGAAAGCTTTACTGTCGCGGATAGTTCTCGCCCAACCCGCGACCGTTACGGTTTTGCCCGAAAAAGATTCGCTGTCGGCAAAAATACCGCTTATAAGCTGACGTTTCATTTTATTCACCTCTTTCTGTTTCTGTCTTTCATTTTATTGAGGAAGGACGGCGCGTTCGGTTTCTGCGGAGCCGGTTCCGGTTCGTAAGCGGGCTGTTCGTTCCTTATAGGTTCGGGCTGAGAACGATGACCGTCCGAAGAACCTACGGGAGGATTATAGGAAGCCTGATTGCCTGCGTTCTGTCCGAAAAGCATCTGCGTGGGCGTGGTCTCCTTCTGGGACGCGAAAGACTCGGGCTGCTGATTGGGCTGAGCCTGAACGGTGGAAACGGGAGCGTCGAAGCCCGTAGCGATAATGGTAACCTGAACTTCGTCGTCGATGTTCTCTCTTATGTCCGCGCCGAAAATGATTCCCGCTTCGGGATCCACGACCTGACGGACAAGACTTGCTGCCTGATCGACCTCGCCCATCGTAAGGTCAAGACCGCCGGTGATGTTGAGAATAACGCCCGTCGCTCCTTCTATCGTGGTTTCGAGAAGAGGACTGTAAACTGCCTGACGGATAGCGTCGATGGTTCTGTTCTCGCCCCTTCCGACGCCGAGTCCCATATGCGCCATACCTCTGTTTCTCATAATGGACCTGACGTCCGCGAAATCGAGGTTGATGAGCGACGGGAACACGATGATGTCCGATATACCCTGAATACCCTGACGGAGAACCTCGTCCGCCGCTCTGAAAGCGTCTACTATGGTTATGTCCGGAGCGTAATTCTCGGTAAGCTTATCGTTGGGAATAACGACGAGAGTATCCACGCTTTCGCGAAGATTGGCGATACCTATCTCGGCGTTGATCATTCTCTTTCTTCCTTCGAAAGTGAAGGGCTTGGTAACTACCGCAACCGTAAGAATACCCATTTCCTTGGCAATGGAAGCGATGACCGGAGCTGCGCCCGTACCCGTACCGCCGCCCATACCCGCCGTAATGAATACGAGGTCGGTGTCTTTAAGGGCTTCAGCGATGACCTGCTTGCTTTCTTCGGCAGCCTGTTTTCCTATTTCGGGATCCGCGCCCGCGCCCAGACCCTTGGTAAGCTTCTCGCCTATCTGAATCCTCTGCGTCGCCTTGGAAAGGAACAACGCCTGCTTGTCCGTGTTTACGGCAACGAAGCTCGCGCTTCTGATGTCCGATAAAATCATTCTGTTTACGGCGTTGTTTCCGCCGCCGCCTACGCCGATAACCTTAATCTGCGCGACTCTGGTAGATGTGGTGAAATCCTCGTTGATCATATTCTCTCTCCTTTATAGCAGGAATGTCTCTGCATTCTCATTTTTGGTTTTATGCTTTTATATCGTCTATTACCGCGGCTATAAGCGCGCTGCCCGCGGCGTCGTCCGACGGAATGAGTTTCGTTCCTCCCGCGGAAGCCGTGATTACCGGAGTTCCGTCGAAATACGCCGAAAAAGCTTCGGGCGCGCCTATTATCCGCGCGAGTCCGCCGCCCGTAAGACAGAAAACCATATTCACGCTGAGCTTGTCCGATACCTTTTCGAGAACGTCGCCCACTTTTCCGGCAAGTTCTTCTATCCATTCCGCGGCGATTCCGTTGACGTCGCAGCAGGTAACTACTTTTTCTCCCACCGTATAAACGTCCTCGGGCTTACATTCGAGATTGAGGTTTATCTTTTCCTTGAGAACGTCGGCTTCCTCGAAGGAAATCCCGAGCCTTTCCGAAAGCGCGTCGGAAAGATATCCTCCGCCGTCGCAAATCGACTCGATCGCCGCAAATCCCGCGCCTTCGCATACGGCAACGTCCGTCGTAAGCTCCCCGCAGTCAACCAGAACCGAAGCGTCCTTGCGCTGCTGCTGAGTCATAAGATAAACCACTTCGGCCTTTTCCGTCGAAATAAACTTTTTGACGGTCAGTCCGAGTCGTCCGAAGGCGAAATTGACGGCGTCGGTAAATCTTTCGTCGGCAAACAGGAAGGTGTATTCCGCGCTGAGTTCTCTTCCCGTAACGTCGTCAAGACTCATAAGCCTTTCTCCCTCCGAAAAAACTCCGCGACAAGCCGACTCTATCTGCATACATCCCGCGGCTTCTTCGCCGAAATTCCCCGCCATCTCCCGAAGAAGACCGACATCCCTCTGCGAAATCTTCTTGGGACCGCCGAATATCATCGCGGATTCGTTGTTGATTACGCGGATAAACGAAGCCGGCACGCCGACGTAAAACTCTTTAAGCCGCACGCCCGACGTCTTCTGCGCGTTTTCCACAGCCCTCCCGAGAGCCTCCGTCATATCGGAAAGATCGCCTCTGAACTCTCCGTCGAAATACCCTTCGTAACTTTCCGAAGCCCTCGCAATAATCGTTTTTTCTCCGCCACGACCGGGTTTTGCCGCCGTAACGGTCAGCCTCATGGACGCAAATTCCACTACCGCCGCATATCTGCCCGAAAAAAACATAACAGTGTTTCCCCTTTGCGCCTGACGCGCCCGTGAGCCTTTTCTTTGATAATTATTCGTCGCGGCTCCTGACGATGACCTCTCCCCTGGTGTTGACTATGTAAACGCCGTCCTTGGGATTAAGTTTATCGATAAACGCACCGTATACGGCGGTAATCCTCGTCCCGAGATCGATCTTTCCGTCCTCGCTTTCGAACCGAGGATCGATAATTTCGAATCTTCCTCCCGTCTGAAGCTCCAGAGTCAGCGTTTCTCCGCCGTCGTCGCCCTCCGAAAAAGCGAAAAGCGATATCGTGTCACCCATTCTTCCGTAATCCATACGAAGCGACCAGAAGGCGTCGGCTACCGTTTTAAGAACGTCGGCCCGCCATTCCTTCCCTTCCGCGAAAGCAACCGTTTCGTTGATTTCGAGCCGCGCGAAATCGGAAAGCGGAATCCCCGCAACCCTCACCGCGGAATCGTCGGGCTTGACCGTCCTCACCGAGAAAACCCTCAGAGTTTCGTCGAAAACGTAATAATAGCCGCTTTCCGCGTTGAAATAATAGTAGACCGCGTTCCTCATCGTAAGATAAATCTTCACCGTGTCGGGAAAGCTCTTTACGACGCCTATAACCTTGACGTCCGAAAGGTTCGCGAGACGACTTTCGATCTCGGAATCGCTTAAAAAAAGCAGATTTTTCCCTTTGAGCGCGGAAAGACGTTCCGACGCCTGCTGTTCGTTGAAACCCGTCGGAATGTCTATAAGTTCGTCCCGTTGATTTTTAAAAATAAATTCGGTTTTCCGGTAAGAAACCAGCGAACCGCCGAGCGTAAGGAGCAATACGCAGACCGCAACGACTACGCCTATCACTATCCAGACTCTCTTTTTATTGTTTTTCTTTCCTTCCATACCGTCAATTATACAACATTGAACGGAGCTTGTCAAGAAAGATTGATTCGACAAACGAATATTCCGCGGCATAAATTGCATAAATGTTTTTCACAAAATGCAAATAAAGGCGGACGTTATCTTTTTATGACGTTTGCGCCGAGAGAATTCAGAACCTTGTCGAGATTCTCGTAGCCTCTTTCGACGTGTCGGATATCCTCGACGGTAGTGATTCCTTCGGCATTGAGTCCCGCAAGCACGAGAGCCGCGCCTCCCCTGAGATCGCAGGCTCTCACGGTGGCTCCGGAATATCTTCTTATTCCGCTTATCACCGCCGTCCTGTCCCTTACGACTATATCCGCACCCATTTTTATGAGTTCGGGAATATGTCTGAACCTCGTTTCAAACAGATTTTCGGTAACAACGCTGACTCCGCCGCTTACTCCCATAAGAGCGCATACCGGAGCCTGAAGGTCGGTAGGAAAAGCCGGATGAGAACCCGTAGCGATTCGTCTGACCGCCTTTCTGCTCCGATAACCGATAATCTCGAGGGTATTTCTGTCTTTTACCCGAACGTCGCAGGCGTTCCCGTCGAGTTTCCCGAGAAGCGCACTCAGATGACGCACGTCGCAGTTGTTAAGGAGCACGTTTCCGCCCGTTATGGCTGCGGCGATCACGTAAGTCCCCGCTACTATTCTGTCCGGAATCGGCGTTACGGTCGCTCCTCTGAGTTTTCTGACGCCCGTTATTCTTATGGTAGAAGTACCTGCGCCCCTTACCTTCCCGCCCATTCTGTTGAGCATATTCTGCAAAGCCGCGACTTCTGGCTCTTTAGCCGCGTTTTCGATAATCGTAACGCCTTCGGTCAGAACTGCCGCAAGCATAAGATTCTCCGTCGCCCCTACGCTCGGAAAATCCAGAACCACTCTTTCGCCCGTCATAAAGCGTCCGTCGCAATCTATATATCCTCCCGAATCGTCTACCTTTACGGAAAGCCTTCTGAGTCCGTTTATATGAAGGTCGATAGGTCTGAGTCCTATATCGCAGCCCCCGGGAAAAGCCGCGCGCGCTTTTCTGAACCTTCCGAGAATAGCTCCGAGCGCGAAAATCGAACTCCTTATCTCCTTTGCGTAAAGGGAAGGAATTTCGCAGCGGTACGCTCCGCTTCCGTCGATTATCATCGTTCTGCCCTTTCTTTCGACCTTCATTCCGACGTACTCGAGTATGCATTGCATATTTCGGACGTCGGTTATGTCCGGACAGTCGCGGATCTGAACCTTATCTTCCGTAAGAATCGAAGCCGCCATAAGCACAAGCACGCAGTTTTTCGCAGCGTTTACGCTTACCTCTCCTTCAAGCCTGTTTCCGCCGTAAATTATATATTTCTCCATTCGTCCGCTCCTCCCCCGCAAAATCCTCGGTGCGCTCAAAAGGCTTTTTCGGCTTATACGCGCATATTTCATTATATGGTTTCCGCCTCTTTGCGGTGAATACCTCTCCGGACGAAAAAAAACGTCCCTTCCGATTATAACGGCGTCAGCTCATATTCCCCGATATATTCCCGAATAAACCGCGATTCTTTCCGCCCGCCCGTCTTGAGCGGATTCGACTTTCTCCGCTTATGTTTATCAAGGCTCCCGCGGCGGTCATAAACACGGCAAGCGAACTCCCCCCGGAACTTATAAAAGGAAGCGGAATGCCCGTAGGCGGAATACAACCCGAAACGACGGCGACGTTTATCGCGGTCTGAACGCCGATAACGAGAGTTATTCCGCCGGCAAGAATCGACTTGAAACGATTTTCTGCCGAAATCGCGGCTTTCGCACCCTTGCAGACGATAAATGCGTAGACGGAAAGCACGAGAAGCGCGCCGACAAGTCCGATTTCCTCGCCGATGACCGAGAAAATAAAGTCGCTTTCCGCAAAGGGAAGGAATCTGTATTTCTGTCTCGAATTGAAAAGTCCGACTCCGAACCAGCCTCCGCTTCCGAGAGCGTAAAGAGACTGAATGAGCTGATAACCCTCCTCTCTCGGCGACGCGAAGGGATCGAGAAAAGCCATAAGTCTCAAAAGTCTGTACGGTTCGACGATTATAAGCAGGGGTACAGCCGCAGCCGCGACCGCAAGAAGCGCGAGAAAAGCCTTGGGAGGAAAACCGCCTATAAAAAGAAGAGCAAGAGTTATCGTCCCGACGCAGACGGCTACGGACATATTCGGTTCGAGAATGATGAGAATACAGATTATTCCGCCGGCGGCAAGTACCGGAAGATAAGAAAGTATATTTCTTCCTTCGAAACCCTCCCTCGAAAGATAAACCGCCGCAAACAATACGAGAGAAAACTTTCCCAGCTCGGAAGGCTGAAAGGATTGACCGAGGAAGCCTATCCATCTTCTCGCTCCGTAGTTTTCGACGCCTATCCCGGGAACGAAAACCAGAGCCAGAAGGACGTAGGTTACCATAAGAAGAGGAAAAGCCAGTTTTCTTATCCGATTGAGGTCGATTTTCATCGCGAAAAACATTCCGACGAGTCCGACCGCAGCGCCGAAAGCCTGTTTTACGACGAAAAAGAAAGGGTTCCCGTAGGTTTTTTCCGCCGTATAGCTGCTCGCGGCGTAAATGAAAACCAAGCCGAGCAGAGTCAGAAGAATTATCGCGGAAAACAAAGTCCAATCGGTTTTCGCACGCTTTTTAAAAAGGCTCATTCGTCTTCACCCCCGAAGGAACGGAATTTTTGTCTTTCGGTAAGATTTTCCGCAGGCAGATTATCCTTCATGAGCGGAAAATCTTGCTCTCGTTTTTCGTCGGGCGTCGGATTTCCCATCTCGGCAAGAGCTTTTACGCAGCGGATAAAATCCCTTCCCCTTTCGGCGTAATTACGGTACGAATCGAAAGACGCGCAGGCAGGCGACAAAAGCACGGTTTTCGCCCCCGAATAAAAAGCCTTACGCACGGCGTCGCACATATCGGACGCGGTTTCGGGCAAGGCTCTTATTCCCTTTCCGCAAAAAACTTTTTCCGCGGTTTTCTTCATCTCCTCCGAAGTCGCGCCGACGAGAATTATCGCCTTCATTCCCGCGATTTCCCCGAAAAGCTCCGAATAATCCGCGTTTTTCGCGCTTCCGCCGAGAATTATCGCCGTTTCTGATTTATCGAAGCAGGCTGCGGCTTTTATCGCAGAATCGGGATTCGTGGCTTTGGAATCGTTGTAAAACTTCGTCCCGTTTATCGCTCCGACGTATTCGAGCCTGTCGGCGAGTCCGCGAAACGACCTGATTTTCTCTCGGATAACGCCGTTTTCCACGCCTGATTTTTTGGAAAAACATACCGCGCAGAGAACGTTCGAGAGATTATGCCGCCCGATAAGTCCGACTTCGCTTACGGGAAGAATCTTTTCTCCGCGAAAAACGACCTCTCCGTTCTCGACCGAGCAGTCCGCGGACTTTTCCGTAGAATAAAAGATCTTTTCGCCCGTAAAATCGCATTCGACTTCCGGTTCGTCGGCGTTGACTACGGCGAAACCGCGCGGTTTTACGAAAGAATAGACCGAATTTTTGATTTTCTTATAGTTACCGAAGGTTTTATGTACGTCTGTGTGGTCGGGCGTAATGTTCAGAACCACGGCTCCTTCGCATTCGAAATTCTTCATTCCGGAAAGCTGAAAGGAGGAAAGCTCCAAAACGACCGAAGGCGGATTTTTGCCACTCTTCAGCGCGTCGAGAGCTACCATGCTCAGCGGATAACCTATATTCCCCGCGGCGACGCAATCGGTTTTTCCGCTTATTATATGCGAGAGAAGACTGACTTCGGTGGTTTTTCCGTTGGTACCGGTCACGGCGATTATCTTTCCGTTAAAATATCCGTACCCCAGCTCGGTTTCGCCGATAACGGAGATTTCCGGATTGCGCCCGAGGATTCTCCGCATAACCTTTCCGTCCGTCGGAAATCCCGGGCTTATCACGCATTCGCCGTAACGCGCGGAAAGAATCCTTTCCTTTTCCTCTTCGGGACAGGAATCGTCGTAAATCACGCACTTCTTCCCGACGAAACGAAGAAGCTCCTTCGCCGCGCGTCCCGAAACTCCTCCTCCGAGAATAAGAATTCCGTCGTTTTCCATTTCCGCCTCCTAAACGCACCTCAAAACGATTACGATTCCGCCGACAACGAGAGTTATCGCGGAATAAACGAAGGATATCCTCGTTTCGCTGAGTCCTTTCATCTGAAGATGATGATGAAGAGGCGCCATTAAAAGCAGCCTCTTTCCTTTGGTCTTTTTGAAATAAATCACCTGAGCCGCAACCGAAATTACCGTTACTACGTAGGTTATTCCGATAAAAGCAAGAACGAGAACGTTACCCGTCAGCAAAGTAACCGAAGCCGCAAACGCTCCGAGAGCAAGAGAACCCGTATCTCCCATAAAAACGGCCGCGGGATTGCAGTTAAAAAGCAGAAAAGCTCCGAGCGCGCCCGTCATTATCGCCGAAAGAACGGAAGCCGAAGCGTAATTCTCCGAAACCGATACGAGCCCGCAGCGCAGAGCTTCCGCACTCTGAAAGGAAAACAGAACGCAAAGACAAAAACTCATACTCGCCGTTACGGACGAAGCAAGTCCGTCCAGACCGTCGAGAAGATTCGCGCCGTTGCACGAACCGAGAAAAACGAATATCCCCAGAGGCACTATCCAGAAGCCTATATTCGCTTCCCTTCCCGAAAACGGAAGAATAATCTCTCCTCCGAGCGTTCCCGAAAGATAAACGTAAACCGAAACTATCGCGGCGACCGCAATCTGCGCTATCGTTTTCTGAATCGCGGTAAGTCCGAGATTCCTTCTGTATTTTATCTTTATGAAATCGTCGAGAAAACCTATTCCTCCGTAAGCCGCGGTTACCGCAACGGTCAGAAGGGATAATTTCCCCGTCCCCGCCAGAAGCAGTCCGCACAGAACGAAAGCAATTATAAAGCCGATTCCGCCCATAGTCGGCGTTCCTTTTTTCCCTGCGTGAAGCCTGACGTAGGTCAGTATTTCCTGTTTTGCCTTCAACTTTTTCAGCAGAGGCAGAATTATCGCGATTGCCGCAAAAGCCGTGGCAAATCCGCATAAAGCCGCAGCCGTATCGATTCTTGTCATATATCTCCCCAAAAGCCGTCAGCCCGAGCGCGTTTTCTCTTTCAGACTCAGAAGGAATTCCTTATCCGAATAGGGAATCCTCTCCTTTCCGCGGATAATCTCCTTTTCCGCTCCCTTCCCGAGAATTGCGACGGTATCGCCCGATTTCGCTTCGGACAGAGCCGCGGAAACGGCTTCTCTTCTGTCCGTAATAACCTTAAAAGGCACGGTTACTCCTTCGGCTATCTCGGAAACGATGTTTTCCGCTCTCTCGCTTCTCGGATTATCCTCCGTCAGGATAACGTAATCGGCGTATCGGCTCGCAGCCTTCCCCATAAGCGGTCTTTTGCTTTTATCCCTGTCTCCTCCGCACCCGAAAACGACTATAAGCCTTCCTCCGCCCGCAGCCGCGGATTTTCCGTTTCCCGTAGCGTTGCGGAGCGAGGAAAGAATATTCTCCATTCCGTCCGGAGTATGAGCGAAATCCACCACGCATTTTATTCCGTCGACGAAGACGGTTTCGTTCCTTCCCGGGACGGCGGAAACTTCACCGATACCTTGTGCAATAACCGAAGGTTCTATTCCTAAAAGATAACATACGGAAGCCGCGGCTGTCGCGTTATAGGCGTTGAATCGTCCCGAAAGCCCCGTGTTTACCTGAATGAGCGTTCCCTTGAGGTTTATGTAGTATTCGCTTCCGTTCTCGTTTTCCGAGTAGCAGGCGAAATGCGCGTCCGAGGCGTGTCCCGAACCGTAAGTAAAGGTCGGAACGAGCGGATTTACCGAAAGTTTCGCGCCGAGAGAATCGTCCGAGTTAACGACGGCGGCTTTTACCCACGACGGAGAAAAGAACGACCTTTTTACCTCGCCGTATCTTTCCATCGTTCCGAAAAAGTCCAGATGGTCCTGCGAAAGATTGGTAAAAACGCCTATATCCGCGACCGTTCCGTCGAGCTTCGACAAGGCTATCGCGTGAGCGGATGCCTCGAAAACGACCGTGTCCGTCCCTGCTTTCACCATATCCGCAAGAACAGAATTCAATACGATGGGATCGGGCGTCGTAAGTTCCGAATCGAATCGTTTCCCGCCGTAAAAAATCCCGTTGGTTCCGATTATTCCGCATTTGCGTCCGCCTTTCGAAAGAACGGCAGCCGTTATGAAGCAGGTCGAAGTCTTTCCGTTGGTGCCTGTAACGGCTATCGTTTTAAGCTTTTCCGACGGATTTCCGTAGAAATTCCGGGAAATTACTGACATCGCTCTTCTCGTGTTTCTCACGGCAATCTGCGGAACTCCGAGCGGAAGAAATCTGTTTACTACGAGAGCCGCAGCCCCTCTTATTACCGCCTCGGCGGCGAATTCGTGTCCGTCCGCCGAAGCCCCCTCGAGACAGAAAAACAAAGTTCCTCTGCGGATATCGTCGCAGGAATGCGAAAGATGAGTTATCTCGGTATCGGTGTCGCCCTTCGCTCCGACGGGCGCGACTCTTCCGAGAAGCTGACATAATTTCATCTTATTCTCCTTCTCCGAATCAGGATTCGATGAATTTTATGAATTCCGGTTTTATTCCGGTCTGAGCCACGATTATACTGTAAATTACCGCCGTATCCTCTCGGGTTATGGCGTCCTTCCTCACGATTACGTTGACGTTGTCGGAATATATTCCGAGATTTACGTAGACGTCCTCGTAACCCTTAGCCTTTATAAGACTTTCGATTATCATTTCCTTTTCCATAAGCTCGATGAGCTTCATTTTGCGTTCGAGCGCGTCTTTTCTCTGCGACTCGTATTCCGTTCCTTCCATAGCGAGTATCTCGTCGAGAGCAGCCTTTTCTTCGGCGCGCGTGTCTTCTCTTATCTGTCTGGAAGTCGCGAAGAAATTTCCGGCGGAAGCGGCGTCTCCGCCCGTTTGTTCGCCCGTCTTTTCGCCGAGAAGGAGAAGGTTGAGGCAGGCTGCGGCGGCAAGCACCAGCACCATCGAAATTATAATGATCGTTTTCTTTGTCTTTGTCATAATGACCTCCGTTTATTTTTACCCCGAAGGGTTTTTAACCTTTTTAATCCGTCGGAAATATCCGCGACGATTCGGTTTGCGGGCGGAAAACTCCGGGTTATTCGTCGTAAGCCGTCCGATTCAGCCGGCGGCAAAAACCTCCACTGCGGACGCCTCCACCTCGTAGAGCGTCATAACCGCCCTGACTATTTCGAGTTTTACTCTCGCGTTTCCCGCACCTTCGGCGACTACGACGATTCCTCTTATTTTCGGCGCGGTTTCCGTAACGAGCAAAGGCTTACCGCCGCTGTAAACCGTCTCTTCCGTTACGGTAGTTACTCCGCCCGACGTTTTTGAAACGGTTTTCGTCGCGTAAATCTTCTCCGCCGACGATTCGTAGGTTATAAGCACCCTGACTTTTCCCGCGCCTTTGATTTTCCCGAGAAGATTTTCGGCTCGCGCCTGCTCGGAAAGACACCATTTCTCGAACTGACTGTAATCTTCGCTCTTTTCGGAAGAGCCAAGTCCGAAATTCCCGAGAAACAAGGCGAGAATTACGCCCGCTATGCCGATAATAACGAGAAATTCCGTCTTTTTTGCCGATACGAAACTTAAAAATCCTTTCCTCGGTTCAGCCGTTTTTTCGCTCAATTCTCACCGCCTCCTTTCCGACGTTTGCCGCCGAAGCGACGATTTCCGTAATCCTTCCCGAAATAATTATATTCGCGGATTCTCCGCGTATTACCGCATTTGCAAGGCTTACCGTAATAAGAGTTATATTCATTCCGTCTTCGCCGAAAGTCGCCTCCGCTCTTACCTCCGCGCCATCTATTCCGTAACCCGAAAGCAGACCTTCCAATCTCTTTTCCGTCTGTCGCAGCCGCTTTTCGTTAAGAGATTCCAGAAGGCTTTCGTCGATATAAGCTTCTCTCGCTTCTTCCGTAAGAAAAGAAAAATCGGGCAGCGCCTCTCCGTTTACGAGCGACGGAACGGGAAAAGCCAGCAAGAAAACTATAAACACCGAAACCGCGCTTTTTACGTAACCTCTCGTTTCGCCCTCGGGAAGAATCGCGTCCGCGAGAATCGTAAGCACGGTCGCTCCCGCTATCGATAAAATCCACGACTTTATATCCATACCTACACCCCGACGACGTTATTCGCCGTAATGGTAAGAAGACTCAGAAGAATGAGAAGCATCGCTCCCACCGCGATAAGCGCGGCGTTGAGAACGGTTATTCTCTTTGAAAGTCCGTAAAGAAATCCGACTACCCGCTTGTCTGCGACCGGCTCGATAACCGACGCGGTAAGCTTTAAAAGCAGCCCGAATACCGTAACTTTAAGCACGGGCACGAATACCGTCGCAAAAAGCAATAAGACTCCCGCGGCTCCGACGGCGTTTTTTATAAGCACCGTCCCCGCTATAAACAGATCCATTCCGTCCGAAACGAACCCGCCTATTATCGGGACGTAATTCCTCGCCGCGAATTTAGCCGCGCGGAAGCTTATTCCGTCGGTAACCCCCGCCGTTATGCCTCTGACGGTCAGAAACGCCGAAAACACCGTAAAAACCACCGCCATAAGCCTTGCGCACAGACTACCGAAAAACTCCGAAAGTCTGCCGAGCCTTACGTTTTCGGAAAGATTCGACACTATCGTGAAAACTACCGACACGATAAAAAGCGGAAGCACGATTTTACCGATAATCTGCATTATCCCACCCGAAAACACCGCCGCCGCAGGTCTGTAAACGGCCGCTCCCGTACCCGCGCCCAGAGCCGTCATAAGAGTCAGAAGCACGGGCATTATCGCTTCGGTCAGCTTCGTTACCGAATCGGCCACTCCCTCCGCCATATCGCAGACCGCATAAACTCCCGAAAGAGTCAGAAGGATTATAAGCGTATAAAACGCGTAAAACACCGCGTCCGAAGTTCCCGAAAGAAGGGTTTTCGTCTTCATATCGGTTATGATTCCTCCGAGTACTGCAACGGCTCCTATCGTCAGAAACAAAGGTATCTGTCCCGTCGCCCAGCCGAATATCATACCCGCAAACGCCTCGAAAAAAGAAGACTTTCCCGCGGAAAATTCCCCCGAAAGTATCTTCCTCACTTCGCCGGCAAAGCTTCCTCCGCCTATCGCCTCGGAAAAAGGTTCCGTAAGTTCCTCCAGCTCCCCGAAATCTATTGCGTCGAGCTGAGTTTCTATGTTTTCGTTGAGCCGCTCCTCCGCGCTTTTCCGACTATCCGAAGCGAAAACCGTTCCTCCCGAGCATAACGCAATCACCCAGAAAAAAGCCAGAAACGCTCCGATTACGGCGATTTTCAGACGTTTTTTCCTTTTGTCCCCGGCAAACAGACTTCGTATTTCCGTCCGGATTTCTCCTGCGCGATTATCCCTTCCTTCACTTTCCCCGAAAATAAGTCTTCCGTAAATCTTCCGCTTTTCTCTTTTTCCGGCAATATTCGCTCTCCGCTTTCTTTCGGGGATTTTCGTTTTTCCTCTTCTTTCGGGAATTTTCACGGCAGCATATCTCCTATAACGCCGATAAGGGCTTTTATCACGGGAAGAGTCAGAAGCATTACAGTTATCTTGCCCGCAAGCATTACCTTGTCTGCGATGCTCTTGTTTCCGGAATCGACGCAGACCGACGACGTGAATTCCGCTACGTATCCCACGCCGATGATTTTGAGAACAGACCTGAAAATCCGACCGTCGGGGAAAAACTCGTCCGCAAGCCCGTGAAAAGTCGCTATAACCTCGAAGAGCGAATCGAGAATCATCAAAACTATGACGAGTCCCGCGCTTATCGCAAGTATCAAAGCAAGAGTCGGGCGGCTTTCCCGAAGAAGCGTAACCGCCGCCACCGAAATTATCGCAACGCCCGCGATTTTAAGTATATCCATAACTCCTCCGCTCCCGAAAATCCCGAAACTTCCGTCCGAAAATCCTCTCTCACCGATAAATCCGCGATTATCAGCAAAAATCACATACTCCGATAAATCACGCACTCACGCTAAAAATCGAAAAGATTCTTTATCGTGTCGAAAAGCTGCACGACCATATCTATTACCATAACGAGAACTATAACGAGAGAGGCTATCGTCGTAAGCGTCGCAAGCTCTTCTCTGTTGGATTTTTTCAGCAGCACGGATATAAGCGCGCTTATAAGACCTATCGCGGCTATTCTGAAAATGATTTCCACGCCCATAAAGTTTTCCTCCGTCAGAACAGAAGAATGCACACGAAAATTCCGCAGAGAAGTCCGATTTTCACGCAGCCCGTTCCGTTCCTTTTTTCTTTCTCGGCAGCCTGCCTCAGTCTCTCTCCGAATCTCTCCGAAAAAAGAGTAACGTGACTCAGCTGCCCCTCGGCGTCGCTTTTCCCGAGTCCGTCGAAGAAATCGTTTATCTCCCGCTTTTCGTCGCGGCTCAATCCTCCGAGCTTGCAGTAACAGCCGTCTTGCGGAAGGGAAAACTTCTTTTCCGCGCAGTAATTCCTTATCGTTTCTCCGAGCGCGGGGCCAGCGTAACCGAGACATTCCCCGAAGATTCCGTCAAGCGTCGGACGGGTATAACGCATATAAATGGCGCATTCGTTCAGAAGCCTCAGCAAATCTTCGTAAAATCTCCTTTTCTCCCTCATTTTCATAAGAAAACAAGCCCCTATTCCTCCGCCCGCGCAGCAAATAAGAAAAAATCCCGCATATCTCATATCTTCTCCTTTTTTCGGGAAACTCTCGTTACCGAAACTATCTTCTTATCCCTTCCTATGACCGTGAATATATCGAAAAGTTCCGCGTTTTTTCCGAGCTTTGCCATAGCGTCCTCAACGTCCTCGCCGTGCACCGACGCAAGCACTCTCGTTCCTCCGAGTATACAGAGCCTTACGTTTTCCATATCCTCGGGAAACAATTCGTCGGTTACGATTACCTGCGGCGACATACTCCTTACGACGCTCTCGAAAGCGAATTTTTTCGGACAATTCGTAATTACGTCGCAGCCCGTTATAACCCTTCCGTCCGAGCCGCAAAGCTCTCCTCTTTCGTCGATGACCGCAACCTCTAAACCTTTTTTCCCGAGATAAGCCGCCGCGTCCCGAAGAAAAGTCGTTTTCCCGCACCCGCAAGGCGCGATGACGAGCAGCGAACCGCCTTTATCCAACTCCTTCCAGGCGGCGGACGAGCAGCCGGGAACGTCGTGCGGCACTCTTATGCACAGCGAATAAACCTTCCTTACGGCTTTTATCCCCTTTTCGTCCCTGACGACCTCTCCCGTAACGCCCATTCTTACGCCCTCTCCGAGATCTATAAATCCCTGAGCGACCTGCTCTCCGTAGGCGTAAACCGAATTCCTGCACGCCCTGACGAATACCTCGGCTACGACCGATTCGGAAACCTTTATCGCTTTTTCCGCAGTCGCTGTTCCGTTTTCTCCGAGATAAACCCTTTTCCCTCCGTAAGCCGCGCATAAGGGCTGTCCGCTCCGTAATCTTATTTCCGTAATCCGCGTGTAATCGAGTTTTTCCGCCGCTTTCATATACGCAGGCGGCAATACGTCGCTCAAAATCATCTTTCTTTCCGCCTTTTCCGACCTTACATCATTCTATTACCGCCGAAGCCCGAATATTCGCGGACAAAGTAATTATAAAAAACAAGCCCGGGTTTTTTCTCCGGAAAAACCGAAAAGGAAAACTCAACTTATAAAAACGCACAAAAAAAAACCGCCCTTTCGGGCGGATAAATCGTCTGTTCAAAATATGAAAACTTCTTTAAAATATAAACCGTTATAAAAAGATTCTTTTTTAATCCGAACTTACTTAATACGGAAAATTGCAGTTATCGGCTCTGAGCGATAAGCGCTTTAAGCATTACTCCGAGCTGAACGACCGAATCGGCTATATAGTCGGCTCCCGCGTTTTTAAGATGTTCCCTGCCTCTGTATCCGTAAGCCGCGCCCACGCATTTCATTCCCAGACCGTGCGCCGTCATAACGTCTACGTCGGAATCCCCTACGTACACGGCTTCGTCGCGCGTCAATCCGAGAGCGTCGAGCGCGAATTCGCAGCCGTCCGGCGCGGGCTTGATTCTTATATTCGCGTCCGAACCTACGGCGAAATCTATAAGCTCTCCGAAAACCTTCTCCGCGATGACTTTCACGGAATCGTTCATCTTGTTCGAAACTATGACGCGCTTTATCCCGCTTTTCCCGAGATCTTCGAGCAACTCGCATACTCCGTCGAATTTCCTCGCGTTCGCCGCTCCGTGTTCCCTGTAATGCTCGCGGAAAATCCTTTCCGCTTCTTCTCTTTTTTCGGGAAAACCGCGCGTTACTCTCGCGATAAGAAGACTTGCGCCGTTTCCTATGCTCATTCTGACCTTTTCGAGGCTGACTTCGGGAATACCGCACTGCTTGAGGGCGTAATTTACGCTTTCGTAAAGATCCGGAAGCGTGTCGGTCAACGTTCCGTCCAGATCGAATAATACTGCTTTGATCATCTTTGGTTTACCGCCGCAAAAGAGCGGTCATTCCTCCGTTCCGTTATTGTTCCTGCACTGCTTTATGGCCTCTACGGCAAGTCTGTCGCAGCGGTTGTTGAATTCGTTTTCGTCGTGACCTTTCACCCAGACGAAAGCTACCTCGTGTTTGTTGACCTCGTAAATAAGAGCCTTCCAGAGGTCCTGATTTTTGACATCTCCGCCGCCCGCGGCTTTCCAGCCTCTTTTGAGCCAGCCGTCTATCCAGCCTTCGTTGAACGCCTTGACCATATACGACGAATCGCTGTAAAGCGTGACGCGGCACGATTCCCTGAGCGCGCGAAGCCCCTGCACCGCCGCAAACAGTTCCATTCTGTTGTTGGTGGTTTCCTTCGCGTAGCCGGAAATCTCCTTTTCCGCTCCGTTATACATAAGAATCGCCGCCCATCCGCCCGTCCCCGGGTTTCCCGAGCAGGCTCCGTCGGTGTAAATCTCAACGCTCTTCATATAAACCCCTTTTTCCGAAAGTCGGGTAGTATTATATCACGAATAAGTCCCCGTGTAAAGGATTTTCCGCCCTCCGTCAAAAACGAATCCGCCGATTTTTTCCGCGAAAAAAGGCGTCCCTTCGAGGACGCCTCTGACTGCAATATTATTCGCCGACGTACGGAAGAAGAGCCATGTATCTCGCGCGCTTGATGGCAACCGCAAGTTCACGCTGATGCGCGGCGCAAACTCCGCTCATTCTTCTGGGAAGAATCTTTCCCTTTTCGGTGATATACTTTCTCAGCTTGCCGATATCCTTGTAGTCGATGGCTTCGACCTTATCTACGCAGAAGGTACAGACCTTCTTGCGAGCGGGACGGCGAACCGGTTTTTTTACAACTTTTTCTTCACTCATTTTTATTCTCCTTAAATAGCAATCTTAGAACGGAAGCTCTCCGTCATCGTCCTTGATGACTTCGAGTTCGTCGATTTTGTTCTTCTGCGCTCTCGGCTGCTGCATAGACGCCGGCTGACTTCCCGAAGAATAATCGTCGTTGCTTCTCGGGACAAATTCGACGTTGTCTACGAATATGTCGGTAGTGTATCTCTTGGTACCGTCCTGAGCGTCGTAAGAACCTGTTCTTACAGACCCGACGACCGCACAAGGCGATCCCTTATGAAAATATTTACTTACGAATTCCGCATTGGAACGCCACGCGACGCAGGGCAGAAAATCCGCCTGTCTTTCCGTCGAATCCTTGCTGTACGGCCTGTCCACCGCAAGGGTGAATCTGCATACCGACGTACCGCCGGACGTAGTGCTGAGTTCGGGATCTCTCACGAGTCTGCCAATCAAAATAACTTTATTCATAATTCCTCCGGGTCATTGTCTGAAGGCGGAAAAAGCCTTCGTCCGCGCGTTTCCGATTATTTTCTGATAACCATATGACGCATAATCGAATCGGTAATATTCATGACACGTTCGATTTCGGCGGGAACTTCGGGATTGCCGGTGAAGTTCATGAGCACGTAGTAGCCTTCGGTCTTGTAATCGATGGGATAAGCAAGCTTCTTGGCGCCCCACCTGTCAACGGTATCAACCGTGCCGCCGGCTTCCGTAACTATATCGGAAAACCTCTGAATAACGGTGTCTTTGACCGAATCTTCAGCGGTATTGTCGATAACGTACAGTACCTCGTAATTATTCATATCGCACCTCCTTATGGACTTTTGACCTTCCTTTCGGAAAGTAAGGAATCTTCCCTCTTAGGGGAAAACTGCAAAACTGCGTCGTTTATTATAGCAGATTTCTTTTCTTTTTGCAAGGAAATTAAGCGTCTTTTTTGAAGATTATCCATTCCTTTTTCGTATCGCAGCAGTATCCTGAACCGCTTTAGGAAGCCAAGCCGCATTTGCATAATCTAAAGGAATTACCAACTCTTGTATCTTATCTTCCTCGGTCGGTCTTTTAATGTCTTCGGGCAAATAATCCAGTCCGACTTCCCGTAAGCTCATAACGCCATCATGAATCCAACCGACTGCCTGTCCATCACAGTAGAGGCAATAACAGCCAAACATCTTTTTTACTTCGATATTCAAGCCTTTAAGATGATTCATCCACTCTCGGACTATGTTTTCTGATTCATAAGCCATTCAAACACCTCCCGCAAATCCCGATTTGTCTTACGTCAACGATTTTCGGTATCCGGTTGCCGCTATTGGTTCGGGAAACCCGAATCGGCTTTATTATTCGCGTCAAACGTCGGTATTGAAAATCGTTGCCGCACCATAATTACTGTCTTTATCTACGATTTGCAAATCGAACTTATGCCACAACATATTGCTTTCGGTCGTTTCAACCTGAATAAGAAATGCGGACATTTCACGATCGCCCGCAAATTCCTTGACCGAATTTATCGTAATAACGGGCATCTCCCGATTGTCTATAACGACCTTTATAGTAATATCCTCCGGAGCAATGTCTTGCACTCCCTGTCGGAATTTCGGTAAACTCATCGGTCTGAAATATGCCATCAGGCTATTTCCGGCACCCTTGACTTCAAATACGTGTAGTCCGTATATCTCCAATTTATCAAAGCTTACGTCCAAAGACATATCGTTTTGAAGTGTGATATTTTGACACCAGTACTCCAGATAGTTGACTCCATAGTCTTTTACTGCCGTCAAAAACGGATATTTGCCTGCCGGCATATCAAGCTTATAATAGCCGCTTTCGTTGCTCTCCGCGCTAAAGAGCGTAATAAAGTCTTCTCCTTTCACTTCAATGTGAGCATTTGCGACAGGCGATTTGTTTTTGTCCGTTACATATCCTTCGAGAATCATTTCGAATACCTCTCTGAATTCAGATTTATCAATTATAATACCGTTCTTTACTGTTCCTGATTGTTGATAGTTTCGAGATATTTATTAGCCTGCTTATTTTCCAAACAGAGCAATATGCAAATAATGATATCAAGAACAACAAAAGCAAGACAAACTATTGCTTGGCTGAAATTCAAACCAAATATCAAAGATACAACGGGAATGATAATTGAGGCATAAAAATATGTCGGAGAAAAATAAATCCAATAGTAAGGCAGGAAATGCGCGCCGATAACAATGGCTTGCACCATAATCATTTTATCCGGAACGGCGAACATTGCCCACAAAGCAATCGTAAGGTACAATATCTGATTGAGCGCCGCTACAAGAGCGAGACTGCTAAGTGGGTTTTCTTTACTGATTATATTTACTTTTATTACTTTACCAAACAACATTCCGACGGGCATAAATAATGCAGAGCAACACATTGCAATAATATTTTTTACCGCAATATCAAGATTTGTGAGAAAAACAATCAGTATAGCCGTCCATACAACTGCGGATGCCATAATAAAAGCCAATCCTTTCTTTTGACTAACCGCATATTCGATTTTCAATCTGTTCAATACTTTCTTTTTTGAGTTATTCTCAGACATAATCTTGCCTCCTTTTCATAAATGTACGATTCGTCCCGTACTTTTTCCGAATAGATTATACCGGAAAAACGCGAAAAAATCAATTGAATTATACACTGTTTTTTCAAAAACAACGAAAAGAAGGAAATTATGAATAAAAAATATAACGCCGGACAGATTCTGCGCTTGGTTTACAAATCCTTTCGGATTTCCGACATCGCTCGGTTTTAAACGAAAACGGTCTGTATTGATTCGCTCCGCAAAAAAAGTCGGATAAGAATATCCGACTTTTACGTAGTTTACCTGAAAAACTGTCTGAGCGCAAGGAAATATCCGATATTTTTCCTGTTTTTCGATTTTTATAAAGGAAGCTCGGAAAATCAATATAACTCTTGTTTTTTGATGACGTAATGTTTATTTTGGTCAAAAACGAAAAGATATAACGCTAAGGCGTTTTTCGTCTACTATCTGGATAAAAGCCTTATTTGCGGAAACTACTCTATCCGCGAGGACGGAGTAAGGCTGGACGCGGGAAATATGCCTATGTGGGATTACGACTACTTTGACCGTTCGCCGCTGACCGAGGACGAGGTGAGTTACTACGCGAACATTCTGGACTTCGACGTTCTCCGCAAGGGCAAGCAGATAATAAAAGACCGCGTAAATAACGCGGTCTTTAAAAATCCTCAGCAAAAATTATTATGCCCGTGGAAAAAATTTTCCCACCGATACATAGGTATTATCATTGTACTCAATTTTGCTACAAAAAGCAATACTTTTTTAGAAAAAATCTGAATTTTTTATAAAAACGGTAAATTTTCAGTTATTCGCTTGCATTTTTCGATTAAAAATGATATTGTTCCCGAGCAGTTCCGGCAACGCAGCCGAAGAGCGAACTTTTAACTTCGGTCGTTCTCTGTCTGAATCGCCTCGAACGCAAATTCGGGAAACTTTTCCGTCACGTTTTCAAAACCATAACCGTCGACAACGGCTCGGAATTCTCCGATTTCAATGGCTTACAGCGCAGTATTTTCCGCGGAAAACGGACGACGTTTTATTATTGCCACCCGTACTGCTCGAGCGAACGCGGCAGCAACGAAAGGCTTAATCGCGAAATCCGTCGGCTTATTCCGAAGGGAACGAATCTCGGAAAACTCACTCAATCCGAAGTCAACGCCGTTGAAGATTGGGTTAACAACTACCCTCGGCAAGTCCTCGGGTTTGCGACTTCGAAGGAACTTTTTGACGAAGAAATCCGACGACTTGAGTGCGGTTAAATTTGTAACTTTCTGCTTCGAAACTAAATTTATAAGTCATTTATGACTTAAACCGGATACCGAAGAAAAACCGAAAGCCTTGTCCGATTATCGACGGTCTGAAAACAATCCTGCGCCGGAACGGCTGATTTCCGAAACGGCGCAGGCTTTCGGCTGTGAAACATAGAATAATGCCGTTTTCGTCATCGCCGCGGGCGATACCGACGCAAGACGCAAAAATATCGGCCGAATAAATCCGTCCCGTCTGTTATCACCCGAATTACGCGTCCGCCGCCCCGGTCACGAGGAAAGGTTTTCGTCCATAACGGCTATCAGTTCTACGATACGGTCGTATTCCTTTTCGACCTCGGAAAACAACTCCGCCGTATTCCCCGAAGCTCTGCCGCGCAATATTTCCGTCAACACGGAAAGCGGTTTGTTCATTCCGTCAAAACCGAGATTGAGCGAAATCCCTTTGAGCGTATGAGCGGCTCTGAAAGCTTTTTCGTTGTCTCCCGCTTCGAGCGCGCGTTTAAGCTCCCGAAAATTGGGATCTCTCGGGAATTTCCTCATAATATAAGCCAACGTTTCTTCGTCCCCGAATCTTTCAAGAACGTTTGCGTAATTATCTCCCGTCATTTCATAAAGCTCATCGATTCTCATTTTTTTCGGTCTCCTCTGTTTTTTACGCTCTCGGCTACAACCCGAATAAGCTCGGATCTGTCAATGGGTTTTGCAAGATGATAATTCATCCCGGCCTGTCTGACTCTTACTACGTCGTCGGAAAACGCGTTAGCGGTCATAGCTATTATAGGAATATATTCGGCGTCTTTTCTGTCCGCCGATCTGATTATGTGCACAGCCTGAATTCCGTCGCACACGGGCATCATAACGTCCATAAGCACGGCGTCGATACTGCCGACAGCGCTCTTTTTGAAAATATCCGCGGCTTCGAGACCGTTGACTGCGGTGATTACCTCCGCGCCCGCCGTTTTCAGAATAAAAACCGCTATCTCGAGATTAAGCTCGTTATCTTCCGCGACGAGAATCCTGTAGCCCGCAAGAGCTTTTCGTTCAGGCTCGGATACATCTTCCCGTTTTTCGGGCTGTCCCGCCGTATCGAACGACAGTCTCAGCGTGAATACCGTTCCTTTGCCCTTTTCGCTGGTTACGGAAATGGTTCCGCCCATTCCGTCAACTATCTTTTTAACTATGGACAGTCCCAGCCCCGCTCCGCCCGAGCTTGCATCGTCGGTTTTCTCCTGAGAAAAAGGCTCGTACATTATCTTCTGGAAGTCCTCGCCGATACCTGTCCCCGTATCCGAAACCGTAAACTCGTACGAGGCTCTTTTTCCGTCGAAATCCGTTTCCCTGCACGAAAAGCCGATGCTTCCGTTCTCCCGATTGTATTTTACGGCGTTTCCGAGAAGGTTGACGAAAATCCGTTTGAGCTGTACCGCCGCGCCGATCAGATCGTCGTGTACGATTTCCGGTCCGCTCCCAGACAGAGTTATGCCCTTTTCGCGAGCCTGAAGGTCGATAAGCTCTCCCGTCTGATTCATAAGCTCGGTAAGACTGAAAGTTTCGTCTTTCCACTTAAAGTCGCCCGTATCGAATTTCGTCATATCGAGAACGTCGCCGACGAGATCGTTCAGATATCCGGCGGCTTTCCGGACTTTTTCGCGGCATTCTTTCTGTTTTTCGGCGTCGTCCGCATAATACTCGGCTATACCGACCATTCCGAGAATACCGTTTATGGGCGTCCGTATATCGTGACTCATTCTGCGGAGAAACTCGGTTTTGACTTCGTTCGCGCGTATTGCGTCCTCCGCAAGCTTATCCAGTTCTTTGCGGTAAATCTCGTCGTTTTTCTGCTGTTCGATACGTTTATTGCGGAGGAATACGTATCTTATCGAGAAAAACGCGCAGACAAACAGGGCGTACAGCATTACGGAGGTCAGAGCCACGGTCGTTCTGTTCGTAAAGACGTCGGCTCCCGGCATAAAAACGTAAATATAGTAACTTCTGCACTTTCCGCGCATGGCAAAATACTCGCCGTGAGAAGCGGTAAGAAGCTTACCGAAACCGGAAATAGTCCGAAGCTCGCTTACCACGGGACATTCCGCAGCCGCGCAATCGGCAAATCCGGAATCGTTTGCCGCAATTACGTTCACTCCGTCGGTAACTACTATCTTTCCGTTCTTTTCGAACTTATAGCCCGTAAGCAGCGTGTTTATGGACAATCTCGAACCCGAAGAAACCGATGCGTCCTGACGGACGTAACAAAGTATGATTCCCTTCGTATCCTGTCTTGCAACCACGGCGTAATCATAACAATACGTCCCCTCGAAAATCCTCTCGGAATAAGTTTTGAACGATATATCCTCGACCGACGCGAATTTATTTATGACGTGCGACCAATCGTCCGCGTCCCTTCCGTCCGAACAAAACGAATACCGCGTTCCCGCGAGACTGTCCGTGATTATTATTCCGGTAAGGCGCTTTTCTTCGACCTGACTTTCAAGAAGCTCCTCCACGGAAGTTCTTACGAAAACGAGATCTTTTCTTATTTCCCTTGCCTTATCGACAATCTGAAAGAGCGATTTCGTACATTCTTCGGCGTTTTTCTCGTCGTAGATAATACACTGCTGCTCGATATATTCTATAAGCTCGGAAAACCTTCCCGACGCGTCGGTTTTACACGATTCGGTCGCGATCGCAAACACCGCTCCGCACAAAACCAGCCCGACGGCTGCCACAATAAGAATAATTCCCGTAAGAGAACCCTTAATCTTCATCGTTTTCCCCATAATCAAAACGCAATGACCTTTTCCGGATCGAGTCCGTATTTTATCACTACTCCGGCAATAAAGCCGTCCTTTTTCATTTCGTCGAGAGCTTCGTTCAGCGCGTTTATCAACGCCTTATCTGTTCCCTTGAGAAAAGCCGCGCCGATTTTTACTTCGAGAAGCGCTTCGTCCAGGATCCGATATTTCCACGACGAATTTTTCATATACTCCGCAAGAGCCGTTTCGTGTCCGGCTATCGCGTCTACGTAACCGTTATTGAGAGCCGCGAATATATTGTCGAATTCGGTCAGGCAATAGAGATTCTTTATTTCGGGAATCCTCGGATCGCCCATTCCGGAAAATATCTCGTCGGACTTGGACGTGGCCTGTACGGCAACGCTTTTCCATTTAAGGTCAGCAAAAGTCGTTATGGGACTGTCCTGCCGCACTGCAACGACCTGTCTGCTGTTCATATACGGTCCTATCCATTCGTAACGGTCTTCGCGTCCGGTCATACTGAAACTTCCCCACAGACAATCGACCTTTCCTTCGGCAAGAAGAGTATCTTTCTCCGTCCACTCTATATTTACGAATTCGGCTTTATATCCCGCTCTTCCGAAAGCTTCGACGGCAAGCTCGACGTCTATTCCGGAAAAAACTCCGTCCTCGTCCATAAAGAAAAACGGCGGATATTTATCGCTTCCTATAACGATTACGGGACGATTGTCCGGCTCAGCCGGCCTTTCCGTGCAGCCCGAAATCATCACGACGCACAGAACAAAGAGGATAACCCAAAAAGTTACCCCCCCCCCC
>UQVY01000007.1 GCA_900544545.1 uncultured Eubacteriales bacterium
GGTGAAGTCGTAACAAGGTAGCCGTATCGGAAGGTGCGGCTGGATCACCTCCTTTTAAGGAGCAGCGAATACGAGAGTACGAGCTGCGAGAGTCGACGAATCTTATGATGAGATTCGGAAAAGAGCGGAAGACGCACCGCTTGAAGAACAAAGGCGTCAAAAACCCTTGGAACTGGGTTTAGAGGAGTTTATCTATTTTGGAGCTTCGATTACGAGAAGGTAGCCGAAACGCATCTCTGCGTTGCGGTTATTTTTTTATTTTCTTTTTTTGTACGGTTTGTTTTGACAATAATCCCGATATGTGGTAAAATCTCCGTTATAAGGGCGTAGTTCGAGCCTTTATGGGAAAGAATTCTACGGCGACGATTCGCCGCGATTATAAAAAACGGAGGTAAATTATGATAAAATATACCGTCCCGGTGAAGGGAATGATGTGCGGAGGCTGCGAGGCTCACGTAAACGACGCGGTAAGGAAAAATCTCGATATCAGGGAGGTTTCTTCCTCGCACGCAAAGAATCATACGATAATCGTCGCCGAAAACGAGCTTGACGAAGCGAAAATCCGCGAGGTTATCGAAGGTCAGGGCTACGAAGTCGGCGAAATAACCAAAGAGCCTTACGAAAAGAAAGGCTTTTTCTCCTTTTTGAAGAAAAAATAAAATCGGCTCGAATCGATTTTCGGCGCGGCGGAAAACGGTCCGGTTCCGTCGTGCCTTGTATTATTAAAACGGACGCGGACGGGAAAATGAAATACCTTGCTTTCGATATAGAAGCGGCAAACGGCTATAAGCCTTACAGTATATGCTCGATAGGCGTCGTGATTGCCGACGAAAAACTCAATATTCTCTCTCAGCGCAATATCTGGATAAATCCTAAGACAAAGTACGACCTCAACGGTACGAGAAAAAACGTGGGAATCGACCTTCATCTCGACGAGGCGCTTTTGAACAGATCGCCCGATTTTTCCGAGGTTTACGAAGAAATAAAAGGGCTTCTTACCGATCCCGAATACAGAGTTATGGGACACGCGGTGGAAAGCGACGTTCATATGCTTAACGCCGCCTGTAAGAAATACTCTCTTCCGTGCATCGATTTCAGGTTTATATGCACGCAGCTTCTTTATAAGCTCTATACGGGCGCGACCGAGGTCAGGGCTTTGAACAAAATCGCCGACGAAATGGGACTTACTTTCAATTTCCACAGCTCGGACGAGGACGCGAGAGTGAGTATGATGACTCTTAAATATCTCACGGAAAAGACGGGACTCACGCCGAAGGAGCTTCTCGAAAAGTACGACGTCAGGATAGGCGAGAACAAGGATTTCAACATAACCCGCACCGTTTCGCTCAAGGAAAACAAGCCCAAGAGGAAGAAGTATTATCATTACAGCAAGAAGGCGAGAGAAGCCGCCGCCGGAAACGATAAGAACGGTTCGGTAAGCTCGGACGCGAAAGCCGCGGGGAAGAACGTTTAGCCGCGATTTTGCGGAATCTAAGGAAAATACGGAAGCGTAAATAAAAGGCGGAATCGTAAGGGAAGAAGGTATGGATTTTCTTGTAAGTAAAAAACTCGATGAATTTCTGAATTATCATAAGTTTATACTCGACGCGGATATGTTCGTTACGGGCGACGCTTTCCGTAAGGAAATGAGAAGGGGCGCGGCGGGATTCGGTTCGTCCCTGAAAATGCTTCCGACCTATCTTTCCGCGGAGGGGGAAATGCCCGAACGCGGAGAATGTCTTATAGTGGACGCGGGCGGTACGCGCGTAAGAGCGGCGTTTTACGTTTATGACGGAGAATTCGTCTGCAAGAGCCGTAAGGAAACCGAGCTTTGCGGAGAGACCGATTCGGAGGGATATTTCGCCTTTCTTGCGGAAACTGCGGTCGAGGTTCTTTTTTCCGTCGGCAGAAAATCCGTAGAAAGAATGGGCTTCTGTTTTTCCTATCCGACGAAAATGCGTCCCGACCTCGACGGGGAGGCTCTTTCGGTAACCAAGGAAACGCCCGTCCGCGGAATAGAAGGAAATACCGTCGGAAAATGCCTTAAAGAGGCTCTTTTCCGCAGAGGAATATCCGTCGGACGCGTAGTCGTTCTGAACGATACGGTTGCGGCTCTTTGCGGAGGAGCGGCAGAGGTTTCGGAATGCGGCGGGAGAATAGGCTTCGTTATGGGGACGGGCTGCAACGTCTGTTACGAGGAACTTGCCGAGAGGACCTCCGCCGTCGGAAAAGCCGAAGGAAAGATTATCGTCAATATCGAGTCGGGCAATTATAACGGATTCCCGATGAGCGATTTCGACAGGGAAGTCATAGCTTTGACCGAGAATCCGAAGGCTCAGCTTTTCGAAAAAATGACCGCGGGAAGGTATCTCGGAAGCGTGTTTTCCGCAGCGATAAGAACCGCCGCCGGGGAGGGAATCGTAAGCAAAGCCGATTTTCCCGAAGTAACCACGGAGGAGATGAGCCGTTTTCTCGGAGGGGAAAGTATTTCTCTCGTTTTCGGTTCGGAGAGCGACCGCGATTTCGCTTCGGGATTGGGGCGCGCGATAGTCGAAAGGAGTGCGATTATGTGTGCGACGATTATAATTTCGGTTATGAGGGAAGCCGATATCGGGAGGGACAAGCCCGTTTCGATAGCCGCGGAGGGTTCGACCTTCGGAAAGCTTACGGGATTCAGGGAGGAATTTCTGAGATATCTTTCGGATTATGCGGAAAGCTGCGGAAGGAGTTTCGTTTTGTGCGAAAAGCCGAGGCTTAACGAAATCGGAACGGTTTTCGCCGCCCTTACGGCAAGGTAAAAACGAAAGCGTCCGAAGATTTTGCGAAAACGAAAAATTGCGAAGAGTTTTCCCTTCGCAATATATATTAAAATATACCAATTCGGACGGAGAAACGAAAACCTGCCGTATTTCCTTGCAAAAAAACGAAAAACGTGTTACAATAACCTTTTATCGGACGAAATTTCGGGAGAGGATATCCGTCGGATGAAACGACGGGAAAGGGATTTTCCGAAGAGAAGAAACGGAATCGGAATTTCTCGGATAAAAAGAGCCGCGGCGGATATTTTACGTAAAAACGGGAGGACTCGGCGTCTATGGCAGAAAACAAAAAAAAGCCCGATATTCAAAGGACGCTTCCGCACAGCGTCGACGCGGAGGTAAGTCTTCTCGGCTGCATTCTCGTGGACGGGGGGATTCTTGCGGACGTTTGTCAGGACATAAACGCGGACGATTTTTATTCGCCTGCGCATATTCTCATATTCGAAAGTCTGAGCGCGCTTCTCGCTTCGGGAAAGACGGTGGATTCTGTGCTTCTGACAGACGGTCTTATGAGGAGCGGGAATCTCGATAAAGTCGGAGGCGCGGCTTATATAAGCACGCTTGCGTCGGGCGTTCCGAGTTCGGCGAATTTCAGGGAATACGTGGATATCGTTTACAGAACTTCTATGCTCAGGAAGCTTATAAGAGCCTGCTCGACGGTCATCGACGACGCTTATACGGCGGACGACGCCGAAGCTTCGCTTGCCGAAGCCGAAAAGCTCATTTTCGACCTCAGCGCGAGGGGAGAGAAGAGCGACCTCGACAGGATTTCCGGAAGCGTGGCCGAGGTTTTGCGGAGGATAGATACTCTCAAAACGGACAAGAACGCTTTCAAGGGCGTAATGACGGGCTTCTGGGCTTTGGACAGCCTCACCAACGGTCTGCATTCGGGCGAGCTTATAGTTCTTGCCGCCCGTCCGGCTATGGGTAAGTCCTCGTTCGCGATGAACATCGTGGAAAACGCCGCCAAAAAGGGCAAGTCCTGCGCGGTATTTTCGCTGGAAATGCCCAAGGCTCAGATTGCGCAGAGACTTTTATGCTCGTGCGCGGGAGTTCCTCTCTCAAACGCTTCGAGAGCCGACCTTTCCGACGCGCAGTGGAGAAGTCTTTTCGATACGGCGACCGTCCTCGGGAAATTCAATATTTTCGTGGACGACAGCTCTCTTATAACGCCGGCGCAGATTCTTTCCAAGTGCAGGAAGCTCAAGAGCCGATACGGACTGGATTTGTTGGTAATCGACTATATTCAGCTTATGAGTTCGGGAAAAAGGAACGTGGAGAACCGACAGCAGGAGGTCAGCGATATTTCCCGTTCGCTCAAAATAATGGCAAAAGAGCTTGACGTACCGGTAATCGCGCTTTCGCAGCTTTCGAGACAGATAGAGATGCGTCAGGGCAAGCCGCAGCTTTCCGACCTCAGGGAATCGGGAGCCATCGAGCAGGACGCGGACATCGTTATGTTTATCCATAAGGAAAAGACGGATAACGAAAGCGGACAGAAGGATGACGAAAGAGAGCTTATCGTAGCCAAGCACAGGAACGGAGCGCTCGACGAGATACCTCTTCTCTGGAAGGGAGAGCTGGTGCGTTTCGAGAGTCTTTCCTCGACCGACGCTGCCCTCAGGAAGCAGTTCCGTCAGAACGAAGAGGAAAAGAAAAAGCGCGAGGAGCGTATGAAAAACGGAAAATCCGCCAAGCCTCAACAGGAGGGAAAATCCGAAGCTTCGGACTTAAACGGTACGGAATCTTCGGAAGGTAATGATTTCGGCGCGCCTTCCGATTCGGGCGCAAATCCTTCCGAAAAAACTCGGGGAGAGAATCTTTCCGGAAATAAGGAAAAGCCTTCGGAAAACGCCGGAGAAGAGAAACTCTCGGGAAAAGCCGAGGGAGCGGACGGATTGCCGAAGGACGGAGGAGGAATTCCCGAGGAAACGGAAGGAAGTCTTGCCGACGCGATAGCCGGATTTTTCGCCTCGCAGCCGATTATGCCCGACGAGCGGCCGCCTCTTTCCGACGAGGATATTCCCGCGGAAGCCGAGGAAAGCGCGGAAGAGAATACGACGGAGGACATTCCTTATCCGTTTTAAGGCGGGACCGGAAGTCCGCAGAGCGCGAAGACAGAAAAAGAGATTCGGAAGATAAAAGAAAAACAGGGAGAGTATATGGAAAACAACGAAGTCGTATCGAGAAATTTTATCGAGGAAATAATAGAAAAGGATCTGGAATCGGGTTACTGTAAGGAGATTCAGACGAGATTTCCGCCGGAGCCCAACGGTTATCTGCATATAGGTCACGCGAAGAGCCTCTGCATAAACTTCGGAATGGCGAAGAAGTATAACGGAACGTGTAATCTGCGTTTCGACGACACCAATCCCGTCAAGGAGGACGAGGAATACGTAAACAGCATAAAGGAAGACATAGAATGGCTGGGCTTCAGATGGGACAAGCTTCTTTTCGCGTCGGATTATTTTGAAGTTATGTACGAATGCGCGGTCAGACTCATAAAGGACGGAAAGGCTTTCGTCTGCGACTACAAAGCCGACGAAATAAGCAGAACACGCGGGGATCTCACTCATCCCGGGCAGGAAAGCCCCTGGAGGAATCGTTCGGTCGAAGAAAATCTCGACCTTTTCGAGAGGATGAAGAACGGAGAATTCGCCGACGGAGAAAAAGTTCTGCGGGCGAAAATCGATATGGCGAGTCCGAACATAAATATGCGCGATCCGGTTATTTACAGAGTAGTCCACGCTTCTCACCACAATACGGGGGACAAGTGGTGCATTTATCCTATGTACGACTTTGCTCATCCGATAGAGGACGCCTACGAGGGAACGACTCATTCGATATGCACTCTCGAATTCGAGGATCATCGTCCGCTTTACGACTGGGTTGTGAACAACTGCGGCTTCGAGGACCCCAAGCCCAAGCAGATAGAGTTCGCGAGGCTCAATATAACCAACACCATTATGAGCAAGCGTTTTCTCAAGCGTCTTGTGGACGAAGGAAAGGTCGAATGCTGGGACGATCCGAGAATGCCTACTCTCTGCGGCCTCAGGAGAAGGGGCTATCCGCCCGAAGCTATCCGCGATTTCTGCGAAAGGATAGGCGTTTCCAAAGCGGGAAGCGAAGTCGAAAGCAGTTATCTCGAAGCCTGCGTCCGAAACAATCTCAACTTCACCGCGGACAGAGCGATGGTCGTCTGCGAGCCGATAAAGGTAACTCTTAAAGGACTTCCGAAAGGCGAGCTCGAAACCGAAATCAATCCCAACGCTCCCGAAAAGGGAACGAGAAAACTGAGTATCTCCGAAACGATATATATCGACGGTTCGGACTTCGCTCCGGTGCCGCCGCCCAAATATCACAGGCTCAGACCGGACGGATACGTGAGGCTCAAGGGCGCGTATATCGTTCACTGTGACGAGGTCGTCTCCGAAGGCGATAAGGTCAGGGAGCTTGTCTGCTCGGTCGTCCCGAACAGCAAGAGCAGCGCGGATACCAGCGGAATGAAGGTCAAGGGCGTCATTCAGTGGGTGAACGCCGCGGACTGCGTGAAAATGAAGCTCAGGAAGATAGAGAGTCTGCTTCTTCCGGGAGAGGGCGATTTTATAACGAGAATGAACGAGCACAGTATGACGATAGTGGACGCTCTCGGCGAGCCTATTCTCGGAGAAGCGAAAACGGGCGACCGATTCCAGTTTATGAGAATGGGATATTACGTAAAGGACAGGCTGTCGGACGAAAAAACTCAGGTTTACAACGAAACCGCGGGACTCAAGGACAGTTTCAATAAATAGCGAGCGTGCCGCGGAGCGGGAATATTTCCGCGCCGCCGCCCAAAAAAGGAGAAAACAGATGCATTGGTCAGAAAGAGCCGCAAGAGAAGTAATAAAGAAGTATCCGGACTGTGAGGAATACGTCTGCGCCGCGGGCATAAGTCCCTCCGGCGCGGTCCATATAGGAAATTTCAGGGATATAGCCACGTCTTATTTCGTAATGAAATCGCTTCGTCGTCTGGGTAAGAAAGCCAAGATGATTTTCAGCTGGGACGAATACGACAGACTGAGGAAGGTTCCCGCCAACGTAAAGGCGATAAGGGACGATTTCGAGCGGTATATAGGAATGCCCTACGCTCTCGTACCCGATCCGTTCGGCTGTCACGAAAGCTACGCAAAGCATTTCGAAGCCGAATTCGAAAAATCTCTCCGCGATTTCGGGATAGAACTCGAATTCAAGTATCAGAGCGAGAATTATCTTTCGGGAAAGTATAAAGACGACGTTATGTACGCCATAGACAGGCGCAAAGAGATTTACGACATAATAATGGCCCATAAGACGCAGGAGGCTTCCGAAGAGGAGAGAGAAAGGTATTATCCCGTGAGCATATATTGCGACGAATGCGGAAAGGACGATACGACCGTTCTTTCGGTGGACGAAAATCACGTCGCCGAGTACGAATGCAAATGCGGACATAAGGGCAGATTCGACTTCAATACGCAGTTCAACTGCAAGCTCGCCTGGAAAATCGACTGGCCGATGAGATGGCGTTACGAGAACGTCTGTTTCGAGCCGGGCGGAAAGGACCACGCCGCACCCGGGGGAAGCTTCGACGTCAGCAAGATAATCAGCAAGAAGATTTTCGGTTTCGAGGCGCCCTCTTTCGTGGGATACGAATTCATAGGAATCAAGGGCAACGTCGGAAAGATGAGCAGCAGCAGCGGCTTCAATCTTACGCCCGAAACTCTTCTGAAGGTCTACGAGCCGGAGGTAATCTTATGGCTTTACTCCAAGACCGAGCCGCAGAGAGCCTTCGATTTCTGTTTCGACGAGGAGATTCTCCGTCAGTATTTCGAATTCGACAAGATGCTTGCCGATTACAGAAAGGGAAAAACCGGTCCCGCCAAGGAGATTATGGAGCTTGTTATGGACGGAAGGGACACGGCCGAAAAGGCTCCGATTCAGCAGCTCGTGAATTTCGGTCCGATAGTGAACTGGGATCCCGACCTTCTCGAAGTGCTTTTCGAAAAGATAGGAACGCCCTATAAGAAATCTCAGTTCGAAGGAAGAATGAAGCTTGCGCGCAACTGGCTGGAGCTTTGCAGTCCCGAAAGTCTGATTAAGCTTCGCGAGAAGAAGGACGAAGAGTATTTCGACTCTCTCGACGACAGGCAGAAGCGGGCGATAAGGCTTCTTCACGAGAGGCTTTCGCAGGGTGAATACGCTATGGACGGAATGAAGACCGTGCTTTACGACGTAGTCGCGGAGGTTTACGGCGAGATAGATCCCGAGGAGAAGAAGAAGGTTCAGGCGGATTTCTTCCGCAACGTCTATCTTCTTCTTATAGGAAGGGAAACCGGTCCCCGTCTTTATCTTTTCCTCACGGCTCTCCGTAAGGAAGAATATCTCGGACTGCTCGACTTCTGATAAAAAGCATATCGATAAAAAGCGAGCCGATTTTTGTCTTTCCGAAAAGAGAATTCAAGCTTATCGGATTCGGAAGGAGAAATCGATTTCCGGTTTCCGTGAAAGGAGCGGAAATCCGGTTCAGGGAAGGGTTCCCCGATTAAGGAGAAATATGTACGACGTAATAATTATCGGCGGAGGTCCGGCGGGCCTTACGGCAGCGATATATTCCGCGAGAGGCGGACTCAGGACTCTCGTTCTCGAAGGCAATATTCTGGGCGGCGAGCTTGCGGAGATCAAAGAGATCGAGAATTACCCGGGATTTCGGGGCGAAGGCAGGATTCTTGCCGACGGAATGAAATCTCAGGCGGTTTCTTTCGGCGCGGAGATAATCACGCAGAATGCGGAAAGCGTTTCGCGGAAAGGGGATTCGTTCGGGGTTATGACGCAGACTTCGTTTTACGAAGGAAAGAGCGTGATAATCGCGACGGGCGTCAGGAGGAAATCCGATCCGATGTACGACGCTATGTACGGAAAGGGCGTGAGCTACTGCGCGACGTGCGACGGCTTCTTTTACAGGGGCGAAACGGTTGCGGTCGTGGGCGGCGGAAACACGGCTGCCGAGGACGCGATTTATCTTTCGGCTCTCTGCAAGGAGGTTTATCTTATAAATCTGAAGTCCGGACTGAGGTGCGAAAAAGAGCTTTCCGAAAGGCTTGCCGCCTGCGCGAACGTGAAGGTTATGAATTCCTCCGTCGTTAAATCCGTGGAAGGCAAGGACGCGGTTTCGGGTTTGCGAGTGTTCGATTTGAAAACGATGAGTGAAAATTCGCTTGCGGTCACGGGCGTTTTCGTGGCGATGGGACATACCGCGACCAAGCCTCTGATGAAGGAGCTTCTGACCGACGAAAACGGAAACCTTATTCTTCACGATCTCGTAAAAACCTCTGTCGAAGGCGTTTTTGCCGCGGGCGACGTAACCAATCCTCGTCTGAAACAGGTCGTGACGGCGGCTTCGACGGGCGCGGAGGCAGCGACGGCGGCTTCGGATTTCATCTCGGGAAAGGCTCGGGAATAGCGATTTATTCATAAAAACAAACGGAAAATTCAAGGGCGTTCTTTCCGCGGATAACCTGCGGTCGGACGCCCTTTTCTCGTTTGTTGTTCTCGTTTTTAGGAGGTTTTTCCCCAAATTTATCCCTTAATTACGGGATTTTTCGGGAATTTCCCCAAAAACTCTCTTTAGTCGCAATTCTTCGTTTCCTCGGTCTTGCGGGATCTTCCGCGGGAGCCTGCGCTCTTTACGGCTTCCGATTTCTTTGCGGAAGCTGCGGGTTTATTTCTTTTCTGACTCGTTCTTTCAGCCATTTTTTTCCTCCGTTTTTCGCTTTTTTAAGCGTAATTTTCACTCTCTTCAGGTAATTTTCACTTTTTAGAGGTCTTTTTTTGCCGTTTTTCGGGCAATTTCCGACCTTTTCGGGCGATTATTACTTTTCGGAGATAATTCGCTCGTCCGGACGGATTCGCGTTTGTGCGGAAGTTTTCACTTCGTTTATACAATCTTCACTTTACGGATTCCGTTCTCTGAGCGTACTCTTAGTTTGAATCCGCGTCCGCGAATTATTCCTTCCGCTTTCTGCTAAATATTCCCTCGGATTCGGGCGGAGGTTTTTTCGGGCATAAATCCGATTCGCGCGGAATATATATCTGTAAGAGAAAAACACGGAGGTAGGTATGGATATTTACAGAGATATAGCCGAAAGGACGGGCGGGGACATTTATATAGGCGTGGTAGGTCCCGTCAGGACGGGGAAATCCACGTTCATTTCCCGATTTATGCAGAAGCTCGTGCTTCCCGCGATAACCGACGAAAACGCAAGGCTCAGAGCTACCGACGAACTTCCCCAGTCCGCCGACGGAAAGACGATTATGACGACTCAGCCGAGATTTATCCCCGGGGAAGCCGTTCCCGTCGATCTGAAAGGAGTCCGCGCCGACGTAAGACTTATCGACTGCGTGGGGTATCTTGCCGAGGGAGCCTTGGGACATATGGAGGAAAGCCGCGAAAGAATGGTAAGAACTCCTTGGTCGAATACAGAGATGCCCTTTTCGAAAGCCGCGGAAATCGGGACGCAGAAGGTCGTTACCGAACACAGCACCGTCGCCGTGGTCGTAACCACCGACGGAAGCTTTTCGGAGATAGCGAGGGATGGTTACGTAAAAGCCGAGGAAAGAGTCGTCGCCGAGCTTAAGGATATAGGAAAGCCCTTCGTGATCGTGCTCAATTCCTCCGTTCCGGAATCGGAAATGACGCAGGCTCTCGCGGATTCTCTTCGGGATAAATACGATTCGCCCGTAATAGTCGCCGACGTAACGGCTCTCGACGAAGAAACGATAACCGCGATAATGGGCGGACTTCTCAGCCGTTTCCCCGTGAGAAAAATCGAAATAAACACGCCCGTCTGGATGAGGAAGCTTCCGTCCTCTCATCCCGTTATAGCCGGAATTCTCTCCTTCGTAAGGGAAGGCTGCGGAAAGATTTCGGCAATGTCGGAATGCGGAAGGCTTTTCGAAGGCTTTTCGGACGCGGATATAGAGAGCGCGGAGATATCGTCGATGGATATGGGGAAAGGCACGGCCACCTACGAGCTTAAACCCGAGGCGGGGCTTTACTATCGGCTTCTTTCCGAACTTGCGGGAACGGACATTTCGGACGACTTCACGCTTATGAGCTTCATAACGGATATGGCTGCCATGCGGAGCAAATTCGAGAGAGTTTCCGAGGCTCTTTCCGCAGCGGAGGATTCGGGTTACGGCGTGGTAACTCCGCCTATGGAGGAAATGAACTTTATGCCGCCCGAGATAGTTAAGAGAGGAAATCGCTACGGAGTCATAATGAAGGCGTCGGCTCCCGTCTATCACATAATGAAGGTAGACGTTACGACGGAGGTTTCCCCCGTCACGGGAAGCGAGGAGCAGTCGAGGTATATGCTCGGGAACTTCGAGGAGAATCCCGAAAAACTCTGGAATACCGATATGTTCGGAAAGACACTTCAGAACGTTGCCCGGGAAGGACTTTCGGGAATGGCGGGGAATATGCCCGCCGAGCTTCAGAACAAACTCCGCCGCGTCCTCGGAAGAATAATCAACGAAAACAAGTCCGGAATGCTCTGTTTCCTTTATTGACGAGTCGTCCTTCGGGATATATGCGGATTCGGGAGAATATGCGGCGATAAGGATTCGGATTTTCAAAACCTGCGGGCATTTTTGTCCGCGGGTTTTTCCGCGCGTAGACGAGTAAGGTTTTTTTGCGTATCAGGTCGCGCATAAAAGCTCGGACGCGGCGTTATTGAGGGTAAAAAGATTGACAAAGAAAAATCGATATGGTAAAATATTACGACCAACAGATATATTCAGGCGGTGTTTTATGAGGTGTTTTATAGCTCTTGCTCTTCCGGAGGAGACCATAGATTACATAAGACGGATTTGCGGCGATCTGAGTCGGCTCGTCAAGGGGAATTTCGTCCCCGAGGACAATCTTCATATCACGCTGGCTTTTCTGGGCGAAATACCTCTCTCGGACAAGGATAAAGTCGGCGACGTCGTTTTCGATGCGGTAAAAAGATCCCGTCCCTGCGACGTTTCGCTTCAGAAATTCATTCTGCTCAATAAAGGTACGGTCGCCGCTCTCGAGATAAAGAAGAACGACGCTCTTTCGGAGCTTCGGGAGAACGTTTCGGGCGCGCTTTCGGAGGCGGGATTTACGATTGACTTAAAGCCCTTCCGGCCGCACGTTACCGTCGCGAGGAAGATAAGCTACGAGCTTCCGTACAGAGATATCTGTAAGACTCTTACGATTTACAACAGACCGCAGATCGCGAAAGAGGTCGTGTTTTATTGCAGCACTTTAAGGAGAGAGGGCGCGCTTTACGAGCCGCTTTCCTGTTTCAGGCTGGAATAGCGTATTCCGCGCAGAGAACACGAAGTCATAAAGCCAAAGACAACTACGGGTTTAACCCGATACCTAAAACAAGGAGACCGAAAAAATGGGATTATTCGATTTTATCAAAGGTCAGCTTCTCAAGGTTATTGCGTGGGAGGATGACAGCAGCAACACGCTCGTATATCGTTTTCCGATGGACGGAAAGGCGATTATGGTCGGTTCTAAACTTACGGTCAGACCTTCTCAGATGGCGATTTTCGTACACAGAGGACAGATCGCGGATATTTTCGGTCCGGGGGAATATAATCTTCAGACGAAAAATCTTCCCTTCCTGACCGCTCTGGGCGACGTTTTCTATCAGGGCGAGAACCGCTTCAAAGCCGAAGTTTATTTCGTGAACACCAAGCAGTTCACGGGTATTCAGTGGGGGACTTCCAGCCCGATAACCATAAGGGACGACGATTTCGGAATGGTAAGGATCCGCGCTTACGGCGTCTACGCGTACAGAGTCGAGGACCCGAAGAAGCTTCTCGAGGAGCTTTTCGGAACCAACAGCTCGTTCGAGGTCGAGGATATTTCCGACCATCTCAAATCCGTCCTCATAAGCTCTATGACCGACACGATAGCCGAAAGCCGCGTATCGGCTCTCGATATGGCTATGAATCTCCGTGAGTTCAACGAGCAGTGCAGGCTTTCCGTTCAGGAGGATTTCAGCGGGCTGGGACTCAAGATTACCAATTTCACGATCGAGAACATCAACTTCCCGCCGGAGATAGAAAAAGCCATCGATCAGCGTTCGACTCTCGGGATTCTCGGCGACAAAATGGGAACCTACACCCAGAAAGCCGCCGCGGACGCGCTCAAGGACGCCGCCAAAAACCCCGGAGCCGCGGGTATGTTCGTGGGAATGGGCGTGGGCGGAAACGCCGGAGGCTATATGGGACAGACTATGGGCGGAGCCTTCGCTCAGGCTAAGGACAAGCCCGAAGCTCCCGCCGGCGGAACGAAATTCTGCCCGAGCTGCGGAGCCAAGCTTTCGGGAACGGCTAAATTCTGCCCCAATTGCGGCGCAAAGCAGGAAGGCTCGGTTTGTCCCGACTGCGGACAGCCCGTGAAGAGCGGGTCGAAATTCTGCCCCAACTGCGGCAAGAAACTTGATTAGCGAGAGGCGTTTATGAGCGGCAGAAAAGATAATCCGCAGAGCGAGATCAAGTCGTTCTGCCTGAACTGCGGTACGCAGATGGAAAACGATCATTCTACGGGCGGACTGAAATGCCCGAAGTGCGGAGCCGTTAAGGACGGAAGGAACGCCGAAACCGAAAAGCGCGTCAATATCACCAAATGCGAAGGCTGCGGGGCGACGATGACCTTCGATCCGAAGGAGGGTATACTGAAATGTCCTTACTGCGGAAATACGAGGAAAATCGAAGCCACGAGGGATCTCCGGGAGAGGGATTTTTCGGAATTCGACAAAGCCGAGAAATGGACGGGGAATATAGTTACGGTTTCCTGTCCCAACTGCGGAGCCGTCGAAACCTACTGCGAAAGCGACGTCGCCAAGGTCTGTCCATTCTGCAAAACCCCTATGGTTCTCGGAAAGGACGATATTCAGGGCGTAAAACCCAACGTCGTCGTTCCCTTCAAGATTAACGCGGACGAGGCTCTGGGCGAATGCAAGAAATGGATAAAGAAGCGTATATTCGCGCCGCATAAGTTCAAGAAGAGCTTCAACTTCGATTCGGTCAAGGGTATTTACTATCCGATATGGACGTTCGACAGCAA
Source organism: uncultured Eubacteriales bacterium (assembly GCA_900544545.1). GTDB lineage: Bacteria > Bacillota > Clostridia > Christensenellales > CAG-314 > UMGS692. The sequence goes on from UQVY01000007.1 coordinate 13,945, forward strand.
CGTTATTACCGATTACAGCGGAACGCTCGGAAGAACGGTTACGAGGACGCGGACGAGGAACGGAAAGACCGAGACCTATACGACAACGGAATACTTTCCGGTTTCGGGGCAGATGTTCGATATGTTCGACGATATCGCAGTAAACGCAGGCTCTTTCGTGGAGGATTCGGACGTGGATGCGATGACCTTTTCGCAGAAGGATTACATCGACTATTCGGACGAATATCTCGCGGGCTTCTCGGCTACGGGCTACACCGTAAAGCCGCAGGACGCGTGGGTAAAGGCCGAAGCCAAGATGAAGAAGATCATCGAGAGAGAGATTATGCGGAGGCACAACGCCGATACGGTTATGAGCCTCGATATGAGACTCTTTCACGAGGGAAGAAGTTTCAAGTATATGCTCGTTCCGTTCTACGTTTCTGCGGTCAGATGGAACAAGAAGATTTACAAACAGATCATAAAAGGTACGGGCGAACAGAAGGTCCGCGGAAAAACTCCGCTTTCACCGATAAGAATCGGAATCGCGGTTCTTTTGGGACTGGGGCTTTTAGGGCTTATAATATACCTTATTATGACGGGCGACGGCGAAGTTTCGTTCGACGCGATAAGAAGGCTCGTGAGCCTGCTGCCCGCATAATAAAGAGAATTCCGCAGGATTCTTTTTGCGGGAAAAAGCGTATAATAACGTCGGGAGAAATCTTCTTCCGCGGTATTAAATATAATTATAATAACGGAGGAAAATATGTCGGAGGTCAAAATCACGAAGGATATGCGTATATCCGAGATTATCAGAATCAAACCCGCAACGGTTCCCGTATTCGGTTCTTTCGGAATGGGCTGCATTCATTGTCTTGCGGCTGACAGCGAAACGCTCGAACAGGCTGCGGCGGTTCACGGACTGGACGCGGACGCACTCGTCAACGAACTCAATAAAGCTTAAAAAGGGCTTGAAAGAAGTTTTTTAAAGGCACAATCCCCTTTGATAAGTACGTTTTTTTAAAAAAGTTAATAAAAGGCGTGAAAAAGTCTTGCTTTATTTGAGAATTTAATGTAAAATTAGAAACAAAGGGGATAGTGCCCCCGTTAAGGGGATGCTATACGATTAAACAAACAGGAGGCTTATAGATGAAAAACAAGATTATCGTTTCCTTCATTCTTGTTGCGACGATTATCGCGTGCATGTTCGCGTTCGTGGGTTGTCAGACCCCCGCGACCATCAGCTCGACGAATAACGGCGCGCAGGTCGTTATGGAAGCAGGCGAAACGGCTGAACTGCCGTACGCGCTCAACGGCGAAATGCTCAAGAGTCAGGCTATCACCACGGTAGTCAAACTCGGCAAAGACGTAGTTGAAATTAAAGAAAACAAAAAGGTAGAGGCTAAGAAAGCCGGTACCGCTCTTATCGAGGTATCTCTCCTCAATAACGACAAGGCGGACGGCAACGTCCTCAGTATCGAAGTTCTCGTAAAGAACTCCAAAGCCGTTAAATCCGCTCAGGATACCATCGGCAACATCAATATCGACGCAGCCGTTTCCGGCAACGAAGAATACACCAAGGTATTCGACGCTGCCAAGAAGGCATGGCAGGCCAAGATAGCGGATTGCATCACCGAAGAACAGATCGCCGCAAGAACCAAAGAAGCTCAGGCTGCTCTTCAGGCTCTCAACGCTTTCTTCTCGGAAAAAGAAGACGTCAAGGCAGTTATCTCCGCTTATACCGTAGACAGAGCTAAGGAAACGCTCGCCGCGAGAAGCGAGAATTACAAGGCCGAAGATATCGACGCCGTTCTCGAAGCCAAGAGCGAAGAATTCGAAGCTCTTATAGCTAAATGGAACGCGGCTATCGAAGGCGCGGACAATGCTGCCGATCTCGGAGTTATCCTTGCGGCTATGCCCGGCGAATTCAACGCTTTCGTCAACGACGCCGAAGTCCGCGTTATGCTCAAGAACATCGTAGGCGACTACGATATGAAGGACGGCGATATTCTTCGGCAGCTCACCGACCTCTCCGACAATCTCGGTAAGACCGACCTCGAGCTTCAGAAGAAGATCGACGCGCTCATCAAGACCGTCAAATGGCAGGGCGTTGTTCTCGAACAGGTCAGCAAGACTTATACATACGACGGTTCTTATCATAAGACCGAATCCACCCACGACGATTATTTCGTGGAGTATAAGCTCGACGACGGTACCTGGGGCGCGAACGAAATCGGCTTCAAGGACGCAGGTACCTACGACATCAGAGTAGGAACGACTCTTGAACTTGCAGACGGTAACGTTACCATTTACGCTTACTCCTCGATGACCATTCTCAAGGGCGTTCTTCCCACTCCCGTATGGCCGGAAATCACCGATGCTTTCGTGCTTTTCGCACAGCTCAGGTCCATCGATCCCAACGACGCTAAATACGGCGGAATCGCGGGCGAAGGTTCCGTTTACGACGACGAAGGCAACCTTTACGGCAGCAGAGTCCTCGGTTACTTCCGTTGGCTCGAAGAAGACAGATACGTAGAACCCGTCAACTTCGGCGGATACTCCCTCGAACTCGTTCCTTATAAGTACGACGACGCGGGCGAAATCGTTCGCGACGAAGAAGGCAACCCCGTAAGAGACGAAAACTGGAAGATTCTCCGTCAGCTCGTACCCGTGGAAGTCAAGCCCGTATACGTAACCGTTGTTCCGAAGGCAGGACAGTGGAAGAATTACGACGGTACGACCGCAACGAACATTCTTTACGATATAGAGGTTTACGAGGACGATGCGAGAACCATTTCCGTTACTCCTTCCGAAAAGCTTTATAATTACATTATGAACAACCTCGAAGGTGACCTTGTTCTTGAAAACGTTGGCGGCGCTCCCGCTAAGGACGCCGGAAACTGGCTCATCGAGCAGGGTACCCTCAAGGCTACCATGGACGCTAAATTCTACGTCAAGTACGAAGGCAGAGGAATCACTTACGAAATCAAGCCTCTCGTTATCGAAAGCGCGGCAATTGACGGCGTAATGAAGTACTACGACGGTACCGACACTGCTTCCGATATCAACAAGGCTCTTTCTGCAGCGGTAGTTAAGGCATACGATTCCGAGGGCAACCTCGTAGAAGCGGCTCTCGTTGCCGGCGATGTCATCAACGTTTCCGTCATCGGCGCTAAATACGCGGAAAAGAACGTCCACGAAAACAGACCTCTTGATCTCACCGGCGCAACCGTAACCTATACCGAAAACGGCGCGGCTATGAAGAACTACGTTATAACCGGCACGATTCTGGAGATCAACGGAACCATCAAGGCTCGTCCCATCACCGCTATCAACGGCAGAATCAAGACCAGACTCTATAACGGTACCGACGTCGCTATCTATACCGACGAAGAAGTCGCGGCAAGAGTCATCAAGATTCAGAACGTCGACGCAGCGGGCGAACTCGCTATGACCGACGCCGTTCTCACCGCGTTTGCGGATATGGCGGCTGACGACGTTCACGTAGAACTTCTCGCCAACGGTACTTACGTAGGCGAAAACAACACCGGCAAGAACGTCGGCGTCAATAAACCCATCATCTTCAACAACAGCGAAGAAGTTACCTCGTGGCAGCTTGTCGGCGAAGACGCGGCTAACTACGTATACGTAGGCGGCATTGGCGACCTCGATCCCGATAAGACCGAAAAGATTAACTACGTCGGCGACATCGAAAAACTCAAGGCAGCGGACGGCTTCGTCGAAATCGTCGAAATGGAAGCTACCAAGGAATACGACGGAACCGCAACCCTTCTTGCGACTCAGCTCGTTAAGGACGGCGACTATTATAAGGCAGTATTCAAGTTCCTCGACGTGGAAGGCTACGAAGCGATCAGAAACGACGAGCTCTTCGTTACCGAAGTTACGGACGGTCCCGATAATGTTTACTGGGATAAGACCAACCCGCGCAGCGAAGTAGGTTCTCACTTCATCAAGATCGACGACGCGGCTTCTCATATGACCATCGGCGGCGCTGACGCAGACAACTACGATTGGAGCGACCTCATTGCCGAAGGTACCGGTACCATCACCAAGAAGACCATAAGATTCGATATGAGTCTCCTTGCCGAAATGAACGACAGGAAGTACGACAGAACCAACATCGCTTACGCCCTCGCAAAAGACGGTGAATCCGACGGCGGTCTCAAGAACTTCGACGAAACCACCGGAATCCTTTCCGGCGTTAAATTCGAAAACCTCATCGCAGGCGACAACTTCAACATCAGAATCCTTAAGGATGCGGACGATAATTACTTCAACGGCGCATTCGCAGACAAGAACGTTGAAAACGATAAGATCGCTTACTGGACCAACGATTCCGCAAACGGCGTTCTCACTTGGGAACTCGTAGCTGCTGACGCAACGTCCAACGTTGAAAACTACAACTTCGTAGACGCAGATCTCCCCGTAAAGGGCAGCATCACCGTTATCAGAATCACGACCGTTAAGTTCGACCTTGCTACCAGAGTTTATAACGGACTCGACGAAGCTAAGATGGACCTCATCACCGGCGAATACTCCGAAGACGGCACCTATATTACGGTTGATCCCGCAACTATCCGTGCAATCGAAGGCGCAATCGAAGGCGACCAGCTCACCATCCAGATCAAGGCTGACGGTAAGTACAACGACAAGAACGCCGCAACCGAAAAAGAAGCTCTGTTCGAAAGCTGGAATATCGTAGGCGAAGACGCAGGCAACTACCTGTTCGGAACCTCCTTCATCCCGGGCGAACTTACTCCTATGACCACTGTCAAGGGCGTAGGTATGGTCGAAGCCAAGAAGATCGACAGTATAACCATTACCGATTTCAGCGTCGATAAGATCAGAAACGGTAACGCTATCGCAGATTACAACGAGCTTAACGCCAAGATCGCGGACGGAACCGCAACCGTTACCTTCGTAGGTATCATCGCGGGCGACGATCTGTCCATCATCCTTACCGCAAACGGAACTTACGGAAAGCTTAACGAAGAAGGCGTATTCGAACCCGCTTACGTTGAAGGCGACTATCTTGTAAGATACACCCAGAAGAACACCACCGGCGCAGACAGAAACAACTACACCGTTGACGGCGTGGACGTTTATGCAAACGGTAAGATTCTTCCCAAGGCATAACAGTCTCGGTTTTAACCAAATCACCCCTGAGGGCGGCGGAGAATATCCGCTGCCCTTTTTATATTTTCGGAGCATAAATCCCCGATTTGTGCGATTATGCCGAGTCAGGGACGATTATTCGGGACGGCTGAGAAAAAAACCTTAAAATAATTGGATTTTTATGGTTAAAAACGTTTGACAAATAGATTTTATTGACTATAATATAAGACAGTTAGCAAATGAAAAGAATGACTGCTAACAATCGACAAAAAACAACGCTAATGCGTACGGAGGTATAAAATGACGTTAAAACCGTTACTCGACAAAGTTGTCGTAAAGGCTTGCGAAGCCGAAGAAAAAACGCTCGGCGGGATTCTGATTCCCACTGCGGCTAAGGAAAAGCCCGAAATCGCGGAGGTTATCGCGGTCGGTCCGGGCGGACTGGTAGACGGAAAGCAGGTAGAAATGACCGTTAAGCCGGGGGATAAGGTTCTTTATTCCAAATACGCCGGAAGTCAGTTCAAGATTGACGGTCAGGAAGTTACCATCATCAAAGTCGGCGACATTCTCGCGATAGTCAACGACTGAGCAGCAAATCAAGGAGGCAATAATAATGGCTAAACAGATTAAATACGGAGAAGACGCAAGAAAGGCTCTGGAAAAGGGCGTTGATTCTCTTGCCGATACGGTTAAGATTACATTGGGACCCAAGGGCAGAAACGTAGTCCTTGCCCGTAAATTCGGAACACCTCTCATCACCAACGACGGCGTTACAATCGCCAAGGAAATAGAACTCGAAGACTCGTTCGAGAATATGGGCGCGCAGATAGTCAAGGAAGTTTCCACCAAGACCAACGACGTAGCGGGCGACGGAACGACCACGGCTGTCGTTCTCGCTCAGGAGATTATCCGCGACGGAAGCAGAAACGTAGCTGCGGGCGCAAATCCCATTATCCTCAAGAAAGGTATCGACAAGGCCGTTGAAGTTGCGGTCGAGCATCTTAAATCCATCAGCAAGCAGATAGAAGGCAAGAAAGCGATTATGCAGGTTGCGGGAATTTCCGCGGGCGACGAAAAGGTCGGCGAGCTTATCAGCGAAGCTATGGAGAAGGTCGGAGCCGAAGGCGTTATCACCGTCGAAGAAAGCAAGACAATGAAGACCGAGCTTAACGTAGTCGAAGGTATGCAGTTTGACAGAGGTTACGCTTCCCCCTATATGGCTACCGATCTCGAAAAGATGGAAGCCGTTCTCGACAATCCTCTTATTCTCGTAACCGACAAGAAGATTTCCGTTATTCAGGAACTTCTTCCTCTTCTCGAACAGGTAGTCAAGACGGGCAGAAAGCTTCTTATAATCGCGGAGGACGTGGAAGGCGAAGCTCTTACGACTCTCGTTCTCAACAAGCTCAGAGGAACCTTTAACTGCGTAGCTGTCAAGGCTCCCGGATTCGGCGACAGGCGTAAGGAAATGCTCAAGGACATAGCCGTTCTGACTGGCGCGACCGTTATCACCGACGAACTCGGACTTGACCTCAAGGAAGCTACTCTCAATATGCTCGGTTCGGCTAAATCGGTCAGAGTAGACAAAGAGAATACCACGATTGTCGACGGCGCGGGCGATAAGGAAGCCATCGGCGACAGAGTCAGACAAATCAAGAACGCGATTGCGGCGACCACCAGCGAATACGACAAGGAAAAGCTTCAGGAGCGTCTTGCGAAACTCGCGGGCGGCGTAGCCGTCATCAGCGTAGGCGCGGCTACCGAAGTCGAACTCAAGGAAAAGAAGCTCAGAATCGAGGACGCTCTTGCGGCAACGAGAGCTGCCGTGGAAGAAGGAATCGTTCCGGGCGGCGGAGTAGCTCTTCTTTCCGCTCTTCCGAAGATCAAGGCCCTTCAGGAAACTCTCGAAGGCGACGAAAGAACGGGCGCGTCGGTTATCGCTGCGGCTGTTCAGGCTCCCATCAGGCAGATCGCAAGCAACGCCGGTCTTGACGGCAGCGTAATCATCTACAAGGTTCTCAGCGAAAGCAAGGGAATGCCCAACTACGGTTACGACGCCCTTAAAGACAGATACGTGGATATGGTTAGCGAAGGCATAATCGATCCTACGAAGGTTACGAGGTCCGCTCTGCAGAACGCCGCAAGCGTCGCAAGCACTCTTCTTACCACGGAATCGGTCGTCTGCGACCTTCCGGAACCCGCGGCTGCTCCGGCTGCACCCGATATGGGCGGCGGAATGTATTAAGACTTTGAAAACAAGCTTCCCGCTTTACGACTCAAAGACAAAACGAATCATAGGCTCTTCCCGATTTTCTTCGGGAGGAGCTTTTTTTCGAGGAAAATCCGTAATGAACGAAAAATCAGGGGATAATTAATTTATTAAGCCTTGAAAAAAGTCGGAAGATATAGTATAATAGTTACAAGAGGCACGATTGCCCGAAGGAGCGGATAATGAATATAGTTTACCTTAAATACGCGATAACGATAGCCAAAGCCGGCTCTCTCAGCAAAGCCGCGGAGGAGCTTTTTATCGCGCAGCCCAATCTTTCCCGCGCGGTCAAGGAGCTTGAAAGGGAGCTGGGTATAACGATTTTCGACAGAAATTCCAAGGGCATCACGCTTACCGAAGACGGAGAGAGACTAATCGGTCAGGGAAGGAAGATTCTCGAGCAAATCGAAGAGGTCGAGGAGGAATTCCGTGAAAAACGCGGAAAGAAAACGGTTTTTTCGATTTCGGTGCCGAGGGCGGATTATATCGCCAAAGCTTTCGGGGCTTTTTCGATGATTTTCGGCGGAGAGGAAGGTTTCGACGCGGTTTTCAAGGAAACGGGAACGATTCAGGCGATTGCGAACGTTCTCGAGAAGTCCTATAAGCTCGGAATCGTGCGTTATCCGTCGGAAAAGGACAGGTATTTCAAGGATATGATAGAGGGCAAGAACCTTGCCTGGGAGCTTATCACGGAATTCAGGCACGTAGTCGTTATGCGGAAGGATTCTCCGCTTGCCGAGCTTGACGAAATAAGCTTTTCTGACCTTGAAAATTATATCGAAGTAGTCTATCCCGACTCGTTTGCGCCTTCGGGAGCTGTTTCCGAATCGGGAAGGGAATCTCAGAGCGGCGGTTTCAGCCGTCGGATTCCGGTCTACGACAGAGCGAGTATGATAGAGATTCTCGAAACCAATTACGAAGCTTTCGCGTGGGCGTCCCCTATGAGCGTGGAATCCCTCGAGCGATACGGATTCGTGCAGAAGAGATGCGCGGGCGGCGACGAATTGTACAAAGACGTCCTCGTTTATCGCAAGCAATACAGATTCTCCCGATTCGATAAGGCTTTTCTTACCGAACTTTGCGCCTCGAAGAGGAAGATTATCGACGGATGATCGATATCCGCCGCAATATATCTTTTTTGATATAGCCGTATAGAAAAAGGGTATTTTATTATTTCCGTTCTTAATGATATAATGTTATCAATAAAAACGGAGCGATACTATGAACGGCAGAAATATACCAAAATCAGTAACGGCAAGACTTCCCGTATACCTGCATTTTCTCAAAAGTCTTAAAACAAGCGAGAACAGGACGATATCTTCCTCCACGATAGCGAGAGCTTTGGGTTTGGGCGAGGTTCAGGTCCGGAAGGATCTGGCTCTCGTGAGCGGAACGGGAAGGCCCAAAATCGGCTATTATCTCAGCGAGCTTATTCCGAGTCTCGAAGAAACTCTCGGGAGCGGAAATCCCACCAACGCAGTCATTGCGGGGGCGGGGAAACTCGGGCGTGCGCTTTTGTCCTACGACGGGTTCGCCGAATACGGGCTCAACGTAATGGCTGCCTTCGATAAGGACGGGGAATGTCCGTGCGACGAAGGCAAGCTGATATATCCGATATGCGGGCTTAAGGATTATTGCATAAAAAACAACGTAAAAATAGGCATTATCACCGTTCCGGAGAAGGAAGCGCAGGACGTCTGCGACCTTTTCGTGGAAAGCGGTGCGGATGCGATCTGGAACTTTGCTCCCGTAAGGCTCGAAGTTCCCGCTACGGTCAGAGTCAAGAACGAGAATATGGCTGCGTCGCTTGCGGTCTTATCGGCGGGACTGTCCGTATAGGGAGGAGGTCCGGATTGCGCGTCAAGGAGGCTCGTTATGAATCTGGACAGAGTAATTGCCGTCAGGACCAACAGAACGGTCTATAAGGACGGCGAAGACTGCATAAAGGTGTTTTGTCAGGGTTATCCCAAGGACGAAGTGCTGAGCGAGGCTTTTTACAGGGCTTTGGCCGAAAAAGCGGGGCTTCCCGTCCCTAAATTGAAGGAAGTCACGACGGTCGAAGGGAAATGGGCGATTGTTTCGGAGTATATCGCGGGCAAATCCATGAGTCGGCTTATCTCCGAGCAGCCCGAAAGAAGGAGCGAGCTTTTAAAGGAGCTTGTCCGTCTTCAGAAGGAGATTCTCGGTAAAGACGGCGCGCTTCTTCCGCGACTTAACGACAGGCTCAGGGGTTGTCTTCTGCGGGCGGAGCTTGAAGCCACGCGGAAGTACGGGCTTCTTATGAAGCTTCTCGAAATGCCTTACGAAACGCACTTGTGTCACGGGGACATATGTCCTTCCAACGTTATCGTTTCGGATAAAGGAATGTACGTCATCGATTGGCACAACGCCGCGTCCGGGAGTGCGTTTGCGGACGCTGCAACGGTCTATCTGCATTTCCTGTTGCATCGTCAGAATCAATGCGCGGAAGAGTATCTGGAGCTTTTTGCCGGAGGGGAGGCGGATTCGGTTCTCGGATGGGTACCGATAGTCGCCGCCGCAAGTTCGGCGGAAAGCAACTTTCAGGAGAGGGAAAGGCTTCTCTCTTTAGTCAACGCAGTCGAATAAAATAAAGGAGTTAAAAATATGTTGAAAGTCACTGTATGTATCGGAAGTTCCTGTCACATAAAGGGTTCCCGACAGGTTGTCGAAGAGCTTCAGAATCTTATAGCCGAAAAGGGGCTTAAAGACAAGATCGATCTCGGAGGCACTTTCTGTATGGGAAAATGTCAGCTCGGCGTATGCGTAACGGTAGGCGACGACTTTTTCTCGGTCAGTCCCGAAACCGTGAGGGAATTTTTTGAGAAGGAAGTCCTTCCGAGGGTTTCGTAATGGTTACGGTTCAGGTATGCGTAGGAAGCTCCTGTCATCTGAAAGGCTCCGAGGAGATCGTAGGTCTTCTCGAAAAGAGCGTCAAGGACAATAATCTTGAGGACAAGATAGCGTTGGTCGGCTGTTTCTGTGCGGGCAGGTGCAACAGAATAGGCGTTACGGTCATCGTCAACGACGCCGTTTACGCGGGCATAACCGTCGATAATTTCAGCGAATTCTGGACCGACAAGATAATGGGCGCGGTCAAAGCCGCCGAGGGGGAATAAGCTATGACGAGTTGTCTTACACTGAAGAAATCCAATTGTAAAAACTGCTACAAATGTATAAGGCATTGTCCGGTCAAATCCATAAGGTTCACCGCCAATCAGGCTCATATAATAGGCGACGAATGCGTTCTCTGCGGACAGTGTTTCGTAGTCTGTCCCCAGAACGCCAAGGAAATCTCCAGCGAAACGGAAAAGGTCAAGGTTCTTCTGCAATCCGGTTCTCCGGTAGTCGTAAGTCTTGCGCCTTCTTTTATCGCCAATTACGACGGGATAGGCATAAACGGAATGAAAGCCGCGCTCAAAAAGCTCGGTTTTTACGACGTGGAAGAAACCGCAATCGGCGCGACGATAGTCAAAACCGAATACGAGCGTATTCTTTCCGAGCATCAGAAGGATATAGTTATTTCCTCCTGCTGTCATTCGGTGAATCTTCTTATCCAGAAGTATTTCCCATCCGAGCTTCAGTATCTTGCGGACGTACTTTCGCCGATGCAGGCTCACGCGGAGGACATAAAGAAGCGGATTCCGGGCGCGAAGGTGGTTTTCATCGGACCGTGCGTCGCGAAGAAGGACGAAGCCGAGGCTTATTCCGGCTATGCGGACGCGGTTCTGACCTACGAGGACCTTGCTTTGTGGCTTAAAGAAGCCAAGATTTCGCTCGTTCCGGATATGGACGATACCGAAGAGAGCCGCGCGCGATTCTTCCCGACCACGGGCGGAATACTCAAGACTATGGCTAAGGATCCGGAATACACCTATATGGCGATAGAGGGAATGGAAAACTGCATAGCCGCCCTCAAGGACATAGAGAGCAAGAGGATTCACAGATGCTTTATCGAGATGTCCGCCTGCATAGGCAGCTGCGTAGGAGGTCCGGTAATGGAGAAATTCCACAGAAGTCCGGTGAGGGATTACGCGGCGGTTTCGAGATACGCGGGAGAGAAGGATTTCCGGGTCGATCAGCCCTCTGCGGACGACGTAAGAAAGACCTTCAAGGTAATCGATACCCGCGCGGATTATCCCACGGAAGCCGAAATAACCGAGATTCTTAAAAAGATGGGCAAAACCAGACACGAAGACGAACTTAACTGCGGTTCCTGCGGTTACAATACGTGTCGCGAGAAGGCGGTCGCCATTTATCAGGGCAAGGCTGAGATATCTATGTGTCTGCCCTACCTTAAAGAGAAGGCGGAGAGTTTCTCCGACTGCATAGTCAACAACACCCCCAACGGCCTTATCGTGCTCAACGAGAATCTCGAAGTCCAGCAAATCAACGCGGCTGCGCGGAAGATACTGAATATCCGCTCCGCTTCGGACGTTCTGGGCGACGGAGTAGTCCGTATTCTCGACACGGAGATTTTTACGAGGGTGCTTAATTCCAGGCGCAGCGTGAGAAACGAAAGGACGTATCTTGCGGAATACAAGAAATACGTCGAGCAAACCGTCGTTTACGACGGAACGTATCATCTTCTCGTCTGTATTATGCGCGACATAACCGACGAGGAAAACGAGAGAGAAAAGAAGGAAAGCATTTCCCATCAGACGGTTGAAGTTGCCGATAAGGTAGTCGAGAAGCAGATGCGTATCGTACAGGAAATCGCGTCGCTGCTCGGAGAAACGGCGGCGGAAACCAAGATAGCTCTGACCAAGCTGAAGGAGTCCATTTCCGATGAATGATTTGTGCGTCGATATAGGTTATAAGAGTATCAATCATTACGGCGAACAACTTTGCGGAGATCACGTGGACGTCGTTGAGCAGGGCGAAAATTCTTCGGTCATCGTACTTGCCGACGGACTGGGAAGCGGAGTCAAGGCGAGCATTCTTTCCACGCTTACTTCCAAGATAATATCAACTATGATGGCTGAGGGTTTATCGATAGAGGACTGCGTGGAAACGATAGCCGCGACTTTGCCGGTCTGCGCGGTAAGAGGGGTCGCCTATTCGACCTTTACCATTATCCATATCGTCAACAACGAAACCGCCGAGATTATCGAATTCGACAATCCTCAGGTGATAGCCCTTCGTAACGGCGAGAGATACGACTGTCGGAGGACGGAACTGAGCATAGGCGGGAAGAAGGTCTATAAGTCGTCGGTTCATCTGCGCGACGGGGACGTATTTATCGCTATGAGCGACGGCTGTCCGCACGCGGGGTTGGGCGTTCAGTATAATTTCGGCTGGAAGCGCGACGATATCATAAGTTATATGGCTCCGTTGGTTTTCGCGGGTTATTCGGCGAAAACGCTTGCCACCATTCTTATCGACGAGTGCAACAGGCTTTACGGAAGCAAGCCGGGCGACGACGCTACGGCGTGCGTAGTCAAGGTCAGGAAGCGCGAGCCGATGAATATTCTTTTCGGACCTCCGGCAAACCGCGACGATGAAAACAGAATGATGTCGCTTTTCTTTTCCAAGGAAGGCAAGCATATCATCTGCGGAGGAACTACATCTTCGATAGCCGCGCGATATCTCGGGAAGCCGGTAAAGGCAAGTCTGAAGTTCGCAAGGAGCGACGTTCCGCCCATCGCAGAGATAGAAGGCGTCGATCTTGTAACGGAGGGCGTAATAACGGTAAACAAAGTGGTCGAATATGCAAAAGACGCACTCGGCAGCAACGAGCTTTACGAGAAGTGGAGTTACGGACAGGACGGCGCGTCGCTTATCTGCAGGATGCTTTTCGAAGAGGCGACCGACATCAATTTCTACGTCGGACGCGCAATCAATCCCGCGCATCAGAACCCGGATTTGCCGATTAACTTCAACATAAAAATGAATTTGGTCGAAGAACTGTCCAAGTGTCTCAAGCAGATGGGCAAGAGAATAAAAGTCAGTTATTTTTAAGGAATTATTATGAGAAAGTTTGACACAAAAGTACAGGACCTTAAATACAGGGTTCTGCGTGAAGTAGCCCGCGCGGCGTGGGCGGACAAGCTCCCCGAAGCGGCATTCGATATCCCCAAGCAGATCGTTCCCGGAAAGATTCCGACGATGCGCTGCTGCGTATACAAAGAACGCGCGATTCTTGCCGAAAGGGTTAAGATCGCGATGGGCGGAAGCACCGACAATCCCAACGTTATCGAAGTAATCGACATTGCGTGCGACGAATGCCCTATGGGCGGTTACGAAGTTACGAACGCCTGCCGCGGCTGTCTTGCTCACCGCTGCGAGGACGCGTGTAAATTCGGTGCGATCACCACGGATAAAAACCACGTTGCCCATATCGACAAAACCAAATGTAAAGAATGCGGTTCCTGTGCGAAGGTCTGTCCGTACAGCGCGATTCACAACTACAAGCGTCCCTGCGAAACCGCCTGCAAGGTCAAAGCCATATCTATGGGCGAAGAAAAGCAGGCTTGTATCGACAACAACAAATGTATCGCCTGCGGAGCCTGCGTATATCAGTGTCCCTTCGGAGCGATTACCGACAAGTCTTTTATTCTCGACGCAATCGATTTGATCAAGAAGAGCGAAAACAACACAAAGTATAAGGTATACGCCGTTGTCGCGCCCTCGATTTCCAGTCAGTTCAACTACGCCAAGCTCGGTCAGGTCATAACCGGTCTTAAGGAGTTGGGCTTCCATACGGTCATCGAAGCGGCTCTCGGCGCGGATATAGTAGCCCTCTCCGAATCGAGAGAATTAGTTGAAAAGGGCTTTATAACAAGCTCCTGCTGTCCGGCGTTCGTCGCCTTTATCGAAAAACACTATCCCGACCTCAGACCTCTCGTTTCTCATAATCCTTCGCCGATGACGGCTATGGCAAAATACATAAAGGAACACGAGGACGACGCTAAGATCGTATTCATAGGGCCTTGTACGTCCAAGAAGCTCGAAGCTCAGAGAGAGGAAGTCAAGCCGTGGGTAGACGCGGTATTGACCTTTGAAGAGCTTCAGGCGCTTTTCGACAGCAAGGACGTGGACATCACTACTCTTCCCGAGGGCGTACTCGACAACGCTTCCTACTACGGCAGGATTTTCGCCCGAATCGGCGGACTTTCCGACGCAGTCGTCGAGGCTCTCAAGGAGCAGAACATCGATTTCCCCGTAAAATCCGAGGTCTGCGACGGTATCGAAGCCTGCAAGATCGCGCTTCTGAAAAAGAGCAAGAATCTTCTTCAGGCGAATTTCATCGAAGGAATGGCTTGCGTGGGCGGCTGCATAAACGGAGCCGGCTGTCTGACTCACGGCGAAAAGAACAAAGCCGAGGTCGATAAATACGGAAGAGAAGCCTTCGAAAAGACGATAACCGACGCCGTTTCGATTCTCGAAAAGTAAAACTCCGACTCCCTCAATTATACCGAAGATTCCCGCATTCGAAAGAGTGCGGGTTTTTTTGAAAAACCGACCATAATAAAAGGAGAAAATCTGAAACGCTCCCATCGATTTAACAAGAATAATTCCTATTACTGCAATTCGTCAAAGGAAGTTGCGGAAAGCAATTTATAAACTTCCTTGACAAGGCGGGATTTCCGTGTTATAATGAGAGCGTAAAAGGTCGGAGGTTTGAGAAATGGAAAACAGAGTCGCCGTTATAAGCATTATAGTAGAAAAGAATGAGAACACGGACGCTCTTAACGAGCTTCTTCACGAATACGGGGATTACATTCTCGGAAGAATGGGTATTCCGTACAGAAAGCGCGATATCAACATAATCAGTATCGCTCTCGACGCTCCTCAGGACGTTATCAATTCCCTTGCGGGTAAAATCGGCCGTATCGACGGAATAACGGCAAAGACCGCTTATTCGGGCGGAGTTTACTGCGAATAAGTCATAAAGGAAAATAGAAATCCTTACCCTGACGCCGAAATCACGATTAAGGCGAAAGATAGGACCTGTGTACGCTTTTTGCGAGCCGCGCGCCTTATCTTCGGGTGTGCGGTTTTTTGATGCGGAGAAGAGATGAAGAAGGAATTTCTCGGAAAAACGAATATAGCCTTTATTGCGGGAATGGTGATACTTCCCGTTTTGAGCGCGCTTATCTGTCTTTGTATAGGTCGTTACTCGATTTCGCCTGCGGAAATGCTCGACTGGCTTTTCGGCGGAAGCGTCGGAGCGACCAAGGCTTCGGTGCTTATGCAGAGAGTTCCGAGGATACTTACCGCCGTTCTCGTGGGAGCCGGTCTTTCGGCTGCGGGCTGCGTGCTTCAGAGTGCTTTCTCCAATCCTCTTGCGACTCCGGATACTTTGGGCGTAGCCTCGGGTTCGGGCTTCGGAGCGGCTCTTGCGATTCTGCTGGGCTTCTCGATGGTCGGAAGTCAGCTTCTCGCCTTCGTATTCGGAATCCTTGCTCTCGGGTTGACCCGGATTTGCGGAAAACGCTCGGGCGGACGCGCGACGATGATTCTCGCCGGAGTAATGATAGGCTCGCTTTTTTCGTCCCTCGTTTCTCTCGTGAAATACGTTGCCGATACCGAATCCCAGCTTCCAGCGATAACCTACTGGCTTATGGGAAGTCTGAACGGCTCGGGCTTCAAAACTCTTTCCTTCGGCGCGCCCGCGATAGTCATAGGTCTTGGCTGTCTGTTTTTTATGAGGAGAAAGCTTAATCTTCTGCCTTTATCCGACGACGAAGCCTCCTCTCTCGGAACGAACGTAAAGAGACTGCGGGCGGTTTCTCTTGCCTGCGCCGCCGCAATAACGGCTTCTTCGGTATCTATGTGCGGTCCCGTAGGCTGGGTAGGGCTTCTCGTCCCTCATATCTGCCGGATGCTTTTCGGAAACGATCACAGAAAGCTTATTCCTGCCTGCATAAGTTTCGGAGCCGCTTTTCTCGTTATAGTGGATACCTTGGCAAGATCGCTGACGGCTTCGGAGATTCCGATATCCATACTGACCTCGATAATAGGCGCGCCCTTTTTCGTCTTTATCCTTAAAAAGAAAGGAGGCGTGCAGTTATGAAGTTCGAGGTAAGGAACGGTATTTTCCGTTATAAAAAAGAGGAGCGGGAGATTCTCCGCGGCGTGGATTTTTCTGTCGGCAGCGGAGAGGTCGTCGCCGTTCTCGGTCCTAACGGAGCGGGTAAAACCACACTTTTAAGGTGCGCTCTGGGTTTTCTGAAATTCACGGACGGTTATTCCGAGCTTGACGGGAAAAGAATCTGCGACTACAAGCCCAAGGAGCTTTGGAAGAAGGTGGCTTACGTTCCGCAGGCGAGGAATTCCGTTTCTCCCTATACGGTTGAGGAAACTCTTCTTCTCGGAAGGAACAGTTACGGGGATTTTTTCGGAAAGATGACCGATAAGGATTACGAGGCGGTCGAGGGCGTAATCGAAAAGCTCGGGCTGGACGGAATAAGGAAGAAAAACTGTCGGGAAATAAGCGGCGGCGAGCTTCAGATGGTGCTTATCGGCCGCGCTCTTGCGGCTGAACCCGAGCTGCTCGTTCTCGACGAACCCGAATCCAATCTCGATTTTCGTAATCAGCTTCTCGTTCTGGATACGATAAGCACTCTTGCGGAGGAAGGCGCGGGAATAATTATGAACACCCACTATCCCGCACACGCTCTTCGGAGAGCGGATAAGGCTCTGCTTCTCGGTAGGGACGGATTCTCGGAATTCGGAGCTTCGCAGAAGATAATAAATCCGACCACCATAGGAAAATACTTCGGAGTGAACGCCGTTATCGGCGAAATCGAGAACGAAAACGGACATTACGCCGACGTAGTGCCTGTCGGAATGGGTTTTTCCGAGGGTACGCCCGACGATTGCGAAACGGTTGCAACCGTGTCGGTGATTCTTTCGGACAATTCCAAGGCTTCCGAAGTAAACGCCGTAATCCGCGGGATTTCCGGGTTTGTCGTCGGAAGAATGGGAATGCCCGTCCGCGAAAAAGGACTGAGCGTAATCAATCTCGTGCTCGTAGCGCCCGCCGGGGAAATAAGAGCCTTTATCCGCGAGCTCGGAAGAAAGAAGGGCGTGAGCGTAAAGGCGGTATTCGACGGAGGCGGAAAATGAAAAAGGACCTTATTCTTAAACTCGAAGAAACGCATACTCTTTCGCATACGGAATGGCTTGAGCTGCTCGGAGATTTTACCGACGAAGAGCGGGATTTTGCCGCCGAAAGAGCGAGGGAGCTTACCGAAAGGAGATTCGGGAGGAGGATATATTTCCGCGGAATAATCGAATTCACCAATTATTGTCGGAACGACTGTCTTTATTGCGGAATACGCCGCTCCAACGGAAACGCCGTCCGTTATCGGCTTACCGAGGAGGAGATTCTCGAATGCTGCCGCGAGGGCTACGGACTGGGATACAGAACCTTCGTTCTTCAGGGCGGCGAAGACGCGTATTTTACCGACGAAAGGCTCTGCGGACTTATAAAGCGCATAAAATCCGATTATCCCGAATGCGCGGTAACCCTTTCCGTCGGCGAGAGAAGTCGTGAATCCTACGAAGCTCTCTATAAAGCCGGAGCCGACAGGTATCTTCTTCGGCACGAAACCGCGAATTGCCCTCTCTACGGTAAGCTTCATCCCGCGGAGCTTTCGCTCTCGAACAGAATGAGATGCCTGAGAGATCTGAAGGAAATAGGTTTTCAGACGGGTGCGGGAATGATGATAGGCGCGCCCTTTTCGACGACGGAAACTCTCGCCGAGGATATGGAATTTCTTGCGGATTTCAAACCGCAGATGGTCGGAGTCGGTCCGTTTATTCCGCATAAGGACACTCCCTTCCGCGATTATCCGTCGGGAGGCGAAAAACTCACGCTTTTCGTCCTGAGTCTGGTTCGGCTTATGCTTTCGGACGTACTTCTTCCGGCGACGACGGCTCTGGGAACGGTGGACGGACGCGGCCGCCAACTCGGCGTACTTGCCGGCTGCAACGTCGTTATGCCCAATCTTTCTCCTCTTTCGGTGCGGAAGAAATATCTGCTTTACGACGGAAAGACGGGCGTGGATTCGGACGCTGCGGAGGGGCTGAGAATTCTCGGCAAGCAGATGGAAGAGATCGGTTACGAGGTATTCGTCGGACGAGGCGATTTTTCCGAAAAGTAGCCTGAAAAGCTGAGAAAATCAGCCGAAAAAACAAGAAAAACAATCGAAAGTAGCTATAAGACAGCCGAAAACAGCGGAATAATTATACAAAAGATAAGAAATTATCCGAAAACAGCGATAAACACAACCTTAAAACAGCGGGATTTCCGAGGAGGTAACCGAAAATGATAAGAATAGCCGTTTACGGTAAAGGCGGAATAGGAAAATCCACGACCGTTTCCAATCTTTCGGCTGCCATAGCCGAGCGAGGACTTAAAGTGATGCAGATAGGCTGCGATCCCAAGGCGGATTCCACGGTCAATCTTCTTCACGGCGCGAAGATACGGACGGCTCTCGAGCTTATAAGGGAGAAGAAGAACGATTTTTCTCTTGCGGAAATGACGGGTATAGGCTTCAACGGCGTGGTTTGCGCGGAGGCGGGCGGTCCCGTTCCCGGGCAGGGCTGCGCGGGCAGAGGAATAATAGCCGCTCTCGAAAAGCTCGAAGAAAAGGGCGCGTATGATGTTTATAAACCCGACGTGGTTTTTTACGACGTTCTGGGCGACGTGGTTTGCGGAGGTTTCGCGATGCCGATGAGAGCGGGTTACGCGGAGAAGGTCTTTATAATAACCTCGGGCGAAAATATGGCTATCCACGCCGCCGCCAACATAGCCGTCGCCGTAGATAATTTCAAGGGGCGCGGATACGCTTCGCTCGGCGGTCTTATATTGAACAGAAGGAACGTCCGTAACGAAGAGGAGAAGGTCGCGGAGCTTGCGGCGGACATAAATTCTTCGGTCGTGGGAAGTCTGTCTTTCAGCGAAACCGTTCAGGCTGCCGACGAAATGAAAAAGACCGTAATAGAAGCTTTTCCCGAAAGTCCTATGGCTCACGAATATAGAGTTCTTGCCGCGAGTCTTCTGAAGATATGCGGGGTAGAGTTATGCTGAAAAGACTCGGAAAACCGAGAATTCCCGACGCGGTGAAGATATGCGAGGCGAATTTTCCTTTGCCATTTGCTTCGGGGCTTGAATATTCCGCTCCCGCACGCGGAGTTTTCAACATCGTCCATACGGGAATGCTCATTCCCGAAATTCACGAGATTTTCGTGTGCGCTCAGGGCTGTCTCCGCGGAGTAGTCTTGACCGCCGCCGAAATGGGCGCGCAGGAGAGATTTTCGACCGTTACGGTTCGGGAAAACAACGTTCTCGACGGCGATATGGAGGAGCTTCTCATCGAAGGCGTCGCGGACATTCTGACGAGGCTTCCGGAATTGCCGCCCGCCGTACTCGTATATACGAGCTGTATCCATCATTTTATGGGCTGCGATCTGAATTACTGCTACGACGAGCTGAAAAAACGCTTCCCGACCGTGGAATTCGTCGACTGCTATATGAATCCGATTATGCGCAAGAGCGGACTTACTCCCGACCAGATTATGCGTAAGCAGCTCTACGGGCTTTTGACTCCCCGCGAATCCGACGGCGGAATAAACGTCCTCGGGAATAATTATTCGACCGACGACGAAAGCGACCTCGTCGAAATAATAAGGAAGTCGAAGAGACCTTTCCGCGAAGTTACGAGGTGCGGGAGCTATTCCGAGTATAAGGAAATGGCAGGAAGCTCTCTCGACCTGACCTATAATTCCGCTGCGATTGCGGCGGGAGAAGCTCTCGGGGAGCGGCTCGGAATCAGGCATCTTCATCTTCCCTTCAGTTTTTCCGAAAACAAGATAATCGGAAATCTCTCCCGTCTTGCAAGCGAGTTGAACGTGGATTACGATTTTTCCGCGAAGAAGGAAAAGGCTCTCGACGTTCTCTCCCTTGCTAAAAAAGAGATAGGAGAGAGGTCGATAGCCGTGGATTATACGGCGGTTCTCGCGCCGCTAAGCCTCATAAAGCTTCTTTCCGAAAACGGTTTTAACGTGCGGAGGCTCTATGCGGACTCGTTTATGCCCGACGAAAAGGAGGAATTCGATTGGATAGTGCGGAACCTTCCCGAGCTTGAGATTTTCCCGACCGTCCGTCCGGAGATGCGCGTAGCCGAAAGGAACGAAGCGGATTTTCTCGCGATAGGTCAGAAAGCCGCCTATTTCACCGGTACGAAAAACTTCGTGAACATCGTCGAAAGCGCGGGAATGTACGGCTTTTATTCGATAGAAAAGCTTGCTCGGCTTATGACCGATGCTCAGAGGAACGAAAAGGAAGCCGAGACTTCCATTCAGCAAAAGGGCTGGGGGTGCAATTGCTGCCTATGAAACAGACTCAGAAGATAATTTCGACCTACACTTCAGACGTTTCGGGCGTATGTTCCGCGCTTTACGAGTTTGGCGGAATGACCGTTATGCACGACGCCTCGGGCTGCAATTCCACCTACAACACGCACGACGAGCCTCGCTGGTACGATTCCGAAAGCCTTGTTTTCGTCTCCGGTCTGACCGAAATTCAGGCAGTGACGGGCGACGACGAGAAGCTTATCTCGGACGTAACCGACGCCGCGCGGGAGCTTAAACCGCGTTTTATCGCGATAGCCGGTTCGCCGATTCCGATGATGACGGGCTGTGATATTCCCGCGATAGCGCGCGAAATCGAGGCTCGCACGGGCATTCCGTCCTTCGGTTTTAATACCGACGGTATGCACTCCTACGTCGTCGGCGCGGGCGAAGCTCTTGCCGCCTATCTGGGTAGATTTGTAAGTAATCGCGAAAAGGTTTGCCGTGGAGTTAATATTCTCGGCGTAACTCCCGTTGATTTTTCGGTGAACGGCTCTGTCGGGAGTATGAAACGCTTCTTTTCCGAAGGCGGTTTTGAGGTGATTTCGGCGGTCGCGATGGGGAGTTCGCCCGACGAGATTGCGCGGGCTGCCTCCGCCGAGGTGAATTTCGTGGTTTCGTCGGTTGGTCTTGACGCCGCGGAGCTGCTTTTCAAGCGGTTCGGGACGCCCTACGTGGTCGGTTTGCCCGTCGGAGAGTTCGGAAAAATTCTACTTTCCGAGGCGGAAAAAACCCTTAAAACGGGCGAAAGTCGCATAGCCTTCGACTTTTTGAACGGAGCGGACAGCCTAAATTCCCGTTCCGTTGGCTCCGAAAATCATGCGGATTTTTGTGGAAGCGGTGTGAATATCGTCTCTGATAATAGTGAAAATTACAAGGATTTTTTGTCTGCTAACGGTAAAAACGACCTTTTCATTATCGGAGAAAGCGTAACTTCCCGTTCTCTTGCGGCTGCGATTGCGCTGAAATACAGGCGTTTTGCCCGCGTAATTTGTCCGCTCGAGAGGTCTAAGGGGCTGCTTTCCGCGTCGGATTTCGCGCTTTCCGACGAAGAGGCGACCGAAAATCTCCTTAAAACGACCGCCCGCGCTATAATTGCCGACCCGCTCTATAAGCCAATTATTCCTGAAAATTCTCGCTTTTATCCCCTCCCGCACGAAGGCTTTTCCGGGCGTCTTTTCCGCAAAAAAATCCCCGATCTGATCGCCCGCGGAGTCTGAATTCTCATTTCGAAACTCCGACTTTGCCCCGAAAATCTCAAATTTCCATCGAAATTTTGAATTTTCTTAAAAATCCTCAGTTTCCCTCATCCCGAAAGTCTGAATTTTTCCCGGAAAATCTCAGACTTTCCCAAAAATCTCAGTTTTTCCCTCGAAAATCTTGAGAAAAATCGTTGGAAAACTGGCCAAAAATGCGAAAAAATCACGAATTTTGCGTTAACTCCCGATTAACTCACGATTAAATAATGAAATAACAAGCCAATTTATTCTCGAATAACGCTAAAATCGACCGTCCAGATTTTCACAAAAGAATCAAAGAATGTGTTTGATTCGTGTAAGCTTAACACATACAAAAACCGCTAAAAAACGCCTGAAAAAAGACGTTTTAAAGATAAAAATTTTGCCTTTATGGCGAGAAAAGGAGAAGAAACAATGAAAAAATTTGCAGTTTTACTTATGCTTGTGTGCCTTGTCACGGCACTTTGCGCTTGTCCGAACGGTAGGACCGACGACCTCGACACGATTACCGTAGTCGACCACGACGGCAACACCGTTACCCTTCCGAAAGAGATTAAAAAAATAGTAGTAGCGGATATTTTCCCGCTTCCGTCCGTTCTTGCGGTGTTTTTCGACTCGGCGGATAAGCTTGTCGGCATAGCTCCGACGAGCATGGCGGCGGCAAAAAACAGCCTTCTTTCCGAACTTTATCCCGAAATTCTCAACGCAAAAACCGACTTTATGCAGGGCTCGACCGTCAACACGGAGGAGCTTGCGAAGCTCGAACCGGACGTCGTTTTTTACAGCGCGGGCAACGCTCAACAGGGCGAAAACCTCAGAAACGCGGGCTTTAACGCGGTTGCGATATCCGCGAACAAGTGGGGCTATAATGCGATCGAGACGCTCAATCAGTGGATAGATTTGCTCTCGCAGATGTTCCCCGCGAGCAAGGACAGGGCGGCGATTGCGCAGCGGGCGAGCAACGAGGCCTACACGCTGGTTTCGGAAAGAGTGGGTAATCTTAAAGATGAAGAAAAAAAGAATGCTTTCTTTATTTTTCAGTGTAACGAAAGTACGATTCTGACTTCCGGAAAGAACTTTTTCGGGCAATGGTGGGCTGATGCGATGGGAGCTAATAACGTTGCGGAAGAGCTTACCAAGGACAATTCCGTGGCTGTCAACCTCGAGCAGGTAATAAAGTGGAATCCCGACGTAATCTTTATCACGAACTTCACACCCGTTCAACCTAATGACCTTTACACAAACGCAATCGGAAATTATGATTGGTCTGCTATTTCTGCCATTATTTCCCATCAAGTCTATAAAATGCCGCTCGGGATGTACAGGAGCTATACGCCGGGAATCGATACGCCCGTAACGCTGCTGTGGTTCGCGAAAACGGTTTATCCGGAGCTTTTTGAGGATATCGACGTAATCGAGGAGGTTATCGCCTACTATGACGAGGTGTTCGGAATCGAGCTTACCGAAGAGCAGGCGAAAGGTATTTTCGCTCCGTCGGGTAATGCTGGCATAATAGATTATTAAGTCTTATCCTTAATGTAGGTATAAACTATCGTCAGGCAACGCAGGGAGAATAGATTGCTAAGAAGCAAAATTTACTGAGAAGTTGCGGGGCTTGGCGATTGAGAATCGTTACAGAATTGAGTTTTAAGAGGTGAATTATGGGACTTAACGACGCACCTTCCGCCGAAAGAGTTCATATAGGCTTTTTCGGCCTCAGAAACGCAGGCAAATCCAGCCTCGTCAACGCCGTTACCGGGCAGAATCTTTCGCTCGTTTCGGAAATCAAGGGCACTACGACCGACCCCGTTCAGAAAACTATGGAGCTTCTTCCGATAGGTCCGGTGGTCGTTATCGATACCCCCGGCACGGACGACGAAGGTTCGCTCGGTGAAATGAGAGTCGCGCGGGCAAGACGAATGCTCGACAAAACCGATATCGCGGTACTCGTCGCCGACGCGTCCCTCGGAATTACGACGGGCGACAGGGAGCTCATAGACGCCTTTAAAGCGGCGTCGGTTCCCTTCGTTATCGCGTTCAATAAGTGCGACCTTCTCGGAAACATTCCCGAACACGCGGAAAACGAGATTTACGTCAGCGCGCTCAGAGGAACGAACGTTTACGAGCTTAAAGAGCTTATCGGAAAAACGGCGGGAATAAAGACTGAGGAAAAACGGCTCATCGGCGACCTTATTTCACCGAAAGACGTCGTGGTTCTCGTTACGCCCATAGACGCGGCGGCTCCCAAGGGAAGAATGATTCTCCCGCAGCAGCAGACGATAAGGGATATTCTCGATTCGGACGCGATAAACGTCGTCGTTAAGGAAACCGAACTCGCGGACGCGCTCGGAATGCTCGGCGACAGAGTGAAAATGGTCGTAACCGATTCGCAGGCCTTCGGGAAGGTCAGTCGGGAAACGCCCGAGAATATCACGCTCACGTCGTTTTCGATACTTTTTGCGCGCTACAAAGGCGAACTGAGAGAAGCCGTGAAAGGTGCGGCGACCTTAAAGAAACTTAGGGACGGCGACAAGGTTCTGATTTCCGAGGGCTGCACGCACCACAGACAATGCGGGGACATCGGCACGGTCAAGCTTCCGAACTGGATTCTCGGTTACACGGGAAAGAAGATAGAGTTCGGATTCACTTCGGGCGGGAGCTTCCCCGACGACCTTTCGGAATACGCGCTCGTCGTGCATTGCGGGGCGTGTATGCTCAACGAAAGAGAGATGCGTTCCCGCATAGAAAAAGCCGGACGCGCGGGCGTACCCATAACCAACTACGGGATAACGATCGCGATGATTCACGGAATCCTCAGGCGGTCGCTTTCTCCCTTCCCCGAACTCGTTTCGGAATTCTTCGGGGATTAAACCCAAATACAAAAACGCAGGGACGGCTGTATAAGTCGTCTCTTTTTTGTATATTTATGCGTGCTTTGAGCGGACGGGAGAGGAGATTCGGAAAAAGAAAAATCGTGAGGATTGTTCGCGGATTCGGGAAAAGAAAAATCGGGAAGTCGCTTACGGATCAGGAAAGAAAATTTGAGAGGTCGCTTATGGATTGGGGAAAAAAGGTTTTGCGATTTTTCGCTTGACATTTGCTTGACAAAAGTCCGAAATCGTACTATAATGGGCAGGCTGCTTTCAGTCGGGAGGTAATTATGGAATCTTTCGTTTCGCGCGAGATGAGGAGATACAACTCGCTTATTGGCGGAATCAACGCGGTTTATCACGAGGCAAGCGTGGCTCTCGGAGTTTCGGACAGCACGATGATGGTGTTTTACGCGGTGTGCAACGAGGGGGACAAATGCTCCCTCAAAAACGTGAGGATAAGCTCGGGACTCCCCAAACAGACCGTCAATTCCTGCATAAGGAACCTCGAAAAACGCGAACTCGTTTATCTTCGGGCAAAGGACGGTAAGAGCAAGACGGTCTTTCTTACCGAGAAAGGAACGGAATTCGCGAAGAAAACCGTCGTAAGAATCATTCAGGCAGAAAACGCCGTCTTTTCGGGCTGGGAGAAAAGGGACGTCGAGACTTATCTCGCCCTGACGGAAAGATTTTTAAACGATTTCAAGGAGAAAACGTCCGCCTTTACGAGAGAAAAGCCCGAGCGGACGGAGGAAAAAATATGATCAGACTTTCGGATCACTTTACTTTCGGCAAGCTTATGAGATTTACGCTGCCGTCGATTATAATGGTGGTGTTCACTTCGATTTACAGCATAGTGGACGGCTTTTTCGTGTCGAATTTCGTCGGAAAAACCGCATTTGCCGCGGTCAATTTCGCTATGCCGCTTCTTATGATACTTGGCTGCGTGGGATTTATGTTCGGAACGGGCGGAAGCGCGCTGATATCCAAATTCCTCGGCGAAGGAAAATCCGAAAAAGCAAACGAGACCTTCTCCTTCGTGGTTTACGCGGCGGCGGCTTCGGGTACTTTGCTTGCCGTACTCGGGGAAATCTTCGTAAGTCCGATTCTCTCACTTATGGGGGCGGAGGGCGAGCTTCTCGAACAAGCGACGCTTTACAGCCGCATATATCTTATCGGACTTCCGTTTTACGTTCTTCAATTCGAATTTCAGTGCCTTTTCGTTACTGCGGAAAAACCGAAAATCGGACTTTTCGTAACGCTGGCTTCGGGATTCGCGAATATGATCCTCGACGCGGTTTTCGTTATGGTATTCGAATGGAAAGTAGCGGGAGCTGCCGTCGCGACGGTCGTAAGTATGCTTGTCGGCGGAATAATCCCTCTGTTTTACTTCGGACGGAAAAACAGGAGCCTTCTGAAACTTACCAGATGCGGATTCGATAAATCCGTGCTTTTCAAGACCTGCACGAACGGCTCGTCGGAATTCCTGAGCAACGTTTCGACTTCGCTCGTAAGTATGCTCTATAACCTTCAGCTTATGAAATACGCGGGAGAGGACGGAGTTTCGGCTTACGGAGTGCTTATGTACGTCGCGATGATCTTTCAGGCGATATTCATAGGCTATTCGGTGGGAGCCGCGCCCGTAGTCGGGTATAACTTCGGCGCGCAGAACAAAGAGGAACTTCGGAACGTCCTCAGAAGAAGCCTCGTCATAATCGGAATAGCCGCGTTTCTTATGTTCGGCGCGGGAGAGCTTTTGTCGCGTCCGCTGGCTATGCTTTTCGTGGGATACGACGCCGCGCTTATGGAGATGACCGACCACGCCTTCAGGATATTCTCCTTCTCATTCCTTATGTGCGGATTCACGATTTATACGTCGTCCTTTTTCACCGCGCTCAACGACGGACTTATCTCCGCGCTCGTTTCGATTCTGAGGACGCTCGTTTTTCAGGTGATATGCGTGATCGTTTTTCCGCTTATCTGGAAGCTCGACGGAATATGGATTTCCATCGTCGCGGCGGAGGTTATG
Source organism: uncultured Eubacteriales bacterium (assembly GCA_900544545.1). Classification (GTDB taxonomy): domain Bacteria; phylum Bacillota; class Clostridia; order Christensenellales; family CAG-314; genus UMGS692. The sequence continues at coordinate 40,846 of UQVY01000007.1, forward strand.
GCAATCGTATTTTCGTTCGTATTCCTGAAAATCAAGCGCGGAAAGTACGGGTATTGAGGACGAAAATCCGACCGTAATTCGCGTTTTACGGCAAATCAAAGCAGTTTATAACGGATTAAAGCCGTTTATGATCGCGTTTTATAAGCAAATTAAAGCCCTTTATAATCGGGACGAAAAGCCTTCTTTCACCAAAAAAGAGGGCTTTTAAATTGAAGAGAAAGTGTCGTTTTTGTAAAACGATTGTATTTTTTGTAAAAAACGGTTGAAAAAGAGGGGATTTTATAGTATAATTGAACAAAACGGAGAAAAACCGAAAGGTTTACCAAGATTATTATGAAGAGATTTTTAACGGATATCGTCGTTTTAATCGTAATCGCGGCAATCGTGCTGGCGGGCGGATACTTCTACGTCAGAAAAACCTGCGGGCTGGATCTTTTCGTCGCGGCGGGGCATATAAAAGCTCTCAGCGAAAGGACGGATACGAAGAAAAGCTTTCCGTTGTCCTACGGAGAGGAGGATTTGCCCGAAGCGGTCGAAGGCGTCAATCGCTGCGGAGTCGGACTTATCGCTACCGCGGAGGACGGAGGCTACGAGTTCGTTTCCGCGCCGTCGGGGATAATGAGCAGAGCGGTCATTCTTACCGAAAAACAGACCGCGGCCTTTCTTTCGCTCCTTATCGGAAATTCGGAGGAAAGCCTCTCCGTCGGAGGAACGAAAATTCCCGCGGAAATAGTCGAAGTCAGATTCGCCGAGGTTTCTAAAGAGAACGGAGCGACCGTAAGTTATACGATTAAAATAGATACGGCGCCGCTGAAAACGAGAATGAACGTCTTTCCGAGCAGCCTTATAAAGCCGTTTTTCCCTGACGAATTGTACCTCACGAGCGTCGTTGAAATCAAAAAAGAAGCCGAGCCTTTCTCGTATTCGGCAGAGACGAGGGAGCTTTCGATCAACGGATTGTCGGCGGAATATACGCGGAAGATTCTGGACGATCTCGGAAGCTTCGTGAAAATCGGAAGCGCCGAGGACGCGGGCGCGGTCGGAATTTTCCTGACGAATCTGCTTCTCGGAGGCGAAGAAAGTCAGGGATTTGCGTATTCGCTGAGGATTTACGGGGCGAAGAACTTCGTTTTCGACGACGTTTCCTTCGGCGCGCAGCACGGGAAAATCTTCGCGGTAGTCGTGTGAGTAGGGGGGAATTCGGGAATCGTTTTCGGAATTTATGAGGGAATAGGAAGGGTAGGGCGTTATCTGAGAACTCCGCAGTATACTACCGAGCGATTCGGAACCGAAAGAATCCCGCTTTTTGCGTATTTATCGAATAAATTCAGCAAGGATTCGAGATATTTTCCGTAGCTTTCGTCCGATTCGGTCAGAGAATAAGAGCTTGACAGACATCGTTTTATGAAACCTTCTTTCGTGAAAATCAGCGGGTAATCAAAAGCCGCATAGTCGTATTTTCCGCCGAAGAAGGCTTTTATTTTTTCGTCGCCGCGGCGGATTCCGTTTCCGAAACCTCTGAAATCCGGACAATATCGGGAAGCGATTCCGCTCCATTCGAGGTTTAGAGGGGCGTCTGGCTCCCGAGAATTCCAAATCAGAAAAACCTTTCCGCTTTTTTTGAGTATACGCAGACATTCGCGTCGGAATTTTGCTCCGTCAAACCAATGAAAAGCCTGAGTTACCGTAACGAAATCCACGCTTCCGCAGGGAAGAGTCGTGTTTTCCGCGCTGCCGCTGACCGAAAAGAAATCGGGATTTCCGCGCAAATCGGCTTCGGCAACCGCACGCATATCGGAATTCGGCTCGACGGCAAAAACCTTACAGCCCTCGTCGAGCAGGCATTTCGAGAATTTGCCCGTACCCGAGCCGACGTCGGCTATACCCGAAGATTTTTCTATTCCCGCGCCGCGGAGCCAACAGACGAGTTCCGCGGAATAGGTCGGTCTGCCTGCCGCGTAATCCTTCGCGCGGCCGTCGAATTTCGTAGTAGTGTTCATGGGTGTCCTCCCGAACTTATAAATAGCGGAGGAATTATAGCATTTTTTATCGCAAAAGGCAAGGGGGGATTATTAGGTCATTGCGCAGGAGACGACGATATTGTTTTCAAAAGTTACGGTTACCGTCATTTCGGACGATTGAAATTTAGTTAGCATTTCTCTTTCTATGAAGGAGTTTTTTTCTATTTTCCAGATTAAGATTTCCTGCCCGTTTATCGCGTTGGCTGTATATTTATTTCCCATAATTTCTATAACCTGAGCTTTTGTCATAGACAACGTAATCTTCGAATAATTATTCCGAAATTTTTTTATTCGGTTTTTAGAAAATATTTTAGCGGCAATCAATATTAAAAGAATAATTATACAAGCTATACCGATTATTATTAATAACATAGTTCGAATTCAGCTTCCTCAATTTTTTGCTTATAATACGCATCGTTTATCATATTTATTTTCTTTTTGCAAGCATACAGGCATATTAAAATTTTATAAATTAAAATAATCTTTATATAATTTAAATTCTTGAATTAAACAAAGCCGCCCGAACGAAACGAGCGGCTCTTCTGGTACTCCCGACGGGAATCGAACCCATAACTAGCCCTTAGGAGGGGCTTATTATATCCATTTAACTACGGAAGCATAGCCTGTCTATTTTACAGCTTCCGCAGCCTTTTGTCAAGCGTATGGGGCGTGTTTGCGCATTTTATTTTGCAGTTTATGCGGACAGATGATTTTTATTTCGTGGCTCCCGCGGATAGTTGTAAGTTAATTTGAGGCTTTGCGGGGAAATGCGTTTTTATTTTGCGGCGGTCTTGCGGATAGCCGCGGTTTCGGCAAGCATTTTTTCCATTCGCTCCATACACTTCTCCTGATCGAATCTGTCTCCCGCCATTTCGACGTAGCGTCGGCTCATTTCCGCGCGCTCCGAAGGATGGTCTATCCAGTAGTCTATCTTTTTCGCGAGGTCGGAGGGATCGTTGTACCTGAAAAGACAATTCTCGCCGATTGCGTAGGACTGCGTGGCGCAGCGCGGAGAATCCGAAATAATCGGCACGAGTCCGCAGGCTATCGCTTCGAGGCAGCTTATTCCCTCGGCTTCTATCTCCGCGGGATGGACGTAAAGATAAGCCGTATTTATGAGGTCAACCATTTCGTCGCGGCCGAAAAATCCTATCTCGGGCTTGTTCGGGAGCTTCTCCGAATATCTTTCGAGCTTTTCCCGAAGAGGACCGCTTCCCGCAAAAACGAGCTGCACGGTTTCTCTGTGAGCGGAGAGGTTCACCGCGTCGATAAGGACTTTATGCGACTTCTCGCGGGATAATCTCCCCGTGAACAATATCACGGTTTTTCCGGCGTATTTCTCCTTCGGGACGATCTCCTTCGGTCTGAATCTCGAATTCACTCCGTTGGAAATTACGTAACCGTTGGTTTTTCCGTACATTTTCTCGTTTATGTCGCGGAGATACTGCGTGGGATAGTGGATAGCGTCCGCGTTTTTATAGGTCTTATGGTATTCCGCGTAGGTTATTCTGTTCGCCGGTCCGAAATTCTGCATGTGGATATGGCAGGTGAAGTTTTCAGCCATCGCGTGAAAACCGCTGCTTACGGGGATTCCTTCCTCGCGCGCGATTTCCGCGGCTCTGCGGCTGAGGGCAAAGGGAACCATACAATGAACGACGTCCGCGCCCTTCATCGCTTCGCGGAGAATTCCGTCGTCCGGCTTGGAGAGAGTTACTCCGTTTTTACGGACGTATTCGTTGAAAGGACCGAAGTTCACGGTCGAAACGACGTAAAAGCCGTCAAGTCCTTCCTTGTCTTTGTCGGGACAGACTACCCTGACGTTATGCCCCTTTTTCACGAGGTGACGGTAAAGATTCATAGCGGCGATGGTCGTTCCGTTGTTTTCAGGTCCGAGGACGTCGCATACCATAGTCACGTTCATTCTTCGATATCACTCCTTTTTACGTATTCGCGGTAGGCGAAACTCTTTTCTTCGGTTATGGTGCCGGATATAAAATCGTAGATCTTATTCCTCATCTCGGTCTTGTCGGCGCATTCCTCCGGATAAACCGGTTCGCCTACGGTTACCGTCATAAGCGGAGGAAGATTGCGGAAAATCTTACGCTGACGATAGGTTATCGCAAAACCCACCGCCGGAACGTCCGCCATAAAAGCGTAGCCGAAAGAAATATCCGTGAAAGGTCTGACTCCGTTATAGAACGGCCAGATATGAGCTTCCGGATAAATTCCCACGGCTTGTCCGCGTTTAAGGCGGGCTTTCATTTCTTCTATCATTCTCACGCTTCCGCGGAAGGTATCGTTCAGAGGTATCGCGCCGAGAAGCGGAATTATCTTGTCCACGACGGGAATCGAAAAGGCAAGCTGCGACGAAACGAGCGACGACCTTCTCGGAAAGGCGATAAGCGACGGGATAAACGCGTCCGTAGAGCCGTTCGTGTGATTTCCGTAGAGAATATAGCCGTTTTTGAGATTACGGACGTTTTTGAGATTCCTGAATCTCATTCCGAAGGCGATTTTTACGAAAAGAAAGACCAGCGGAGTAGCTATAAGCCGGTAAAGGATAAACGAGCCTATGCGCCAGAATACGTTTTTATGCGCATAAGGATAATCCTTTCCGATCTGCTTCCGCCCGATCTTCTTTCCGCTCGACGCAAAGTCGTCGTTGAGTTCGTCCGAGTAATATATTACCCGTTTCTTTTTTCCCATAGCTGCGTTATTTGCAGAGCTGTTTGATGTAATTACGCTCCCTGAGAGAGATTTTTCCGTCTACGGACGTAACGCACAGACAGATGACGATAACGTCCTTGCGCATATCTTCGTCGAGAAGGTCGAGAACCCGGATAAGGTCCTTCGTATAGTTGCGAAGCTGTTTTCTCTCGCTGAAATTGGTTGCGAAAAGAGTCTTTATGGAGTTGTAATCGAAATCCTCTCCGAAAACCTTTACGAGAGCGGGGTACATAAGAACGTATTCCTGCTCGTTGACCTTTCCGTCGGACACGATAGAGCCGAGAATGAAGGTCGCGAGAGTTTCCACGGGATCGATACCGGGGACGGATACCGCCGCGAGTCTGGCGAGAACGGTTACGGATTTAGCCGCAAGGAGAACTCCTCTTTCGGCAACGCCGAGATTTTCGTATTCGTCGCATAATTTCTTGAATTCAAACATTTTCTTTCTCCTTTCGTTAATTTATTTGTCTTACGGCGGCGGATTTTACCGAAACTTCGTTTTTTTCGAGCCGACGCCGTTGACATCTCAACACCGTTCAATTATAATATAAGCGAACGGCAAATGAAAGTACAATTCCGGAGGCTTTGTCGTTATTTAGACAAAAAGCGGGGAATTGTATTATTTTGCTTTGAACGATATCCCGAAGCGAAACGGAGGAATATTATGAAAGCGAAAAGCATAAACAGCTCGTCCAGAAAAACGAGGGAATCCATCAAGCGCGTATTCGCGGAGATGCTCAGCGAGAAAAAAGAGATAGGAAAAATCTCGGTCAGCGAGCTTTGCAGACGGGCGGAAATCCACAGAGGCACGTTTTATTCTCACTACGACGACATTTACGCGGTCGCGGAGGATTTCGAAAACGAGCTTCTCAAGGATTTCTTCGACAACAACAAGCTTTCTTCCATCAACGACATAGATAAATTCGTCGACAGTTTTTTCGATTATATACGCAAGAACGAATATTATTACAGAATGCTCTGTAAATCCAACGAGATAGTTTTCACCGCGAACAGACTTACGCTTATCGCCGAAAGAAAGTTCTACGAAGTCCTTAATTCCGACGCGCGGATAAAAGACAAGGAGTTTCTCGAAATGGAAATCAACGTTTTCATAGAGGGATTCGTCTGCGAATACGTAAAGCATTGCCGCGGATACGGGACGCACGACCTCGAATATCTTTATCGGTTCGCGAAACGCTGGAAGGACAGAATAAGAAAAGAAAGATTCTGAAATCAAGAGAATCTTTGAAATCGGGAGAATCCCCGAAATAAAGAGAATTCCGGAACCGAGAGAATTCCGGAATCGAAATTCGGATAAAATAAAACGAGAGTTTTCGGCTTGCGGATAATATGAGCCGAATTTTCAGGCGACGCGATTTTATTCTGAATTTCGGCTTGTTTTCGCTATTTTTTTCGGTTTATCGGCGGAAATCGTTTTTTTCACCAAAAATTTACATAAAAATCCGAAAAAGTTTTGAAGGGTATATACAAACGGGTGTCTTTTTCCGAAGAATGTGTTATAATCTGCTTATCCTGTAACGGAGGAATTCTGAAGAGAATCTTATTATGAAAATAGTGGTTGCGGGCTGCGGAAAGATAGGAAAGACCATCGTGCGCAGCCTTATCGAAGAAAAACACGACGTAACGGTCGTGGATATCGAGCCGACGGTCGTAGACGAGCTTGCGAGGGAAACGGACGTACTCTGCTATAAGGGAAACGCCGCCGAATACGAAACGCTGAAAAGCGCGGGCGCGGACAGAGCCGACCTTTTCATCGCGGCGACCGATTCGGACGAAACGAATATGCTTTCCTGCTTTGCGGCGAGGAGAATGGGCGCGAAGCATACCGCCGCGAGAATCAGGAATTCCGCGAACAACACCGCGGAGAGTATGGAGTTTTTAAAGCAGCAGCTCGGGCTCTCTCTTTCTTTCAATCCCGAAATGCTTACCGCGCGCGCTATATGCGATATACTGAAACTTCCTTCCGCGCTTAAGGTCGAATCCTTCGCCGGAAGAAGATTCGGAATGATAGAACTCGTTCTCGGAGCGGATACGAATCTCGACGGGGTAGCCCTGAGCGACCTTAAGAAATTCGGAAAATTCAAACTTCTTATCTGCGTCGTCAGCAGAAAGGGAGAGGTGTTCATTCCCAACGGCTCCTTCGTTTTAAGGACGGGAGACAAGCTCGGAATACTCGTTCCGGAAGAAAATACGGAAAGAATACTGAGAATGATGGGCATAGCTCACAAGCCCGTAAAAAACGCCATTATTCTCGGAGCGGGAAAGACTACCGGATATCTTTGCAGGCTCCTTCGGAAAAGCAGGATCGAACCCAAGGTCATAGAGGTGAATCAGGAACGCTGCGAGGCTCTTTTAGAGGAAACGGACGGACTTTCGGTCATTTTAGGGGACGGAATGAGTCAGGAGCTTCTTGCCGAGGAGGGAATAGACGACGCAGACGCCTTCGTGGCTCTGACCGGTCTCGACGAACAGAATATCCTTATTTCCTTCTACGCGATGGCTCATAAGGTCGATAAGGTCGTAACCAAGGTAAGCCGCGACGAACTCTCGGCTATTTCCCGCCAGCTCGGACTGGAATGTATAGTTTCGACCAAAGCCATAACCGCCGATTTAATCGTTCAGTACGCGAGAGGACTCAGGAATTCGATGGGAAGTCAGGTCGAAACGCTCTATTCGCTTATGGACGGAAAGGCGCAGGCCCTCGAATTCAAGGTTATGCCCGACTTCGCACTCGTGAATATTCCGCTCCGTAAGATGAAAGTGAAGGACGACGTACTCGTGGCGGGAATAATACGTGGAAGAGAAGCGGTTATTCCCGGGGGCGACGACGTTATTCTCCCGGGGGACAGAGTTATAGTCATATCCGCGGGAAGAAGAATAGAAGAACTTGCGGATATAGCGGAGGCGGAATAATGAATTACCGTATGATTCTGAAGGTCATCGGAAAGGTTATTCTTATAGAAGCGGGGCTTCTGATTTTTCCGATGGCGGTCGCGCTTATATACGGAGAATTCTCGGTTTTCGCCTTCCTCATAACCTTCGGGGGCGCGCTTGCGGTCGGCTCGCTTCTGGTGTTCCCGATAAAGCCGAAGAAAAAGGATCTGTTCGCGAAGGAGGGACTCGTCATAGTTTCTCTCTCCTGGATAGTGGTTTCGGCGATAGGAGCCTTGCCTTTCGTCATAAGCGGAGAGATTCCTTCCTACGCGGACGCGCTGTTCGAAACGGTTTCGGGCTTTACGACTACGGGTTCGTCGATTTTATCGGACGTGGAGGCTCTCGGAAAAGCCGTGCTCTTCTGGAGGAGCTTTACTCACTGGATAGGCGGAATGGGCGTTCTCGTTTTTCTGACCGCGATAACCTCCAATACGGACAAGAGCATAAATATCCTTCGCGCGGAAATGCCCGGACCGTCCGTAGATAAGATAGTCCCGAGAGCAAAGGATACCGCAAGGATATTGTATCTTATGTACGTCGGACTTACCGCCGTTTGCGTGATAATGCTGCTTTGCGGAGGTCTTTCGCCGTTCGAGAGTCTGGTTTATTCCTTCGGAGCGGCAGGTACGGGAGGCTTCGGGGTAAAAGCCGATTCGATTGCGGGCTGCACGCCTTACGTTCAATGGGTATTGGGCGTGTTTATGCTCCTTTTCGGCGTGAACTTCAACCTCTATTACCTGATTCTCGCGGGGAAGATAAAGGATATTCTCAAAAGCCGCGAGCTTCATCTCTATCTCGGAATAGTAGCCGTCGCAACCGCGGTTATATGTCTGGATATCGGAAAAAGCCGCGCGAATTTCGGCGAGACTTTAAGGCTGGCGTTCTTTCAGGTTTCCTCGATAATCACGACTACGGGATATGCGACCGCGGATTTCAATTTATGGCCGGTATTATCCAAGGGCGTACTGCTCGCTCTTATGTTCATAGGCGGCTGCGCGGGTTCGACGGCGGGCGGCTTCAAGGTAGTGAGAGTCGGAATAATTCTCGAAAAGCTCAAGGGCGAATTCAGAAGAGTTCTGCATCCGCATTCGGCTTACGTAGTCAAGTACGACGGGAAAAAAGTTCCGGAGGAAACGCTTACGGGCGTACTTTCTTATCTCGGGCTGTATTCGGTTACGATAGTCGTCGTGTTCCTTCTCGTCTGCGCGGAGGGAAGCTTCGACCTCGAAACCAATATAAGCGCTGTCGTTTCCTGCTTCAACAACATCGGTCCGGCTTTCGGAGCGGCGGGACCTATGTCGAGCTTTGCGGATTACGGAGTTTTCGCGAAAATCGTGCTGACCTTCGCTATGCTCCTCGGAAGACTCGAAATCTATCCGCTTCTTCTGACGCTGAATCCTCTGACCTGGGCGAAAAAATAACGGAAAACCCGTTCCGCGGACGAAAGCAAGCGCAAAACTTCCGCAGTCCGAATTCCGGGAGTTTTCGCATTCGGAGAGATTACGAACGAAAAAAGGCTTTCCGTAAAAAGGAAAGTCTTTTTGATTCGAGGGTTTTCGGTTTTTGTCAGTCCGAGTTTTTTCGGGTTTTGTTAGTCCGAGGATTCTTCGAGTTTTATCAATCTGGGGATTCTTTGGATTCGGAGGATTCTTTGGATTTTTTGCGCCTGTCCAGGAGATAAACGATAAGAGTAGGAATTCCCGTTACCGCGAGGGATATGAGAGAAAGGACGTAAAAACGCATACCGACTTTCTTCATAGGCTCGACTCTTCCAGTGATATAAGCCTGTTTTGCGGCTTCGAGAATCTCGGTTTCGGAGGAAGGGGTGTTTTCGAGAATCCGCAGATATTCCGTTTCTACGGGCTTGGTTTCCATAGCCGCGCACATATAATCGAGCCGGAAGATCATTACGCAGAAAACGAATATCAGAAGAGCAATCGTGCATACGCAATTGAGAAGAGAAGCCGAGGTGCGTTTAAGGCGCACGAGCTCGGTCACGAACATAACGAGATAAAGCGCGAAGAGAAAGGAAGTTACGGCGAGGAAGGTATCGTTGATTTCCGCGAGAGAATCGGAGGTGTACCACAAAACCGCAAACGTAACGATGACCGCTACGCCTGTAATCGCGCGGAAAAGGTCGAACCTCGAGAGCTTTTCCTTTCCGACCGGCGAGTCCGTACCCGCCTGTTCGTTTTTTTCGAGAGTAATGTCGTTTTCGACGTATTCCTTGGTTTTTTTATCGTTCCTTTTCATAAAGAACTCCTTTGCGACGATTCAATCATTATTACGCAAAAAGCCGGTTTTGTCAAGCGTTCCCGACGCCGACCGAAAAAAAGGGAACGCATTTGCGTTCCCTCGGAGAAAATTATTATTCGGAAAGTCTTTTTTCGAGAGCGTCGAGCTGCTTTCTCAGCTCCTTCGGAAGCCTCGGTCCGAATTTTTCGTAGTGCTTTTCGATGTCGGCGGCTTCGGCTCTCCACATTTCCTTGTCGACCGAAAGAAGCCCTCTGAGAGTTTCACGAGTGAGGTCCGTGCCTTCGATATCGATGTCTTCGGGACGGGGAACGTAACCTATCGGAGTTTCCTCCGCGCCGATTCTGCCTTCGCACCTGTCCACTATCCAGTCGAGAACCCTGATGTTGTCGCCGAATCCCGGCCAAATGAAGTTGCCCTTATCGTCCGTCCTGAACCAGTTGACATTGAAGATTTTGGGAGGATTTGCGTTGATTCTGCCCATATCCAGCCAGTGCGCGAAGTAGTCGCTCATATTGTAGCCGCAGAAGGGAAGCATAGCCATCGGATCCCTTCTGAGGACGCCTACCGCGCCCGTAGCCGCAGCCGTCGTTTCGCTCGCCATTACCGAGCCGACGAATACGCCGTGCTCCCAGTCAAAGGACTGATAGACGAGAGGAGCGGTTCTGGCTCTTCTTCCGCCGAAGATAATTGCCGAAAGTCTGACTCCGTCGGGATCTTCGAATTTATCGGAAATGCACGGACAGTTGACGGCAGGAGCGGTGAATCTGCTGTTGGGATGCGCGCCCTTGGTTCCGTCTCTGTAATCCCATTTTTCGCCCTTCCAGTTTATCGCGTGTTCGGGCGGATTCTTATCCATTCCTTCCCACCAGACGGTGTCGTTGTCGGTATTTAAAACGACGTTGGTGAAGATACTGTTCTTCTTCGTCGAGAGAAGAGCGTTGGGATTGGATTTCATACTCGTGCCGGGAGCGACGCCGAAAAAGCCGTTCTCGGGATTGACGGCGTAGAAGCCTCCGTCCTTTCCGGGCCTTATCCAGGCGATATCGTCGCCGACCGTTTCGATTCTGTAACCCTTTCTGCGGTATTCTTCGGGCGGGATAAGCATCGCGAGATTGGTTTTTCCGCAGGCGGATGGGAATGCCGCGGCGATATATCTCGTGATTCCGTCGGGCTTGGTTATGCCGAGAATGAGCATATGCTCGGCGAGCCAGCCTTCCTTACGCGCGAGATAGGAGGCTATTCTCAGAGCGAAGCATTTCTTTCCGAGAAGAACGTTTCCGCCGTAACCGGAGTTGACCGACCATATCGCGTTGTCCTCGGGGAAGTGGCAGATATAGCGTTTTTCTTCGTCGAGTTCGGCTTTGGAATGAAATCCTCTTACAAAATCGTTGCTGTCGCCGAGCTGTTCGAGAACCTTGTTGCCTACGCGCGTCATTATGTTCATCGAAAGAACGACGTAGATGCTGTCGGTGATTTCGATACCGATTTTGGAGAACGGACTTCCGATCGCTCCCATAGAGTAGGGGATAACGTACATCGTGCGCCCCTTCATCGCGCCCGTGAAGATCTCCGTGAGTTTCTTATAGGCAGCCTGAGGTTCCATCCAGTTGTTGGTAGGTCCGGCGTCCTCCTCTTTTTTGCAGCAGATAAAGGTTCTTCCTTCCACGCGGGCTACATCGTTGAGCGCGCTCCTGTGGAGATAACAGCCGGGGAGAAGCTCTTCGTTGAGCTTTATGAGTTCGCCCGAGCCGAGAGCGATCTCCGTAAGACGGTCGAGCTGTCCTTTTTCGCCCGTAATCCATTCAACTTTTTCCGGCCGCGCGATTTCGGCGCAGGAATCGACGAAAGCCTTAAGATTCGTGTTCATAATTTCCTCCGTTCGGTGTTTTCCGTGTCCGTATTTCCGGACAAGACAAAAAACACGCAGAATAATAATCTATATTATACTATCGAATGATAAAGAATTCAAGCGTTTGAGCCAACAAATTATTTTTGCTTTATTTTATTGCTTTTTTTCGGAAAAAACCTGAGGTTCGGACGAGATGCGGAAAATCGGGGCGACGCGGGAAAGAAAAGGCTTAAAAACTTGACAAAACCGGCGATAAGTGAGATAATCGAAGATAGTTGCGGGCGCAGGACGTCCGTTACGGAGGCAGAAATGATCGAAATCAGAAAGGTCGGAGCGGAGGAGCTTTATCCGCTGAGGCTCAGGGTTCTCAGAAACGGAAGCGTAAATCCGGCGGACGCGATGTTCGCGGGGGACGAAGACGAGGATTCCGTCCATATAGCCCTTATCGACGGCGGAATAGTCGGCTGCGCGTCGCTTATACGGTCGTCCAACGAGTTCCTCGAGGCGGAAAATCCCTATCGGCTCAGAGGAGTCGCGGTCGCGCCCGAATCCAGAGGAAAAGGCTACGCGAGAGCAATAGCGGCTTACGCGGAATATTGCGCCTTCGAGGAAAAGAACGCGGATATTCTTTGGTTTTACGCGCGCGAAAGAGCCGCGGCTTTCTACGAGAAGCTCGGCTATAAGCATACGGGCGACGCCCTCGACATAGAAGGAATAGGTACGCATTTTCTGATGTACAAGACGGTCGCGGATTTTCATCCCGGCTGCTGCGGCTGCCACTGAGAGTTTCTCTTCCCGAAAGAGCGGGAAACGGGAAAAGAGATTTCGCGGGCGTCCGCCGAAAAACGGATAAAAAAACCGTGAAACATTGCCCGAAAACGCTTGACGAAAGTCCGCGCTTATGGTAAGATATACGGGCACTCTCGGAGTGTAATTTTTTTGTTGCGTTTTTTTGCGGCAAAAAACGGAGGTAGCGATATGGCAAACGCAAAGGGAGCCCGTGTGAAGATTACTCTTGCCTGCACCGAATGCAAGCAGCGTAACTACGATAAGATGAAGAATAAGAAAAACACGGCGGACAGAGTCGAGCTTAATAAATATTGTCGTTTTTGCAGGAAACATACTTTACACCGCGAAGCGAAATAACGGGGTCCCGCAAAGATTTGCCGCAACGACGCGAAATGCGGCGCGATCGATCGGGATTTTTCAAAAGGAAGGTTTATTATGGCAAATACTGAAGGAAAAAAGAATAACGAACGCCGCGAAGGTAAGTTCAAAAGCTGGAGCAAAAGAACCGGCAATTGGCTGAAACGCAGCTGGTCCGAGCTTAAAAAGGTAACCTGGCCGACTTTCCCGGAAGTTGTGAAGAATACCGGCGTGGTACTGCTCGTCGTATTAAGCTTTGCGGTGGTCACTTGTCTTTTCGACGCAGGTCTCGGAGCGCTTCTCAGGCTGCTCGTAGGCTGAGCGCGGGAATAAGGAACTATGAGCGAACAAGCCAAGTGGTACGTTCTGCATACCTATGCAGGTTATGAGAATATAGTCAAGAACAGCCTTCAGCAGCTGGCGGAGAACAACAATCTTCAGGATACCATTCTGGAGATAGTCATTCCCACCGAACAGGTCATAGAAGAGAAGAACGGGAAAAAGCGCGTGGTGGAAACCAAGATTTATCCGACCTACGTATACGTTAAGCTCGTTTATTCCTCGCAGATGTGGTATATGCTTACCAACACGAGAGGGGTTACCGGCTTCGTAGGTCCGAACGGAAAAGCCTGGCCGCTTACGGACGAGGAGGTAAAGCGTCTTCGTCTCGAAACCAAGGTCGAGAATTTCTCGCTTCAGGCGGGAGATAAGGTCAAGGTCGTTTCCGGACCGTTCGAGGGAATGTTCGGCGAGATAAGAGATCTCGATCAGGCTGCGCAGAAGGTCAAGGTTTCGCTTATGCTTTTCGGCAGAGAAAACGTCGTGGAGCTTGACTTCATTCAGGTCGAGGCGATATAGCAGCCCCGACAAACGGCGGAAACGCCGAGTTTTATCGATATCCGCGCGGAATATCCGCGTTATGATAAAGGCGGAAGGGTTAAAACCCGCAATACCGCTTATTGGAGGTTTATTTTTATGGCAAAGAAAGTCACCGCAGTCGTCAAACTGCAGTTGCCCGCCGGAAAAGCTACTCCTGCTCCCCCGGTCGGCAGCGCGTTGGGTCCCCACGGAATCAATATTCCGAGCTTCACCAAAGAATTCAACGCCAAAACAAACGATCAGCAGGGCCTTATAATCCCCGTTATCGTTACGATTTATCAGGATCGTTCCTTCACGTTCATTCTTAAAACCCCTCCGGCTCCCGTTCTTATCAAGAAGGCTTGTAAGATCGAAACCGCGTCGGCTCGTCCCAATAAGGACAAGGTCGCTACCATAACCAAGGCTCAGATCGAAGAAATCGCCAAAATCAAGATGGTCGATCTCAACGCTGCGTCTATGGAAGCAGCTTGCTCCATGATCGCAGGTACCGCAAGAAGTATGGGTATCGTCGTAGAAGGTTAGGAGGCAGGCAATGAAACACGGAAAGAAATATCAGGAATCTCTTAAGCTTATCGAAAAAAGCAGGAGCTACGAGGTAGAAGACGCGCTTAAGCTCGCTATCGAAACCGCAAAGGCGAAATTCGACGAGACTATGGAAGTGCACGTAAAACTGGGCGTAGACCCCAGACACGCGGATCAGCAGGTCAGAGGCGTTGTCGTTCTCCCCAACGGTACCGGTAAAACCGTCAAGGTTCTCTGTATCGCGAAGGGCGCGAAAGCCGACGAAGCTCAGGCGGCAGGCGCGGATTTCGTCGGAGGAGACGAAATGGTCGCTAAAATCAAGGACGAAAACTGGTTCGGATTCGACGTTTGTATCACCACTCCCGATATGATGGGCGTCGTCGGAAGGATCGGTAAAATCCTCGGTCCTAAAGGACTTATGCCCAACCCCAAGAGCGGTACCGTTACTATGGACGTCGCTAAGGCAATAAAGGACGTCAAAGCAGGTAAGGTCGAATACAGAGTCGATAAGACGGCTATCTGTCACGTTATCTTCGGAAAGAAGAGCTTCGGTCAGGAAAAGCTTCTCGAGAACTTCAGAACGCTTATGGACGCTATCGTCAAGGCTAAGCCCGCAGCCGCAAAGGGAACCTACATCAAGAGCGTTACCGTAACCTCCACGATGGGCCCCGGCATCAGAGTAAATTACCGTATAGGTTAAATTTTAGAATATTACGCCCTGTTCCCGAGACAGCAAGTAGAAAAGTAAATCTTGCCGAGGTACAAAGAAGTGAATTTTTCACGCCCTTGTACTGTTGGTATGAGGGCGTTTTATTGTATAGCCGCGTGAGCGGCGAAAATATGTAAAGGAGGAAGAAAATGAACGAAATCAGAAAACAAAAAGAGCAGGTCGTTGCCGAGATCAAAGAAAAGATCGAAAAATGTTCTTCTTTCGTAGTTATCGATTATAAGGGATTGACCGTTGACGCAGATACCGCTCTCAGAAAGGAATTCAGATCCAACGGCATCGAATACAAGGTTCTGAAGAATACTCTCGTGAGAATCGCTCTCAACGAACTCGGATATACCGACTTCGACGAGCATCTCAATAATCCTACCGCAATCGCTTTCGGTTACGACGACGCTATTCTGCCTATAAAGATAACCGCCGACAACATCGAAAAGCTCAAGAAGATGGAAATCAAGTGCGGTATGGTGGATAAGTCCTATTGCGACGCGGCTACCATGAACGCTCTGTCCAAAGTTCCGGGCAGGACCGCTTTGCTTTCTATGCTCTGCAACGTATTGCAGGCTCCTATCCGCAATCTGGCTGTCGTATGTGACCAGGCTGCAAAGAAGATGGGTGAGGCTCAGTAAAGAGCAGATTCACATACCTCAATAAGATTATATAAGGAGAATATAAAAATGGCAGACATCCAGAAGTTTGTAGAAGAAGTTAAATCTTTGACCGTATTGGAGCTTAACGAATTAGTAAAGGCATTGGAAACCGAATTCGGCGTTTCCGCAGCGGCAGCAATGGTAGTTGCAGGCGGCGCAGGCGCGGCAGCTGCTCCCGCAGCAGAAGAAAAGACCGAATTCGACGTTATTCTGAAGGAAGTCGGTGCTAACAAGATCAACGTTATCAAGGCTATCAGGGAAATCACCTCTCTCGGCCTCGTAGAAGCTAAGGCTCTCGTCGATAAGGTTCCCAGCACCATCAAGGAAGCTCAGCCCAAGGAACTCGCTGACCAGATCGCCGAAAAGCTTAAGGCGGCAGGCGCAACCGTTGAGTTGAAATAATCGGAAATTTCCGTTTAACGCTTGATTGAAAGACACACTCGGAACGACGTAACTATGCTTGCGTCTTTTGAGTGTGTTTTTTTGTTTCTTGCGAACGCCTAAAAATGAGAATCTTTTTTACGAGTTCGCTTAAAATACGGACGGAAGGGAATCTTTTTTCGTCTTTATAAGAGAAAAGAACAATCGATGCGAGGTAATTTACGTTGAGCAGGATTCTGAGAGTACCGTTTTTTGATTTAAGAGCAATTAAGACGCCCGAGGAGGCAAGCGAAATAACCTCCGTAAGCGAAGTCCCCGTCGTCATAAGACCGAAATCGCCGAGGAGCGCAGAGCTTCTCGCCGCGCTCAACGGAATCTCGCTCACGGACGTTTCGTGCATAGTGGAGCTTGAGGACGACGCTTCGATAAATACCGTCAACGGACTTTGCGAACTTACGGCGGACAACTTCCGCCCGGACAGAAATACGCTTTACGTCATAAACGGAACGTGTTTTATTCACGACGTACCGGACAACGCGAGAGGAAATATCGTTATCAACGGAACCCTCGTGATAGCCGCGAATCTTAAAGACAGACTCGACGGCATAAATCTTCCGCTCGTCAACGGCAGAATAGAATACGTGGACGCGCAGAGAATGCTGTCTTTCGACAACAAAGTCATAATAAGCAGAGAATTCCTTAAATACGTTAAGAAGGGAACGCTTATCGTATCGGGAAATAAGATAGAGATTACGCCCGAAGTAACGGAATACGATCTCGAAAAAGCCGAAGTATCGTTGTTTTCGGCGAACAAGATTATCTGTCAGGAAAGGCTGATTCCGTATCTTCAGGTCAAAGCCGTTTACGGAAACAAGGTCGGAGAATGACGGAAGACTGCGGCGCAGCCGTACGTCGGAATTATTATGGATGAATTATTCGAAACGCTGTACGATGAGTATTCGAGGAAAGTCTACGGTTACTTTTATCTGTGTTTTTCCAATCGGGAAACCGCGGAGGACCTGACTCAGACGGTATTCATAAAAGTATATAAATATCTGAGCAGAAACCGTTTCTTTATGCCCGATTCCTGGAAAGCGTGGGTTTTCCACATAACGGTCAACGTCAAGAACGACCATCTTCGGGAAATGCGGAAACAGATAAAATGCGAGGATATAGAAGGCGTTCAGCTTACCGATACCGTACATACCCCCGAAAGGTCGGTCGATTCGATATGCGTGAACGACGCTCTCGGAAGCCTCGACAAGACCGAGAGGAATATAATAGAACTGAAAAACAAAGGCTTTACCAGCGCGGAAATAGGGCGGTATATGGGAGTCTGCGATTCTACGGTAAGAAGCAGGACGCAGACGGCTAAAATCAATTTCTCACGCGCTTTAAGACACGATGACGTCGATCTGAACTGACGAGGAGCGCGAACGGAGGAAAAATGGCAACTATCAAAATCAACGTAGGGAAAAAACCGGATACGGATAAGAAAGACGCGGTCAGAGAGGATTTCGACGGCGACCTTTCGTTTTTCCGCGTGAATAATAGCAAAAACGACGGGACGTTCGATATAGACGCGGACTCCGTCACGTTCGATATAGACGCGGACGTCATCGGCAGATTCGTAAGCGCGGGTAAGAGCGGCGCGTCCGCGAAAAGTCGCGGGAAGGCGGCGGATACCCGTTTTTCGGGGAGGGACGTCGAGCCGGAAGACGAGCCGGACGACGAATTCTTCGGAGAAGCCGAAAGAGTATTGAGCGCGCAGTTCGGAGATTTTCGCATAGATTTCGACTGCGACGGCATATTCGACGGAAAACTCCGCGACTGCTGCCCCGACGAGGAGACCTTCGCGAGAATCAAAAACCGCTGTCAGGAAACGTATTTCGGTCCTATGGCGGAAAAACAGCGAGTCAGCAGAATCTTCCGGACGGCGTTCGGGAAGTAACCGGATATTACGTAGAAAACGAAAAGCCGTTTTCTTCCGAGGCCAAAAGAAAAAAAAACAAAATTCCGTGACGGGAAATATTCCCGACGGAGAACAAGCAGGCAGGTTCCGATTATCGTTTTATAAAGTATTAAGAGAAGCCGCAAGAGAGGAGGGAGTCATTCGTTTCTGTTTTGCGGTTTTTCTTTTCCGTAAAAACGACGGGAAAGCGTTGACTTCGTTTTTCGTTTATGTTATAATTAGTTTGGAAAGGTGTCGATTTACGATTAAAAAGACGCATAATAGTTAACAAGGGAGGTGCCGTATATGTTTTTTGAAACGCTTTATCTCTTTTCCGCAGCGTCGGGACTCGTGGACTGGGACGCGCAGTCGGATTTTCAGAAATTGCTGTTTATCATCGCCTGCGTGGCTATGGGGATTACCGTAATCAGAACCATACTTATGCTGATAGGGCTTATAGGCGTGGACAGCGATTTCGACGTCGGAGAAGGCTGGATAGATATCGACGGGGACGGAATTCCGGATATTCCGGACGGCTCGTCGGTTCTCGATATGGCGGGCGTTCATCTTCTTTCGATAAACAGCCTCGTCGCCGGTCTTGCGATAGGTACCTGGGCGGGTTATTTCCTCGCTCCGCATCTTCCCGTATGGGCAACCGTAATAATAACGGCTGCCGCGGTTCTTGCGGTTATGTTCGTATACGCTCTCGTAATGCGTGCGGTTTACAGACTTCAGTGCAACGGTACCGTTCAGCTCAGAAACGCTCTCGGAAAGGAAGGCTCGGTTTATCTTACGATACCTGCGGAAAGAACGGGCGAAGGTAAAGTCAACGTCGTCGTTCAGGAAAGATACTGCGAATTCGAAGCCGTTACGGACAGCTCCGAAAAGATTCCTACCGGCTCGAGAGTAAAGGTAGTCGGACTTTTCGACGACGATAAACTTATCGTGGAACCGATCTGCGGTGAGAATAAAAAATAACATCAGGAGGTAACATCATTGAGCAAATTATTCGGTTCTATGCTTCTCGACGTTTCGTCGATTCTTCCGTTTGTAGCGATAGGAATAGTAATCGTATTCATCGTGATATGGATGCTTACGAGAATCCGCAAATGTCCGCCCGACAAGATTCTCGTTATCTACGGTAAAGTCAAAAACAACAAGGACGGTACCGGTAAGTCCGCGAAGTGCATTCACGGCGGAATGGCGTTCGTTTGGCCCATCTTCCAGTCTTATAAGTATATGGACCTCACGCCTATGTCCATAAGCGTGGACCTCAGAAACGCACTCTCCAAGCAGAATATCCGTATCGACGTTCCGAGTACCTTCACGGTCGGTATATCCACCGAACCCGCGACTATGACGAACGCGGCGGAAAGACTCGGCGAACTTCGTTCCAACGAGATTCAGGAGCTTGCGAAGGATATCATCTTCGGTCAGCTCCGTCTTATCATCGCGACGATGGAGATCGAGGAAATCAATACCGACAGAGATAAGTTCCTCGATCAGATTCAGAAAAACGTCGAAACCGAACTCAAGAAGATAGGTCTTAAGCTTATCAACGTCAACGTAACCGATATCAACGACGCTTCGGGATATATCGAGGCTCTCGGTCGCGAAGCAGCCGCAAAGGCTCTCAACGACGCGAAGAAATCCGTTGCGGAAAAGAACAGGGACGGTAGTATCGGCGAAGCCAACGCTCTTATGGAGCAGAGAGTAAGAGTCGCCGATTCCAACCAGCAGGCCATCGCGGGCGAAAACGAAGCTATGGCGAAGATGTCCCAGAGCAACGCGGAACGCCGCGAAGTCGAAGCCGAATCTTTAAGACGTGCGACGACCGCCGAAAAAATAGCCGCGGCAAAAGCTCTCGAGGACGCTTACGAAGCCGAAAAGAACGCCGAACTCGCACGTGCGCAGAGAGAAAAGGCTACGCTCGAAGCCGATACCATCGTTAAAGCCGAAATCGCGAAGAGAGAAATCGAAATCAACGCCGAAGCCAAAGCCGAGGAGATGAGAAAGATTGCGCAGGGCGAAGCCGACGCGATTTACGCAAAACTCGCGGCGGAAGCGAGAGGCGCGCAGGAAATGCTCGTCAAACAGGCCGACGGTTATAAGGCGATAGTTGACGCAGCCGGCGGAGACGCAAATTCCGCGGTCAAGCTTATGATTTCCGATAAGCTCGAGGAACTCGTCAGAACTCAGGTCGAAGCCATCAAGAACATCAAGATCGACAAGGTTACCGTATGGGATTCGATGAGCGGAAAGGACGGTTCGAGTACGACGGGCAGTTTCGTAAGCTCGCTCTTCAAAGCCGTTCCGCCCCTCAGCGAAATGTTCGATCAGGCGGGAATGAAGCTTCCCGAATACCTCGGCAAAAAAGCGGAAGGCGAACCCTCCGAAGAACAGACCGAAGAAAAGAAAGACTAATAACTCCTTCTCATAAAAACGATAAGACCGGATACCCGACACGAGTGTCCGGTTTTTTAATGAATAATTCATCTAAAAATACATCGACTCGGTGAAATTGAGTTGAAAAAAAGTTATTTTTATGTTATAATGATTACAATCGGAGAGGGCAGGCTGTCTGAAGTCCGTTCCGCCCCGTAGAAAAGGAGGAAAAATATGAAAAAGAAACTCATAGTCGCAGCAGCTCTCGCGCTTGCCGCAATTCTCGTCTGCGTACTCGTTTCGTGCGTAAGACCGGAAAAGGAAAGAGATCCGCTTACGCCCGATTCCAAGCCCGCGACCGATATTACCGCAGGCATAAACGCCGAGGTCTATCAGCTTCTCGATTTCGACGACGAAAGAGAGGGCGAAGCGGCCGCTCAGGGCTTTGTCACCGCTCCCGAATCCCTCGTTATAAAGGACGAGGCGGGCAACGTCGTATGGAGTCAGGACGTCTGGGATTTCGTGAGGGACGAAGACGCTCCCGATTCGGCTAATCCGAGCCTCTGGAGAAACACCCGGTACAACGCGCGTTACGGTCTCTTCAAGGTTACCGAAGATATCTATCAGGTAAGAGGCTACGACGTTTCCAATATGACCTTCGTTCGCAGCGATAACGGCTGGATCGTTATGGACTGTCTGACGAGCGTGTATACCGCCAAAGCCGCTCTCGAGCTTTTTGAATCGGTTATGGGCAAAATCCGCGTGGTTGCAGTAGTTATCAGCCATTCGCACGTAGACCATTACGGCGGAATCGAAGGAATCATCGCTGCCGAAGACGCAGCCGATTCCTCCCTTCCTCTCGACGAGCAGATAGCTTCCGGAAAGACCGCGATAATCGTTCCCGAAGGATTCACAGATTCGGTTATGAACGAAAACGTCTTCGTAGGCACGGCTATGAAGCGCAGAGCCATTTTCCAGTACGGACACGTTCTTCGTAAGGGCGAGAAGGGCAGCCTTGCGGTAGGCATAGGTCTTACCGTTCCGCAGACGGGCACGGGCTTTATCGCGCCTACCTTCGAAATAACCGAAGACCTTTACGAAACCGAAATCGACGGCGTTAAAGCTATATTCCAGCTTACTCCCGGTTCGGAGGCTCCCGCGGAAATGAATACCTTCTATCCCGAATACAAGGCTCTCTGGCTTGCCGAAAACTGCTCGGGAACTCTCCATAACCTCTATACTCTCAGAGGAGCCGAGGTCCGCGACGCAAACGCCTGGGCGCGTTATATAACCGAATCGCAGACTCTTTTCGGAGAGGATACGGAAGTCGTTTTTCAGGCGCATAACTGGCCGCACTGGGGAAAAGAAACCATAAACGAGTATATGACCAATACCGCGGCGGTATATAAGTTCATTCACGATCAGACTCTCTTATACATAAACGAAGGCTATACCTCCACGGAAATCGCTTCTATGATAGAGCTTCCCGACGCACTCGAAAAAGTATGGTATACCCGTCAGTATTACGGAACGCTCAAACATAACGTCAAAGCCGTTTATCAGAAATATATGGGCTGGTACGACGCAAATCCCGTTCATCTCGACGAACTCGAACCTACCGAATACGCAAAGAAAATGGTCGAATATCTCGGCGATCCCGAAAAAGTCCTGAAAATGGCCCGCGACGACTTCGATAAGGGCGAATATCAGTGGGTTGCGCAGATCACGAACATTCTCGTATACGCGGATCCGACCAATACGGACGCTCGTTATCTCTGCGCGGACGCTCTCGAACAGCTCGGTTATCAGGCGGAATCGGGAGCCTGGAGAAACGCGTATCTCGTAGCCGCCTTCGAACTCAGGTACGGAACCAAGCTTTATCCCGAGGGAACGACGATCGGAATAGGCTCTACCGCGCAGAATATGAACACGCAGACAATGCTCGATTATCTCGGAATAATGCTCGACGCGGAAAAGATCGGGGACGTTTCGTTTACGATCAACCTCAAGCTTACCGACGGCGACGAATATCTCGTCAAAGTCCATTACGGCGTAGTGCTTTATTATAAGGGAATGCAGGACGAAAACGCGGATATAACGATAACTACCGACAGAATCGGAATTCTCGCGCTCGCCAACAACAACGCGGATATGAAAGCAAGATATATCGTTTCGGTCGAAGGAAACACCGAGCTTTACGAAAGATTCTGCAATTCGATGTGCAAACTCAAGCTCTATTTCAATATTATTGAGCCGTAAAAATCCCGAGAAACCAATAGATTACGGAATTACCGTAAATTCAGAAGGATAAGCGTTGCCAATCGCTTTTTAGGGGAACGAAAGGTTCTTATCGTTTTTTTATAATTATAAAAGCCGTTAATCGGAGCGTTTATCCGAATAGCGGCTTTTTCGTTTAAAAAGATTATTCGCGGGACTAATCCATTATGTTTTTCGAGGAGTGCGCAATCAGAATCTGCGGAACGGATACGTTACAGATAAGCAGAACGTTCCCGACGATTTCTTCCCGCTTGTAATGGCTTATTCCCTGAAGCCGCGAAAGAATCAGTCCCGTGAGCGCCTCCGCATAAAAATCGGAAAGAAAACGCATAAAGCTTTCGTCAACCTTAATACCGAGCTTTTTCGCGCCGTTTTCTATTGCCTTGGAGAAAATCTCGATTATGTCGGTATATAAAAATCTCTTTAATTCCGAATAGCCGACGGAATTATAAAGACAATTGACGAAATACTCGTTGTTTTCTATATAATCTATGACGAAGTTTATCGCTTCTTCGGCGTCGACGGGCAGGTCGAAATTTTTCAGAACTTCGATTGCCTCCTGTTCGAGCGTCCACTTCAGAAGCGCGTAAATATCCTCGAAGTGATAATAAAACGTCTTTCGATTGATATTGCAGGCCTCTATAAGCTCGCTTACCGTGATTCCGGAAAGCGGCTTTTTCGCCATTTTTTCTTTCAGCGTCGCGGCGAGCGCGCTTTTCGTTTTTAAGGTTGCTTCTTCCTGTTTCATAGACAAGCTCCTTTTGGCAGGTTTTTGTGTAAAAAACCTAAATGCGCGCAAAATCGCGGCCGGTATAATTCCGCCCGCAAACGGATTCCCTCGGCGGTAAAAACGGATAAAAAAGCGGCGGCCGCAAAAGCTTTCGCCCGCAGCCGCCATTTACGAGAAGGGAGTAATTAATGAAGAACACAGTTCTGCTGTAATTCTTATGCCCCGATTGTAATGTCAAAATGTTAATCTTTTATGAAATAAGTATTAAGATTGTGGTGATTTTGAAATTATCGTGACTTTTTGTTACATTTCGTGAAAATCACAGAAGCTTGTCGAGAATTGCGACGATTTCGGATTTGTCTACCGCGCCGACGATTTTCTCCGCGATTTCTCCGTTCTTGAAGAAAAGGAAGGTTGGAATGTTTCTGATTCCGTAATTCATCGCGATTTCTTTGGATTCGTCGACGTTGACCTTGCCGACGACGACTTTATCGCCCATTTCTTCCGCGATTTCGTCGACGACGGGTGCCATCATCGAGCAGGGACCGCACCATACCGCGTAAAAATCGACGAGTACGGGCTTTTCGGATTTAAGAACTTCGTCCGTGAAGTTTGCGTTGGTGAATATTTTGCTCATAAAGTTATCTCCTTTATTGTAATTCGTAATTTCCGCATTCGTAATCTGCGGCCGTTTCGATTATACCACAGATTATTCCCCGACGCAATCGTTTTAAAGCCGCGAGAAGTCGGTTTTCCGTTGACACGGACAAGAGTTGGTGGTAAAATCAATTATCGGAAGGATTATAACTCCGCGATGTTAACCGAAGGTAAAATAATATGAAAAAGAGAAAAACTGCGTTTATCGTTTTTTATGCCGCTCTCGTCGCAATCTCCGCTGCGGGATATATTCTCTGCATCGAATTCGTGAAGGACGAGGCTCTTTCGTCCTACGTGAAGGACGGAATCGTGAGGATTCTCTGCTGTGCGGCTC
This sequence comes from uncultured Eubacteriales bacterium, assembly GCA_900544545.1. Taxonomy (GTDB): domain Bacteria; phylum Bacillota; class Clostridia; order Christensenellales; family CAG-314; genus UMGS692. The sequence goes on from UQVY01000007.1 coordinate 65,293, forward strand.
TGATTCCGATGATAAAGAAGCTCGGTTACGATACTCTCGGCTTTAAAGGGATAACCTTAAAATCGCTTCTCGCGGTTTTACCGGTATTTCTCGTCGCGGTAAACAACTTCCCTTTCATTCCGTTTTTCAAAGGCGAAACCGAAATTACCCGTCCGGATCTGATTGTTCCGTTTATATTCGGCTGCGTTTTCACCGCGCTTTTCGAGGAATTGATATTCAGAGGCTTGTTTTTTCCGTGGTGCCTCGGCTATACGGGCGCGAAAAACAAGGCTTCCGTAATGAAAGCTCTTCTGATTTCGTCGGCGGTTTTCGGACTTATGCACCTCCTCAATATATTTTCTTCCTCGCCGGCGGCGGTCGCTATGCAGGTTCTTTATACCTTTCTTTTCGGCGGAGCTATGTGCTTCGTCATGCTTGAAACGAGATGCGTATGGATTTGCGTAATTATGCACGCCGTGTATAATTTCGGCGGAATGCTTTTCCGCGAGGTCGGAAAGGGTTTCGTATGGGGGACCTCCTCCGTGATTTTAACGGCGGTAATCGCAGTGTTCTGCGCGGCGGAAATCCTTCTCGTTTTCTTCCGCGGAAAGAAGGATTACACGGACTTTTCTCTTCCCGAAAAGGAATAAAAATACAAAAAAAAGAATAAAAACCCGAATCGTCGGGAGCAAAAGAAAAGAGCAGACGAATCGTCTGCTCGTATTTTTTTATTTGCTGTGCTTCCTCAGTCGACGTAAACCACCGAAGCGGTATCCGATCAGGTGACTCCTCTCCAGCACCCCCGTGGCACACCGCGATATCTGCTTAATGCTGCTGCATCCCTGCCCTGACATGGTTCACAGGTCGCAGTTGCACGGGACCAAAAAATCAACGTTCCTTAACCGTTCCGGACCTTCCATAGAATGCGCCTCGTGAGGCCTTCGGCCCTGCTGTAGCGGATTGCAGGTAAAGGGCACCGCTAGCTCCCCACTTAGCACAGCACTTACAGTATACCTTATTTTCGCGGATTTGACAAGGATTTTTAAGGTCTTTTTCACCGCGCGGAAACTTTTTTTATCCGATAACCTCCCGTTTCCCGATGATTTCTTTAAAAAATCGCGGGTTCAGGGGATTTTCCCCGTCGGATTCTTTAACGAAAAGGAGAGCGGATTTCATATAATGCAGTACGGATTTACGTCCGTAAGGAGGTTTTAATGGAAAAAAGAAAGACGGTTTCGGGAAGAACCGACGGAAAATTCCGCGTAATAATCGCGCTCGCTCTTGCGGCTCTGGTTTTATCGGCGTGTTTTGCGGGCTGTGAAAGGAAAGAAAACGGAAAGGATAAAATCGTTCTTAACGAGGTTACGCATTCGATATTCTACGCGCCGCAGTATCTCGCGATGGCTCTCGGGTATTTCGGGGACGAGAACATAGAGATAACTCTCGTTAACGGCGGAGGCGCGGATAAGACTATGATCGCGCTTCTGACGGGAGAGGCGGATATAGGACTTATGGGACCGGAGGCGACTATTTATACGGTTCTGGAGGGGAAAAAGGACCATCCCGTAGTTTTCGGACAGCTTACGAAGCGCGACGGAAGTTTTCTCGTGGGAAGAACCGAAAGTCCCGGTTTCGATTGGAAGGGACTCGAAGGAAAGCGCATAATAATGGGCAGACAGGGCGGAGTACCCGCGATGACTCTGCAATATATTCTGAATAAGCACGGTTACAGGGACGGAGAGAATATAATTATGGACTATTCCGTGGAATTCAATATGCTTGCGCCCGCGTTTACGGCGGGAACGGGAGACTTCGTGCCTCTTTTCGAACCCGCGGCAAGCACTCTCGTCAATTCCGGAAAGGGTTATATAGTCGCCTCGATAGGTAAGGAGAGCGGAGAAGTTCCTTATACGGCATATACGGCGATAAAAAGCAGAATTGCAGATAATCCCGAGCTTTTCGAGAGATTTCTGAGAGCGGTCAAGAAAGCTACGGACTATCTTTTCTCGCATAGCGCCGAAGAATGCGCGAAGCTTCTGCTTCCTTATTTCGACGGCTCGTCGGAATCGGACGTTCTGACGGCTCTTAAAGCCTATATCGCGAACGATACCTGGGTGCGCTCGCCCGTTATGACCGAGGAAAGCTTCAACCGTCTTCAGGATATTATGGAAAACGCCGGAAAACTCGAAAAACGCGCGGATTTCCGTATCGTTGCGGATAACTCGATAGCCGAAAAGGTAGGTTGACGGACGGAGCCTGCGCGGGGAGGGCGGGCGGGAGCGCAGGCTGACCGAAAAAAACTGCGGTTATCGCGAAAAATCCGAAAAAATCTTGAAAAAAAAGAAAATATATGATATACTGAAAATAAATGCAGTTAAACGGGGCTATGCGCCCTTCGGAGAATAAGATGAAAGAGCTTTTGAAAAAATACGGATTTTATCGCAGAGAAATGCTCGCGAACCAATTTCTGGCATTTCTGATGAATTGGGACAACGAAACGGAAGCAAGAGAAACCACCATAGAATCGAGAGAACCGCTGGACGCGTTTTTTGCGGAGAAGGATTACTCTTTCAGGACTTCGCCCGAAACCGCGGAGCTTATCGACGGACTCGCTTTGAAAATCGACGAAATCGAAGATCCCGTGCTTAAATACGAGATTTCGCAGCAGAAGAAAGGTCTTGACAGAATGAGAAAGGTCCCGCAGGAGCTTTACGTCGAACTCAGCATTCACGAAACCAAGAGTCAGGCCGCCTGGGGCAAAGCGAAAAGAGCCGACGATTATTCCGTTTTCGAACCCTATCTCGAAAAGATGATAGAGCTTAAAAAGCGGCTTCTCGGATATTACGAAACGGACGAGCTTAAAGGTTACGACGTATTTCTCGATATGTTTGCGGAGGGAATGAGAGCTTCCGAGTACGACGTCTTTTTCGGAAGGCTGGAGAAGGAGCTCGTTCCGTTCATAAAGGAAGTCGTTTCCGCCGGAAGGAAGGACGATTTTTCGTTTGCGGACAAGGTTTTCCCCGCGGAGAAGCAGAAGCTTTTCGCCGATTATATAACGGACGTAATGTGTTTCGACAGGAAGCGCGGACTTATGAAGGAGAGCGAGCATCCGTTTACTTCGGGATTCGGAAGGAACGACGTAAGGGTTACCAACCACTATTATCCCGAGGCTTTCGCCTCGTCGATATTCTCGGCGATTCACGAACTCGGACACGGGACTTACGAGCAGCAGAGCGGCGAAAATCTCGTAGGAACGCTTTGCGAAGGCTGCGCGTCGCTTGCTCTTCACGAATCTCAGTCGAGATTCTTCGAAAATCATATAGGAAGAAGTTCTGAATTCTGGCAGGCGCATTTCCAGAAGCTCAAGGAGATATTCCCCGACGAACTCGAAGGCGTGGACGCGGAAACTATGTATAGATTCGTCAACAAAGCCGAATGCAGCTTCGTGAGAACGGAAGCCGACGAACTTACCTATCCGCTTCATATTATGCTTAGGTACAATATAGAAAAAGAGCTGTTCGAAGGGAATCTGAAGGTCAGTGAGCTTCCCGAGAGATGGAACGAGCTTTTCAGGGAGTATTTCGGACTCGAAGTAAAAAGAGATTCGGACGGAGTTTTGCAGGATATTCACTGGGCTTGCGGAGACTTCGGGTATTTCCCGACTTACGCGCTAGGCTCGGCTTACGCGGCGCAGATTTTCGACGCGATGAATAAAGACTTCGACGTTTTGGGTTCTCTTGCGGGAGGAACGACCGAATCGGTAGACAAATGGCTCGAAAGGAAGCTTCACAGATTCGGCTCGACGAAGGCTCCGAAAGAGCTTTTCGGGAACGCGGTCGGCGGAGATTTCGACGCGGGACATTATATAAACTATCTTAAAGACAAGTACGGAAAGCTTTACGGAATAAAGGGCTGAATCCGTAGGTCATAACGAAGAAAACGAGGGCATAGAATCATATTGTCGTAGCGGCGGCCGTTTGCCGTCGGGGAGGTAAGCCGTGAGAAAAGACGTCGGTAAAGCGTTAAAACAAATGAGTATTTCCGAACTTAAAGGGCTTTCGTCCGCGGTAAGGGAGGAGATTATTTCCGTGGCGGATAAGCGGGGAGGCCATCTTTCCGCAAATCTCGGAGCGGTCGAACTTACCGTGGCTCTGCACAGGTGTTTTTCCCTTCCCGAAGACAAGATCGTTTTCGACGTCGGTCATCAGTGCTACGCGCACAAGATTCTCTCGGGAAGAATGGACGACACCGAAAGATTCAGGGCTTCGGGCGGAATAAGCGGATTCTGCGACCCCGAGGAAAGCGAGTACGACGCCTACGGAAGCGGTCACGCGGGAAGCGCGATTGCGGCGGCTTACGGAATGTGTCTTGCGAGGGACGCCAAGGGCGAGGACGGGAAAATCGTCTGCGTCGTGGGCGACGGAGCCTTGGCTTCGGGCGAATCGCTGGAGGCTCTGAACGCTCTTTCGGGCTATAACGGACAGCTTCTCATCGTCGTCAACGACAACGGAATGGCTATTTCGGTCGGAAAGGGCGGACTTTACCGTCACTTATCGGCTCTTACGATAAAACGAGGCTACGCGAGCGCAAAGTCGGGCTGGAAAAAGTTCCTCGGAAAGACCGCTCCGGGACGCGGACTTATGAAATGCGGCTCGGGAGTCAAGCATTTCATAAAGAGAATAACCGGCGGGGACAATATGTTCGAGCAGATGGGCGTAAAGTACATAGGTCCCATAAACGGACACGACCTTAAACCGCTCGTAAAAGTATTCGGCGACGCGGCTTCCTACGGACGACCGGTAGTCGTTCACGTCAGGACGGTAAAAGGCAAAGGCTGTCCCGAAGCGGAGAAGGATCCCGAATTTTATCACGGCGTGGGACCGGGGCTTACGAAGCCGGTGAATACCTTTTCCGAGGCTCTGGGAGAGATTCTCGCGGATATTTCCGAAAAGAATCCGTCGGTCAGAGCCATTACCGCGGCGATGGAGGAGGGTACGGGACTCAAGGCTTTCGAAAAGCGCGGCGGAAAGGTAATCGACGTCGGAATCTGCGAGCAGACCGCGGTTTCGCTCGCTTCGGGAATGGCTGCGCGGGGACTTAGACCGGCGGTTTGCATTTATTCCACGTTTTTGCAGAGAGCCTTCGACCAGATTCAGCAGGAGGTTTGTCTTTTCCGTCTTCCCGTAGCCTTTTTCGTAGACAGAGCGGGCTTCGTCGGCGCGGACGGAAAGACTCATCAGGGACTTTTCGATATCGCGTATATGAGAACGCTCGGCGTGAAGATTCTTGCTCCTTCTGCGGTCGGCGAGTTGAGGCAGGCTGCGGAATACGCGCTTTCCTCCGATTCTCCCGTGGCGGTAAGATACTGCAACGGGGATATCCGCGGACTCGACGGAGTGAAAGCCGTCGAAGCTCTTCCGCAGCACCCGATAGACAAGTGGCAGCTCGTAAGAGAAGGAAGAGAGGGCGTTTTGCTTGCGGTAGGTCCGAGATGTCTCGGAGTGGCTCTTAAAGCCGCCGAGATTTCCGGAAGGAGCATAGCCGTCTATAACTGTACGTCGGTCAATCCGCTGGACGGAGAGGTTCTGCTGAAAATCGGAAGCAAAGCCATAGGTACGCTCGAAGAAGGAGTAGCCGCGGGCGGATTCGGCGCATCGGTCGCGGAGTTTTACGCGGAAAAGAACTCGATGGCGGACGTCAGAACGAGTTCGTCTCCGGTCTGGGGCGGACGAAGGCTTCTGATTTTCGCTTCGGAGAATCTTTCCGTAGGTCAGGGGACTATCGGGGAGCAGATGGAGTTTGCGGGGCTTTCTCCTTCGCGGGTAGCCGAAAAGATGGTCGAGCTTATAAAGCAGAGATAGAAGCTTTACGGACGGAAGCGCGGAAGAACGCGGACGGTATTTACCGCGGGAACGGGAAATAGATTCCGATTTTGCGGTATTATGGGGATAAAAACGGGATTTGGTCTTTATGGAAGGCGTTTTATATATGGTTGCGACGCCCATCGGAAATACGGAGGATATTACCGACAGGGCAAAAAGGATTCTCGGCGAGGCGGACTGCGTGCTTGCGGAGGATACGAGAGTAACGAGAGTGCTTCTCGACAAGTGCGGAATAGTCGTCAGGGAGCTTGTTTCGGTCAACGGTTATACCGAGGAGGGCAAGTCGGACAGAATAATTTCGTCCTTGCTTTCGGGAGAGAGTTTCGCGCTCGTTTCGGACGCGGGTACTCCCTGCATATCCGATCCGGGGTATATTTTAGTGAAAAAAGCCGTCGCTTCGGGAATAAAAGTCGTTCCCGTCCCCGGCGCGAACGCGATGATAACCGCGCTTTCGGCTTGCGGGCTTCCGACGGCTTCCTTTGCGTTTTACGGATTTCTTCCGAGGAAAAAGGGAGATATAAGGGAGGTCCTCGAGGGTATTCGCGGGGACAGAGCCTTGCTCGCGGTTTTTTACGAGTCGCCGCTCAGAATCGTCGAAACTCTTGAATCCGTGAGGGAGGTTTTCCCCGACGCGGAGGTCGTGGTCTGCAACGACCTTACGAAAAAATTCGAAAGGTTTTACAGAGGAAGCGTGGACGAGGTTATAAGCGAGCTTTCTTCCAACGATAACAGCGGAAAGGGAGAGTATACGATAGTTCTGAAGAAAAACTATACGAAAAAGGACGACGAAGAAGAACCGAGTCTCGAAGCAAGACTCGCAGACAGGCTGAGCAAGGGCGCGGAATCTATGAAGGACGCGGTCGCGGCGGTCGCGGCGGAGGTCAGGGGAATTCGTTCGAAAAGCGAGGTTTACTCGGCTTCGCTGAGATTAAAGGAGCTTATCGGGGGAAAAGAAGATGAATGACGATTCCGATAGAACCAAAGAGCTTCCTTACGACTGTTTCGGAGAATGCAGAGGCTGCGCGTATATAGAAGAATGCGACGAAAAGTTTCCGGATAAGGAAGAAATGGAGAAGATAATCGGGTTTTTGCGGACAAATAGGAAAAAGGAAGTAAATAAAGCGAAATAGAATAAATAAAAAAAGCGATTGCGATGCTCAGGACGAAGCGGAGGGAGAATTATGCTGCTTTCGAGAATTCACAGTTACGGACTTAGCGGACTCAACGGCTTCAGAGTCGAAATAGAAGCCGACCTGCACGCGGGATTGCCGTCTTACGATATAGTCGGGCTTCCCGACGCCGCGGTCAAGGAATCGAGGGAACGCGTAAAATCGGCGATCAAGAATTCGGGACTCAAATATCCCGTAGGAAAGATCGTCGTTAATCTTGCGCCGGCGGATATGAGAAAGGAGGGTACGCTTTACGACCTTCCGATAGCCGTGGCAATAGCCGCGGTATCGTCGCCGGAATTGTTCAGGGAGGGGATTTTCGAGGACGTTTGTCTTGTAGGTGAGCTTGCTCTGAACGGAGAGCTTCGCAGAGCCGACGGAATTCTTCCGCTGATCATTTCCGCAAAGCAGGACGGAGTAAGGAAATTCATTATTCCCGAAGCAAACCGCAAGGAGGCTTCGTATATAGAAGGGATAGAGGTCTACGCGCTCAAAAGTCTTACCGAAGCCGTGAAGCTGCTCGTGGGGACGGAAAAATATCCGCCCGTTTCGCACAGCGTTTTTACCGTTACCGAAAGGGTTTCCGACGAAAACGATATGAAATACATAAAGGGACAGTACGAAGCGAGACGAGCGTGCGAGATTGCGGTCGCGGGAGGACACAATATCCTTCTCATAGGTCCGCCGGGCGCGGGAAAATCAATGCTTGCCAAGGCTATTCCGACGATTATGCCGGATATGACCTTTTCAGAGGCTCTCGAAACGACCAAGATTCATTCGGTTGCGGGGATTCTCGACCCGGAGGAAGGCTTCGTGACTCAGAGACCTTTCCGTTCGCCGCATCATACGGCTACGGTTTCGGCTATGACGGGAGGAGGAAAGGACGCCGTTCCCGGAGAGATAAGCCTCGCGCATAACGGAGTATTGTTTCTCGACGAGCTTCCGGAGTATCCGAGAGTGGTTCTCGAAACTCTGCGTCAGCCCTTGGAGGACGGAAAAATGACCGTTTCGCGTCAGAAACTCACGGTTACCTATCCTTCGGACTTCATTCTGATAGCGAGTATGAATCCCTGTCCCTGCGGCAACTACGGTTCGCGTACTCAGGAGTGCAAATGTACTCCTTCGCAGATAAACAGATATCGCAACAAGCTTTCGGGACCGCTTCTCGACAGAATCGATATTCACGTCGAAGTGGACAGCGTTTCTTACGACGACATAGCCGGAAAGGCTTTTTCCGAGTCGTCCGCGGACGTCAAGGCGAGAGTCAACGCCGCGCGGCGGATTCAGCTTAAAAGGTTCGAAGGAAGAGGAAAGTACTGCAACGCGCAGATGAACAGCGGAGAGATAAACGAGTTCTGCGTTCTCGACAAAAAATCCGAAGCTATGCTCACGTCGGCTTTTGAAAGGCTCAATTTAAGCGCGAGGGCGTATTCGAGGATTCTTAAAGTCGCGAGAACGATTGCCGACCTCGACGGAATCGAAAACATAAACACCGTCCACGTCGCGGAAGCCATTCAGTATCGGTCGCTGGACAGAAGAAATGTGAAGTAGGAGGTCGGACGTGGAAAAGACGGCTCTGATTCTCGCTCATTTCAACGTTACTCCGCAGAGAGCCGAGGATATATTCGCGCTTTTCGGTTCGGACGAAGAGTTTTTCGGAGAATTCCGTTCCGATAAGAATGCGGAGAAGATTTTGGGGGATAAAAAGTATCGGGAGATATGTCCCGCCGCGTCGGAGGACGGTTTTTCGAGGCTGAAAGCGTTTTACAGGGCTTCGGGTACGGAGGTTATTACGGAGTTCGACGAGGATTTCCCTTCGGAGCTTTCGGAATCGGGCGAAGCCTACGCTTTGTTTGCGAACGGAAACAAGTCGCTTTTGAAGGAGAAGAGTTTCGCGGTCGTCGGAACGAGGACGATTTCGGGTTACGGAAGACAAGCCGCTGCTTTTTTCGGGAGCGGACTTTCGGAAAGCGGAGTAATCCTCGTGGGGAGCGGCTCGGAGGGCGCGGAATACTCGGCGATTTCCGCCGCGAAAAGCGGAGGAATCGTTCTTTGCCTTCCCAACGGTCTCGGACGGCTCACGAATACGCAGAGGACTTTGATTTCGGGCTGCGAAAATCGGCTTCTTTTGTCGCTTTTTGCGCATTCGACTCCGCAGATGGGATATAATTTTATGATAAACAACCGGCTTATCGCCCGTTTATGCTGCGGAATGCTTCTCGTCGAAGCGCAGGAGGGAAGCGGAGCCGTTTATACGGTCGAATGCGGAATGGAATTCGGGAAGGAGGTATTCGCTCTCCCCGGGGAGATATTTTCGAATCAGTCGGCGGTCCCGAACAGACTTATAAAGGAACTTAAAGCCGGTCCGGTTACGGAGATTTCGGATATTCTCGAAAAACTCAACGTCAAATATAAAGGCGTAGTCGGGCTTTCGGCGAAGAATCTCGACGGGCTTTCGGACGCGGAGAAGAAAATAATCGAAGCTATCCGCGCGGGAGCGAAAAGATTCAACGATATGGTCGAATTCACGGGAATGAGCGTAAGCGAGGTCGCCGCGCTCTTACCGATAATGGAACTTATGGATTACGTAAGAAAAGACGGTACGGGAGAATACAGGGTTTCCGTATAACCGTTTTTTTACCGATTTAACAATAAAGAAACACGGAAAGGTAATAATTTCCGTTGTCCGGAGAGAGTTATTCTTCGGCGGGAAGGTGAAAGTATATGAAGCTCGTTATAGTAGAGTCGCCCGCAAAGGCGAAAACCATAGGAAAATATCTCGGCAGCGGGTTTGAAGTTGATGCGTCGGGCGGTCACGTCAACGATCTTCCGCAGAAATCTCTGGGAGTAGACGTCAGGGACAGGTATAAGCCGACCTACGTAGTTACTCCCGGGAAGGAACAGACGATTAAAAGACTTAACTCGAAAATCAGGAAAGCCGACGAAGTTTATCTCGCGACCGACCCCGACCGCGAAGGAGAGGCTATCTCGTGGCATCTTCAGCAGGTTCTCGGACTCGATCCGAACGAAGAAAACAGAATCGTTTTCAACGAAATCACGAAAAAAGCCGTTCAGGAAGCCATCGCTCATCCGAGAAAGCTCGATATGGATCTCGTCAACGCTCAGCAGGCGAGAAGAGTCCTCGACAGACTCGTGGGCTATAAGCTTTCGCCCGTGCTTTGCAAGAAAATAAAGCCAAATCTTTCGGGCGGAAGGGTTCAGTCCGCCGCGCTCAAGATCATCGTTGACAGGGAAAAGGAAATAAGAGCCTTCAAGCCCGAAGAATACTGGACGGTGGACGCTTTTCTTTATAAGAAAGGGTACGAGGACATAATCTTCAAGGCTTCTCTTTTCGAAAAAAACGGAAGGAAATTCAAAATCAAAAACGGCGACGAGTGCGGAAAGGTGCTTTCCGAACTTAACGGGAACTCGTTTTCGGTCAAAAGCGTAAAACGCGCCAAGGCCTATTCTTCGCCGCACCCGCCCTTTACGACGAGTACGCTTCAGCAGGACGCAGGCTCCAAGCTCAATCTGTCGAGCAAGGTCACGATGCAGATAGCTCAGCAGCTTTACGAAGGTCTCGATATTCCCGGGGAAGGGCATATCGCGCTCGTTACCTATATAAGAACGGACTCGGTGAGGATTTCCGACGACGCGAAAAAAGCCGCGAGGGAATATATTTCGGGCAAATACGGCGAGGAGTACGTTCCCAAGACGTATAATTCGTATAAGTCCAAGAAGGACGCTCAGGACGCGCACGAAGCCATAAGGCCTGTAAATCTCGAAATAACTCCCGCTTCGCTCGAAGGAAGAGTTACGCGCGACCAGCTTCGGGTTTACAGGCTGATTTACGACAGATTTCTCGCGAGTCAGTCCACGAAAGCCGAATACGATACTCTGACGGTCGTATCGGACTGCGCGGGCTACGGTTTCAAATCCACGGGAAAGACTCTGATTTTCGACGGATATCTGCGGATTTACGGAGAAGACAAACCCGAAAAGAAGGACAACGGCGAAGGCGAGGAAGAGAATCTTCGTATTCCGCCGCTTTCGGAGGGAGATCCGATCGAAAAGCAGTCGATAAAGGAAGAACAGAAATTCACCAAGCCTCCGCAGAGATTTACGGAATCCACGCTTGTCAAGACTATGGAGGAAAACGGAATCGGACGACCGAGCACCTACTCGACGATTCTGAATACTCTTTACGGAAGGAAGTACGCCGAGCTTGATAAGAAGTCCATAGTCCCGACCGACCTCGGAATAACCGTAACGGATTATCTCGATAAGTATTTCAAGGACATAGTGGACGCGGAATTCACCGCGCAGATGGAAAGCAAGCTCGACGAAGTGGAGGAAAAGGGAGCCGATTGGGTCGCGGTCGTGGACGACTTCTACAAGCCGTTCATAAAGGAAGTCAATTCCGCCGTAAAAACGGGCGAAAAGGTCGTTATAGAGCCGGAACTTACCGACGAGATATGCGAAAAATGCGGAAGCCGTATGTGCATAAAGGAAGGAAGATACGGAAAGTATCTTGCCTGTACGAATTATCCCGAATGTAGCAATATCCGTTCGCTCAAAAAGAAGGAAGAACCCGTTATGACCGACGAGATATGCGAAAAATGCGGAAAACCCATGGTCGAAAGGACGGGAAAATACGGAAAATTCCTCTCGTGCAGCGGTTATCCCGAATGTAAGAATATCCGCTCCCTCAAAGAGAAGGAAGAACCGGTGGTTACGGATATTCTCTGCGAAAAGTGCGGGAAGCCTATGGTCGAGAGAAACGGAAGATACGGAAAATATCTCGCTTGCAGCGGCTATCCCGAGTGCAGGAACATAAAATCTCTCAAAGAGAAAGCCGAACCCGTGGTTACGGATATTCTCTGCGAAAAATGCGGCAAGCCGATGGTCGAGAAAATCGGGCGTTACGGGAAGTATCTCGCTTGCAGCGGTTATCCCGAATGCAGGAATATAATGTCGCTCAAGGACGCGGAAAAACTCAAAGAAAAGCCTGAAGAAAAAGCGGATAAAGACCAATAAGCCCGAGTTCCAGGATTTTTGCGGATTCGGAAAACGAAAAGAGAAACGGAAAACGAAGAGAAAATGAAGGTATCGGTTATAGGAGCGGGGCTTGCGGGATGCGAAGCCGCGTGGCAGCTGGCGAAAAGAGGATTTTTCGTGGATTTATACGAGATGAAGCCCGAAAAGCGTTCGCCCGCGCATCATTCGGACGGTCTTGCGGAGATCGTTTGCAGCAATTCTCTCAAAAGCAACGAAATCACGAACGCCTGCGGTCTTCTGAAGCAGGAGCTGCGGCTTACGGGCAGTATGCTTATGAACGTAGCCGACTGCGTTAAGGTCGGGGCGGGAGCCGCTCTTGCCGTAGACAGGGAGGAGTTTTCGGTCTGCGTCACGACCGCGATCAAAGCTCATCCGAGAATAAAGATAATAAGCGGAGTCGTGGATAAGCTTCCCGAAGGCGACGTGATTATCGCGACGGGACCGCTGACCGACGAAGCTCTTATGCCCGATATAGAAAAGCTCTGCGGAGGAAGGGGTCTGCTGCATTTCTTCGACGCGGCGGCGCCGATAGTTACCGCGGAGAGCGTGGATACGGACAGCGCGTTTTTTGCGGCGAGGTACGATAAGGGCGAGGCGGATTATCTCAACTGTCCGATGAACAAAGAAGAATACGACGTTTTTTACGACGCCCTCGTAACGGCTGAAACCGCCGAGGTAAAGGATTTCGAAACTGCCGACGTTTTCGAGGGCTGTATGCCCGTGGAGGTTATGGCGAAAAGAGGAAGGGACACGTTGAGATTCGGTCCGCTCAAGCCCGTGGGACTTACCGACAAGCGCACGGGAAGAAGAAATTACGCCGTTCTTCAGCTCAGGAAGGAAAACAACTTCGGGAATCTCTATAATCTCGTCGGCTTTCAGACTCATCTTACCTTCGGCGAGCAGAAAAGGGTTTTCGGACTTATTCCGGCTCTTAAAAACGCGGAATTCGTAAGATACGGAGTTATGCACAGAAACACGTTCGTGTGCGCGCCGGAGGTTTTGACCGCGAATTACAGGGTTAAGAGCGTCGCGAACAGAAGGATTTATATAGCCGGACAGCTTTCGGGAGTGGAGGGTTACGTGGAATCCATCGCTTCGGGAATGGTTGCCGCGCTCGACCTTTATATAGACTGTCTGGGCGGAAGGCTTACGCTCGACGCGAAAACGATGACGGGTGCGCTCGGAAATTACATTTCTTCGGCATCGCCCGACAATTTCCAGCCGATGAACAGCAATTTTGCCATAACGGAGCCGCTCGATACGACGGTCAGGGATAAAAACCTTCGTAAGCGGGCTTATGCGGAGAGAGCGTTGAAGGTTATGGAGGAGCTTCGTCGGGAGCTGGGAACGATTGACGAATAAATCTACAAGGAGAAACTATATGACGCATATCGAAAACGCGGTTACTGCGGACGGCATAAAAGGCACGACCATTTGCGCCGTCAAAAGGAACGGAAAAATAGCCGTCGCGGGAGACGGTCAGGTTACGCTCGGTCAGAGCGTGGTTATGAAGGGCAACGCCGTAAAAGTCAGGAGGATATATCACGGAAAGGTCGTAATGGGCTTTGCGGGTACGGTATCGGACGCCTTCGCGCTTTCCGACAGATTCGAAGAGATGCTTCAGAAATACAGCGGAAATCTTATGCGCAGCGCGGTGGAGCTTGCTTCTCTCTGGAGGAGCGATAAAGTGATGCGCAAGCTCGAAGCGATGATGATAGTCGCCGACGGAGAGCAGATGTTCATTCTTTCGGGAAGCGGCGACGTTATGGAGCCGGAAAACGACGTCTGCGCGATAGGAAGCGGCGGCAATTTCGCTCTTGCGGCGGCACGCGCTCTTATGGGCGAAACCGAGCTTTCCGCCGAGGAAATAGCGAGAAAATCGATAGAGATCGCGTCGGATATATGTATATTCACGAACAGGCATATAACCGTAGAGGTTCTCGAAGGAGAAGAAGGACGATGAGTATGATACCGAGACAGATTGTCAACGAACTCGATAAGTATATAGTAGGTCAGGAGGAAGCCAAGAAAGCCGTTGCGGTCGCGCTTCGGAACAGATACAGACGGAGTATGCTGACCGATTCGGAGAGAGAGGAGATTACTCCGAAGAATATCATTATGAAAGGGCCTACGGGCGTAGGCAAGACCGAAATCGCGAGGAGGCTCGCCAAACTCGTGAAGGCTCCCTTCGTTAAAGTCGAAGCGACCAAGTATACGGAAGTCGGATACGTCGGAAGGGACGTCGAAAGTATGGTCAGGGATCTCGTGGAATGCGCGGTAAGACTCGTCAAGGACGAAAGAGTGCGCGACGTTCAGGCAAAAGCCTACGCGAAGGCGGTCGATACGGTTACGGATATTCTTCAGAAGAGTCCGGACGTTCTTCCTTCGACGGTTCAGAAGGAAACGATAAAGGACGAGGTTCTCAATCACAATCTCGATATGCTGGTTATCGAAATTCAGGTTCCCGACGAACCCAAGCCCATAGACGTCGGAACGGGCGCGGGACCGATAAACATCGGAAGCATTTTCGGCGGAATGATGCCCAAGAAAACCAAGCCGAGAAAGGTTATGGTCAAGGCTGCTCTCGAACTCATAACGAGGTCGGAGGCGGAGAAACTCATCGACGAGGACAGCGTCAACGGAGAAGCTCTCAGGAGAGCGGAAAACGACGGAATCATTTTCATCGACGAGATAGACAAGATTGCCGGAAAAGCGGGCGGAAGCGGTCCGGACGTAAGCCGCGAGGGCGTGCAGAGGGATATTCTTCCGATAGTCGAAGGAAGTACGGTCAACACCAAATACGGAATGATCAAGACCGACTATATTCTGTTTATAGCGAGCGGAGCTTTTCACGTTTCGAAGGTATCCGACCTTATTCCCGAGCTTCAGGGAAGATTCCCCGTAGTCGTAGAGCTTACGAGTCTTCACAAGGACGATTTTGTAAGGATACTCACCGAGCCGCAGAATTCCATTACCCGTCAGTATAGGAAGCTGCTTGCGGTGGATAACATCGACCTCGAATTCACGGACGACGGAATAGACACGATAGCTTCTCTCGCGGAGGAGATGAATCTCACGAGCGAGGATATAGGAGCGAGAAGGCTTCATTCCATTATGGAGCATATAATCGAGGAAGTCAGTTTCGATATAGGCGAGGAAGGCAAAGCCAGAACCGTTGTAATAAACAGCGAGTTCGTTACAAATAATATAGTGAAGGAAAGCGCGTCGGCTCATCTTAAAAAATACATTCTTTAAGCCGACGGAGGCGGAGTGCGGATAATGGAACTTAATCGTCTTGCGATTATTATGGACGGAAACGGCAGATGGGCTAAAAAACGGGGTTTTCCGCGCTCTGCGGGGCATAGGGAAGGCGTCAGGAACATCGGCAGAGTCATCGACCGCTGTATAGCTCTCGGGATTCCCGTGCTCAGTCTTTACGTTTTGTCCACGGAGAACAGGAAACGCCCGCGCGAAGAAGTCGAAGGTCTTTTCAATCTTGCGAAAAGCTATTTCAGGAAGATTTCCGAGTTCAACAGAAAGGGCGTGAAGGTCGTGGTTTCGGGAGGGAGAGAGGATCTTCCTTCCGACATAATCGCGGAGATTATCGAAGTGCAGAGAAAGACCGCGGGGAACGGGATTCTTACGCTCGAGCTGTGCTTCAATTACGGAGGAAAGAGGGAAATTATCCGCGCGGCGGAGAGATTTGCGGAATCGGGAGAGAAGGTTCTCACCGAAGAGAGCTTCGAGAGGTTTCTTTACAACAAGCTTCCGCCCGTGGATTTCATAATACGGACGGGCGGCGAAATGCGGCTGAGCAACTTTCTTCTTTATCAGTCGGCGTATGCGGAATTATATTTTACCGACGTATTATGGCCGGATTTTTCCGAAGAAGAACTGGATAAGGCTCTGGCCGAATTCGGAAGAAGGAAACGCAATTTCGGAAAGGTGGACGGATAAGGCGTGGAGTTTTTATGCTGAAAAGAATCGTTACGGGAGCGGTAATTCTGCTCGTTACAACAGGCGCGCTTGCGGCGGGATATTTTCTCGGCGCGGGCTGGCTTTCGGCGATATGGGGAGTAGTTGCGGTCGTCTGCGTCCTCGAAACGGAAAAGGCTTTGGGCGACAGACTGCCCAAGGGCGTTTCCGTCATAGCCGCGGTTTACGCGATAATTACGTGTCTGCCTTATATTCTGAAGGCTTTCGGAACGGAAACGAGTCTGCCCGAGGATACGGAATACATAATCGCCGTAGGCTTTTTCCTCGTTTCGTCGGCTGCGTGCATCATTTCCGGGAAGAAGACCGATTCGGTGTTTTTTACGGCGTTTCTGACCGTTTATCCCGTTTTTCCGCTGCTTTCGGTACTGAGGCTCAACGTCCTTCCGACGGAAAACGCGCCTCATCTCGGACTTTCCGCGATAATTCTTTCCTTTGCGGTAGCTTCTCTGACCGACGTTTTCGCATATTTCTGCGGTTCGAAATTCGGGAAGCGTAAACTCGTTCCGAAGGTAAGTCCGAACAAGACGGTCGAAGGCGCGGTCGGAGGACTTCTCGGCGGAATAATCGGAGCCGCCGCCGCATACGTTCTTTTCGAAGTTTTCGGAATTTTGGATCTCGGAATAAGACTCGGCTCTTCGATATGGATATACGCGGTCGCGGGTATTTTTGGTTCGGTTTTCACGCAGACAGGCGACCTTATCGCGAGTATGGTCAAGCGAAGCGTAAACATAAAGGATTACAGCCGTATTCTCGGAAGTCACGGCGGATTTATGGACCGTTTCGACGGAACGATGATGAGCGCGTCTCTCGTTTACGCGGTCATCGCGGTAGCTTTGGGCTGACGGAGGAATAATCGATGAAGGTTGCGGTTATAGGTTCGACCGGCTCGGTAGGGGTTCAGGCTCTGGGCGTTATAAGAAAGCTCGGGAGATTTTCGGTAAGCGCGCTTATCGCCTATTCGAACGAAAGTCTGCTTGCTTTTCAGGCGAAGGAATTCCGTCCGGAGGTTACGGGGCTTATCTCGCGGGACGCGGACTGCGTGAAAAGAGCGGTGGATTGCTCGGATATAGTTCTTTTTTCGGCTTCGGGGATAACCTCTCTTCCGTGGATAATATACGCGATAGAATGCGGAAAGAAAATCGCCGTCGCGAACAAGGAAAGTCTCGTTTGCGGAGGAAAGCTGATAAATAAAGTCCTCGGGAAATACGGAGGATTTCTTCGTCCCGTGGACAGCGAACACAGCGCGGTCTGGCAGTGTATAGGGAACGAAAGGGAAAGCGTCCGGAGGATTATTCTTACGGCGAGCGGCGGAGCTTTCAGGGATTTCCCGAAGAAGGAGATAGCTCTGAAGAAAGCCGAGGACGCTCTCAGACACCCTACCTGGAAAATGGGAAGGAAGATAACTATCGACAGCGCGACTCTTATGAACAAAGCCTTCGAGGTAATAGAAGCCTATTATCTTTTCGGAAAGAAGCCTTCGGTCACGCTTCACCGTCAGAGCGTGGTTCATTCGATGGCGGAATTTACCGACGGTTCGGTCAAAGCTCAGCTTGCCGTTCCGGATATGGCTCTTCCGATAAGCTACGCGCTCACCTATCCCGAACGCTTGTGCGGAGCCGTGCCTTTCCTCGATTTTTCGGGGCTTATGACGCTTACCTTCGAAGCGGTGGACGAGGAAAGATTCCCGTGTATCGGCTTGGCCGACAGGGTTCTCGGGAGAGAGAATCTTTCCGCGGTTATGAACGGAGCGGACGACGAATGCGTTAAAGCCTACGTTGACGGAAGGATAGGATTTTACGATATTTTCGATATAATTTCGGAAACCCTTTCCGAAGCCGAAAGACGCGCGGACGAATCGCGGCTGGACGACGAAAGCGCGGAGGGCGTTTTCGCGAGGGACGATTTCGGAAGAAGGATTTCTTCGGAGATAATTAAAAGATTTGCAGATTAAACCGTTCCTACGGACGGCAGAGAGGTATATATGACATTTTCGACGTTGCTTCTGGCGTTTTCGCCGATGACTATCGTTTATATTCTTATAGCTCTTCTTGCCCTGATGTTCATGGTGACGATTCACGAACTCGGGCATTATACGGCAGGCAAGCTTCTCGGATTCAGGATCAACGAATTCGCCATAGGAATGGGACCGAAGATTTTCAGCCGCAATATGAAAAGCGGGGAAGTTTTCTCGATAAGAGCCTTTCCGCTCGGAGGGTTCTGCGCGTTCGAGGGCGAGGACGCCGAGGGAACGGAGCAGGGAAGCTTCAACAGTCAGAAGCCGTGGAAGAGGATAATCGTTCTCGTTATGGGCGCGACCTTCAATTTCCTTTCGGCAATAATCATAGCCTTTCTGGCTTTCGCGATATTCGGAAACGCTCTTCCGACGGTAAATAAGATTTACGAAGGTTCGCCAAATTACGAGTCCGGCATAATAAGAGAGGGCGACGTTATCTATTCGGTGAACGGAAAGAAGATTCTTCTTTATCTCGACCTTTCGGATTATCTCAAGGAGGCTCCCGAAACTTTCGACGTCGAGGTCATAAGGAACGGCGAAAAAATCAGGCTCGAAGGACTTAAGAAGGGCAATTATATCGCGAAGGAGTATAAGCGCGACGAAAACGGAGAAATAGTCAGGGACGAAAACGGAAAGCCCGTCTATACTTCGGTCGAAGCCTACGGACTCGGAATCGCGATAACGCAGACCACGGTCAGAACGGGTATAGGCGAAGCTTTCGTTGACAGCGCGCCGTATTGTCTGCGGGCGGGCGGATATATCTGGAAGTCGCTTTTCGATCTGATAGGCGGAAAAGGCTCCATCGACGATATAGGCGGACCGATTACGACGATAACTATGATGACGCAGGTTTCGGCGACGGGATTTTCGAACATTCTCTTTATGATAATCCTGATTTCGGTCAATCTCGCGATATTCAATCTTCTTCCGATACCCGCGCTGGACGGAGCGAGAGTGGTTTTCGTGATCATCGAATGGATAAGAGGGAAGCCGATCAAGCGCAGCGTCGAAGGTACTATCCATACGGTCGGACTCATAGTTCTGTTCCTTCTCGTGATACTCGTCGACGTAATCAAGCTTTTCAGGTAACTTAATTATGAGCAGAAAAGTAAGGATAGGGAATCTGTTTATCGGCGGCGGCGAAAAAATAGCCGTACAGTCGATGACCAATACGCACACCCGCGACACGGAAGCGACTTCGGTGCAGATTAAGCGTCTGGAGGAGGCGGGCTGCGACATAGTACGCTGCGCGGTCAGGAACGAAGAGGACGCCGAGGCTTTCGAGACTCTCGTCGGAATTACGAAGATGCCCTTAGTCGCGGACATTCATTTCGATTACAGGCTTGCTATCGCGGCTATGGAAAACGGAGCCGCCAAGGTCAGAGTCAATCCCGGGAATCTCGGGGAGATAGAAAACTTCGGAAAGGTTCTGGACTGCGCGGAAGCGAAAGGCTGCGCGGTGAGGATAGGAGTCAACGGAGGTTCGGTCAATAAATCCGACCGCGCGGAAACTCCCGATAAAGAGGAAGCTATGCTCAGAAGCGTGGAAAGATACGTAAAATACGCCGAAGGGAGAGGCTTTTACGATCTGGTTCTCGCGGCGAAGTCGAGTAGCGTGAGAGCGACCGTTTCGATGGGAAGGAAGCTTAGCGAAAGGTTCGATTATCCGCTGCATATAGGCGTAACCGAAGCGGGCGTTTACGAAACGAGTCTCGTAAGGTCTGCCGTAGGAATAGGAAGTCTGCTTCTCGACGGAATAGGCGACACGATAAGAGTATCCGCGACGGGCGATCCCGTTCCCGAAGTCAGAGCCGCAAGGCTTATACTCGAATCTCTCGGACTTATAAGGTGTACGGAGGTCGTATCCTGTCCGACCTGCGGAAGATGCGGAATCGACCTTGCCGCAATTGCGGAGAAGGTAAACGCGCACGTCGAAGGCTGGACGATACCGATAAAGATAGCGGTTATGGGCTGCGTCGTAAACGGTCCCGGCGAGGCTGAGGACGCGGATATAGGTCTTGCCGGCGGAGAGGGCTGCGCCGCGGTATTCAGGAAGGGCGTTCCTTGCGGAAGAATCGAAGGCGATATAGCCGAGAACTTTCTGAAGCTTCTCGACGACTACGCGGAGGAGAATTTCGGGAAAAGGTAAATTCAACGAATAATAGGTAATTCAAAGGAGAAAAAGATGCTCGACTGGCTGGTCGAAGAAGGAATAAGCGAAAGTCTCAGATTCAGGGACGCCGTTTTCAGCGCGGAAGGAAAGAAGGTTACGTTTACGTTCTCTTCGCCCGTGCCGCTTGGCGACGAAGAATTCCGTTTTCTTTCGGAGAAGGTGAAGGCGCGCGAGTGCTGCGGACTTACCTTCGTCACGGAAATCGTTCCCGACCGTCAGAATCACGAAACTCTTCGGGCGGCGATGATGGAATATCTCAAGGAGAATTACTATTCGGTCTATATGAGATTCGCGGAGGGCGGGTATTACATAAACAAAACCAAGGGCGAAGATAATTATTCGATTGTATTCAGGCTCAACGAAGAAACTCTCGGACTTTTTGCGGAAATGAATCTGATAGACAGGCTCAACGGGTTTTTCGCCGATTATACGGTTACGCCGGTGAACGTGTCCTACGTGGTTTCGGAGGATTCGGAGAATTTCGAGGAAACCGTGAGGAAGATCGACGCAAGACAGAGAAAAGCCGCCGCCGACATAGTCCTCAAAGCCGAAAAAACCATACCCGTCACCAACGTTTCGGGAATTATCGGACGCGCCGTAAGACAGGCTCCGACTTTTATTTCCGAGCTGAAGCGGGAGGATATGAAGGTTTGCGTGTGCGGCGAAATCAAGTCGCTGAGGAGCGACCTTCCGACCAGTTCCGACGCGGGATACGCTCTGAGAGTAAGATTCAGGCTGGAGGACTTTTCGGGCGGGATTAACGTAACTATGTTTCTCGGAGGAGAGGAAACGGAGAAATTCGGGAAGCTTTCCGTCGGAGAAAAGGTTATCGTTCGCGGAAAAACGAGGTCGTACGCGGGCGTTTCGGGGAGCGAAATAACTCTTACGGCTTACGCTCTGTCGTCCTGCGAGATAGGCGAAGTGAGAAAGAGCGCCGGAAGGGCGGTTCCCGAGGAATATACCTTCGTTTTCCCCGAGCCGTATATAATCACGAAACAGACGGGAATGTTCGATAAGCCCGAGATTATTCCGGAGTTTCTTAAAGGTAAGAACGTAGTCGCCTTCGACCTCGAAACGACGGGGCTGAATCCTCTGAGGGACAGCATTATCGAAATAGGCGCGGTGCGGCTTCGCGACGGAGTTATCTGCGAATCCTTCGAAACTCTCGTCGATCCGCTCGTTCACGTTCCCGATGAAGCGAGCAAGGTCAACCACATTACGGACGAGATGCTCGCGGGACAGCCCAGAATAACTCAGGTTATCGGCGATTTCAGAAAGTTCTGCGACGGCGCGATTCTCGTCGCTCACAATATCCCCTTCGATTTCGTTTTCGTGAGAGAAGCCGCCGAAAGGTCGGGCTACAGATTCGAGAACGTCAGGTGGGATACTCTCGAAATCGCGAAAAACTACTATGGCAGCCGACCTGCGGGCGTCGCGTCGCCGAGGGATTATAAGCTTCAGACTCTCGCGAAGCTTCTCGGAGTGAAAGCCGAGGACGCTCATCGTGCAAAAGACGACGCAAGAGTCTGTGCGGAAGTTCTCGTCAGGCTCGTAACTATGTCGGGCGGAGACGCCGTGGACGAAATCGAGCTGTAAAAACCAGACGAAATAAAACCTTACGGAGGAGAATATGTCCGAAAAATTCAATAAGTGGGACAGAAGATTTATGGAAATGGCGGAAACCGTCGCGGGCTGGTCGAGCTGCTATCAGGAAGGAAGGCAGATAGGAGCGGTCGTCGTCAGGGACAAGCGCATACTGACTACCGGCTACAACGGCGCGCCTCAGGGCGTAACGAGCTGTAAGGAAAGAGGAGAATGCCTCAGAAGGAAGCTCGGGATTCCGAGCGGAACTAGGCACGAATTATGTTACGCCGTTCACGCCGAACAGAACGCGATAATTCAGGCTGCCCGACTGGGAATTCAACTCGAAGGAGCCACGCTCTACTGTACTCATCAGCCCTGCGTTATCTGCGCGAAAATGATTATCAACGCCGGAATAAGCCGCGTCGTGTACAGGGAAGGCTATCCCGACGAGTTTTCTCTCGACCTTTTCGGCGAAGCCGGAGTTTCCATCGACCGCTACGACGAATGATTTTACGGAGCGCGCGGATTTTGGCGGGCGATTTTTTTTGTTTTTTGCAGAGTGGACGAAAAATCCGTAAAAACTACCGTGTAAAAGCGGTAACGTGCGCGAATAACGGCGAAATTCCGACAAAAGTCAGGTTTTTTGCCGTTTTTTATAATAATCCGTTTTTGAATAGGCGTTTTTCTGCGCTTGACATAAGTTATTCCGTATGGTATACTGAAATTCAAACAATGGGGAGGTATGCTTTCCGCTCGGCGGAGTTTGACCGGAAGGGTAACCGGAGAAGAAGACTTGCATACCGGAAAAGGAAAAAATGAAAAAGAAATACTTACTGATAATAGTGTTGATCGCGGCGTGTATGCTGCTTTCCGCGGGGGTTACCGCGGGAAGGCCTGAATACGCCTCCGCAGCCACGGTTTTTTCGGGGAAAGGAACTGCCGAAAGTCCGTATCTCATAACATCTCTTGCCGATATGAAGCTTCTTTCGTCGCTCTGCTCGGGCGAAAACGCTTCGGCTTATCTTTCCGCCCACTATAAACTCACCAAAGACGTGGATATGGGCGGCGTCGTTTCGGAGGAAAGCGGAAGAACCGTCTGGGGCGGAGAGGCTTTCACTCCGATAGCTTCCTTCGGAGGAACGAAGTATCAGGAAGGAGGAAGCGGTTTCAGCGGAGTGTTCGACGGGAACGGCAAGAAGCTCACCAATCTCTACGTTTATTCGGTCAATAACTACGTAGGTCTTTTCGGAGTTATCGACGGAGGAACGGTCAGGAATCTCGTTATAGAAACGGGTTACGTTTCGGGTAAGCAGTTCGTCGGCGGAATCGCGGGAGCGGTTTACGGAAAGGGAACGATAACCGACGGTATCAACGGAGCGATGGTTTACGCGTCGTCGAGCCATTCGGGCGGAATCGCGGGTTACGTTGCGGGAACGAGCGTATCGTCGCGGGCTTCGGTCGTCAGATGTATAAATATGGGCGGAGTATCCTCCACAGGTTCGTACGTGGGCGGCATAGTCGGAGCCAACGAAGGAAGGGTTTACGAATGCTTCAATATAGGCGGAGTCGCGGGCGGTTCGGTCAGAGGAGCCGTTGCCGGTTCCAACGGCGTGGAAAAAGCCGAGCCCTGCGCCTCTCTCGAACGCGTTTATTATAATAAAGACACTCTCGTTCTGGACAATAACGAAACTCTCGCGCCCGGTTCGGTTTGCGGAGCCTCCAAGGTTCAGTGCGAAGACAATAAGCTCACTACCTCAAAGATGGTTACTCTTTACGGAGAAAGCAAGCCTCTCGGAATGACTCTTTCTTCCTCGGGCTGGACTTTCCGGACGCCTTCGTCCAAGGACTCTACGCTGCACTATTATCCCGTGCCGGCGACGCTTTCGTATACGATATCGGTAGAGGTTCTTCCCGGCGTATTCACGGTGAGTTTCGACCTTAACGGAGCCGACGGAACTCCTCCCGCAAGTCAGACCGTAAGAGAGGGCGAATACGCATCGAGGCCTTCCGATCCGGTAAGAAGCGGATACGAATTCGTGCATTGGGCTACGGATACGAAGGAAGGCTCTTCGGCTTTCGGTTTCACGGAGAACAAAATAACCGACGACCTCGTGCTTTACGCGATATGGGTTTTCAAGGATCCCAAGGTATCGGTGGACGTTTCGGTCACCAACGGAAGAACGGCAAAGACCGCGATTTACGGCGACGTGGTTACTCTTACGGCAAACGTCCGTCACGGCGCGGAGAAAGTTGAATTCGAGTGGTACCGTCAGGGCGAAACGGGCGTTGTTATATCGAAGTCGGCGACTCTGAAGCTTACCGACGTCCTTCAGAGCGGAGTTTATTACTGTAAAGTCAGGGTTTCGGATGCGGGCAACACCAAAATCGCGTATACCGATAAGGTCGAGGTCCGTATAAGCAAAGCCATAGATCCGTCCTATTCGGTACCCGAGGTCGAGCCGGTCACTTACAGGGAAGGTCTGAAGCTCGGCGACATAGAATTGCCCGAAGGCTACAGCTGGCAGAAGCCCGATACGCTTCTCAACGCTACGGGTTCGGCGGGAAGGCTTTTCGCGTTTACGTTCGTCCCTTCGGATAAGAACAATTACGAGATCGTTCAGGGCGATAAGATCAAGGTCGTCGTGAACAAAGCGACCTACGAAGGAAAAACCCACGAGCCGATAACGGGCGTCGTGTACAGGTACGGACTTAAACTCGGCGATATAGCTCTCGACGCGGATTTCAAGTGGGTTAATCCCGATACGCTGGTTTTTGCCGGAGACGATCAGGTTTTCGACGCATATTATAACGCCGCTCCCGATAATTACGAAGACTTTACGCTTACGATTTCCATATCCGTCGGCAAGGCTACGCCCGTAGTCGTCCCGAATACGTCCAAGGTCAATCTTTACGAAAACACCAATCCCGACAAGGTCATTCTTCCGACTCTCGAAGGAAGCACCCCGGGCGAATGCAGACTTGCCGAAGGACAGACGCTGAGGGTGGGCGTAACTTCGTCCTACGAATGGATTTTCACTCCCGAAGACGCCGATAATTACGTCGGAATAAGCGGAACGGTCGAGCTTTACGTTTCGGCGATAAGGCTCGACAGCATAAAGGTTTCGAAGAAGCCCGTCAAGATGAATTACACGGCTTTCGAGGAGGTCAATACCGAAGGTATGGAGATCGTTCGCTGCTTCAACAGCGGCGACGTCGAGGTCATTCCCGAAAGCGAGTACGTCATCTCCTACGTCGGCAATCCCAAAGACTGTCACTATTTCCTCTGCAACAATTTTTTCGGAAATACGAGCCAGAGGTCGATAAGGGTTACTCTTCTCGACAACAGCGATTTCAGCTGCGACGTGGAAGGCTTCGTGGTGGAGAAGGCGAGATTCGATCTCGAATCGGTCGTTCATCCCGAGATCAACCTCACTTACAGTCCTCTTCTGAGCTTTATGTCGATTTCCGAGTGCCTTAAAGAGAACTACGAACTCGTCGACCGTCCGGAAAGCCTCAACGCCGGATACGGTCAGGAATTCAATATCGTCTATAACAGCGACGAGAAGAATTATTACGACGCCGAGCTTGTCGTTATCGTGAATATCGACAAAGCCGAGTTTTCCGACGCGGTGAAGAATCGCGCCGCTTCGGCTCACGGAGTTTTGACCGCGACGTATAAAGCCGGAATGACTCTCGGGGATATTCCGCTCAACGACTCCTTCTTCTGGTCGGAGAAGGATACTCTCATAAAAGCGGGAAAGAAAGCCTATAAGGCTTATTTCAATTCGGACGAAAGGAATTATAACGATTACGAGCTTGAAATAACCGTTTCCGTGGCGAGAGCCGTTTTCGAACTCGGAGAGTTTGAATTCGACGACGCGGAATTCGCCTACGACGGAAAGGAACACGGAATTTTCGTGGTGTTCGCGTCGGGCGCGGCTCCGGAAGGGGTTTCGGTCACGTATACGGGCAACAACGTTTCGAGGGCGGGAAGCTATACGGTTACGGCTGTTTTCGAGCTTACCGAGCCGGAGAATTACGAGCCGATAAAGAGCCGCACGGCGGTTATGATCATTCATAAGCGCGACATAACCGTCGATTTCAATCCCAATTTCGACGGAAGCTTTATTTCGGGCGAGAACGGAATCATCGATACCGAAATCGAAGGTCTGCTCGACGGCGACAACGTTACGGTCCGCCTTAAAATCATCGACGAAGCGGGCAATATCCTTGCCGAGGGCGATAACTGCATAGAGCGCGTTTTCAGCGCGGGGCGCTATACGATTATCGCGGAGATAGTCGACGACAACTACAAAATCAAAGCCGTCACCGAAATGCCCTTTACCGTCAAGACCGCCTCGGTTACCTCCAAGAAGGGCGATCCGCCGCAGGTAGTCATTCTGAGTACCAACGGATTCGATCCCAACGCCGTTCTGAATTGCGGAAACGTCGATATTTCCGCCATAGCCAAGCAGCTCAACGCAAGCATTTTCAGTCAGATAGGGGATTTCGAGGTGCGTCAGATGTTCAATATTGAGCTTTACGACGACCGTAATCTCGACAAGATCGAGCTGAAGGACTCGGTTCAGATAAAGATTCGCATACCCGACGAGCTTCTCGAGGAGGATATCGAGCTTAATATAGTCTACGTCCGCGAAATCGAGGGCGAAAACGGAGAAAAGCAGTATATTCCCGTCAATATGAACGCGCGGAGAGAAGGCGGTTATCTCGTTTTCGACACGGACCACCTCTCCAATTACGCGATAGTCGCGAGTTTCTCCGACAATCCCGGACCTACTCCCCCTCCGCCCGACGACGATCCCGTCAATCCGAATAATCCCGTTTCCGGTCTCGGATGGCAGATCATCATTATCGTAGGCGTCCTGAGCGGAGTGGTAGCCGTCGCGATCGTTATTCTCCGCAGAAAGTAAGAAAAGCTCACAGAAATAAGAGAGGCTCGCAGAAAAATAAGAAAGGCGTGCGGAAAGCAAGAAGAGCGCAAGGGACGGACCTGCGAAAATCGTATCGTCCTACCGTCGTTTTCCGCGGAAAACGCGACGGAACTCAAAACGAGAGCCGATTTATCGAAGCCGCGACGAAATTGCGGAATCCGTCCGTACTACGGTCGCTTCGGGAAAGAGCGGCTTGAATTCATCACATAGAAACAGAAGGAAACGCCGATGTTTATAACTTTATCGGGAATGCTCGGAAGCGGGAAAAGTACCGTTTGCGGGATTATGAAAGGAAGATACGGCTTCGAAGTCTTTACGACCGGAAGCATATTGCGTCGGCTTGCTGAAGAAAGGGGAATGTCCGCGCTGGAATTCAACGACTATATCCTTAAATCGGAAAATAACGTAGACGATATCATCGACAGCGAATCCAAGCGTATAGCCGCCGAAAGAAAGGGCGACGATATCGTATTCGATTCGAGAATGGCGTGGTTTTTCGTTCCCGAAAGCTTTAAGGTCTTTATGAAAGTCAGGGACGAAGTGGCCGCCGAAAGAGTTTTCTCGGGCGGAGAAAGAAAGAGCGAGAGCTATTCTTCGGTCGGGGAAGCGTTGGAATCGCTCAGGAAACGCGGAAGGATAGAGCGGGAGCGTTTTCTCAAGCTCTATAAAGCCGATTACCGCGACGAAAACAACTACGACCTTATCGTCGATACGACCTTTCTGACGCCCGAAGAGGCCGCCGGAAGGATAGTTTCCGCCGCCCGAAATCACTGAAAGCGAAAACGCCCGACCGTCCGCGGCTTGCCACGGGCGCGGCTTGCGAAAACGCCGAAGATTGGCGGAATTATTCCGAAAATGCTGAAAACGAGGGATTTTTTATGGAAATAAGAGATATTTTGTCAAGAGTCGATCATACTTTGCTCAAACAATTCGCAACGTTTGACGACATAAAGGCTTTATGCGACGACGCGATAGCCTATTCTACGGCGTCGGTCTGCATTCCGCCCTGTTTCGTGGAGGCCGCGAAGGACTATTGCGAAGGGAAGATGAAAATCTGTACGGTTATAGGCTTCCCCAACGGTTACAACGCCGCGCCAGTCAAGATTTTCGAGACCTACGACGCGATCCGCCACGGAGCGGACGAAGTGGACGTCGTCGTCAATATAGGCGACGTAAAGGCAGGAAATTACGACAAAGTCCTTACCGAGCTGAAGGAGATTCGCTCTACGGCTTGTGAAAAGATAATGAAAGTCATAATCGAAACCTGTTATCTTTCCGAAGAGGAGAAGATAAGGATGTGTGAAGTCGTAACCGCAAGCGGAGCCGATTTCATCAAGACTTCGACCGGTTTCGGAACGGGCGGAGCGACCTTGGAGGACGTGATTCTTCTCAGGAAAACCGTCGGCGCGAACGTAAAGGTCAAAGCCGCCGGCGGAATCAGGACGCTCGGGGACGCGAAGCTCTTTATAGAAGCGGGCGCGGACAGACTCGGAACGAGCGCGATAGTCAGGCTCGTGAAAGAGGGCGCAAAGCTCTGATGAGCGGGTTTCGAAAAAACTACTGAAGAAAAGGAGAGTTTAATGGAGACGCTTCAGATTGTCGTGCTTGCCTTTGCGTGCTGCGCGTCGCTCGTCGGATTTTTCTCGATGAAAATCGACAAGGAAAGAGCGAAAAGGCAGGCCTGGAGAATCAAAGAATCCGTTCTGTTTCTTATTGCCGCGTTCGGAGGCGTAGGTTCGACCGTAGGAATGTACGTTTTCAGGCATAAGACGAATCACTGGTATTTCAAGTATTTCTTCCCCGTTCTCGCGGTTATCGACGTAGCCGTATACGTATGGCTTTTTATTGAGTTCGGTAAGGCGTAAAAACGAGGAATTGCCCGACGGACGGCAGCCGTTGGGCTTCTTTATCGCTTCCGCGTTTTACGGAAGCAGCGGAGGAATTATGGAAACGCTCCATCTGGATTTCAATCCCGAAAATATCGCTCTTGCCGGCGAGCTTATAAGAAGCGGGCGGCTCGTGGCTTTTCCGACCGAAACGGTTTACGGACTGGGCGCGAACGCTCTCGACGAAGCTGCGGTCAGGAGGATTTACGAGGCGAAAGGAAGACCTTCGGACAATCCTCTTATCGTCCATATTTCGGATTTTGGAGACGCGGACGGGATTGCTTACGTGAGCGACCGCGCGAAAACGGTAATGAAAGCCTTTATGCCGGGAAGTCTTACGGTCGTTCTTCCTAAAAAGGACGTAATAAAAGACTGCGTTACGGGCGGATTGCCGACGGTTGCGGTAAGAATGCCCTCGTCCGCTCAAGCGAGGGAGTTTCTGAAAGCCTGTAAGGTTCCCGTCGCCGCGCCCAGCGCGAATACCTCCCGTCGTCCCAGTCCTACCGACTGGCAGACCGTCGCGGAGGATATGGACGGAAGGATAGCCGCTATTTTAAAGGGCGAAAATTGCGCCGTAGGCATCGAATCTACCGTTCTCGACCTCGTGGGCGAACACCCCGTGATTTATCGTCCGGGAGTGGTTACCGCCGCCGACATCAAGGAAAAGACCGGTCTGGACGTAAAGTATCTTCCGGGCGGAGCCGATCTTCGGAATGTAAATTCCCCCGGGCTTCGTTACAGGCACTACGCGCCGACGAAACCTATGTACATCTGTCGGTCGGGCAACGTCGAAAAGCTGAGGAAAACGGCTTCGCGGATATTCGGCGGGAAGAAAATCGCTCTTATCGCGCAGACCGATTATCTCGGCTGCATAGACGCGGACTGCGTTTTCGACCTCGGGGACACTCCAGAAAAGGCAATGAGCAGGCTTTTCACCTTTCTTCGTCAGGCGGAGAAGAAAGCCGACGTCATTATCGCCGTATACACCGACGGAAGCGAACGCTCCCTCGGCTTCAACAACAGAATAATGAAATCCTGCGGCGGAAACATAATCGCGGATTGAAACGGGACGGAGAAAACGATTCGGGACGGGAGCCGAAGAAGAGAGTCAAGACCGGAAACGAATGAAAGCAGTTAAAGCCAGAAGAGGAAAAAGGAAAATGATAAAGACGAGAAAGAGTCTCGTGTTGTTTTTGTGTTGCGGAAACACCTGTCGGTCGCCTATGGCTGAAATGATATTCAACCAGAGGATAAAAGAGGCGGGAATAAGGGGTATAAAGGCCCGTTCTTTCGGGCTTCAGACCTTCCGCGACGACGTTATAAGCGACAAGGCTGTCGAAGCTCTCGGGAGAATTCATATCGAAGCCGATCCGAAAAGACACGCTCGCCAGCTCACGAAGGCGTGGATAGACAAGGCTTCGTACATAGTCTGTATGACGCTTGCTCAGGTGAGAATGCTCTTCGATATATGCGAAGCGCATTGCATAATGCAGTTCAACGGCGGAAAAGAGATAGAGGATCCTTACGGACAGCCGCAGGAGGTTTACGACCGGACCGCGGACGAGCTTGAATTTGCCGTAGACGAAATGATAGCCGAAATTACCGACAACGTAAGAAGAAGAATGAAGCCTTTCGACAATATGTAACCCGTCGGAAGCTCCCGATAAAAACGAATCGGATTCGTGTAATTCGGTAAGAACGAATTCGGATTCGGAAAGAAGGAGAAATAATTATGAAAATCGGATTTGCCTGCGATCACGGCGGGCTTGAACTTAAAAACAGCCTTATGGCTCACGCGAAGGAAAAGGGCTTCGAAGTAACGGATTACGGAACTTTCACGAAGGATTCGTGCGACTATCCGGATTTCGCATATCTCTGCGCGAAAAGCGTCGCCGACGGCGTAAACGAAAGGGGCGTGGTCGTCTGCACTACCGGAATAGGCGTGAGTATGGTCGCGAATAAGGTAAAAGGCGTAAGATGCGCGCTCTGCCACAGTGTCAGGGATGCGGAAATGACTCGTCGTCACAATAACGCGAATATGATCGCAATGGGACAAAGCTCTACGGACGAAGGTCTTGCGGACGAGATGCTCGACGTTTTTCTTTCGACGGAATTCGAAGGCGGCCGCCACGAAAGGCGCGTCAACAAAATCACCGCAATAGAGAACCTTTGAGCCGCCTGCGCTCCCCCCTCTGCGTCGAGCGACCGGAAAGCTTCTTTCTGCCCGCCCGCCCCGCGCAGGCGGAGTGCTTGCAATCAAACGCAAAAAACGGCTTTACTAATTCTCATTGAAAAGTATTGACAAGCT
>UQVY01000008.1 GCA_900544545.1 uncultured Eubacteriales bacterium
CGCCTTCAGGGACTCGAACCCTGGACCTATTGATTAAGAGTCAACCGCTCTACCAACTGAGCTAAAGGCGCATATTAAATTAAATCCTCCGCAGCGACTTCCGCAGCCTCCGCCACGCGAATCCGCTATCGTTCCCGGTCTGTCCCCGCCCGTCCTGTCTCCAAAAAAATGGTGACCCATCCGCGACTCGAACGCGGGACACCGTGATTAAAAGTCACGTGCTCTACCTACTGAGCTAATGGGTCATATAGGTGGCAGGGGTGGCAGGATTCGGACCTACGAATACCAGAGTCAAAGTCTGGTGCCTTAACCGCTTGGCGACACCCCTT
The DNA here is from genome assembly GCA_900544545.1 of uncultured Eubacteriales bacterium. Taxonomy (GTDB): domain Bacteria; phylum Bacillota; class Clostridia; order Christensenellales; family CAG-314; genus UMGS692. The sequence goes on from UQVY01000008.1 coordinate 330, forward strand.
TTATCTACACTGGGGTGGATAATGGGGCTCGAACCCACGACATTCGGATCCACAATCCGACGCTCTGCCAACTGAGCTATATCCACCATCAATGGCGTGCCTGAAGGGATTCGAACCCCCGACCCACGGCTTAGAAGGCCGTTGCTCTATCCTGCTGAGCCACAGGCACACGAGCTAAAAGCGGATGCCGACACATAGTCAATGCTTTTTAAAAAGTGGAGCGGGTGATGGGAATCGGACCCACGCGGCCAGCTTGGAAGGCTGGAATTCTACCATTGAACTACACCCGCACGCTTTATCCGCGCCGACGAAAACCCCGACGCGCTCAAGTATAATAACACAGTTCGGCAGTTTTGTCAACGGTTTTATTTAAAATTATTACCGAACATTCCGATAAGATTTTCAGTTGCGGCGGCTCTGTGGCTTACCGAATCCTTTTCGGCGTCGGTCGCCTCTCCGAAGGATTTCCCGAGCTTATCGCAGAAAAACAATCTGTCGTAACCGAATCCGTTTTCGCCCTTTTCTTCGGTGAGAATCCTTCCTTCGACGTGTCCCTCCGCAAAATAAACCTCCCCCGCGGTTATAAGAGCAAGAGCCGAAGTGAATCTCGCCCGTCGGTCGGTCTTATCCTTCATTTCGGCAAGGAGCTTACGCCTGTTGTCCTCGTCGCTCGCGTCCTTTCCGTCGGAGGAAGCGTATCTCGCGCTCGTAACGCCCGGAAGCCCCGAAAGAGCGTCCACCGAAAGTCCGCTGTCGTCGGCAAGCACCGCGTATTCCGACAAAACCTTCTCTCCGTATTTACCGACGAGAGCGTCGGCTACGGCTCTGGCTTTGATATAGGCGTTCTTTTTGAAGGTATCGCCCGTTTCCTCGGCGTCGGAGATTATTCCCGCGTCCGAAAGAGAATAAACCTCCTCGAAATATCCCCCGAGAATCCTTCTGAATTCGGTAAGCTTGTGTTTGTTGTTGGTTGCGACGACGAGTTTCATTGTATTCTCCCTGACTTAATCGGATTTAACCTTTCGTTAATCGCGGACGGGTATTCTTTCCCTGCGGAACCGAGCCTTATCCGCTTACGGATTCCTTCGGGTTTTCCCTTCGTACTCGGAATTTCTGTTTATCTTCGGAATTCCCTTCGTACCCGAATTTTCCGTTTATCTTCGGATTCTTCCCTTCGTCCGCAGCCGCGTCGGAACGGAATCGCCTTCCGCGGAGTTCGTTTCGTAAGATTATATCATAAGGATTGACTTTTCGCAAGCGATATGCTACAATCTTCTGCGGCGGGAAAACCCAACCGCAGACTCGCCTTGACTTTATCTAAAAAATCGGCTCTTTCCGCTTACCAAGGAGAAAACGAAATGCCTCTTTTTACTATAAACAGCTATTATTCCGAAGCCCTCAAACGCAACCTCACCGCCAACGTCTTCCTTCCGCTCGAAACGATGACTGCCTCGAATCTTAAAGTCGTTACGCTCCTTCACGGATTATGCGGAAACCAGAACGACTGGGTTTACAACACCAACGCGCTTATGGCTGCCGAAAAAGCCGGAATCGCTCTCATTCTCCCGCAGTCGGACAACGGATTCTTCATAAACTCCTATCTCGGGAACTACGGGGATTCCATAATCGAGCTTCTCGACCGCTGCGTGGGTTGGTTCGGATTTTCCTCCGAAGCCAAATATCACTCGATCGCGGGACTTTCTATGGGCGGATACGGTGCGCTCCACACGGGCTTCCGATATTACAACAGATTTTCCTCTGTCGGAAGCTTCAGCGGAATCGTCGATATTATCAAGCATATGAACGACTATCCCCCGACCGAAAACAATAAATGGGTTCACGACGATATGCGAAAACTCTTCGACGAAAAAACCTATTACGGCTCGGACCTCGACCTTCTCGCCCTTCTCAAGAAAATCCCCGATTTCAAGCAGCAGAACGTCTATATTTACTGCGGAAACGCCGACCATATGTACGAAACCGACCTCGCGCTCTACAAAATCGTGAAAAAACGCTTCCCGACCTCGATTTTCGAGGAAAGCAATCAGAAACACAACTGGGCGGCGTGGAATTACGCCTTCGAAAGATTCACGGTCTACCTGAAATCCCTCGAAAAGAAATAGGCTCATAGTCCGATTTCGGCGAAAACGGACGGAAATTTCACGAAAGTCGCCGGATTCCGCAAAATCCCGTAACCAAAGGATAATCTTGCGTTTAATTACAATAAAAAAGAACGAAATCGCCCGAAGTTATACTCTTCGGGCTTTTTTTGTGGTATAATCGGTATAGAGGGGAATTCTCGGGCGGAAATGTTTCACGTTGAACTTTTGCGCATATGCGCAGAAATGCGAAAAAACCCGAAAATTCCCGCAAAAAGGAAGATTATCCGAAAAATAATCCCTCAAAAAACGACGATTTTCTTCAAAAGAATATAAATTCAACACAAAAGGAGAATAAAATGAACGCATCCGTACTTATCGCGGCGATAGCCCTGCCTTTCTCCGCACTCTCGGCTTTGTCGGGATATCTGGGCTTCAGAGCCGCCGAAAAACAACGCGCAATCCGTGAAAATCGCGATTCCGGCACGATTCGGACAGAAATCAAACATATAATCACCGCAACGGAAAAGATTTCCGACTCGCAGACCGAGATTCTCAAGGCGATGACCTTGATTTCCGAGAGAGTCGCGCGGCTCGAAGAGGCCCAGAAGCACACGGGAGAACGGCTCCGCAGCCTCTCGGCGGAAATTCAGCCGCGAATTCGTCCGAAATAGTTTCGAAATCGAACCCAAACAAGAAATTACCATATAACCAACATAAATTAACCCGAATTTCAAAACATTACGGAAGGACGAAATCGATTTTAATCGCGAAAAAAGAGAAACGAAAAACGCTTCTCTTTTTTTATTCACGAGATATTCTCTGTTTGTTCGAGAGATATCCTCTGTTTATTCGCTTGATTTTCAATTATCCGTCAATTTCCCGCGGTTTCGAGATACCTGCGCAGGGCCTTGGAGAGCTGGTCGGGGCAGGACGTTCCCTTTCCGCCGCAGTCGATGCCCTCGAGCTTCTCGATAACTTCCGTCACGGGCATTCCGACGACGAGCTTAGAAATCCCCTGAAGATTCCCGTTGCAGCCGCCGAGAAAGCCGATTTTCGTGATAATTCCGTTTTCGACCTCGAAATCTATCTCCCGCGAGCAGGTCCCTTTCGTTTTGTAAACCATAATTTCCTCCTTATTATCATAAGTCAAACTCCGAACGAACGCTCAATCGTCAGAATTTCTCCGTCATTTAACAGAATGTTCTCCGTTATTTAACGAATTTTCCGTAAAGAAGACATCTGAATCCGCCCAAAGCGAAAATCCCCAGAGCCACTATAATCGGACCGATAACGGCGTTGGTAAGTTCGGACGGATCGTTGAAATCCACCGGCATCAGAAGCGTGTCGAATATCAGAATGACTATCCCGAGAAGCACGGTTACGACGAGATAAATCCATATCGAAGCCGACGGCTTTTCCGAAACTGCCATCTTCTTGTTCGGACGCACGACCGTAACCACCGAAACCACGACGAGAATCGCGCATTCCGCAAGCGCGCAGTATACGAGTCCCGAGGGATCGTAATTTTTGACGCTCGAATCGGCTATCACGAAGGTGAAGAACAATCCGAGAAGCACCGCCGCCGCCGAAAGCAAGGCCGAAAGCAGATTGAGCTTGTTTCCGTAAAGCACCTTCACGGGCTTATAATTCCTGACCGAGTCGGAACGCTTCTTTATCTCTATTCCTTCTTCGGCGTATTCCTTTCTGAGCCCGTCGATGTTCTGACCGACGAGGCTGTCGTAATCCCTTCTGAGCGTTTCGTCGTTATGCTCGCCGACTTCGGGAAGCCTGTCCTCCTGCGGACCTTTTCCTATCTCGTCGCCCAGCATATTGTGCAGAACTCTCTTATACGAGGGAGAATTGGCGTCCTTTGCGGCTTTATCGGCTTGGATTTCCGCCTGAGTCCTTAAAATCTCCTCCTTGGAGTAAGTCCTCTTTCCTTTGGTTTTCTGAGGAGCCTTGTCTTTTCCCGAAGAATAATCGGGAGGTCCGCCCAGAACTGCCTCGAGACGGCTTTTCGGCGCGGAATTCACGGGAGCTTCCTTACGCTCGCCGAAATTCCCTCCGCGATTCCTCTGCGGATAAAGCCTGTCCGCGGCTTTTACGAAGGAATCCTCCTCCGCGTCCTCGGGTTGGGCCGCCGACTTATATCCCGGGATTCCTCCGAGAATATAATCCTTGACTTTCTGCTGCTCGGCTTTTTTCTTTTTGTCCTCGGCGGGACCGAAAGCCTCTTCGAGCGAACGCCTTTCGACCGTCTTGCTTTCAAACCGACGGACGTCGTTTCCGTTTTCGTCGATGAAAAGCGTCTGGACAGCGGTATCTCTGTCTATCTGCGGCTTCTCCGACTCCTTAGCCGGCGGGAAAAGCCCCGTATACTCGGGTTCCGCTTCCTTCCGGACTATCTTGCCCGAAGAATAAAGCAAATCCGCCGCGTCCTTTCGGGACAGCTCCTTTCTTTCTTCTCCGACGCGTCTTTCGGGATAAAGCGAAGTTTCGCCGTAATTCCTTTTAGCCGATTTCTTGTTCTTCGGCTCCTCGCGCTTTCTGACGGCGGGCGCGCCCTTTCCGAATTTAAGGTCGATTCTGCGCTTTTCGTCGTCTGTAAAGTCCGGTACGGACACGTTGTCTATTCTTATCCTTTCGTCGCCCGTAGGCTGAGCGGGCTTCGCGGCGGGCTTTTCAGGCTCCTTCTTCTCCGCGGAACGAGAAAAGCTCTTTTCGTCTGGCCGGTCGCCCATTCCGAAGGCGTCGCGCGAAAATACCGGACGGGAAGGCTTGGGTTCCTCCGCAGCGCTCCGATTTCTTTGCGCATCGTTTGCTTTTCCGAAAGAATCGGCTCTCCTCTGATTATCGTAATTATTTGAATTAAACCTTCCGCTATCGGGATTTCTTCTCGGATTATCGTTATTATTCGAACCGAATCTTCCCGAAGAATTACCGCTGCCCGAATCGAATCTTCCCGAAGAACTGCTCTTGAAGCCGAAAACTCCGTCCGTTATCTGGTCGGAACGGCTTTCCATCTCCTCGGCGACCTTCGAGCCGTAAGTACCTTCGACTATCGCTCCGTAATTATCGCCGTTGCCCTTTCTTTCGTGACGATTATCGTCCTCCGATTCCCGACGGACGTCGCCGCCCGAAACGAAATCCTTCCTTTGCGCGGCAGAGCCGACAGAACCGAGTCCGTAATCCCGATTATCCGCGGATTCCTGACGGAAATCGTTTTTCCGGTCGTCGGAACGGGTTTTCTCGGAATCCTGACGGGATACGCTCCTGTCGAAAACCTTCGTCGAGGAATACCCCCCGCGAATATCTCTTCTTTCGCCCGAAACGCGACTACCCGAATCCGAACCCACGACGTTTTCCTTATCCGAAGAATCGTCGCCGTAAGCCTCTCCGCTTACGTTGCCCGCCTTCGTATGCGGATCGAAAACGTGTCCCCGCGGCTCCTGACCGCTCTTGTTTTCTCCGGACGAACCTATGATATTATCGTCGGAATCCGTCCTCATCTGCGAAGGCATAGCCGCCATAGCCTCGCGTTTCCTCTGCATCAACGCTTCGTAAACCGTAAGCGGAGCCTTTCCTCCGCCCGAATTACCCGCGTTATCGTTGACCGAACCCCCTGAATCCGAATCTTTCCGCCCCAAGTCGCGCTTGTTTTCTTCCGACAAACCTATTATGTTATCGTCGGAATCCGTGCGCATCTGCGAAGGCATAGCCGCCATAGCCGCGCGTTTTTTAGCGAGAAGCTCGCTCACCGCGTCGCCGCCGCCACGGGCAGCACGGGAATCCGAATTGCCGCCGGAAGTTTTCCCCGCGGATACTATTCCCCATATATCCGTTCCGCCGCTCTTTTCAGAGCCTTGCGGATCGCTCCGATTTCGATTCGGGAGATCTTCGTTATTCCTGTCCGTCCAATCCGGCATCTGAATGAATCTCCTTTATTTTTTATATTGACAGGACTTCCCCCGTCCCTTTCCGAGTAATTATAAATCATTTCCTCCTTTCTGTCAAGACGGGGACTCCCCATTTCCACGTTTTCTTGCTTTAAAACGGAAAGCCCCGAAAATTCTCCCTCCGAAAAACTCCGTCCGTCGGGACTTAAAAACCGAAAACTCCCGTAATCGTCCGCTGAAAAAGCCGCCTCGACTCCCCGAAAATCTCCGTTCTTCGTTATTGAAAAGCGTGTTTTCCGCTATTAAAAAGCTCCTTTTTCGCCCGCCGAAGAAAAACGAAATCCGCAAATCGTTTTTAATTTATAAAAGATTTCGGTTTGTATTTGAATTATGACATAGTGTCGTCGTAATTCGTGTGCTATAATTAGATTATAGAACATTTGTTTAGAACAAAGGAGCTGTTTTTATGATAATCGATACGGGGAACTACAGAATCGACCTGAATTCGTTGGTTTCGACCGTAATTACGGACACCTATCGCGGGATTTATTCCCGACTCGACCGTACCTGCGGCTGCGACGCGGCAGTCTGGGCGATAAGCTACGCGGTGAATTACGACTCCCTCTGCGGAAAACTCGACCTCGGAATGAGATATTTCGCCGAAAGCTCCCACGGATTCTTCGGCGGAGAAAAAAGCGTCGCCAAGGTCGTTTCGGATATTCTCGAGGCTTCGGAAATCAAGAAACGCATAAGAGAAATACGCTCGGCGGTAAAATGCGCGATGCGTTCTCTTCCCGCCGCCGAAAGAAAAATGCTCTTTTATCTTATAAAGGGAAAGAGCGTGAACAAAATCGGTTCTCTCTTCGGAAAAAGCCGACGCGTCACGCTCGAAACCCTTGATAAAGCCCTTTTGAAATTAGGAAAATACTTGTCCGTTATCGGCGTCGACGACGGATTTATCGCCGACTCTAATCACCTCCTTTCCGGGAAAACCCTCTGACTCGGACGAATAATTCAACTCCCCGTTTTCGTCCGTCCTATTCCGCGAAGTCCGCGCACTTACGATTCCGTGAAGCCCTCAGGACCGTAAGCCGCGGTAAATCCGCAGAAAATCGGTTGCAGGAAAATGCCTTGTTAGTTACAAAAAAAACGATGAGCGATTGGTTTTGGGAAAATGCTTTATTTGTTACAAAACGATGCCTTGAGTATTTGTCGCTGCGGGAGTTACGGGCGATTCGGATTCGGGAAAGACGCCCGCCGAAGAAAAGACGCGTCGATATCTATATTGACTTCGCTCCGCTTTACGTAACCGAAAGCCCCTCCCGAGCTTACGAAAATCCATTCCTCCCCGAGATTCCCGTAAACCCGAAGACTCTCGCCCTTATCGAGAAGAGTCCTTATTCCGCCCGACTCGGAAGGCTTGCGCCGCAGAAGAGTTTTCCCGCTTATTACCGAGCAGTAAACCGTCGGGTAACGGGGACGGAGAGAATTCCCGAAAACCTCGGAAACGTCGTCCTTTAAAACGAAGCCCGAAATCGGCTCCTCTCCTTCGGTCGTAACCTTGTAATACCGCCCGCAATCCTCCGAAATCCTCAGTACGCTCCCCTCCGGAACGGTCAGAATCCTGAAAGCCGTCCCGTAATTCGTTTCCGAAAGAAGAAAAACTCCGTCGGATTTTACGGACACGAGGTCGGCTTTCTCCGCCGCGGAAATCCCGCGTTCTCCCTCGGAAAAAAACGGAAGAATTCCTTCCTCCCGCTCCGCGCAGCCCGCAAAAGGAAACGGAAGAAGCATAATCAACAATAAAAACGCTACCGATAACCCGAATAAATTCCTGTTCATATCCACCTCCGACGTCCTCGTCTTACGGCTATTATAAGGGCAAAACGGGCGCGAATCGCATCGATAAAAAACAAAAAAGGACTTATTTTGTCGAAAACGAACTACGAAATAACTTCTCCGAAAACAAAACTACGGAAAAACTACTGCTTTGGAAACAAGACTACGGAAAATCGGAAACTTATGAAAGACCGCTTAAAAACCGAGAAAAAATCGGAAAACTCAATTTCTTTACCTTCGGGGAATTTAATTGGCTTACCTTCGGGAAACGCACGTTTATATTCGGGAAACGCGGAGGCTTTGATTTACGAGATGAAACGCAGAGCCGATTCGCCGCTTTTCAATTACAACCGAGAGAAAAAACATCTGAAGCAGCTGGAATTTCATAAATGCGCAAAGAAAAACCGATGGGTTTTCGGCGGAAACCGCAGCGGAAAATCCGAGTGCGGCGCGGTCGAATGCGTATGGCTCCTTCAGGGAAATCACCCCTATAAACGGAACAAGCCCGACCTTTCGGGCTGGTCGGTATCCCTTTCCTTCTCCGTACAGAGGGACGTCGCGCAGAAGAAAATCCTGCGTTATCTCGACGAAAAACGAATCGAAAAAATCGTTATGGTCGAGGGAAGCGCGTCCTCGCCCGAATACGGAATAATCGACTATATACTGGTGAAAAACGATTTCGGCGGACTATCGAGACTGGGCTTCAAGTCCTGCGAATCCTCGAGAGAGAAATTTCAGGGCACGGACCTCGATTTCGTATGGTTCGACGAGGAACCGCCCAAGGATATTTACGAGGAATGCAGAATGCGACTCCTCGACAGAAACGGCGAAATCTTCGGAACTATGACTCCGCTAAAGGGACTTACATATATCTACGACAGAATCTACGTCAACGACAGAAACGATCCCGAGGTCTGGTCGATATTTATGGAATGGGCGGACAATCCCTTTCTCTCTCCCGAGGCGGTCAGGGCTATGACGGCTTCGATGAGCCGCGACGAGCTGGAAACCCGACGCTACGGAAGATTCGCGGGGAGAGAAGGTCTGGTCTATCCGGAATTCGACCCGTCGGTACATATCGTAAAGCCCTTTACTCCGCCGATTTCCATGCAGGACAGACTCTCCATAGACCCGGGACTTCGCAATCCCTTATCCTGTCATTGGTACGCGAGGGACGGGGACGGAAACGTTTTCGTGGTCGCGGAACATTACGAAGCCGAACGGACGATAGAATACCATTCCGCAAAAATAAAGGAAATAAGCGACGAACTCGGCTGGAAGAGAAATCCCGACGGAAGCATAGAAGCTCTTATCGATTCGGCGGCGAATCAGAAAACCCTCTCCGGAACGTCGTCGGTCACGGAATTGTTCAGAGAAAACGGAATCTACGTCCTCCCGAAGGTGGACAAGGGACTGTTTTCGGGCATAAACAAGGTCAAATCTATGCTCAGAAGCGCGGACGGAACGCCCAGACTTTTCATTACCGAAAACTGCGTCAACCTTATCCGCGAAATCCGTAATTACCGCTACGGAGCGGGAGATTCGCCCGTAAAACGCGACGACCACGCTATGGACGAGCTTCGGTATTACCTCGCGGCACCCCCGGGCGAACGCGCGAAAACGCCTATGGAAAGGGATAAAAACCGACTTTACGGCGCGATAAAACGCGGCGGAAAATATGAATAAAAAGAATAATTATTCCGATAAAGCGAGGATAATTATTCATAATAACGAAAACTGCGGATAATTATTCCTTACTGAAAGAATATAAAACGAAAATACGAATAATTATTTACAAAAAAACGCGAAAAAGAGAAAAAAGGCTGAAAATTATGAACGAAAACAAACTCATCAGAGCTTTATACAAAAAAGCCGTCGGCTTCAAAATCAAGGAGGTCAGCGAGGAATTCTCCGAGGACGGAGAGGGCGGATTCGTACTCGCGCGGAAAAAGATAGTCGCAAAGGAGCTTGCGCCCGACCTCTCGGCTTTGAAATTCCTCATCGAAACCGACCTCGGAAGCAAGGATTACGCCTCTCTGAGCGACGATGACCTCAAAAACGAGGCGAAAAGGCTGCTTTTACTCCTCGAGGGGGACGGAACTCCGACCGAGCAGGAGAATTGACCGAGGAAAGGTTCGACCGAAGGGAAGATTGACCAAGGGGAGGAAAAATTCGGACAAAAATCAAAAATCCGGACGGAATTTACGCAAAACCGTTAAAAACAAGAGATACCGCGGAATCCATTTATATACAGCCGCAGAAAATGCGCATATTTATGCGGCAAAAAACGGAGATTTTCTCCGAAAAACGAAACGAAAAGGCAAACGAAAAGCTCAAAAGCCGCGAAAAGGCTTTTTGGCTTACAACGAAAAAAGAGGTTAACCAGATGAATTACTACGAACAGACGGTGAGCGAGGTCAGGGAGGATTTCGAGACGCGGAAAAAACTCCGACGCGAAAAAGAACTCGCCTGGCAGCTCAATATGAACTTCCTTTACGGCAATCAGTATTGCCGAATAACCCCCGAAAAACTCCTCCGCACGAGCGAAAAAACGTTTTTCTGGCAGCACAGAGAGGTCTTTAACCACATCGCGCCCGTTATGGAAACGAGAAGCGCGAAACTCCTCGGAACAAGACCGAAAATCAGAATCCTTCCGCTCTCGGGAGAGGGCGACGGATTTACGAAAACCGCCGAAAAAGCCGTCAATTCGGTCTTTGAAAGGGCGGGTATGCAGAAAATCATCGCCGAAGCGACCTCCTGGAGCGAAGTTACGGGAACGGTCTTTTATAAAATCACGGCGGACTCCGACGGAAACGCGGAAATTTCGGTCTGCCCGCCCTTCGAAATCTATCCCGATTCCTTCGAACGAAGCGACGTAGAGGATTGCAGGTCGATTATCCACGCGAGAGCATTGCCCGTCGGCGAAATCAAAAGAATCTGGAACGAAGAGGTCGGTCCGGAGAAACTTTCGGCTTTCAATCCCGCTGCCGCAAACAATCCCGAACTTTCGGGCTGCGCGACGGTCATCGAAAAATACGAAAAGCCTTCGGAGAATTTCCCCGAAGGACGACTCGTAATCGTCGCGGGAGACAAGCTGCTTTATTCGGGCGGACTTCCCTATTCGGAGTGCGGAAGATTTTCCTTCCCCTTCGTCAGGCAGGTTTCTCTGCCCGTGGCGGGAAGCTTTTACGGGGCAAGCGTCATCGAAAGGCTCATTCCTCTTCAGCGAGCCTATAACGACGTGAAAAACAGAAAACACGAGCTGCTTTCCCGCCTCGCGGGAGGAATCCTCACCGTTGAGGAAGGCTCGGTAAACGTGGACGAACTCGAGGAGGACGGACTTTACCCGGGGAAAATCCTCGTGTATCGTCAGGGAGCTTCGGTTCCTTCGTTTATGCAGGCGGATAAGCTTCCGTCGGACTTTATTTCCGAAGAGGAACGCATTCTCAGGGAATTTTCGGTAATCAGCGGCGTCAGCGACCTTATGCGGAGCAATTCGCCCGTAAGAGTTACCAGCGGAACTGCCCTTAATCTCCTTCTCGAGCAGGACGGAACGAGAATTTCCGTTTCTTCCGACGGAATAGCGAGAGCCGTAAAGGAAACCGCCGAAAAGGTCCTCGAAATTATGCGAATCTACGGATATACGGACGGGGACGGAAGCCTTACGGACGAATCCGGGAACCTGAGCCGCAGAGATTTTACCGTTATCACCGAAAAAGAGGGGAATTCCGCGCCCGTCAGAATGATGAGCATAGCCCTCGAAATCTTCGAATCGGGACTGCTTTGCGGAGAGAACGGAAAGGTCCCGACCGAAACCAGAAACAAGCTCCTCGAAATGATGGGACTCGGCTCGCTTATTCAATAAAACAAAATAATTAAATCACTATCGGCAAAAACAACCGAAAAAACAACTGAATCGGAGGATATTTATGAAAGAAAACGAAATTTTCGGCACGGACGGACAAAGAGAATACCAAATCGTAAACCAAGGCGAAACCGCAGATAATTACGGGAACGCCGACACCGACGGGAACAGAAAGCTCTTCGGAAAGGAAAACCCTTACGCGGAGGAAAATCGGGAAGCAGATTCGGGAAAATCAGCCGAATCCGAAGGAAAAACACTCTGCGGGGAAAATCCCGCGGGCTATCAGGGGAAATCGGGCGTTATAGCCGCAGGAGAAAGAACTCCGACTTTCGGAGAAAGAACCGCAACGGGCGGAAATAAAGCCCCGACGGGAGAAGAAAAAACTCCGACGGGCGGAGAAAACGCTCAGGGCGACTTTACGGACGAGCAAAGAGAAAGGCTCGGAAGGCTTATTACCGACGTTATCGACAGGTACGTAGAGAAAATAAACAGAAATACGCCGCCGAAGGTGCTTTCGGGCGCAAGCGGAGCCTTCGTTCCCACCGAACCCAGAAAACCCAAAACCATAGACGAAGCCAACGAAATCGCTAAAAGCTTCCTCTTCTCTTCGGAAAGATAAAAACAAAATCCGAACTACCAAAAAATAATAATCAGGAGATTTTTTATGATAAATCTTACAACCGCAGACAAAGCACTCAAAGATATTTACCTCACCGCAATCACCAATCAGCTCAATACGTCCGCAAACCCTCTTTTCGCGAGAATAAAACGCTCTACGAATAACGTTTACGGAAACAACATCAGAAAACTCGTGCCTTACGGCGTAAACGGCGGCGTCGGAGCGGGTACCGAAAGCGGCGACCTCCCTTCCGCGGTCGGAAATAAGTACGCCTGCTTCGAAACCTCCCTTAAAAACCTTTACGGAACCATCGAAATCACCGACAAGGCAATCCGCGCTTCCGAAAACTCCGAGGGCGCCTTCGTAAACCTCCTTACCTCCGAAATGGAAAGCCTTATCGAGGCAAGCTCGATGAACTTCGCGAGAATGCTTTACGGCGACGGCACGGGCGCGCTCGCTACGGTCGTTTCCAACACCAAAAACGCCGTTTCCGTGGACACCGATATATATCTCTTCGAGGGTATGCTCGTAGATATTTACGACGGCTCCACCGCTTCCGTTACCGGAAGAACCATCGAAAGCATCGGCAAGGATTCGAGCGGAAACCCCGTCATCAATCTCTCCGGCGCGGAAATAGGCACGCTTAAAAATACCGACAAGGTTTACGTCCAGAACAGCAAAGGTCTGGAAATTACCGGACTCAAGGCAATCTTCGGCGACTCCGCAACCCTCTACGGCGTCCCCAGAGCCTCCAACGCCTGGGTAAGACCTTACACCGAAAACGTGGACGGAACCATCTCCCTTTCGGCTATCAGAAAAGCCGTGGACTGCGTCGAAAGAGATACCGGAAGCAGAAGCAACTTCATCGTTTGCTCCCTCGGCGTCAAACGAAGCCTCGAGAATTATCTCACCGACAACGCAATCCCTTACGTAACCCGGATAGTCGACGGCTTCAAAGCCATTATGCTCGACGGAATTCCCGTGGTCGGCGACAGATTCTGTCCCGAGGGAACTATGTTTATCCTCAACACCGACGACTTTACTCTCCATCAGCTCTGCGACTGGAGATGGCTCGAGGGCGAGGACGGCAAAATCCTCAGACAAAAATCCGGTCAGCCCGTTTATACCGCAACCCTCGTAAAATACTGCGAACTTATCTGCAACCGCCCGAGAGGTCAGGCTATGCTCACCGGTATAACCGAGTCCTGAATCCTTAACCTTTATATAATCCTTACCTTTATCGGGCTTGCCTGCGGGGGCGGGCGGGCTTACGAAAGGTAAAAGTAACGAGAGAAGTTTCGGGGGAGCAGGCAAGCCCGTCGTAAATACGGGGAAAACCTTATTACGGGGGGGGGAATATACGACTGGCGCTCCCGAAAATTCTCTTGACTACTGGGGCTGTACGAGGAGGGAATCCTCCCCGAAAACTTCGGAGAAGGACGTCCGACTGGCGCTCCCGAAACTCCTCCTGACTTATACGACCTCGCTCCGAAAACTCCGCTCCCGAAAATTCTCTCAGACTATTCAAAAAGGAGACAAAATGAAACTCAAAGAAATCGTAAAACAGGCTATGCTGCTTCTTAATATCCCGCCGGATCCGAACGACTTCGCCGAAAACGCTCCCGAACCGACGGACGCAACTCTGATTTCCCTTATTTCCTGCGCAAATTCGGCGATTTCCGACGCGGCTTCGAATTACGCGAGAGTTTATAAAACCGAAACGCTCTCCACCGACGACGGAAACATACTCTTCTCCTCTCTCGGAGAAAACGTCTTCGAGCCTCTGTCGGTCTTTTCTTCGTCGGGAAGAGAAAGCTTCAGAGTTTTTCCCGACCGCATAGGGACTTCTCCGGGCGAAGTCGTTTTTACTTACTCTTATATACCCAAGCCCGCAGGGTTCGACGGGAACGTTTGCCTTCCGCCTTCCGTAACCCTCAACGCTCTCGCTTTCAAAACGGCGGCGGAATTTTCGCTCAGAAACGGGCTCTCGGATAAGGCTCTGCTCTTCGAGAAAAAATACGACGAAGCCGCCCGGGCTTCCTTATCCGGAAGAAGGCTCGGACCGCTCCCGGTAAGTTACGGAGGAGCAAGATGAACGGAAAGCTCAAAGTCGTGACCGACTTCTCGGACGGTCTTTTTTCGGGCATAAAAAACGGAACCGAAGTCGCCGTCTGCTCCGGAATAAAACGGGACTTCCGCGCGCGCCCTTCGGTCAAACTCGCTCCGCTCAGGTTCGACGGACAGACCTCGGATTTCTCCGACTCCCTCGGGATAAAAAGAATATTCGCCTTCGGAAACTACATCTTCGGCGTAACGGCGGGATTTTCGCTCTTCTATTCCTCGGTAAACGCCCCGGGATTCATCCGGACCGGAATAAGCTTCTCCGCCCTTCCGAATATGAGCGAAATTACCTACGAAGGCTCACTCGCGGCTCTGTTTTATACCGAAAAAGCCTCCGATTCCTCCGTTATATGGATATCGCCGACGACCTCGCCCGTTATACTCCCGTCGGTAAGAGCAGCGGATATCCTTCAGGCGAAAAACAGAGTCTACGCGATTCCCTCGGGCGGAGCTTCGGCGGAATATACGGACTCACCCGACGTAACCGACAGAAATTCCGAGGGAACGGTTTCGCTTTATTCGGGAGAAAGCGGACGGTTCGGCAGACTTATTACCTTCAGAAGCAACGTCCTCGCGGTCTCGGATTCTTCGGTCTGTAAAATCCGCGGCGAACTCGTTCCGATTACGAGGCTCGGAGGAATTTCGCCCGACTCTGTTTGCAGAGTGAACGAAGAAATCTACTTCACGGCAAACGACGGACTATATAAAATCTCGGGAGATACCGCGGCGAAAATCCTCGGCGCAAGCTTCTCCCCGACCGCAAAAGCCGTTTCGCGCGGGGAGGATATTATCGTAATCTCGGACGAAAAGGTCTACCTGTATTCGACGGAAAGGAATTTCCTCTCGCAAATAGGACAGACTTCGGCAAGCTCCCTTGTTTACAGCCGAAAAGGCGACAGAATCGTTATCCTTACGACTTCGGGAGGATACAAACAGATTTCCTTCGGCGCGGAGGACGCGGACTCGGAGAGCGAATATTCGGTTTATACGGACTTCTCTTCTCCGCACTCGCGAAAAAGACTGAACTACCTGAGCTTCGTCGGAAAGGGAGAATTCTTACTCTCGGTTTCCTCGGAGGAGGGCGGAAAATGCTCGCAGAAATTCTCCTCGGCGGGCGAAAGACCGAAGGTCGTTCCCGCAAATCTCGTCGGAAGCCGATTTAAAATCTCGGTCAGGGCAAAACTCGCTCCGTCCGCGTATATGAGCAGCCTCGCCGCAAACGTAAATACACTCGGGGAGGACGACTTATGAAAAACCTTCTTACCGTTATAAACGAAAAAATCGACGGAATCGGGGACGAGCTTTCCGCAAAAACCCGAAACCTCGAAAAAAGGAAAATACTCTTCCGCAGAAAAAACCTCGCAAAAGGCGACGAAGCTCGGTTCGAATTCCGCTCGGTCGGGGAAACTTCAGCCGAAATCAAAGTCGAATCGCTCGCTTCGAGCCAGACCACTGCTATCGTTTCGATGAAATTCAACGGCACGACTATTTCGACGGACAGAATAATCCTTCCGCAGGGAGAAACCGTTTCGCTCGCAAAAGACTTTTCCCTTCGCGGGGGAGGGCGTCTTTCCGTAAAAATCGCGTCGCCGCTCGGTCCGGGCTTTTCTTCGTCGGTGAGCCTGACCGTTACCGGATACGGCGCGGAAAAACTCCGTACGGACGCCTTTATTTCTCTCGTTTCGACGGAGGATTCGGACTTTTTCCTGACTCTTTCGGACGGAATCGTAAGCTTTATCGACGAAAATCTCGCGACCGTCAAAACCTATTCCGACGGAGAAAAACCTTTCCTCGGGAAAATCTACGATTCGGCAAGCCTTGAATTCCTTCCGCTCGTCGGCTTCGTCAAAAACGGGAAAATCAATCTCGACCTACCTTCGATTTCGGATTCGTCTTCGGTTAGTCTTGCCTCCTCCGTAAACGCGGAAAGCGCGGATATCGTTACTTTCGGGGCGGAGAAAAGCTCCTTCCTGATTTTTACGTCGGGCGGAAAGCTTTACGGCTGCATCGTTTCGGCGGAGAGCGGAAGCCTTTCGGTCGGAAATCCGTCGGATATCTTTCCTTCGGTAACCGCCGCAACAAACGTCCGCGCTTACTCCTTCGGGGACGAAAAACTCTGCGTTCTGAAAGTTACGGGCGGGACCTACGGCTTTAAACTCGGGATTTCTGGCAGCCTCGGGAATTATTCCCTTCAGAAAGGGGCGGAAAATTCCTTGCCTCTGAAAGAAACCGTCAGCGCGTTCGCGGGGACGAAAAATTACCTCTATCACCGCGGGAAAAACGGGGTTATTCTTCGCTCGGAAATAGACCTCTCGGGCGCGCCCGTCCTTATTTCCTCCGTCAAGGAGCTTTTCGCGGACGCTTTCCTTCGCTTCTCGCCTTCGCGCGGCGCGTTTATTTCGGACGGGGATTTCTTCCTCGCGGACTGTACGAAACTCTGAGCCAAAACAAAATCCGACACGTATCGCTCCTTAAAGCAAATACGAGTCGGATTTTTTTGCGTAATTTTACTTCGCCGCGGCTGCGGGGCGGGCGGGCTGACCGAAGTCGGGATTAAGAGGAAAGTTATCGGGGAGCAGACGCGGCTCCGCAATAACCTCGGCTAGAAACGACTCCGCCGAACCTTCCTCGGCTTGAAAAGTTTGCGAGAGCTTTGTAAGCCTGAAACGGTTACGGGATTTTCCTTAGTCTGAAAAGTTCACGGAAACTTCGTAAGCTCGAAAAGTTTACGGGAGCTTCGTAAGCTCGAAACCGTCGGGCTTATCCTTTACCGCATAGCCCATTCCCTTCAGAACGTCGCGGAGCCGGTCGCTTTCTGCCCAGTTCTTGGCTTTTCTCGCGGACAAACGCTCCTCGGCAACGGCAATCGCTTCGTCCGAAGGCTTTTCCGTTTCCTTACCGGCGGGTACGGCAAGCTTTTCGAGACTTAATCCGAAAACCCTGTCCATATCGCACGCAAGCTCGAAAACTTCCCGCGATTTCGGCTCCTTTACGAGTTTCCAGAGAACCCCGAGAGCCATAGGCACGTTAAGGTCGTCGTTTATCGCTTCCGTAAATTCGCACTTATAGGCGGCAAGCTTTTCCTTATCCGCGGAAACGTCGCTCTCTCTGTGTCTTGCAAGAGTTTCGAGAAGCCTTTCGAACGACTTCTTTGCCGCGTCCATTCCCTCGAAAGTAAAGTTGAGCTTCTGGCGGTACTGGGCGTTAAGACAGAAGTACCTGAATACCATAGGCGAATATCCCTTCTCTTCAAGCTCCGAGACCGTATAGCAGTTCCCTAAACTCTTACTCATCTTTCCGCCGTCGAAAAGCATAAATTCGCTGTGCATCCAGTAGTTCGTGTTCTTGCGTCCGGTATAGGCTTCGCCCTGAGCTATCTCGTTTTCGTGATGAATGGGAATATGGTCCACTCCGCCCGTATGAATATCGAAGGGCGTTCCGAGATACTTCAAAGACATAGCCGTACATTCTATATGCCAGCCGGGATAACCCATTCCCCACGGACTTTCCCACTGCATAATGTGATTAGGCTCGGCCTTCTTCCATAAAGCGAAATCAGCGGGATTGCGTTTCTCTGCGTTGACTTCGACACGCGCGCCCGCTTTCTGGTCGTCAAGACTTATCCCCGAAAGCTTTCCGTAATCCCTGAACTTACTTACGTCGTAATAGATTCCGTCGGCAATTTCGTAGCCGTAACCCTTTTCCAGAAGAGTTTTCACTATCTCTATCATCTCGGGAATATTGTCCGTAGCCTTGGGAGTTACCGTCGGACGGATTATATTGAGCTTTTCGAGGTCGGAAAAGAATACCGCCGTTATCTCGTCGGCAATCTCCCTCGGCGTTTTCTTCTGCTCGCGCGCGGAACGCTCCATCTTGTCCTCGCCTTCGTCGCCGTCGCTTAAAAGATGTCCGACGTCGGTGATGTTCATTACGCTCTTGACCTTATATCCGTCGTAGCGCAGTATCCTGACGAGCAAATCCATAAAGACGTACGTCCGCAGATTTCCTATATGGGCGTACTTGTATACCGTAGGGCCGCAGGAATATATCCCGACCTTTCCTTCCTCGACCGGACGGAAAACCTCCTTCGTTCTCGTTAACGTATTATATACTCTGAGTTCCATTTTTCTCCTCGGCAAAGACCGCAAATCCCGTTCCTTCCCGAACTCTCCGACTATTTCAGCCGAAACTGCCGTTCCTTTCCCGGCGAGAAACGCGGTCTTAGTTTAAAATCGTATTATCGGATTATTTGCGGATAACTTCGATTCCGCCCATAAACGGCACCAGTACCTCGGGGACTCTGACCGAACCGTCCGCCTGCTGATACTGCTCGACTATCGCGGGAATGATCCTGCTCGTCGCAAGACCGCTGCCGTTGAGCGTATGAACGAATCTCGTCTTACCCGTAGCCTGATCGCGGAATTTCGTGTTGTTTCTTCTCGCCTGATAATCCCTTGCGTTGGAAACGGAGGAGACTTCCTTGTATATTCCCATAGAGTTTATCCAGACTTCGATGTCGTACGTCCTCGCCATAGACGCGGAACAGTCCCCCGCGGCAAGCTTGCTTATTCTGAAGTGAAGCCCGAGCTTCTCGACCAGACGGGCAGCCTTCCGGACAAGCTCTTCGAACGCCGCGTCCGACTGCTCGGGAGTTGTGTACTGAACCATCTCGATTTTGTTGAACTGGTGTCCCCTTATCATTCCTCTTTCTTCCGCTCTGTAACTTCCCGCTTCCTTCCTGTAACAGGGAGTATACGCGAATATCTTCTTCGGAAGCTCGCTTTCCTTCATTATCTCTCCGGAATAAATGTTGACGAGAGCCGTTTCGGCGGTCGGAAGCATAAACTTGTTCTTTTTCTTGTCCTCCTCGCCCTCCAGCCAGTAAACTTCGTCAAGGAATTTCGGGAATTGTCCCGAACCGAATCCGCAGTTGTAACCGAGTTGATGAGGGGGAAGAATGAATTCGTAACCGTCGCTTAAATGCTCGGAAACGAAGAAGTTCAGAAGCGCCCATTCCAGACGAGCGCCGTAGTTCCTGTAGAGCCAGTAACCGCCGCCCGCAAGCTTTACGCCCCTTTCGTAATCGATAAGCCCCAGGTCGGTGCATATATCCACGTGATTCTTCGGCTCGAACGGGAATTCCGGCTTGCTTCCGAAAACCTCGATTACCCGATTGTTTTCCTTTCCGCCCCCCACGAGGTCGTCGTCGGGAAGATTGGGAAGCGGATAAAGCACCTGCTCCAGAGCTTCGGAAAGCTCGCCGAGCCTTTTGTCGCCTTCGGCTATCTCGTCGCCCAGCTCTCTCATTTCGGCAAAAATAGGCTGTACGTCCTTCCCTTCCTTTTTAAGCTTCGGAATCTCCGCGCTTACTTTATTCCTCCGCGCTTTGAGATTGTCGAGAGAAGCCGAAAGCTCCTTCCTTTCCTTGTCAAGAGCGAAAAACTGCGTGAAATCCGCCTCGTAGCCCTTCTTCTCCAACGCCTTTACGACGTATTCCGGATTGTTCCTGAGTAAATTGATATCTATCATATAGTTTTCTCCGATTCCGGACTTATAGTCCGGTAAAAATTATTGTCCTTTCAATGTCTTACGGCGAGCGGCTCTATCCTCAAAACTCCCTATAAAATTCGGGTTCAAAACCGACCGGAAGCCGCCGCGCAATCAAAGCTCCTTGATGAGAGAAACTCTGCGCTTGTGTTGCTCGCGCTCGAATCCCGCGAAAAGCGTCTGTATCTTTGAGTTATCCACGAGTTCGCAATTGGTTTCGACCGAATCGATTCCTCTGTCTATAAGAACTTCTATGACCGATTTCAGTATCATAGCGACCGCGCCCGACTTACGGTAATTGTCCTTCACGCCGATTATTCCGAGTTCGATTCCCGTAGGATTCCTGACTTCGCGGAGAAGCTTTATAAGCGCGCCCGGGTAAAGATGACCGCGGCTCTTCTTGATGCAGTTGCAGACCTTCGGGAAACTCAGACCGAAAGCTACTACCTCTTCCTGCTCGTTGATTATGACGGGGAAGAAATCCAGATTCATAATGATGAGAAACTGATCGGCTATCTGCTGACGAAGCTTCTCCGAAAGAGGTACCGTCCCCGGGAGAGAAGAATAGGTTTCGTCGTAACAGTCGAGAATCTTATCCATCCACTTATTCCGAAGCTCCTTCTTGTTCCTCATATCGAGAAATCTGAGCTTGTTGTGCCTCTCGGCTATCTGCGCGACTCTCGCAACCTTATCGGGAACCTTATCCGGTACCTTGATGAGAAATTCCAACCATTCGCACTTGACCTTATAGCCCAGCTTCTCGAGAATCGGAACGTAATAATCGTAGTTATAAAGAGTCGCCATAGTTACGTCCCTGTCGAAACCGTAACTCAGCATTCCTTCCTTGTCCATATCGTTGAAACCGAACGGACCGTGAATCTCGGTCATTCCTTCGCTCCTTCCGAAATCTTCGACCGCGTCGAGAAGCGCGCGCGCTACCTCTATGTCGTCGATAAAATCGAATCTCGTGAATCTGACCTGCTTTTCGCCGTGAATTTCGTTGCTCTTCGTCTGAATGAGTCCGCAAATCCTTCCGGCTATCTTTCCGTCTTTGTACGCAAGGAAGAATTTAGCCTTGCATTCGTCGAAACTTGCGTTTTTCTCGGGATCCAGAAGGCTCATTTCGTCCCCGTATAAATACGGAACGTAATGGCTGCAACCCTTGTAAAGGTCGTTCGGAAATTCTATGAACTTCTTAAACAGCCTCCGATCGCTCGGATCGATCTCCTTTATCTGTATCATTTACGTTACTCCTCCGGCAGGAAAAAAAGAAAAATAAAGAAATGCCTGCCTATCGTATTATTTTACCACAAAATAACCCGTTTTGCAATTATTTTTTATTGATTCCGAAAACGCTCCTCCCGATAAAACGAAAACCGCGCGAATTAAAAATCCTTAATCCGTCATACTAACCCCAAAAGGCGGAAAAATACTATGGACAACAGACAACGCATAATCGATTCCTTCAGAAACGACACCGATTTCAGAATAAGAACGGTACGCGGCAAAGCAGCCGAATTCACCGTAATCCACATAGACGGCCTTACCGACAACGACAAGCTTTCGGACTTCATAGTCCGCGCACTCACCGACGGAAAACCCGTGAGAGATATTTCCGAGGCGGAGGAAAACTGCGTACAGCTCGTAAACGTCCGACGCATAAGCTCCTTCGGCGAAATGACTACCCTCCTTCTCGGCGGAAACGCTCTTCTTTTCGACGAAAAAGGATTGGATTGTCTTGCGCTCGACGTCGCCTCCTTCGAGGGAAGAAGCATAGTCGAACCCCCGACCTCCATCGTTACCAACGGACCGCGCGAAGGCTTCGTCGAAAATATCAAAAAAAACCTCTCGCTTCTCCGCAAAAGGCTCAAAACGGACAAGTTCCGTCAAGTTACGCTCAATATCGGAAAGTATACCGATACTCTCGTTTCTATCTGCTATATAGAAGGAATAGCGGACGAGAAGCTCGTCGAAAAAATCGAAAAAAAACTCTCGGGCATAGAAGTGGACGGAGTTATAGACAGCAGCTATCTCACGAGATACGTGGACGACAACGGCTCGACGCTCTTCAAAATGTGCGGAAAAACCGAAAAACCCGATATCTGCGCGGCAAAAATGCTCGAAGGCAGAATCGCAATCTTTTCCGACGGCTCGCCTATCGCTCTCACACTCCCCTATATGTTCATAGAGGACATTCAGACCTCGGAGGATTATTTCATTTCGCCCGGCTCGGCAACCTTTTCGCGTTATACGAGACTTATGGCGATCCTCGCCTCCATATTCATACCCGGACTTTACGTTTCACTCCAGACCTATAACTACCAGATAATTCCGCTTAAATTCCTGCTGACCGTGATGAACGCGACAGAATCCATTCCCTTCGACCCGCTCACGGAAATGATATTCGTTATGCTGCTGTTCGATATCATAAGAGAAGCGAATTTCCGTATGCCAAAATACGCGGGACTCGCCCTCAGCATCGTAGGAGCGGTCGTTCTCGGAGACGCGGCGGTCAAGGCAGGTCTTCTCGGCGCGCCCGCGGTCGTTATCGGAGCACTCTCGGGAATAGGACTTTACGCAATGCCCGACAATACCATTCTGTTCACCATTTTAAGACTGTTCCTGACCGTCATAGGCGGAATCGTCGGAATCTTCGGAATAATTATCGCCTCCCTTATAGTCCTGACCTACCTCTCGGGAATAGACTGCTTCGGAACGCCCTATACCGCGCCCTTCGGACCGTATATCGCAGGCGACAAAAACGACGCGGTTATTAAATCGACCAACGAAAAACTCTCGAAACGCCCGGAATCAATAGGAAGCAAAAACCGCACGCGTTACAGATTCAAGTAAAACCTTCCCCCCTCAAAAACGCAAAATCCGCTCTGCGCGGAGCGGCGGAATCCACGCCGATTATGACCGGACAAACCGGAATACACCACCCGCTTATGACCGATACCAATAACAAAAACCTCATTAAAATATCCCAGATAGCGCTTATGCTCCTTCTTATCCTCGAAGGAAGCAAAGTCATAAACCTCCCTTCTTACGTCGCGCGCGAAAGCGGAAGGGACGGCTGGCTGACTTACGTGATCCTTCTGGCTATGGACGCGGCGGTACTCGTCGCTCTCCTTCTTACCGTGAAGAAAAACACGCTCGGACTTCCTATGGAAACCATTCTCTCCCGCTCGGTCGGAAAACCCGTCACGAAAATCATCCTCGCGCTTTACTTCGCCTTCTTTACCATAAGAATCCTCGACCTCTGCATAACCGCCTCCGACCTCTTTTCCTCAACCCTTACCCTTCAGACAAACTGGCTCGGATTTATCGTTCCCATTCTGTTCTACGTCTTCTTCTCGGCAAGAAAAGGCGTCCGTACCATCGCGAGAGTTTCGGATATTCTCGGTCTTTATGTCATTCTCGCAGCAGTCGCAATGACCGCGCTCTCCCTTACTCAGGCAGACTTCTCGGAACTCGCCCCCGTACTCATCGACGGAATATCCCCCGTTATCGAAAGCATTCCGAAACTTTGTTTCTGGTTCGCGGACAGCATTTTCATTCTATTCCTGCTGAAAGACGTCAAACCCGAAAAAAACGTTATGCGCACGCCGCTTATCGCCTTCGCAGTCGGAAGCCTCATTGTCGTACTGCTTTACGTCGTGTTCTTCTGCATCTTCGGAAACCTCGCGCAGCACCATAACGGCGCAATCGCCAAAATCGCGCAGTTTAACTCCGCCTTCATCTTCAAGGGCAGACTCGATTGGCTCACTCTCATTTTCTGGACGCTCTCCGTGTTCATTAAACTCGCCCTTATGACCTACTGCGCACTCTACGCCTTCGACGCCCTCTTCGGAATCAAACCCGAAAAATCGCCCTCCCTTCCCTCTATGCTCGTATTCTCCGCGATTATGACCGTTCTCCCCGTCCTTACGCCTATGTCCGCCTTCGCCAAAAACCTTATGGCTTCGCCCTTCGCAATCGTTCCCGCAATGATTATCGAATACCTCATCCCTCTCCTTATGCCGAGCTTTACGAAAAAAGCCGGCGAAAAGGAAATCCGCTTTGGATAAACCGAAAAAAGTTAAGTTCGGACGACTCTGTTTTTTATAAAGAGAAAATTCCAAGGTCGGGCGAAGCTATTGAAGTTCTTTGCTCCACTTTCTCGAAAGAAAGCGGTAGGTTAAGCGTTGCGTTTGAGGGAGCGGCGGAGTTTTCCGAGGAAACCCTTATACTTCACCGAGCAGTCAAACATAAGTTCCGCGCCGTTATGCAGGTTCTGCGCAATCATTTTTATTGCGGAATCAGCCGCGCCTTTAAGTTCTTTAAGCTCGCGGAAGGTCACCGAATCGTCGTCGGGAATAACTCCGAGAGGCCTCGTCGCAAGACGGTCGAAAATCTCCTTCGTGTCCGCCATATCGCCGTCGAGAATAAGATCGCCGCGGACTTTGTTTATTACCGAATAAATCTCGCTCAGCCTGTAACTCCCGAGAATCCCTACTACCTTTTCGCTGTCGCGGATACTCGAAACGTGAGGAGTAGTAACGACTATCGCTTCGTCGGCGCATACCACCGACCTGTGAAAACCCATATCTATTCCCGCAGGACAGTCTATAAGTATATAATCGAAAAGCTCGTTCATTCGGTTTACCACGACCTTTATGCTCTGCGCCGTAACCGAACGCTTTTCGCTGTGGCAGCCGGGCATTACGTAAAGAAAAGGAACGTCCGCGTCCTGAATCAAAGCCTGCTTTATCCGACACCTTCCCTCGATTACGTCGATAAGGTCGAATACGACTCTGTTTTCCACGTCGAGAATAACGTCGAGATTGTTAAGCCCGAGATCGAGGTCGATAAGAGCTACCCTGAGCCCCATTTCCGCAAGCCTTATCCCCAAACAGGCGGTGAACGTGGTTTTTCCTACGCCGCCCTTTCCGCTCGTAACAACTATTTTTCGCGCCATAAATCGTCCTCCCTTCGCCCCCGTCGGGCATTTTTACGGAAAACTCCGTCCCGTTTCGACGAATTTCCGCTTTTTTCTTCTTTATTTTTCGTTTTTTTCGGGTTTTCTTCCGTATTTTCGGAATCGTCTGCCGCAATACGCTTTCCTTCACCGACGAAAACACCTTCGGTATCTTAAAGTATAAGGGCGAAACCGAGGGGTTTTTTATGTGTTTTCGTCGCTTTCTTCCTTTTTCTGTCGAAAATCAAGCCGCAAACCTGATTTCTTACCGTCGAGCCGAAAGAAGCCTTCCTTCCGACGATTTCTTTTCAAACAGAGATTCCTTTTCAAGCAGATTCCTTCGCAATAAAATTCGCAATAAAAAAGGACCGCATAAACTGCGATCCTTAATATAGGTCCGTTCGCTCCGAATCGGGAAAAGCCCGTAAGGCTCTTCCGACAATCCTAAGTCAAACTTATTCGGGCTTGGTATACTGAAGAGTGGTTTCTTCGATCTTGTCCTTCTCGCCGAGAATAGCTCTCGTCATCTTCTTTCCGCTCGATTCGATGAAGAAAACCGAATCGCCGATTATATCGAAGGAAAGATTCGTATCGGACATAGAAGATGAAGTAAGAGCTACCGGCTCGGCAATCTTGCCTTCCTCGATAACGGCTTTGTAAAGCTTATTGCTGTTGGTGTAATAAACCACGTCGCCGTCAACCTTCACGGGAGTGAAAGAGGAGGTATAGATAAGCTTCTCGGAAGAAACCGCGCCCGTAGCTTCGTCGTAAACCACGTAGCAGACGAAACTGTCGTTAAGCATAAGGATACCGTCTTTATATGGAAGGAAGGAGGACTGAGCGTTAGCCGAAAGACGCTTTTCCTTTCCGTCAAAGACAAACGTTCCGGCAAAACCTACGTTGGTGCTTGCGGCGGTGTAATAAAGCTTACCCGCGTCTACTCTCACGAGAGTGTAGGTGATATCCACGGAATGAGAATTATCCGCAGCAGCGCCCTTGAGAACGGCGGTCGCTTCCTTATCGCCGACTACGTATTTAAGAACGTCGTTATATTTTCTGGTCTGTTCCTTGTCCTTGGAATCCTTATAGGTCAGTTTCTGCAGCGCGTAGACAGCTTCTGAATCGGCCTTTACGGCGGTTACGTTCTCGGCGACGACTACGGGTTTATTCGTCGACAAATCGACGGAATAAAGCTTGGAATCAACGTAATAAACAGCCGAAACCGTTCCGTTCTTTTCAAAGAAAAATACGGGAGCGGTATTGGAGCTTATCGTAACGTGAATCTTGACGTCCTCGCCCGTGACTTTAGCGGAAATAATCGAAAGCTCGCCGCTCTTGAACTCGCCGTTATTATTCTTTTCAACGCCCGGAGTCGTAAAGTAAATCCTGTCGCCCGACGCGAAAAGCCCCGTGGAATCGGCGTTGCCTTTATAGAAAATCTTGGGAACCACAATCTCGAAAACGGCGTCTTCGCTGCCGATCTCTTCGGTCTTGACGCGGCAGACAGCGCCGGTAACTACTTTATTGTAGGTATTGTCAGAGGTAGCGTCGCTGCTGCCGTTGACGAAATACGTATATTCGCCGTAAGCTACGGCTACTCCGCCGTTGTCGGCAATAGTGCTTTTCGCGGGCATTTCTACGGGCTTGAAGCTCCCTGTATTCTCAGACGGGCAGGCAGCAAGCACCGTCGTCATAAGAACCAACGCAATAACGATGAGTATGGTTTTCTTTGTCATGATGTATCTCCTGTTAAATTTTTCCCGTTGCCGCAGACAAAACGCCCGAAGATACCTTCGCGGCGTACCAAAAAACGACAACCGACCTTATACTCAGTTATTATACAGTAACGGAAACAAAAAATCAAGTATTTTTCGCGTCTTTTCCCCGCCTTTTCTCGCGGAAGCTTCCGCCGCGCGCTCTTTTCCGCCTTTTGAAGGCTCCTTTCCCTTTTCCCCGAACGACCTCGGACTTCGAATGCCGACTGCCTTTAAACCGAAAATCCGAAAAACCTCCCCAAAAAAGTCCGAACGATTCCGAAGGCTTTCGTCATTATATATAATATGAGCGGCTGCGCCCGCATACCGAAAACGAGCGAGGTAACGGAATGAATCGAACCCTTGAAATAAAACCGACCAAATACGGGAGAAAAGAACTCTCTGAAAACAAAAACGAATCCGAAAAGATAACTCCGCACGAGCGAAAAGATTATCCGACGGAAGATAAATCCCCGACCGCAAACGAAACTCCGACGGAAAATACGTCCGTAAATAAAACCGAAAAGGACGTCCTCCTCGAAATAAAAGAAGTCGGGTATACTTACTGTACGAAAACAGCCGAAACAGAGGCTCTCCGCAGAGTTTCGTTTTCCGTGGAAAAGGGCGGTTTCGTCGCCGTCGTCGGACCTTCGGGCTGCGGAAAAACCACTCTCCTTTCGCTTATATCGGGAACGATTTCGCCGACGGTCGGAAAGGTTATTCTCAGCGGGAATTGCAGAGTCGGGTATATGCTTCAGCGCGACCACCTCTTCGAATGGAGAACGGTCGAAAAAAACCTCCTGCTCGGTCCCGAAACCGAAAAAAACCTGACAGACGAAACCCGAAATTACGTTTCCGGACTCATAGATAAATACGGCCTCGGCGAATTCAGAAAGGTCAAGCCCCGTCAGCTCTCCGGAGGTATGCGTCAGCGGGCAGCCCTTATCCGCACCCTCGCGACGAAACCCGACCTCCTCCTTCTCGACGAACCCTTCTCCGCTCTGGATTTTCAGACGAGAATGAAGGTCTGCGACGACGTTTACTCGATTATAAAAAACGAGGGAAAAACAGCCCTGCTCGTAACCCACGACGTCAGCGAAGCCATCTCTATGGCGGACAGAATCGTCGTTTTGTCCAAAAGGCCCGCAACCGTCAGAAAAATCCTCTCCCCGAATTTCGACCGTAACCTCTCGCCGCTTATGCGCAGAGAATCTCCGTCGTTCGCTCCGACCTTTCAGGAATTATGGACGGATATTTCTTCCGACTCGCCGCAAAACGATTAAATTTACCTTTCATCGGAGGAAAACAGATGAAATACATTTCTCCCCTTCACGAAGATTTCGTAAGAAAAACCCGCCGCGGAAACCTGCTCGTCATTCTCTGCCGCGCGGGATTGCTCGTTCTTATCGTCGCTTTCTGGGAAATCGCGGCAAAGCTCGACGTCATAGACCCCTTTATCTTCAGCAGTCCCTCCCGCATAATCCGCACCTTCGCGAAATTATACGGCGACGGAACTCTTCTTACGCACCTCTGGGTATCGACCTACGAAACGCTCGCGGGATTCGCGCTCGGAACGCTCCTCGGATTCCTTATCGCGACGGGATTATGGTGGAAGGACTCCCTCCGCCGTATATTCGAACCCTATCTCGTCGTCTTAAACAGCCTCCCGAAAATCGCTCTCGGTCCGATTATCATAGTCTGGGCGGGCACGGGAGCCGCAAGCATTATCCTTATGGCAGTGCTTATTTCCTTCATAATAACCGCGCTCAATATGCTCTCGGGATTTGTTTCGACAGACCCCGACAAGATTCTCCTTATGCGGACGATGAAAGCGAAACGGTATCAGCTCTTCTTCAAACTCGTGCTTCCCGCAAACGTCCCGACGCTTACCTCTACCCTCAAAATAAACGTGGGAATGGCCTGGGTAGGCTCGATTATGGGGGAATATCTCGTGAGTCGGGCGGGACTCGGGTACCTCATAGTTTACGGAAGTCAGGTGTTTAACCTCGACATAGTTATGACCTGCACCATAGCTCTCTGCGCGCTCGCGGGAATTATGTACGGACTGGTCGCGCTCGCCGAAAAACTCGCTCTGAGCCGATTTTCCTGATACCGAATCCGGATTTTCGTTTTTTAAGATAATAAAAAGGACGCTTTTCTGCGTCCTTTATCGGTTTATGCGGATACGTGTTTTCGCGTAGTCCGCAATAAAGCAATATTCTCTTTTCAGTTCAGCCGTTATAATCGGAATTTCCTCGGAGGTTATAGACGTTATAGTCGGAGCCGAAGTCGTATTCGACGCTTTCGAGAGTGAGCCCGCCTGCCTTGAGAGTCCTTCCCGCGCGCCTCCTGTCTCCGGAACGAAGGATTTCTCCGACCTCTTCGGGCGGAATCTTGCCCGAGCCTACGTCCGAAAGAGTCCCCGCGATTATCCGAACCATATTGTAGAGAAACGCGCTTCCCGTTACGTAGATTTCCACGGTGTCGCCGAAAGCTTCCACGCGGCAGGAATAAATCTCCCTTTCGGTCGTCAGAGAGCTTCCCCCCGACGCGCAGAAAGCCGCAAAATCGTGCCGCCCTACGAGATATTCCGCGCCCTTACGCATCGAATCGACGGACAGAGCCTTATAGACCTGACAATGAGTGTTGTCGCGAAGAGGACTCGGAGTCCTCGAACAGTATAAACGGTAACAGTAAGTCTTCTTCTTCGCCGAACGCCTCGAATCGAAGGCAAGCGGAACTTCGAAGCAGTCCTTTACGGCTATATGCGGCCAGAGCCGCACGTTCAGTCCCAAGGGAAGCTTATAACACGAAATCGGATTCTCCGTATAGAAATTCGCGACCTGTCCCTTTGCGTGAACGCCTACGTCCGTCCTCCCGCTTGCGGTGAGCCGAACCTTATGCCCGAGCATCTCGAAAAGAGCCTGCTCGACTCTGCCCTGAACGGTTTCCACCCCCGGCTGAATCTGCCAGCCCCTGAATGCGGAACCGTCGTATTCTATCACTATAACGAGATTTCTCATTGCTCCTTCGCCTCAGAAATACATCCACGGCATAATCTCTCCGTAAATTCCGCCGCTGTATTTGAAGTAGAGCATTACGGCGATTATCGCAACCATAACCAGCGTTCCGATAAGGTCCTTACGCGTGAATTTAAGAACCTTCATCTTGGTCCGATTGGGCGTATAGCCGAAACATCTGCTGTCCATAGCCGACGCAAGCTCGTCCGCACTCCTGAGAGCGGATATGAGCAGAGGTATCAGCACGGGGATAAAAGCCTTCGCCCTTTTGATTATTCCGCCCGTATCGAAATCCGCGCCCCTCGATTTCTGCGCCCTGATTATCCTGTCCGTTTCGTCCATAAGTATGGGTATGGATTTCAGGGCTATGCTCATTATGAGCGCGAGCATATATACCGGGAACTTAATGGCGTTGAGCGGCTTTAAAAGATTCTCGAGAGCGTGCGTCAAATCGACGGGCGTGGTCGTCAGCGTAAGAACCGACGAACCCATTACCAGAAGAACGAGCCGCAGAACCATTTTCCCCGCGAAAATCAATCCTCCGTCGGTTACGGAGATTATCCACCAGCTGAATACGACCTGTCCGTCGGATACGAAAAGAACGTTTATTATCGCGGTCAGAATAACGAGAATCAGCACGGGCTTTACCGTTTTTACTACGGTTTTCAGCGGAAGACGGGCAAATCCTATCATCAGCGCAAGCATTAAAAGCACATAGACATAGGAAAAGAAACTGTCCGCCATAAATACGACGACCATATATACGATCATCAATATAAGCTTGGTGCGCGGGTCCATGGAATGCACGAAGCTCTTTACGGGATAATATTGCCCGAACGTAACGTCACGGAACATAACTACTTATTCCTCCGAAGCTTCATTATACAATCGAACATCCTGTCCACCGTAAGACAATCGTCGTCCACCGAAAAACCGCGTTCCCTGAGCTTGTTGCGGAGAATCGCCATCTGCGGCATCTCAAGACCTACGCGCGCAAGGAATTCTCCGTCGTCGAACATCTTCGTAGGCACATCGCATCTGTACAGCTCGCCTTCGTACATAACGGCTATTCTGTCCGCGTACTCCGAAGCCTCGTTCATATCGTGATTGACCATAAGAATAGTCATTCCGTTTTCCTCGTTAAGCCCCTTTATAAGCGTCAGAATCTCCTTCTTTCCTCTCGGATCGAGCCCTGCCGTAGGTTCGTCGAGAATGAGAATCTCCGGCCTCATCGCAAGTACGCCGGCTATCGCGACTCGTCTTTTTTCTCCGCCCGAAAGCTCGAACGGCGACTTGTCCGCAAACTTTACCGGATCGAGCCCTACAAGCTTCAACGCCTCGGGAACCCGCTTCGCCGTCTCTTCCTCCGAAAGCTTCATATTCTTCGGACCGAAGGCTACGTCCTTTTCCACCGTATCGGCAAAAAGCTGGTATTCCGGATACTGGAAAACCATTCCCACTTTGCTCCGAAGAGTCTTGTAATCGGGCTTCTTTACGTTAAGAGAAATCCCCTCTACGGTTATTTCGCCCGACTGAAGCCTGATAAGTCCGTTAAGATGCTGAATAAAGGTGGATTTCCCGCTTCCCGTGTGTCCGACCATACACAGAAATTCTCCCTTCTCCACCGTGAGGGAAAGATTTTTAAGAGCCTGCTTCTCAAAGGGCGTCCCGGGATTATAGGTATACGAAAGATTCTTTACAACAATCGACATAACTCGTCCCCTAACCGCACCGCGTCCGTAACGTCGTCGGATACGGGTATCCCCGCTCCCCTGAGCTTGTCGGCAAGAGCTACGGCTCTCGGCGGCTCAAGTCCGATTTTCCCGAGCGTTTCGCTCCGCCTGAATATCTCCACGGGCGTACCGGTCATCGCGACCTTGCCCGAATCGAGGACGATAACCCTGTCGGCTTCGGTTACTTCGTCCATAAAATGCGTGATGCTGACTACCGTAAGTCCGTTCTCCCTCCGAAGCTTTTCGACTACGCTCATAACCTCCTTTCTCCCTATCGGATCGAGCATAGCCGTGCTTTCGTCAAGCACAAGTATATCCGGCTTTATCGCAAGTACGCCCGCTATCGCTATCCTCTGCTTCTGTCCGCCCGAAAGCTTATGAGAAGTACGCTCGCGGTATTCGTACATACCTACGCTCTTTAAAGCCCATTCCACCGTTCTTACTATTTCTTCGCGGGGCATTCCCACGTTTTCCGGTCCGAAAGCTACGTCGTCTTCCACGATACCCGCAACCATCTGATTGTCGGGATTCTGAAAAACCATTCCTACCTTTCTCCGGATTTCCCTTTTTACAGAATCGTCGCGAACGTCCATTCCGTAGACGGTTATATCGCCCTTCGTCGGGGTAAGAAGTCCGTTGGTAAGCTTGGCTATCGTGGACTTCCCGCTTCCGTTATGACCGACGAGCGCAACGAATTCTCCCTTGGCTACGGAAAAACTTACGCCCGAAAGCGCAGCCGATTCTTCGTCGTCTCCGTAACTGAAATATACGTCGCTGAATTTAATCGCTTCTTCCATTCCTTTCTCCCGTGCGGTGCCCGAGGCTTCCGCCTAAAAGGTCGTTTTATCGCCAGCCGCACTTGTGCGTAACCGCGTTCTCCGTGCAGCGAAATGATTCTTTCCACGGATAAAATACCCGTAATACGCAAAAAAGGATTGAATCGAAATCCAATCCTTTCGGGCTGTTTTCGGACAGTCGTTTACGGCTCGATACCGTAACCGCTGCAATAGCTCTTGAGAACGTTCTTGTATACGGTGAGCTTACCGGCGTCTTCGTACTCCTTGTAGGTTACGTCCATAAGGTCGCTGTAATAAGAGGTCTTGACCGCGTCGAGATAGGTCTTATAGAACCTGTAGGAAGCGTTGCCCGCTCCGGTCTGATCCTTGAGAGCGTCGTCCCAGTTGAAAACGTCTTCCTTGACGTCGCCGGAATAGAACAGAATGTGTACGCCGTAGTCGGTAAGAGCGTAGCCGATACCGCCGACCGTTCCGTCGTTGGCAAGTCTTCTCGCTTCGGCAGCGAATTCCTTAACCCACTTATCGGCGGTTCCGGTAGCGTCGGGAGCGTCTTTTGCGATAACGTAGTCGTAAGCTTTATTGTGCTGAGCCGTATCGGTGTTGTATCTGAACATAAGCTCTACGAATTCTTCCGCGGTCACTCCGCTGAGCTTATCCGCGAAGAAGGAAGAACCGTTGACCTGATAACCGTCGGTCGTAAAGCCCGCAAGAGCCTTGTCCGCGTCCTTCGCGTCGGGAGCGTCGATGAAATCGGTAACCCTGATTTCCCCGGCAAGCTCCGCTCTCTTGGCAAGATAAACGTCGCTGCCCGTTCCGAAAGCCGAAGAGTAACTCGTGAGAATCTTGGACTGCGCGTCGCTGAACGGGACAAGAAGGTTCTTGACGAAACCGTACTTACCTACGTACTGCTCGGGAATATAATAAATGAAGGACGTATCGGAAAGACCGGTAACGAAAGTTTCGAAAGACTTGGGATTAAGGGCGTATTTTTCCTTATCCTGAGCGCGAAGGTTTTCAAGCTTCTGATCGAGCCTCGTTCTGAAGTCGCTTTCCTTTTCGATTCCGGAATACTTATTGGTCTGATAGTCGATATAGAGCTGCTGACGAACGACGCTCTCTACGCTCGCCTTGAAATACGCGGCGGTATCAGCGTAATAAGAAGCGATGTTCTTCTTGAGCTGACGGACGGCTTCGTTCTGAGCTTCCACGTAAGCTTCCGCGGTAATCTCGGTCTTATCGTTGCTGATTCTGTCGTTAAGAGCCTTGACCGCAGCCGCAAGACGCTCGTCGGTCATATCGTCGTAAACGTAGTCGAGAGAAACGGAATCCTTCTGCGCCTTATAAGCCTCGAGACTCTTTTCAACGGTCTCTATGTTGAGCGAATTGTTTCTGTTCGTCCAGGAAAGATCGAGAGTAAGAGTAATCTTCGTTTCTTCCGCGCGCGGAGTAGCCGCACTGTCGAAGGTATAGCCCGCGTCGGTGAACACGGTTTCGAGCATGGAATCCAGACTCTCGAAAACGCTGAGCTGAACTTTCTTCTCGAAATAAAGCAGGTCGGTCGCGGTGAGATATTCTCCGTTTTTGTACTTGCGGTTGATTTCGCCGTCGTAGGTCTTTACGGAAGAATCTTTCTTGTATTCGTTAACGGCGATAATCTGGGAAATATACTGCGGAATAAGAGAATCCCATACGCTCTGAGCGTCGTAGCCGTACTGAATGTACGCCGCGCCGTTGGATTCGAAAAACTCGGTGATCTCCTGAACCGTGACCTCTTCGTCGCCGATCTTCATTGCCGTCTGCTTGCGATAGCGTTCCTGATTCGTCTGAAACATAGAACATCCCGCCGCAAGGGCAAAGACCGTTACTATCGCCAAAATCATACATAACTGTTTCATGAATTTCTGCATAGCTGTACCTGCTCCTTTTCATTTACATCTTCTGAGGATGAAAACTGTCTTTGGTTTTACCGTGCGCAGCCCCGATGATTACAGAACCGCGCGTTTAATTATACTTGTTTTTTCGTCAAAGCGCAATCGTTTTAAGCAACTTTTTTCAAATTTTAGCCTTTAAGGCTCGTTATCAGCCGAATATCGGCGTTTTCTACGCCGGAGGCTCTGCTTTACGCATCTCAGAAAAAAAAACGTAATTTATTTTTTTGTGATTGAAGAGGGGGAATTATCGCCCGCGACTCCGTTGACTCCGACCGAAAGAGCCGTCTCGCAGAAAGCTTTCAAAGCCGTCATCGCGTACCTTTCGCTCTTTCCGGGGAATTCGAGCTTTATCATTATCTCTCCGCCCTCCGAAACGGCAAGAACGGCGCGTTTTCCGAAAAGCTTCAGCGCGTACTGAACGCCCTCCTTCCCTATGTCCTCCATAGACGCGAATTTCAGCGCGAAAAGCTTCTTCTTTATCACTACGTCCTTTACGCCAAGCTTCGAAGCGGCGGCTTTAAGCTCCGCAAGGTCGAGAAGATTGGAAACGGCGGGCGGAACCGCTCCGTAAACGTCCTTAAGCTCCCTTTCGAGCGCAAGCCTGTCCTTCCTCCCCGTAACCGAAGCCATTCTCTGATAGAATTCCATTCTCTGCGAAAGCTCCCCGATATAATCCGAAGGCACGTGCGCGTCCACGTCGGCCTCCATCGTCGCCTTGACCTCCCGAACGACAGGCTCGCCCTTTACTTCGGACAAAACCTCGCCGAGAAGCTTCATATACGTTTCCGTACCGACCTTAGCCATATGACCGTGCTGCTCCTTCCCGAGAACGTTGCCCGCGCCCCGTATTTCAAGGTCCTTCATCGCAATCTTAAAACCGCTTCCCAGTTCCGTGTTCTCCATAATCGACGCAAGCCTCTTGTAAGCGACTGCCGTAAGCGTTCCTCTGTATACGAAATACGCAAATCCCAGACGACTGCTCCTTCCAACTCTTCCCCGAAGCTGATAAAGCTGAGAAAGCCCGAGATTGTCCGCGTCGTACACTATAAGAGTGTTGGCGTTGGGAATATCTATGCCGTTTTCGATTATCGTCGTGGATATAAGCACGTCGAATTCCTTCCGCGAAAAAGCGTAAACCGTCCGCTCGAGCTCGTGTTCGTTCATCTGTCCGTGAGCTATCTTTATCGACGCCTCCGGAACGATATCCCTCATTCTCTGCGAAAAAGCCTCTATACTCTCTACTCTGTTGTAAACGACGAAAACCTGTCCGTCCCTCGCCGTTTCCCGAAGGATTACGTCCCTTATAAGCGCGGGCGAATCCTCGACTACGTAACTCTCGACGGGCAGTCTGTCTTTGGGCGGCGTGGTTATCGTGGAAATGTCCCTTATTCCCGAAAGAGCCATATGAAGCGTCCTCGGAATGGGCGTAGCGGACATACTTAAAACGTCTATATTCGTGTTTACGGTTTTGAGAATCTCCTTATGCTCGACTCCGAAACGATGCTCCTCGTCGAGAACGAGAATTCCCGCGTCCTTATACTTTATATTCTTGTTGAGAAGCCTGTGCGTTCCGACGATAACGTTGACCTCGCCCCTTTCGACCTTTGCTATGATGTCCTTCTGCTCGCCCGCGGAACGGAAACGGTTAAGACAAGCCGTTTTGAGTCCGAAAGGCTCGAACCTCGCCTTCATAAGCTCGTAATGCTGCTGCGAAAGAATGGTCGTGGGGGCAAGAACTATGGCTTGTTTTCCGTTGGAAACGACTCGGAAAATCGCGCGCATTGCGACCTCGGTCTTTCCGAAACCTACGTCGCCCACGAGAAGCCTGTCCATTATCCTGTCGGTAGAAAGATCTTTTCTTATTTCCTCTATACATCTGAGCTGGTCGTCCGTTTCCGTATAAGGGAACGCTTCCTCGAAACTCTCGGTAAGAAAAGCGTCCTCCTTGTATACGAAACCTCTCGGCTTGAGCCTCTCCTTATAAAGCCCGACAAGGTCTATCGCAAGCTCTTTAAGCCCCGCCCGTACCTTAGCCTTCGTCCTTTCGAATTCTCCTCCGCCCAACGCGCTGAGCCTCGGTTTGGTTTCGCCTCCGCCGTATTTGCTGAGCAGGTCGCTCGCTTCAACGGGAACGTAAAGAGTATCGTTGTTCCGGTATTTTACGACGATATAATCCTTCTCGCCGTACTCGCCCTTCATAGTCGTCGTACCGACGCAAAGACCTACGCCGTGAACCTCGTGGACGACGTAATCGCCCGCCTCCACGGCAAAAAACGCCTGACGCGCGGTCTTTCTGAGCCTTCCCCGAGTCTTTTGCGAAGGCGTGAAAATCCTGTCGTCGCCGATAAGCGCGAGTTTGTCCGAATGATTTACGAATCCGCCTTCGAAGGGAAGCCCTATTATCGTCGGATTTACGAGAGAGCATTCGCCGTCGTCCGAAATCTCCGCGGAAAGCCCTTCCGAATAAAGCGCGGCGAAAATCCTCTGCGCCTTCTCCCCGTCTCCCGCGAAAATCCCGACTTTATAGCCGTTTGCCGCCCAATTCCGAACGTCCGACGCAAGATTTTCGACGGAACCTCTGTAACTCCGTACAGCCGAAGAGCTTACCGATACCGTCGCCGACGGACGGAAAAAAGTCTTCGCCGTAAGAAGCTGGAAGGAAAGCTTTTTGTCCGCCGAAAGCATAGCCGCGATTGCGGTTTCCTTATCCACGAGAGTTTCGCTCCCGCGGACGGTTATCTCTCCTCTTTCCGCAAGATAGCCGCACCTTCTTATATGGTCGTCGTAAATCGCGTCCAGCCTTTCCGAAATAAGCCCCGGCTCGTCCATTATTACCGTCGCGCCCTTCGGGAAATAACTCCCTATCGGATCGGAAGCCGTAAACGGAACGAGCCACGCCGTAGCTCCGTCCCGCCTGATATCCGAAATCACCGACGACAGCCTTTCCGCAGCGTCGGGCGAAAGCCCCTTGGAACGCCTTACTTCGTCCTCGGCAAGCTCCAGAGCCGCGCCTTCGTCCGCTTCCACGATCTCGCTCACGGGAATCACCGTGAATACGGAAGTTTCGCCCGTGGAGATATGCTCCTCGGGATCGAAGAACCTTACCGATTCCGCCGAGTCGCCGAAAAATTCCGTCCTGACCGGCTTATCGTAAAGCGGAGAAAAAACGTCGAGAATGTCGCCCCTTAAACTGAATTCTCCCACGGCGGACACGAGCGGCGTGCGTTTGTATCCGTTCCTTACGAGCCTTCGGGCTATATCCTTTACGGAATAATCCTTTCCCTGCTCTATATCGAAACAATTTCCGAAAAAAATCTCCCTCTTCGGATACTTCCTCGCGAGCGCGTCCGCACTTGCGACGACTCCTCTTATAAGCCCCGAATAAGCAAGAAAAAGAACTCTGTTTATTTCGGAATAAACGCTTCCCGCGGCGTTCCTCTTATACAAAAGAACGTCGTCGGCAAACGGAAGATATTCGAATCCCGCGAGATTGCCGGCTACCGATTTGGCCGAAACGAAATCCTTCGTCACGAGGAAAACGAATCCGCTCCCAAGTCCTCTCGTCAGAAAAATCTTTTCGCTTTGCTGTACGCCAAAAACCGCAGTCGGAATACCGCTGCGGACGCTTTTCTGTATTTTCCCGTAAGTTTCGTATAACCTCAGATCGCCGAACATTCCGTATGCGCAAAACCGGACCGAGAGCTTCCCCCCGATCCCGTAACGCAGCCTCCGAAAATCAGTTGGTCGATCCGCCCTTGCCTCTCCAGGTTATCCTTCCCTTGTTGAGGTCGTAGGGACTAAGCTCGAGTTTTACCGTATCGCCGGGAAGTATCTTGATATAATTCATACGAAGCTTTCCGGATATATAAGCCGTAACTACGTGATTGTTGCTGAGCTTTACCTTGAAATTTGCGTTGGGGAGAGCTTCGATAACGACGCCCTCAAGCTCGATTACATCGTCTTTTGACATAAATCCTCCGTTATTGATGATTTTTCAGCGGAATTTCTTCACCGCGCTTTTATCGCATTCTCCGATAACGCGCCTGATTTCCGCATCGCTGAGCGTTCCGTTTTCTATGGCTTCCGCAATCTCCCGCGAATGCGCCACGAAACGGACGTGGCGGACGTTTTTCATTTTGGCTTTTTCCAAGGGACGCGTCCTGCCGTCGGCAACGATTACCGAATCGCCGAAACTCTCCGTCACCACGAGAAACTTGTTCCTGTCGTGTCCGCGGAAAGAAACGACGACGTCGCCCCTCTTAAACCGATAGTCGCTATTCATACAGCCTCACAACGTAAGTATTTCGCAGCCCTCTTCGGTTACGAGAATGGTATTTTCGTAATGCGCGCTGGGCTTTCCGTCGTAGGTCTTGACCGTCCAGCCGTCGGGCATAAACTTAATCCTCGCCGTACCGAGATTGATCATAGGCTCGACCGCTATGGTGTTGTTGGCAACGAGTTTAATACCCTTCCCCTTTACGCCGTAATTGGGAACGTCGGGAAACTCGTGCATATTCCTTCCTATACCGTGTCCGACCATCTCTTTGACCACTCCGTAGCCGAACTGCTTCACGTGTCCGCTTACGGCGTAGCCTATATCGCCTATCGTCGTCCCCGGCTTTATTATACGGGCAGCCGCAAAGAAACTCTCCTTCGTTTCCCTGACGAGCTTTCTGACCTTTTCGTCAACCTCGCCTATGATGAACGTTCTCGCCGCGTCGCCGTGAAAACCGTTGATGTACGCGCCGACGTCCACGCTGACTATCATTCCTTCTTCGATATATCTCTCGTCGCTCGGAATCCCGTGTACGACCTCGTCGTCTATACTTATGCAGGAACTCGCAGGATATCCGTGATAATCGAGAAAGCTCGGAGTCGCTCCGTGCCGCTCGATAAAGTCCCTTATGATCTTGTCGAGAAAACCCGTAGTCATTCCCGCTTTGATCTTCTCTTCCGCGAAAAGCAGAACGTCCCGCGTAATCGCGCAGGCTACTCTCATTTTCGCAAGCTCTTCGGGTGTTTTTACGTTGATTACCATTTCTAAGTCCTCTTATATAAACCGATTACTCGCAATCGGTAGTCTTCCTTCGTTCAGACGCGGACTCGCGCTTCTTCCTTCCGACTTCGGAAAGAGCTTTCTTTATATCCTCGAATATTGCCCTGATATCGCCGCTGCCGTTGACTCTCTTGAGAACGCCCTTCTTTTCGTAATAATCGGAAAGCGGATAGGTAAGACTGTCGTAAACGTCGAGACGCTTCCGGACGGTTTCTTCCTTATCGTCGTCGCGGGTTATAAATCTTCCTCCGCACAGGGGACAGACCTCTTTACCGTCGAGCATCGAAATGTGAAAAGGCGCGCCGCA
The DNA here is from genome assembly GCA_900544545.1 of uncultured Eubacteriales bacterium. Classification (GTDB taxonomy): domain Bacteria; phylum Bacillota; class Clostridia; order Christensenellales; family CAG-314; genus UMGS692. Next base: position 39,877 of record UQVY01000008.1, read on the forward strand.
CTTCTCGCAGCTCCTTCTTCCCGTAAGTCTGTGAAGAACTTCCTCGTAAGGAAGCTCGAGCTCCAGAACGACGTCGATATCCTCGTTCCGTGCGAGATCTTCGGACTGCGAAATCGTCCTCGGAAATCCGTCGAGTACGTAACCGCCTGCGCAATCCTCTTCGCGCAGCCTTCCCGTTATCATCTTTATCGTTATATCGTCGGGTACGAGTTCCCCTTTATCTATGTATTGCTTGGCAAGCTTTCCCAGCTCCGTGCCGTGGCTTATGTTATAACGGAAAATATCCCCGCTGCTGATATGCGGAAGTCCGTATTCTTCACAGATAAGCTGCGCCTGAGTGCCTTTTCCGGATCCGGGTGCGCCGAGTAAAACTATCTTCATTTTTTCACCTTCGTAATTGCGGCTTTCCTCTGCTCCGAAAGCCTTCGCTTTTTTGCGGCAAACAAACCGCCAACATATATATTACCTTTTATTTGCGTTTTTGTAAACGGTTTTCGGGTAATTTCGGAGGATTTTTTTGTTTTTTGTAAAAAATCTCTCCCGTTACTGAAAAAAAATCGGCCGCAAGCCTTTCCGCCCGCAGCCGAAATTATTCCGTTTACTTCGAGACAAGAACCTTACCCGTCATTTCCTTCGGCACGGGAAGCCCCATTGCGCAGAGCATGGTCGGCGCGATGTCGCAGAGCTTTCCGCTCATCAGCGTAACGTCCTTATCGTCGCTTACGTAAATGAAAGGCACGGGATTGGTCGTATGCGCGGTAAAAGGCTTACCCTCTTCGTCGAGAAGCTTTTCGGCGTTGCCGTGATCGGCGGTAACGAAAACCCGTCCGCCCTCGCCGAGTATTGCCTTAACGACCTTTTCCACGCATTCGTCCACAACCCAGACCGCCTTTTTCGTCGCTTCGATAACACCCGTATGCCCCACCATATCGCAGTTAGCGAAATTCAGAATCATAACGTCGTATTTTCCGCTTTTTATCTCCTCGACAGCTCTGTCTGCCACGGAATACGCGCTCATTTCGGGTTGAAGGTCGTAGGTCGCGACTTTCGGCGAAGGAATGAGAATCCTGTCTTCGCCTTTATTCGGCTCCTCTACGCCGCCGTTGAAGAAGAAGGTTACGTGAGCGTATTTTTCCGTTTCGGCTATACGGAGCTGAGTCTTTCCCTGCGACGCAAGATATTCGCCGAGAGTATTGTCGAGTGTCTGAGGCTTGAAAGCTATGTCTATTCCCGTAAAAGAGTCGTCGTATCGGGTAAAGCAGACGTATCTTAAATCCTTTACTTCCTTTCCCGGCGCAAAACCTTTGTCCTTCTGCGTGAGCTGACGAGTCATTTCTCTCGCCCTGTCGGGACGGAAATTGAAAAAGATAACGCTGTCTCCGTCTTCGATAACTCCGACGGGCTTTCCGTTCTCGTAAACGGGAGTCGGCAGAACGAATTCGTCGGTAACGCCCTCATTATAGCTTTCTTTCAACGCCTCCTCGGGATCGGAGCACACTCTTCCCTGTCCCATAGTCAGCATATTATAAGCCTTTTCCACTCTGTCCCAGCGGTTGTCCCTGTCCATTGCGTAATATCTTCCGCACACGGAAGCTATCTTACCGACGCCGATTTCGCTTATTTTACGTTGAAGCTCCCTCATATAGCCCGCTCCGCTCGTGGGCGAAACGTCCCTTCCGTCGGTGAAACAATGCACGAACGCCTTTTTCACGCCCTCGCGCCTGCAAAGCTCCAGAAGCGCGAAAAGATGAGTTATATGACTGTGAACTCCGCCGTCCGACAAAAGCCCCATAAGATGAACGGACTTTCCCTTTTCAACGGCGTTTCTCACTGCTCCGACGAGAGCCTCGTTTTTATAAAACTCTCCGTCGTCTATGTCTTTGCTTATTCTCGTAAGCTCCTGATAAACTATCCTGCCCGCGCCTATATTGAGATGACCGACTTCGCTGTTACCCATCTGGCCGTCGGGAAGTCCTACCGCAAGCCCCGACGCTTCCAGAGTCGAAGACGGATAATTTTCCGTAAGATACCTTACGAATCTGCTGCCCTTGCTGCCTATACAGTTGCCCTCGCCGTCCGGCGCGTATCCGTAGCCGTCCATAATGACGAGTGCAGTCATTTTCTTTTTTTCCATATCGATTTTCGTCCGTAAATTATCCGAACCGCGCGACCTCCAAATCGGAATTACCCGAAGAGCGTTCTTCGTATTATTCTTTTCCGCACGTTCGTCCCGCGGCTTTCACGATTTTCAGTTTTATTTGTCCTCGGCGCAGTCTATAATCGCGTTGAACTTTTCGGGAACGAGGCTCGCTCCGCCGATAAGTCCTCCGTCTATATGCGGCATACAGAGAAGCTCGTCGGCGTTCTTTTCGTTCATAGAACCTCCGTAAAGCACGGGAAGGTGCTTCGCTATATCCTCGCCGTACATCTTTCCGAGTATCTTTCTTATGAAAGCTATGGCGTTATTGGCTTCGTCGGCGGTCGCGGTCTTGCCCGTACCTATCGCCCATACGGGTTCGTAGGCTATTATAACGCCCTTAATCTTCTCCGAGTCGAGAGCTTTGAGTCCTCCTATAAGCTGAGTTTCCAGAACCTTTCTCATATTGCCCGACTCTCTCTCGGCAAGAGTTTCTCCTACGCAGACAATGGGATTGAGTCCGCTTTTGACCGCGGCTTCCGCACGCTTCATAACGGTTTCGTCGGTCTCTCCGAAATACTGCCGCCTTTCGCTGTGTCCGACGATAACGTATTCCGCTCCCGCTTCTTTAAGCATAGCCGCGCTTATCTCGCCGGTAAAAGCTCCGCTTTCCGCCCAGTGAACGTTCTGCGCGCCGATATGAACTTTCGTCCCGTCCGCGGCTTTAACCGCCTCCGCCAGATCCGTATAAGGCACGCAGGCGATTACGAGGCTCTTCGAGCAATTCGCCTTCCCCGCTATCGCTTTTATAAGTCCCGCGGTTTCGGCTGCGGTTTTATTCATTTTCCAGTTTCCGGCTATAATCTTCATAATTCGTATCTCCGATTTTATTTATCGTTAAGGCAGGCGATTCCCGGAAGAGCTTTTCCTTCGAGAAATTCGAGACTCGCGCCGCCGCCCGTGCTTATATGAGTCATTTTATCGCCGAATCCCATCTGAATAACCGCCGCCGCGGAATCCCCTCCGCCTACTATCGTAACGGCTTTGCTTTCAGCCATAGCCTCGGCTATTCCTCTCGTTCCTTTCGCAAAAGAAGGCATTTCGAATACGCCCATAGGTCCGTTCCAGATAACCGTACCCGCGGATTCAATGATTTCCGAATAGCGTCTTACGGTCTTTTCGCCTATATCGAGCCCCATATAACCGTCGGGAATATTGCAGTCCACGGTAATCGACGGACTGTCGTTTGAAAATTCCTTCGCCGCGACGGTGTCTTCGGGAAGAAGCATTTTTACGTTATTTTCCTTAGCCTGAGAGATAAGCTCCAAAGCAAGCGGAACCTTATCGTCCTCGCACTTGGACGAACCTATCGTTCTTCCGAGAGCTTCTTCGAAAGTATAAGCCATCGCTCCGCCGATAAGAAGATAATCGACTTTATTCAGAAGATTCTCGATGACTCCTATCTTGTCCGAAACCTTGCTTCCGCCGAGAATAGCCACGAAGGGACGCTTGGGATTATCGAGCGCGCCGCCCATAATCTCCAGCTCTTTAGCTATAAGAAGCCCCGCCACGCATACGTCGAGATACTGCGTGACTCCCGCCGTCGAAGCGTGCGCTCTGTGCGCCGTACCGAAAGCGTCGTTGACGTAAACGTCGGCGTAACTCGCGAGTTTACGGCAGAAATCGGGATCGTCGGCTTCCTCCTGCGGACAGAAACGCAGATTCTCCAGCATAACGACTTCGCCTTTTTTGATTTCCGAAACCAGCCTGTCCGAGCAGGGACCGACAACGTCTTCGCTCAGTACGGTTTTAACTCCCAATTCGTTGAGTCTCTTCGCCGCGGGCGCGAGAGAATATTTCTTATCGACCTTTCCCTTCGGACGACCGAGATGAGAACAGAGAATGACCTCGGCTCCTCTTTCCGTAAGATAGTTTATCGTAGGAAGCGAAGCGATTATTCTGCTGTCGTCGGTGATATTGCCGTTTTCGTCGAGAGGGACGTTAAAATCCACTCTCACAAGACAACGTTTTCCCGAAACATCGATATCCTTAACCGTTTTTTTGCCGTAATTCATAACAAACTCCTCCGAATTTTTCGCCTTTTGCGGAAGCTTTACCCTCCCGTTGTCATTTTATACCATTTTTTCCTCGTTGTCAAGCATTGCCGCCAACGCTTTCCGCAATCTCGCCGAAACCGATAACCGCGCCGTATCCGCAGAGCCGACTTCCCTGTCCGCGGAAATTCTTCCCGAAAATCGGACGACCGCTCTTTTGCGCCTTCAAACCTTCCTCGCTCTTTCTCTCCTCGTAAATTCTTCCTTTATAAATTCTTCGTCGGAGAAAACGATTCCGCCGAAAACCGAATACCTTTACTACGGAAGACGACTCACGAGACTCGCGACTATTACGGTCATATCGTCCTTGGGCTCGGGCGAAAGCAAAAGAGCTTTCCGCATTATCTCGTCGGCTTGTTTTTGCGGATCCTTTTCCGCAAGCGAAGCCGAAAACGCCCCGAGAGCCTGCTTTCCGCCGAAAGCTTCCTCCACTCCGTCGGAAAACAAATACAGATAATCGCCCTCCGAAAGAGCCTTTTTCGTTATGACCGGACGCATTTCGTCCAGCACGCCCATCGGCAGAGAACCTCCGTCTATGAATTCCGCGCCGCCCGCCTGACGGATAAGTCCCGCCGGCGCACCGATTTTTATGAAATCCGCAAGCCCGTTCCTCAAATCTATCAGGGCTATGTCCACAGCCGTGAATCTGTCCTCGCCCGCCGTCGAAAGAAGCCTGTTTACGCTCGAAAGCACGGTTTCGTTATCGAATCCCGCCTTATAAAAGTTTTCGACGAGCGAAACGGCTCTCGACGAAGCCTCTTCCGCGTCCTTCCCGCTTCCCATTCCGTCGCATAACGCAAGAAGAAATCGTCCGCTGTCTATTCTCAGAAAACTGTGCGTGTCCCCCGAAACCTCGCTTCCGCTCTTCCTCTCCCGGGAAAATCCGAAAACTACGTCGTAGGGCGGACGCGGGACGAAATGCACGACCTTCCACTCCCCTTCCTCGGCGGATTCGACTTTATCCACCATAAGCGGAAGCTTCAGAACCTCCGAAACCTTTTCCGAAAAGCCTTTCTTCTTTACGTCCCCCGAATCCGCGACTATCGCGGCGCAAAGCTCCTTTCCGTCGTCGTAAAGCACGGCTTCGCGGCAAAGTACGCCCCTTTCTCCGAGAGCGGAAATAATCTCCTTTTCCCGACGGTCGTCAAACGTAACCGTCCTCTTGCTCTCGGTGCTGAGCCTGCTGAGAACAGCCGAAACGCCCATCATCTGCTCGGCTATAAGACTTTTACCGTTATCGGAATTGACCGTCATCGTGTAATACCTCTTGTAAGCGTCCGCCTGAGCGTTTATTTCGGCAAGCACGCTGCTTATCCGTCCGCACCTCGCGGCAAGAGAATTGTTTACGTCTATAACCGTAGCCCTGCCTTTGTCGAGAGCGGCTCTCGTCATCGAAACAAAACCCTTTTCGGTATCCGCAGACATCGTTCGCCAGCATCTTACTCTCTCCTGACAACCCGCGCACACCCTTTCGCTTACGTCCCTCCTTATCGCCTCCGCGGCTCTTTCCGAAGGCATAACTCCCCTTATCATAGACCTGAAACTCTGCTGAAGAGCGAAAAATACGTCCGAAAGCTCGTAAAGCCGACCGGAAAGATTGCTCCTCTGTCTGTTGACTATATGCCTGACCGAATACTTTCCGTCCTCCGAAATCCCGCTCCTTACGGAATTCAGAACCTTCTTCGGGAAAAGCATAAAAGCCGCCGCGGCAACCGCTCCCGTTACCGCGCACGCCGCAGCCGATCCGCCTTTCCCGAAATAAACCGCAAACAAAGGAATAGTTATCGCTCCGCCAAGAACGGAAGCCCATCTTTTCCCCGAAAAAACCGCCGCAACCGCTCCTACCGACGGCCAGAGCGCAAGACAGACCGATTCTCCCGAAAAAAGCGCGCAGCCCGCTCCCGCAGCAAAGGAAAGAAGAACTCCCTTTTCCTTGCCGAAAGCGTTTACCGTAAAAAGAATCGCAAAGGGCAAAACCGCATAACTCAGATTTATTCCGAAAAGAATCGTCTTTTCCAGACCACCCGCTATAAGCCCCGCGGAAACGAACGCAAAAAGCAGTCTGCTTCCCTGCGGAGAATACCTCGCGCCCCTCGAAAGAATCCCTTCGGCTACGTCGCAGAAAGAAAACGCCGCCGCAAGAGAAACGGGTATTCCCAGAAGCCTTTCCGCGGCCTGACCGCCCTCGGCCGTCAGAACGTAGAAAAACTGCGACAGACACAAAAGCCCGAAACATATCGCCTTGCTTCGCTTCTCGTCCGTCCGAACAGCCGCAAGTCCGTAAAAAGGCGTGATTACGGCAGCGGCAGCTACCGCGGCGGGAAAACTGTCCGTGAAAAAAGCCGAACAGAGCAGAAAAGCCGCCGACTGAAACAAAAGCCCCTTCCCGAGCGTAAGAAAAGCCGCATACGCCCCCAAAGCCAGACTCATCCCAAGCTCCTTATGCGTTCCGTACAGCAAAACGTACACCGTACACCCGAAAAGCGCAAACGCTATCTCTTTCCCGTAATTCCTTTTAATAGCTCCGACCGAATCCTTTACCGCAGCCTTCATATCCCTTTTCCTCCGTCGATTTTCATATTGCTTTTCCTCCGTCGATTTTTCGTCGTAATCGCTTGCCGCAACTTATCCGCTTTTCCGCAGATTCTCGTTCCTCCGCGGATTTTTAGCCGTAAGTCCGTTACGCTTCTCAATTTTAACACGCATACTCTCCGTTTCTTCCGTCGGAAATCGTCTGTTTTCGGGGATTATTGACGAAAAGACAGGCTCCGGTGGACAGACGAAAATCGGGACTACTCGTTTTTAAAAGAAGAATTCCGAAGTCGGACTCGGTTTCCGCTCCGAACTCCACGCGGCTCCGCAAAGCCGATGAAATCCTCCGCCGAACCCTTTCCGGAAGAAAGCGGACATAAAAAGACAAAAACCGTCAATTAAATCGGGTATGGGAAACGAAAATATGTTATAATAAAGGAAACGAAATAAGAATAAAACGCAGAATGAAAATCAGACGCAAAAGATAAAAGGATAGAAACACGATGAATTACGACGGACTTATCGGCGGAATAAAAGAGATTTACGCAAAATCGGGAATAGAATTCAGAGCGACGGTAACGGAAGAGGATAAGATTCTTCTCGTTTTTCTCGCGGGATACCGTCCCTTCGATTATCCGTCGGACTGTTATCGGATAGACTCGTATTACGAAATCTCCAATAAAACCTACCGAGCCGAAAAAGAGATTATAAAGCTTCTTCGCAAAAACGGGATATCAGCCGATTTCTACCGCGGGAAAAACCTCAGAAGCGTTGCGGAACGCGCCCGACTGGGGAAAAGAGCTTTCAGCGGATTTTTATACTGCGACGCATACGGGACCTATTGCTTTATAGGCTGCGCGGAGATAAACGGACTTACCTCCGACGAGGAATTATCGAACGCCCTTCGAACCCTCGACCGCACTCCCGAAATAACCCGATCGTGCGACGGCTGCCGCGCGTGTCAGGCGGCTTGTCCGACGAAAGCCGTTCCCGACAAAAAAGAATTCTGCCTCAGAAACGTTCAGGAAAACGCGAGAAAAGGCCTTTCGGAAGAATTGAAACTCTGCGCGGAAAAATTGGGCGACAGACTGCTCGGCTGCGGCGCGTGTCAGGAATTCTGTCCGCTGAATATCGGTATAAAATCCCGCCCCTTGCCCGAGAATCTTTATAACCTGCTCAAAAAAGAGAATTTCCGGAAAGCAATCGAAAACAACGACTTAAAGGAATTAAAAGAAATTATCGGGACGAATTACGGACGGAAAAGCGTACTCGCGCCCGTTCTCGGACTTATCGAAAATAACGACGAACCGAAAGAACATAACGAATCTGCGACCGACGGAGAAAACGAAAAATGATTTTAAGAACAAACGACTTCAATAACGGCGAAAAACCGCACGTAAAGGACTCCTCCGCACCCTTCCTCACCGAAATCGGAATCGATTCGCCCGCACGGGTTTTTGCCGCGGACACCGACCTATTTCTTTCGGCGGGAGCGGACGTAAACGCTCAGCGAAAAAGCAACCGCGCCGCGGTTTTCTCGGCTATCGCCCTGAAACTGTGCGAGTTCGGACAGAAAACCCTTATCGTTTCGAAAACCGACGACGAGCTTACCGGCGACGCGAGAAGCGCCTTCCGGAAAAAACTCGCGGTTTCGGATTTCCGATTCGAAGAGAAAGATTCCGACACGGCGAGCGAAGAATCGTCCGCAGACAAAATCTTTAGCCGCAAAAACGAAAAGCCTTCCTTTAATCCGTATACGGAGGAGGATTATCTGAGGCTGCGCGCGGTCGCCGAAGAAAACGACGATATCCGCTCGGTTTTCGTCATCGGAGGCTCGGAGGAAATTTCTCTCGGCAAAAGGCTCGCGACCGAATTCGGAATCCCTCTCGCGGTTTTCATAACGCGTCCGGACGGGGATTCCTTCCTCTCGCCTTATTTCACCGTCCGCCGCGAAGGAAGAGTCGATTATATTCCCTCGGCGGCGCCTTCTCTCGCGTTCTTCGACGCGGCTCAGACGCTCTCCGAACGATATATGCGCAGAGGCGCGGGATTTATCGCGAAAGCCCTTATGACTCTTCCCGAAACCGACTACCTCGGCGGAGATTATTCCGAAGAACTCCTCGGAGTCATAAAAGACTGCCTTTTTACGGATTTCACGAAAATCACGGTACAGAACAAAACTCTGCTTTTTACCTCTCTTTTAAGGCTTTCCGCGCTCAGAAGCAAGGGCGAATACCCTCTTATAACTCCCGCGGACGGACTTATGGAAACCCTCGGACTTTTCGGCGTCGACGGAAAGGATTACGCTTATACCTGTTCGAGACTAATAGCCGAGATTTACTCGGACGTCCTCTCCGAACCCGAACTCGTTCTGACTCCGCCGCCCGATACCCTCGGACGATTCAGAAGATTGTCCTCGCTCGGCGCAAATACCCGCGGAAACCTCGGAAACGACCGCTTTCTCAACTTCGTTTTCCCCGTTTTCGCCGCAAAAATCGAAAGGCTCGTCAAAAGCCTGTCGCTCTTTGAAAACTGCTGCCTGACCGACCCGATTCCTCTGTCTTCACGGGAACTTCGGGACGCGATCTGCGCTTCGGCGGAAATCTTCGGTCAGCACGGACTTCTCCGCGACCTCTTCCTCGCGGGATACCTTCCCGCAAATCCGTAAAAGCCGAGTTGATTGAACGAACGCCGAATTTCATTAAACGAATCCCCGATTTCATTGAGCGAACACGGGGATTTTGCTTTTTTAGTTATAAAAAGATTCGGAGCGTCTTATTCGGACGGCTCTTGTTTTTTCAAGGAAAGATAAGTCCCGACTATTTCGCCGATATAGAAATCGTGAAAATCCTTTTTGGGATAGTTATCGGAAATCATAGACTTATCGACGAATCCGCGCTCCTCTATCGGACCGACGTAAATCTTTCGGCAAACGAAAATCATCTTCGCCTGTGCGACGGCAACGCTTTCGTCGATGAATTCGGGAGAAAGTCCGCAGGCGGCAAGCTTGTCGGGATAATCCCTTCCCGATTCGGTACCCAGAAACGCAAGCTCTTTTCTATATTTTTCGTCAAGAACCGAAAGCGTGAAAAACGGACGTTCGTCTATTATCGGTTTGGTGAAACGGGACGGCCGGACATACACGGTAACGACGGGAAGCCCGTTGAAGCCCTTTGCGTTTTCACCGAACCAGAGCGAGCCCATTTGCCCCCAGGACACGGTCATCGGATTGTATTTTTCGCGGTCGCCCGCCGTGAGAACCATCCAGTCTTTGGAAAAAAGCGTATGCGGATTCATCCGCAAATCGTCGAAATCCACTTTTTTGAACTCCATAAAAATCTCCTTTTGCCCCGACTGCGCAAATTCGAAATTTCTCAGCAATTCAGGGCTTTTCGGTCAGTATACCATAAATCGCGATTCGTTGTCAACAAGGAACTCGTTTTCATTATTTTTTAATAAAAAACGGAGCAAAGCGAACTTTGCAAAAAAATTACGGGAAAGCCGCAAGAGAAATGCGACAGCAGGCGGAAGTTTTTTTGAATAAAAAAACGGAGCAAAGCGAACTTTGCTCCTCCGTGGTCGAGGTGACAAGACTTGAACTTGCGGCCTCATGGTCCCGAACCATGCGCGCTACCAAACTGCGCTACACCTCGTAACTCTGCAATTATAGCACAATTCCCGCGTCTTGACAAACATTTTCGGCGATTTTTTCTAAACAAAAATTTCCGCTCGGTTTTTTACGGATAAAATCGCGTTCGCCCGAATTCACCGCGTTCTGCGCATTTAAAGACAAAACCGCAGATATTCTTACCTTTGGGCGACAAAAAAAGATCCGCGGCTCGGTTACCGCGGACCTTTATAAATAAGCTTAAAGAATTATTTGATTTTTCTTGCTTCGACGTAATATCTCTTTTCGACGGCTTCGCCCATAGAGAAGGTTTTTCTCGGAAGCGCGCCCTTTTTAAGAACGTAATCGAAAAGGTCGTTTTTAGCGAGCGGGGGAAGAGTTATTCCGACGCTGCCCGGGTGAGCCTCTACCACCGAGCGAAGGCTGTCCGCGCCGTGAACGTAATCCACTTCCGCGCCTTCGTGCGTCCCGATGTATCCGTCGATATAATCCTGAACCGTCTTGACGGCTTCTGCCGCGTTCGCGGGAAGCTTAATCGTTTCTTCCTTTCCGCCGTGAAGCATAAGAGAACAGGAATAATCGCCGCCGAGTACGGAATCAAGACCGCGAAGGAAATCCTCTCCGACGTTGAATACGACTCTGTGAATGGGTTCGAAGGCAAGTCCGTCGTCGTGAATGTTTTCGACTTCCACGAGAGCGAAACGAGCAGGATGAACGAGCCTTTCTTCTTCGGAAAGAGAATCCTTTATATTGTTCCAGCAGGCCTTTGCCGTAGCGAGAGAATGATTTCCGTCGCCCACCGCGTAAAGCATAGCTTCGTCGGCGGTTCCGTATTTACTCATAAGTTCTTCGCGGGAGATAAGCTTATCGAGCTTTTTAAGGACTTCTTCCGAATCGGAGACTTTCCAGCCGCGGAGATGACCGCCGTCCATATTAAGGTCGAAATCGTAGACCTTCTCGTACTTGTCTTTGTTTGCGTAAAGGCCTTCGATTATTTCCTTCTTTCTGTCGTCGATGAGAAGCATAATGTGCGGAAGCTCTATGGGCGCGTTTTCCCTGATTTTAACGCGCGGCGGAATTCTCGAAATAACGGTGCCTTCGGTAGCTCTTATAAGAGCCTTGTCTTCTCTCACGAAGGAATAGTCTTCGAGGTCAACCATAACCATAAGACCTAAACGCCTTTCGACGAATCTGGTCTTTCTTTCCACGAGAATGAAGCTCTTGCCCGCGCTCTCCAGAGTTCCGTCGGAAAGATACTTGTCCATAGTCGCGTTGATTCTGTCGATAATGGGCTTATTGTCCATTCCGAGATAAACTTCGGGGAAAATAACGTTGAGCGCGGAAGGAGCGTCTCCCACAAAAGCCCTGAGCTTTTCCCAGTATTCGGGTTCGCTCGTAAACTGGTCGCACGCGACGACCGCCCATTTCTGCATATCCGTTCCCTTCTTTGGCAGAAGCACCTCGGGAACTCTCGTTGTATTATTCATATCGGTATATACTCCTTGTTTTGTATATGTTATTGTCTTGATTTTTCGGGGAACGCCTATACGGCTGCGCCTGCGGTGAACCACAAAAGAGCGGCAAGAACGAGCGCGAGCAGTCCGAGGTACCATTTCTTAAGGAAAACTTCCTTGAAAATAACCGAAAAATTCGACCTTTCTTTCTGTTTCTTATTCGACTTCGACATAATCCTTCGACCAAAACTCCTTTTCCGAACCCGAGATGCCGAAAGCTATCTCGAGCGCCCTCGTAAGCGTCTGCTGATCCATATATCGTTTCATCTGTCCGTCGTGCATAACGGAAATAATACCCGTCTCCTCGCTGACTACGACTGCGGTAACCGTAGGATCGTTTTCGGTTATTCCGAGAGCCGCTCTGTGTCGCGTACCGAGTTCGCGGGGGAGATTCTGCTTCTGCGTGAGCGGAAGATAACAGCCCGCCGAAACTATCCTGTCGCCGCGGATAAGCATGGCTCCGTCGTGCAGCGGACAGCCTTCGTAAAAGACCGTTTCTATAAGCTCGCCGGAAATCTCCGCATCGAGAGTCGTTCCGCTTTCAGCAACGAAATCGGCAACGGGCTGCGGACAAATTACGATGAGCGCGCCCGTATCGCTCTTGGAAAGCGTCTGACAGCTTTTAACGATCTTTTCTATGACCGGATGAAGCTCCTCGGGAGTCAAATCCACGCTTCCCGACCGCAGAAAATTCTTCCCGCTGACCGAAAGCTTGAAAAGATCCCTTCTGATGTCCTTCGAAAACAAAGCCGTCGTGATTATTATGAGAAGAGCTATCTCTATGAAAATCACGTTCGCATCGTGAAGCACGTCTACGAAATAAAGTCCGACCGTAACCAGAATCACGACGCTGACAAGTCCCGAAAACCAGCTCGCGTGGTGAGTTGCCGCGTAAGCCAGAACAAACCACAACGCGAGCGCAAGCCCGAGTATGCCGACGACGGCTCCGATAATCTGCGCCGCTCCGTATCCGCGGAATAAATCAATTATTTTGTCCAGAAAAACCATCTTCCGTTCCGCTCCGTTCTTTTATTCAATTAATGATAACACAAATCGTCCGTAATTGCAACGAAAAAACCGCATTTGAGAAAAATCCGGACCCTTACGCCCGCAAATTCTTCCGTTTTTCAATTCTTCCGCAAGTCGTTTTCCGTTTCTTTCAGAAGCTCGTCGACCTCGGCTTTAAGCTCGTCCTCCGTACCGGCGTTCCGAAGAATCCTTCCTTCGGCTCTTTCGTAATCGTACTGAGCCGCGATTCTGAGTCTTATTTCCGCCTCGGAAAGTCCGCTTCTTTTTCTGACTCGCTCTATCCTTACGTTCTCGGGGGCGGAAACTATCCACACCTCGTCGAATTCCTTTTGTTTTCCCGTTTCGAAAAGCAGGGGTATCTCCGCAAAACACAACTTTTCTCCTCTCGAAAAGGATTCTTCCGCAAGAGCGAAAATCTCTTTATAGACTTCGCCGTGAAAAAGAGCGTTGAGTTTTTCCGTCCTTTCCTTATCCGAAAAGCAGTATTCCGCAAGCGCGCGGCGGTCGAGCTTTCCGCCTTGTACGAAATTTTCGCCGAAAAGCCTCGCTATTTCCGATAAGAAATCCTTTCTTTCGCTCAACCCGCGCGAAATCCCGTCCGCGTCAAGCACCGTATATCCCTTTTCTCCGAGATATTTTCCGACGCTGCTTTTTCCGCTTCCTATTCCGCCCGTAAGAGCTATGATTTTTCCGTTTTTCATAAGTTTCCGTCCCGAAGAGTATTTCCGCGCCGCGGCGGCTTCCCGTCCGTAATTCAACCTCGGCTATCCAAAATTATTTCGCTTCGTTCATATCCCTGCCGCAGGAAACGTTCACCGTAAGCGGAACGCTGAGCCTGACCGCGTTCTCCATAGTGTTTTTAAGGATATCTTTGACCTCCTCAAGCTCCTCTTCGAACGCGTCCACGATAAGTTCGTCGTGAATCTGAAGAATAAGCCGACTTTTAAGTCCGCGTTTTCTGATTTCGCCGTCGACGCCTATCATCGCTATCTTTATGATATCCGCAGCGCTGCCTTGCAGAGGCATATTCATAGCCGCTCTCTCGGCAAAGGACCTGAGCCTGAAATTCTTCGAGTTTATCTCGGGAAGCATACGCCTTCTTCCAGTTACGGTCGTAACGAAACCGTCTCTTCGCGCGTTTTCAACGCAGCCGTCGAGATAGGTCTTTATCGACGGATAGCTCATGAAGTAATTTTCGATATACTTCCTCGCGTTTCCCGCGGTCAAATGCGCGCTCTGGGCAAGTCCGTATTCGCTTATACCGTAGATTATTCCGAAGTTGACAGCCTTTGCCGTCCTTCTCATCTGCGAAGTAACAAGCTCCTGCGGAATTCCGAAAATCTGCGAAGCCACGAGCGCGTGAATATCGTCGCCCCTCGCGTAAGCCGCCGTAAGCACCGGATCGCCCGAAAATCCCGCAAGAAGCCGAAGCTCTATCTGCGAATAGTCCGCGCTCACGAGATAACCGTTAGCCGAAACGAAAATTCTTCTTATTTCTCTGCCCTCGTCCGTCCTGACGGGAATATTCTGAAGATTCGGCTCGCTGCTGCTCAGCCTTCCCGTAACCGTCTGTGTCTGATTGAAGGTCGTATGAACGAATCCGTCCTTAACGCACGACAAAAGCCCGTCTATATACGTGCCTTTAAGCTTGCTGAGCTGCCTTATTCTTAAAATAACCTCGACTATCGGATGCGCGCCCGCAAGCTTTTCGAGATTTTCGGCGTCGGTGCTGTAACCGGTTTTCGTTTTCTTTATGCCCTTGTCGGGAAGTCCGAGTTTCACGAAAAGCACGTCCGAAAGCTGCTTCGGCGAAAGAACGTTGAATTCTCCGCCCGCGTACTCCCAAGCCTTTTCGGTGAGAATACGGGTTTCCTCGCTGTATTTTTCGCCAAGCTCGGTTATAACCGATTCGTCTACCTTAACGCCCGTTTCCTCCATTCCGTAAAGAACAGCCGACAAGGGAAGCTCTATCTCGCGGTAAAGCCTTTCCGTACCTTCGGATATAAGCTTCCCGGAAAGGATTTCCCTCGCCGCAAACAGTCCCGACGCGCCCTCGTTTACTCCGTATTTTTCCGAAAATCCGCTCCTCTCCTGCGAAGGTCTGTAATCGACGATATAATCCATAAGCGAAAGCTCGTCCGATATTCCGCATTTCAAGCCGTATTTCCCGAAAATCCTTCTTACTGCCTTTCCGTCGTAAACCACGAGCTTCTTACCCGAAAAACAGCCGAGAGCCTTACCCGTATCCTCTTCCGTAACGCGAAGAACGTATTCCGTTCCTTCGTCCGAAGAAAAGCTCAGAACTCCTCCGTCTTCGGTTTTTTCGTAATCCAGAGCAACCTCCTCTCCTTTAACGAGAAAAGGAATATCTTCGATTATTTCCAAGGTTATCGTTTCCGTCGTTCTTTCCGCAGAATCGGATTCTTCCGCAAATTCCATACGCTTTATGACGGCGTTGAAACCCAGCACGGAAAGCGCGTCTCTGGTTTTAGCGGGGAAAACCTTCGCGAGCCTGCATTTTCCGTAATCCACGCAAACGTCCGAATCGGTAACGATAGTCGCGAGCAGCCGCGAAAGATAAGCAGAATCCTTGCCTTCGACAAGCTTTTTCCGCGTCGCGCCCTTTATGGAGTCTATGTTTTCGTAAATCCCGTCCACGTCACCGTATTCCGCAAGAAGATTCTTCGCCCCTTTATCACCTATTCCCGATACGCCCGGGATATTGTCCGAAGAATCTCCGCAAAGAGCCTTGTATTCTATAATCTGATTCGGAGTCAAACCGTAGTTTTCCACAACGGATTTTCCGTCGTTGTATTCGACGTCGCTTATTCCCTTTTTCGTAAGAAGGACGGTCGTCTTTTCCCCGGCAAGCTGCAATAAATCCCTGTCGCCCGAAAGCACTACGCAATCCATAGGAGCGGCTTTCGCAAGAGTCCCGATTATATCGTCGGCTTCGACTCCCGCCTTTTCGCATACGACTATGTCCATAGCCGACAAAAGCCCGTGAAGCACCGGCATCTGCTCGGCAAGGTCGTCGGGCATACCTTTTCGGTTGGCTTTGTACTGAGGATAAATCACGCGACGGAAATTAACCCCTCTCATATCGAACGCGACGACGGCGTGAGTAGCGCCAGTATCCGAAATCGCCCGAAGAAGGATATTCGTGAAGCCGTAAACGGCGTTGACGTTCTTTCCGTCAGCCGAATTGAGCGGCGGAATCGCATAATACGCTCTGTTGAGTATGCTGTTTCCGTCAATAAGCAAAAGTCTGTCCATTCTTCCTTCCTTACGATGAGGACGGGCAAAAAGCCCGCCCCCTTTTATTTTTTCTTATCAGATCTTGTCGTTGCTTCCGAGAACGTTTATTATCTTTCTCTTGACCATATCCTTGATAGCGGTTCTTGCCGGTCCGAGATACTGGCGCGGATCGAAATGCGTGGGATTGTTCGCGAGATGCTCTCTTATCGTAGCCGTGCAGGCAAGTCTTATATCGCTGTCGATATTGATCTTGCAGACAGCCATCTCCGCTGCCTTACGAAGCATTTCCTCCGGAACGCCCTGCGCGCCCTGCATATTTCCGCCGTATTTCTGAATGAGTTCCACGAATTCCTGCGGAACGCTCGACGAGCCGTGAAGAACTATCGGAAATTCCGGCAACCTCTTGCTTACTTCTTCGAGAATATCGAATCTAAGCTGAGCCTTTCCCTTGAACTTGAACGCGCCGTGACTCGTTCCTATGGCTATCGCAAGCGAATCGACGCCCGTCCTCGAAACGAATTCCTCGACCTGATCGGGATCGGTGAAAAGATGTCCTTCGCTTACGACGTGTTCTTCGATTCCCGCAAGCCTTCCGAGTTCGCCCTCGACCACTACGCCGTGATCGTGAGCGTATTCCACGACGCTCTTCGTTCTCGCTACGTTTTCCTCGAAGGGGAGACTGCTGCCGTCGATCATAACCGAAGTGAATCCGTCGTCAACGCACTGCTTGCAGATCTCGAAAGTATCTCCGTGGTCGAGGTGCATACAGATAGGAAGCTCGGGCGCGTCCAAAACCGCGGCTTCTATAAGCTTTTTGAGATAAATCATATTCGCGTACTTTCTCGCGCCCATGGAAATCTGAAGAATAAGAGGCGAACGAGTCTCTTTTCCCGCTTCGACGATACCCTGTATCGTTTCCATATTGTTGACGTTGAACGCGCCTATCGCGTATCCGCCGTGATAAGCTTTTCTGAACATTTCCGTGCTTGTAACGAGTGGCATTATTAGTTTCCTCCAATAAAAAATACCTTTGGGCAATCCCCCGAATTCTGTTGCGCAAAAGTCGGGTATGGTGTATAATTCCCTTATACGGTTAAATTTTACCATACCGTAGAATTAAAGTAAAACAATTTGAACATAATTGTAATTAAAATTTATGGAGGAATAAATCATGTCCAAACTCAGACTCGGTATCAACGGCTTCGGCAGAATAGGCCGTCTTGTTCTCCGCGCGGCTGTGAAACGCGGCGACGTCGAAGTCGTTGCAATCAACGACCCAGGCTTCCCCGATATGAACTATATGTGCTACATTCTGAAATACGATACGATGCACGGCCGTTTCGAAGGAACCTGCGAACCTACCGAAGGCGGAATTATCGTCAACGGCGACAAGATAAGCGTTTATAACCTTATGGACCCCGCTTCCATTCCCTGGGGAAGCCACGAAGTCGACGTCGTTGTCGAATCCACCGGCGTCTTCACGACTATGGAAGGCGCGGAAAAACACCTTCAGGGCGGCGCGAAGAAAGTCGTTATCACCGCTCCGAGCAAAGACGCTCCCATGTTCGTTATGGGCGTCAACGAGAAGGATTACACCGACGATATGAAAATCGTCTCCAACGCGAGCTGCACGACAAACTGCCTTGCTCCTCTCGCAAAGGTCATTCACGATAAGTTCGGTATCGTCGAGGGACTTATGACTACCGTTCATTCCACTACCGCCACGCAGAAAACCGTAGACGGTCCTTCCAAAAAGGACTGGAGAGGCGGAAGAGCCGCTTCGGGCAACATAATTCCATCCTCTACGGGCGCTGCCAAGGCTGTGGGCAAGGTAATTCCTTCCCTTAACGGCAAGCTCACCGGTATGTCCTTCAGGGTTCCGACGCTGGACGTTTCCGTGGTAGACCTTACCGTTAACCTCGCTAAGCCCGCTACTTATGAGGAAATCAAAGCCGAAATCAAACGCGCGAGCGAAAACGAGCTTAAGGGCATTCTCGGCTACACCGAAGACGCAGTGGTTTCGAGCGACTTCCTCGGCGACACGAGAACGTCTATTTTCGACGCGGACGCCGGCATTATGCTTTCGCCTACGTTCGTAAAGCTCGTCAGCTGGTACGACAACGAAGTAGGTTACAGCAACAAGGTCGTGGACCTCGCAAAACACATCACGGCAAGAAAATGCTGCTGTTGCTGCAACAAATAATTTCACTCCGATTTCCGGCGGGAGGAACGCGAAAGCTTCCTCCCGTTTTTAATAAAAATCAGTTATTTTCCGTTCGTTTTTAGCGTTTGTGAAAAAAATTTCATCTGCTTATCTTATTTCTACCCCCCCTAAAGGTTTACACGTATTTATTTGTGCTAACTGTGTTGCTTTCCCTTGTAAAAGCACTTTTTTCTGTCACAAAGCAATATTTGCTTGACGAAAGGAGTGGTTTTTCCGTATAATATACTTGCATCTATCTGTATTGGGTGGGACTTGGGGGTCACACTTTATGGAATATTTGCGAAAAAAGGAAAGGGGAAAATGAAAAAACATAACAAAAAAGGCTTCACGCTTGTCGAGCTGCTTGTCGTTATCGTGATTATCGGTATCCTTGCGGCGGTTATCATACCCAACGTGGCAAACAACATAGAAAAAGCCAATAAGAGTGCTGCCGAACAGGAAGCGAAAGTTAAATACAACGAGGTGCTCTCTGCGCTCAAGCTTGAAGAGGGTGACAAAGCTCCTGAAAATTTCTTCTATTTTGGAGATAAGTACGTAGTTTACCTTAAGAACGGTTCTTTGCAGGTAGGTAAAACCAAAAAATTCGAAGGTAAAGTAAAAGTGCCCACGGCGATTGCAGAGTCGGAAGAAGAAGTAGACAAGGCTTTCGGTCTTACTTCTTTAACAGACGGCGATGTCGTTGTTAAGTTAGTTGTTAAGTCTGATGGCACCAACGACTACAAGTTCGCTAAGTATGTCGGCACCGATTGGAAAGAATATGAATTGAAAGACGGTAAATTGGTGGAGAAGAAGACTACCTAGACTCCCACCCCTTCCGAAGGAAGTGGAGATTCTGGTTCCGAAGGAAGTGAAACTTCTAATCCGTAATCCGATTTTATCACAAATCAACAAAACAAAAATCCACTCCTTTCGGGGTGGATTTTTTCGCGTTTTTTTTCTCTAAAGCACGGCTATCGCAAGCGTGCAGTACACCATAAGCGAAAGCGCGTCGACTATGGTTGTTATAAAGGGCGAAGCCACGACCGCCGGGTCCAGCCTGCATTTTTTAGCGATAAGCGGGAGGGTGCAGCCCACGAGCTTTGCCATAATTACCGTCAGCGCCAGCGACGCGGATATTACCGAGCACCTTGAAAGCGTATAGTCCTTATAGCCGAACAGAAGATTGTCGATAAGCATAAGCTTTGCCATACACGCAAGCCCCAGTACGAGCGCCGCCAGAAGCGATACGCGCAGCTCCTTCCGCACAACCTTGAAAACGTCTTTGGTCCTGACCTCGCCTATGGCAAGCGCGCGGATAACCGTAACCGACGCCTGTGCGCCTGCGTTTCCGCCCGTATCCATAAGCATAGGCACACAGGCGAAAAGAACCGTGCTTATAGCGTTGAGCTTGGCTTCGTAGGTATTTATGATAAGCCCCGTAAAGGTTGCGCTTACCATAAGCAGCAGCAGCCACGGGATTCTGTTTTTGAAAACCGCCCAGGTACTCGTTTTGAGGTATGGCTTATCCGACGGCGTGGTAGCCGCCATTTTTGCGATATCCTCGGTGTTTTCCTCCTGAAGGACTTCGATTGCGTCGTCTACCGTAACTATACCTACGAGGCGTTTTTCGTCGTCTACGACGGGAATTGCGAGAAGCCCGTAGTTGGAAAGCTTCCTCGCGGAAACCTCTCTGTCGTCGAGAGTATGGGCATAAACGAGGTTCTCCTCCATAATGTCGGCGATTTTCGCGTCCGGCTCTGAAAGCAACAGGTCCTTTGCCGTAACCGCGCCGATGAGCCGTCGGGTTTTGTCTGTTACGTAGCAGGTGTAAATGGTTTCCTTATCGATGGCGGTCCTTCGGATTTTATCGAACGCCTCCCTGACGGTCATTTCGGGCGAAAGCGTAACGAACTCGACGGTCATTATGCTGCCCGTGCTGTCGCGGGGATAACGCAGAATCTCGTTAAGAAAATCTCTCTTCTTCCTGTCGCTCTGGTAAAGCAGCTTCTTGACGACGTTGGCGGGCATTTCCTCTATGAGGTCGGCCATATCGTCTATGAAAAGTTCGTCTATGACTCCTTTTATTTCGGTATCGGTGAACCTTCCTATGAGTTTGGACTGCACGTCGGGAGGAAGCTCCACGAAGGTTTCCGCGGCTACGTCCTTGGGAAGCAGCCTGAAAGTCACTATACAGTCGTCGATATCCAGCTCGTCGAGAACTTCGGCTATATCGACTTCGTTCATTTCGACGAGCAGAGCCTTGAGCCGCGCAAATTTCTTTTCGGCAACAAGCTCCTTTATCGATTCGGCGTCGACGATTCTCTGCGCGACGCTCGCCGGAAGCTTTTCCATAAGACCTACGGTATCTTCCACCGAAACGTCGTCCATAACGTCGTCGAGCTTCTCTTCGCGCAGTCCGGAAACCACGCTCTTCTGTTTTTCGCCGTCAAGGAAGGGCAGAATGTCCGCAAGCGCGTCGGAATCGACGTAATGACAGACCTTCACGAGGTCCGCGCGGTCAAGGGCGGACAAAACCGCCGCCGCGTCCTTCGTTTCAAGCTCCGAAACGAGAGCGGCTGCCCTTTCGTACTCCTTTGCGGCAACGAGTACGGTTATTGAATCTTTCACGTTTCTTTTTCGTCAATGAAAGCAACGGCTAAAGATAAAAATTTCCGAGGCGGCACAAGCCTTTCTACTTCGCCCGTCGGCATCTTCAGTCCGCAAGTGATGTTCCATATGACTTATACCTCCTGTATTTGATAGGGCTATTTTACCAAACGCGCGGACGCTTGTCAAGGATTTGCTCCCGCACGTTATCATTATACGCAAAAAATCCCTTGATTGCGACCGATCGGGGAGCTTTAAATGCGCAATTCCGATTTAAAACGGTTGACTATAAAAAAAGAATGTGTTAGAATAAGTCAATATACACTATCGTATAGAGAAAGGGCGGCGCACCGCTATCGGCAACGGAAAAAGCCGCCACGGAGGTTTTAATGGATAAGATAATCAAAGAGGCCCTGACGTTCGACGACGTTCTCGTCGTCCCCGCAAAAAGCGACGTCCTTCCGGGCGAAGTCGATCTCGGCGTTCAGCTTACGCCGGACATAAAGCTCAATATTCCGCTCGTCAGCGCGGCTATGGATACCGTTACGGAATATAAGCTCGCGATAGCTATGGCTCGCGAAGGCGGCGTGGGCATAATTCATAAGAATATGTCCATAGAAGAACAAGCCCTTATGGTAGACAGAGTCAAAAGAAGCGAACACGGCGTTATCACCGACCCGTTCTTCCTTCACCCGGAAAATCCCGTTACGGACGCTCTCAGACTTATGGCGAGATATAAAATCTCGGGCGTTCCGATCGTCGACAGGGAAGGTCACCTCGTAGGTATTCTTACAAACCGCGACCTCCGTTTCGAAACCAACTTCGAACAGCCTATTTCCAATATTATGACGAAAGAGAATCTCGTTACCGCGCCGGTAGGCACTACCCTCGACGAGGCTCAGAAGATTCTCGGAAAACACAGAATAGAAAAGCTCCCCATAGTGGACGAAAACAATATCCTCAAGGGACTTATTACCATAAAAGACATCGAAAAGACCATTCAGTACCCCAGAAGCGCAAAGGATAAGAAGGGCAGACTTCTCGCCGGAGCTGCGGTAGGTACGGCGGCGGATACGATGGAAAGAGTTGACGCTCTTTATAAAGCGGGAGTGGACGTGCTTGCGGTGGACACGGCTCACGGTCATAACGTTATGATTGCGCGCGAAGTCGAAAAAATCAAAACGAAATATCCTTCCCTCGCCATCATCGCCGGAAACGTCGCTACGGCAGCCGCAACTCGAGACCTTATCGCAGCGGGCGCGGACGTGGTTAAGGTCGGCATAGGTCCCGGCTCGATATGCACAACGAGAGTTGTTGCCGGCATAGGAGTTCCGCAGATTACGGCGATTATGGACTGCGCCGAGGAAGCCGATAAAAAGGGTAAGCGCATCATCGGCGACGGCGGAATCAAGTATTCGGGCGATATAGTCAAGGCTATCGTCGCGGGAGCGTCGGCGGTTATGATAGGAAGCCTTCTCGCGGGCACGGAGGAATCACCCGGAGAAACCGAAATCTATCAGGGAAGAAGATTCAAGGTTTACAGAGGTATGGGTTCTCTCGCGGCTATGGCGAAGGGAAGCAAGGATCGTTATTTCCAGGAAAACTCCCAAAAACTCGTTCCGGAAGGCGTCGAAGGAAGAGTTCCTTACAGAGGAACTCTCGGAGATATGGTTTTCCAGCTCGTCGGCGGTCTCAGAAGCGGTATGGGCTACACGGGAAGCAGAACGGTCGACGATATGAGAAATAACGCTCGCTTCGTCAGAATAACAAACGCAGGTCTTATCGAAAGCCACCCGCACGATATCTCCATAACCAAAGAAGCTCCCAATTATTCCGTAAAGGGAAGCCTTTAATAAATAATCAGAACGAAATTTATTGCAGCCTCGGAGCTTTCTTCGGGGCTGAAATCGACGAAAGGAGAAAAATATGTCACAGACAGTTGTCGTCATCGATTTCGGCGGTCAGTACAATCAGCTTATCTGCCGCAGAATCAGAGAATTGAACGTACACAGCGTTATGCTTCCGTACGACGCGGATATCGAAAAGATTAAATCCTATAATCCGATAGGTATCGTTTTCACCGGCGGTCCGCACAGCATATACGAAGAAAATTCGCCGAAAGCGGATAAGAGGATTTTCGACCTCGGCATACCCGTTATGGGAATATGCTACGGAATTCAATATATCGCGGCATCCCTCGGCGGAGAAGTTAAAAAAGCCGAAGTCAGGGAATACGGCAAACAGACGGTCGCTTACGACAACGACTGCGTTCTTTTCGGAAAAATGCCGAAGGAAGGCGTCGTCTGGATGAGCCACGTGGATTACATATCGAGAATTCCCGAAGGTTTCAGGATTACCGCAAAGACGGAAACCTGCCCCGTCGCGGCTTTCGCAAACGACGAGAAGCGTATTTACGGCGTTCAGTTCCACCCCGAAGTTCATCACTCCGTAAACGGAACGGAAATCCTCAGAGCATTCCTCTTCGACGTCTGTAAGGCAAAAGGCGATTGGGCGACCGCGGATATAGCCAAAATGCTCATAGAAAACGTCCGCCGTCAGGTTGGCGACGGAAAGGTCGTATGCGCTATGTCGGGCGGCGTGGACAGCGCGGTTGCGGCTACTCTCATTCATAAGGCCATCGGCAAGAACCTTACCTGCATATACGTCGATCACGGTCTTATGAGAAAGAACGAGACCGCTCAGATAAAAGAAGTCTTCATCGACGGACTCAGAATGAATCTTATTATGGTGGACGCAAGCGAAAGATTCCTTTCCGCGCTCAAAGGCGTTACAGACCCCGAGCAGAAACGTAAAATCATCGGAACGGAATTCGTCAGAGTTTTCGAAGAACAAAGCAAGGTCATCGGCTCGGTGGATTTCCTCGCGCAGGGAACGATTTATCCCGACGTCATCGAAAGCGGAAGCAAAACCAGCGCGAAAATCAAGACTCATCACAATGTCGGCGGACTTCCGGACGTTATGGATTTCAAGGGCATAGTAGAACCGCTCAGAGATTTGTTTAAAGACGAAGTAAGAGCTATCGGAAAAGAAATCGGACTCCCCGATTACATCGTTATGCGTCAGCCCTTCCCCGGTCCGGGACTTGCGATAAGAATCATCGGCGAGATTACTCCCGAAAAACTCGAAGCTCTCCGCGACGCGGACGCCATATTCCGCGAAGAAATCGACAAATCCGGTCTCGGCAAGGATATCTGGCAGTACTTCACCGTTCTTACCAACAACAAAACGGTCGGAGTTATGGGCGACGGAAGAACCTACGAGTATACGCTTGCGCTCCGCGCGGTCACGGGCGTGGACGGAATGACTGCCGATTGGGCAAGACTTCCCTACGACCTTCTCGAACGCGCAAGCAATCGTATCGTCAACGAAACGAATATGATCAACCGTATTGTCTACGATATCACCGGCAAGCCCCCCGCAACCATAGAGTGGGAATGATTCGTAAACTTAATAATATACGAAACGATAAAGAACAAAGAGCCTTCCGATTAAATAAGTCGGACGGCTCTTTTTATCGATTTTTTAATTAGTATAATTCTGGCTTTTTTACAAATCCGACGGCGAAATCTACGACGGATTAGATTTCCCCGAGACGTTTTTATAACTTATAAGTATATGCGTAGGAGCAAAAATAAGAGCAGCTGTCGTGAGCAGAACCGAACGGCTTACGATTCCGCAGAACAGAAAAATCACGGACGGAAGAATCGACAATGCAAGCGCTCTGAAAAGACAGCTTCTCCTGAAAAATATTATCCATATCAGACAATACACCAAAGTCAGAACGGAGTTCACGATAAAATAAGCCGTAAACAATTCCTCCGACGAAAACCCCTTAACCGTCCCGGGGATATTTATTATCATCGTCACGAAACAACCGAACCTTCCGACCTGTTCGAGAATCTCAACCGTTTTGTTGCTCCATACGTTTACGAATCCGTCTTTGTTTTTTACGGCGAAAACTACGTTCGGAATCATTATTAAAATTATAACGGCTAATCCGTAAGGATTAAACCAACCCATTTTTCCGTCACCTCTTTTTTAGTCCGCTCAGCCGTCAATTTTTCGGAATTTTAAAGCCGTACGGTTACTTCAACTTCGAGAGAAGCTCGCAGATATCGTCGATTCTGTCGGCGGAAACGCTGTATTCGCATACTCCGGACTCGCTGTGACTCATTGAGGCGGTGATTATACCGATGCGAAGCAGAATGGATATGTGGTGAGAGATAGTCGGCGCGGTAAGTTTCAATTCCCTCGCGATATCCTTGACGCGCATTTTACGCTGGCGAAGCTCGCTCAGCATCCGAAGCCTCGTACCGTCGGACAAAGCCTTCATATATTCGAGAAGCACACCGTTACTTACGAGCGCGATTCTCTCCCATTCCTTAAGCTCGTTATACCTCATTCCGACCGAAGAATAATCCCCCCGTCCGACCGTCGTCATAGACCTGATCTTATTGAAAAGCAAGACCGATAAAGTTACGTCGAGCTGCTGCACGTCCTTGTCGAAACGAATGCTGTAATAATCGTAAAAGTCCCGCCAATCGGTGATTTTTTCGTATTCCCTGAGATAAACTTCGAATTCCGCTCGAATAATATGGAAGTTGTTTTCCAGAACGGGCACCGCAATCGAAAAATACGCTCTGAGGTCGGAAAGCAGTCTTTTTCTGTTCGCGAAGGTATCGAGAATAAGCATTCTGTCTTCGGCGGCGATGAGCGGATTATCCAGAGTCCGATAAAGCTCCTCGATTCCGGTTATTTTTTCCGCACCGTCGGCTTCGACCGTTTCGTTTATCCAGTCGGCGACGAAGTCCCCTATAAGCGCGTCCACTTCCTCGTCGGAAACGACTTTATCGGGATTTTTCCCCGAGAAGAAATACAGCCTCAGAAGATAAGGGAATTTTTCCACGTCGGGCTGAACGAATCTGTCCAGAAAGGAAAAATCGAAACCGCTCTTTTCTATCTCGTCTATAACCGTATCCCTGTAAAGAGCAAGCCTCGAGAATTCGTTTTCCAGAAACTCCCGACTCTTGCCGTATTTTACCTCCGAACGGGTAACCGCGCGCACCTGATTCCATTTTCTGTCATACAGGCAGATAATCGCTTCCATTTTAAAATCCGGTTTCTTACCGAGATTGACTTTGAATTTATCCATTTGTGTCTCCGTGCTTCCTCAACGAAGCTTTTCCGCAGACGCTTCTTACGGCTTTCGTCCGAAAGGACTGCGGAAGCAGGAAAAGCACCCGAAAGGTGCTTTTGGGCTGAAAGGATTACGAGTTTCGGTCGTTGTCGTCAAAAGCGTTTCCCACTACCTCTCCGCGAGAATCCGAAACGGTATCGGAATTTCGACTTTCATCGGAATCCGTCCTTTCTTTCTCGCCGGAATTCCGTCCCGAACAGGAGTCCGTCGGCGCGGAAGAATCGGAATTAACGCTTTCGCCCGAATCGGATTGAGAAGAGTTCGCGCCCGATTCGACTATGGAGCGGTAGAATTCGGCTTTAGCCATAGACATATACGGTCCGACGTAAAGCAGCATAAGAATTCCGCCGGTAAGAGCCGAAAGAAGCACCCAGCCTATGAAGCTCAGATAAAGACGGAAAAGACGGGCTTTATGACCGTACATCATATTCTGACTGCGGTTTATGGCTTCCATCGCCGGAATACCGGGGTTATCGGCGATTATATATTCCGTCATAGAATAAGCGAGAGCTTTGATTATTCCGGGAACAATAAAAAGCAGCGACCAGAGAGCCGTAAAGAGATTCTTCAGGAAATTCGCGAGAAAAGCGCTAACGAAACACTTCCCGAAACCGAAGGAGAAAATCCTTCCGACTTCGGATTTCCTGTATCTCGAAATTTCGAGACAGAACAAAGCGAAGCCCACGAGCATAGGTCCCGCAACGAGAAACGACGCTATCGAAAACACGGAAGAAAAATACGAAAATCTTCCCTTTTCCCACGCGGAAAAGAATCCGCCCGCACCCGAAACCGCCGATAAAATAAGGGTAACTACCAAATATCCGCCGAGGAGCAGTCCGTAATTCGAATTAAGACCGTCCCGCGCGTTTTTTCTGATTTCTTTTGCCGTAAACATCTTTATTTCTCCTTTATGGATTTATAGAATATTACCCGCAGCCGACTTTCCGCGAAAACTCCGCTCAGTCGGCAATTATACGTCCGAAAATAATCCGTCCCGCGTTGGTTTGCAGAGAAGTCGTAATCGTTACGACCGCAGTTTTTCCGACGTAATCTCCGCCGTTTTCGATGACGACCATCGTTCCGTCTTCGAGATAACTCACGCCCTGACCGCGCTCCTTTCCCTCCTTGAGAATGGTAAGCGTTACTTTTTCGCCGGGAATGGCTACGGGCTTTATGGCGTTGGAAAGCTCGTTGAGATTCAGGACTTTGATTTTCTTGACCGAAGCGACTTTGTTGAGATTGAAATCGACGGTAATTATGACGCCCTTGAGCTTAACCGCAAGCTTAAGGAGCTTTCCGTCTATATCGGGAGTATCGGGGAATTCGCTGTCGTCGATAATTACGTCCGTCCCGAGATGCTTCTGAAGCTCGTTGATTATATCGAGTCCTCTTCTTCCACGACTGCGTTTCAGAAGGTCTTCGCTGTCGGCAACGGACTGGAGCTGCGAAACCACGAACGCCGGTATGATAAACGGACCTTCCACGAATCCCGTTTCCGTAACGCCGAGAATCCTTCCGTCGATAAGCGCGCTCGTATCGAGCAGCTTAGGCACGTTATTGTCGGTAACGTCGGTCGTTATAATTATCGCTTTAAGATAATTTATACCGAGAATCAGCCCCACAAAGGCAAAAAACACGTAGCACATCGTGGACAGCGTTATGGACATCCACTTCACGGAAATCATCTCGAAAAGCTTGTTTACGAGACTCGCAAGAAACATTCCGCAGATAAGTCCCAGTCCGCCCGCAATTATTTCGCGACCGGAATACTGCTTTAAAGTCCGAGTCAGTCGTCCCACTGCGTCGTAAATCAACCGGCAAAGAAGCTCTCCCACAAAGAAGAACACCGTTCCCACGACCAGTCCGCCGAGAATCAGTACGATTGCCGAACCGATAAGCGAATCTATCTTGAAACGGTCGCAGATATGCTCGGCGCAAAGCACGCCTACGGCTATTCCGAAGGGCGTAAAGAGCAGTCGGCTGAGTATGGAAACGGGCCTGGGCAGACGTTTCATCAGAAGCTCTCCTTAATGTCGTCGTGTTTGTCTTTGTCGCGTTTTACCGATGATTTACGGGGAGCAGCCTTTTCCTTGGGACGGGGGACTTCTTCGGATTTCTCGGTTTTCTTTCCGCCCGAACCTTTCGGCGGATCGTCCGAAAAAGCTTTTTTCCTGTAATGCAGGATTATCGCCACGAAATAGTATACGATAAACAGAATCCCCGGAATACACATCGTCAGCATATATCCCGTTTTAGTCGTAATCGCGTTGAAAAAGCCGGCGCTCGTCTTCCCCGAAACCGTACCTATGACGTTTTTAGTTTTGACGACCGAACCGTCGGCCATTCTTATTTTCGGAAGCTCGTATTCCCTGACCGTTTCTATCGACGCGATAACCCCCGCCTTTACGAGCATACCGTCGTTTTCGTCCTCGTAAGCGACGGTTTTTCCGATATTGCTTTCGTCGGCTTTGAATTCTTCGGTAAACGTAACGGTATAAAGATTCTCTTCGTCGGAAAAATAACCCACCGAAAGCACGGTTATCATTCCGTGATTATTCCTCGCGGAAACGAAAACCACCGTTATCAGTATAAGAAAAACCGCGAAAACGACTGCCAGGACGTTAATTACGGACGAAACGCCTTTCAATACCTTTTCCTTTTCCAAAATCCACCTCCTTCGATACCTCCGTATCAGATGAGAAGCATAATGAGTTTAAATGCGTAATTCGTGAATATACCCGCGCATATTCCGCCTATCGTATGAGAAAGAATCGCCTTTCCTGTAAGTTCTCTGCATTTAAGGCTGTCCATCATCGCAACGTGAGTGCTGAGATATCCCGACCAGCACATACAGATGGACGTAAACACGGCTATATCGTGAACGTTCGCGAGATTCTGCGCAAGAAGGCTGTCTACTATCCTGACCGCCGCGCCCGCAGAACCTAAAGCCGTAAGCGGCACCGCTATTCCGTTGGGCGACTGGAATCCGAAAAGCGGATCGAAAATCGCACTGACTACTCCGCCTATTTTTGAGATAAGGTCGATACCTTCGTTCGCGCCTCCCGTATAACCGCCCGCGGGCTGAGAACCTATAAGAATAAGCACAAAGTTGCATATTATAAGTACGCCCGGGATAACCGAAACTCCTACCTTGACGCCGCTTGCTCCGCCCTCGAGAAGAGCGTCGAAAAGTCTCGACATAACTCCGCCCTGTCTTATTTCCCTGTATTTCAGAATGTCGAAGTCCGCGTCCATTCCGTCGATTGCGTTCTGTTCCTTACCGTAAAGCTTCTTGGTGAAAATCATCATTATGCGGCAGGAAACTATACTTCCGACGATAGCTCCGAGGTTACCCATAAGCACGGCAAGCCCCGAATGTTCGAGATTGGCAAGTCCGGAGACTTTAAGCATATAGACCGTAACGATAAGCCCCATTCCGAAAGCCGTACCCATATTGCAGAGCGCGGGAAACTGATACTTCTTGAAGTAGCATCTGAATTTCTTGTCTTCGGCAAGCGAGAGAATCGCGGGGTTATCCGACATATAACACGCGAAAATTCCGATAATGCTTGCTCCGGGCATTCCGTAAAGCGGTTTCATAAGCGGGGCGAGAAGCTTGTTTGCCATGGCGATAACGCCGAATTCCGTGAAAACGTAGGAAATCGCGCCCGCAACCACGGCAAGCGCCAGAATATTGAAAACGGTATTGATAAGAAGGTCGTAAGCATTGGCGAAAAGCGTGTTTATGAGATTGCCCATTCCCATAACGCTTCCGAGAAGCCCGAAAAGCACGACAAATACGAGAATGCAGACTACGCCCTCTCTTCCGACCGTCCTTTTCAAAGCTACGCTTCCGTTATAACCGCGAACGACTTTCTTTTTGTCCCTGATAAAAGCCTTGAAGCCCTTATCTTCGGCAGTGTTTTCTTCCTTTTCTGCCTCTTCGACCGCGGCGAATCCGTTTTCGTCCGTCTGAGGAGCCGATTGGTGTTTGTTTTCTTCAGAATTGATGTCCCGTTTCTTCATTGGATTCCTCCGAGGGAGTTTATTGTTCCGCGCGGTTTTCCCGAGGCTTTTTTTCGGTTTCCGCATTCCAGCGCTCTATCTCGACGAAATGAACTATTCTGCGCTTCGAAAGAAGCTTTGCGAGAAAATATGCCGTAAGACAGTCTACCGTACTATGCACGAGCGTCATTCCGAACGTAATTCCCCATATGTATCCCGCCGAATCGTTTTTGACGGCAATGTTATTGAACAAAGCGAAATATACGCAACCGGTTTCTCCGAGTCCGTGAAGAACCGCCGTTGCCGCCGCGAAAATCACCATTCCGACGACTTTGCTGACGTTGATTTTCCTGAGCAGAATCACGCCGAGTATCACGAAGAGAATATGACTTCCCGCGCGCATACAGACGACTACGTCGGCTCCCTTGATAACGAATCCGAGAAACGTTCCTATTGCCACGAGGATACCCGTTATAGGATTATAATACATTCCCAGAAAGATAAAAATATGGGAAAAAGGCGTAAAAGACCATACTCCGAGAGGTATAGTATACATAAACGTGGTCCAAAGCAGGGACAGCGCCGTCAGAATACCCGTAGTTGCAACAAGCTGAGTTACGGTCGGTTTAGTGATTTTCATATCAAAATTTCTCCTTACTCGGCGAAGCTGCTGTCCGGAATCCGTAGCGTTCCGTATATTCCCCAAGCTTCGCTCAGTATAGTTTAACACATTTACCGAATATTTGCAATTCTTTTTCCGTTGCCTGAATAACTTTACCGAGAAAAGCATATATAAAAGCGCACCCTTAAGCGTCGGCTTCCGGGTGCGTTTCGTTTTTCATTCGTCAAAAAGGGTTAAATAAGATCCTTCACGGCATTGCACACTTCAATGAAGGGTTTTTCTTCGAACGGAGTCTTGAGCCCAGCGTATTCGAGAAGCTCGGTAAAGGACTTCGAACCGACTTGTTTGAGGAACTTCATATATCTCTCGTAAGCCTTGTCCCAATCTTCGAGCGAAAGCGAAAGAATCTGGAACGCGGTGAACTGCGCAAGACAATAATCGATATAATAGAAAGGAGATTCGTAAATGTGCATCTGTCTCTGCCATCTTCTTCCTTCCTTATAGAACGGAATATCGTCGAACTCCACGTGCGGAAGGAATTCGTGTTCTATCTTAGCCCAGAAAGCGTTCCTTTCGGCAGGAGTCATATCGGGATTATCGTAAACGGTCTGCTGGAAGTAATCCACTATCGTTCCGTAAGGAATAAAGGAAAGACCGCCCATAATGTGCGTGAGCTTATAGTCCTCGAGTCTGTCGCCGAAGAAATCCTTCATCCACGGATAGGTCAGAAATTCCATACTCATCGAGTGAACTTCGCAGGTTTCCATAGTTGCTTCCTGCTGATTGAAGCCCTGCTTGAATCCGTATTCCGCCGCGAGAGCGTGACCGAATTCGTGAGTCAGAACCTCTACGTCGTGAGAGCTGCCGTTGAAATTGGCGAGAATGAACGGAGTCTTGTATCCGGGAATGGTCGTGCAGTATCCGCCGCCCCATTTTCCTTTTCTCGCGAGAACGTCGAAAGCTTCGTCGTTCCTCATTCTGTCGAAAAGATATCCGGTCACGGGCGCAAGTTCGTGATACATTCTGCTTCCCTTTTCGAAAATCTCTTCGGGAGTTCCTTCGGGACGAGGTTCGTGTTCGGTATAGACGCCGTTATCGTAAAAATGAACCTTATCCCAGCCGAATTTCGCACGGATCTGCTCTTTCTTCTCGGAAACCACCGGAACGATATACTTCTTTACGTTCTCTCTGAACTTGGCGATGTCTTCCTTTCCGTAACAGGTTCTGCCCATTCTCATATAACCGAGCGCGCTGTAATTCTCGAAGCCCAGTTCTCTTCCCATCCGCGTCCTGAGTTTAACGAGCTGATCGTATATCTCGTCAAGCTCCGGAGCAACCTTCATCATTGCGTCGGAAAAAGCCATAGTCGCGCTTCTTCTTACCTCTCTGTCGCTGTTCGTGAAGAATTTGCTGATGGTCGCGATATTGTATTTTTCCCCGTTGTATTCGATAACGGCGTTATTGATAAGCTGTCCGTACTTGGTCGTAAGCTTGCTTTCCTCTACCATAAGCGGCAGAATCTTTTCGTTGACCGATTTGACCTGAAGTTCAAGCTGATCGAAAACGACCTTCGGAAGCATTTCTTTAAGACCGTCGATATGTTTCGAGCCGAGAATAGCCTTCGCAAACTTCTGACTGAAAAGACTTACCTTCGGGAATTCGCCGTCTATGAATTCCTTTTCCTTGAAATAAAACTCGTCGTTGTTATTAAGAGAAAATCTTATCTGAGCAAGCGACGCCATAGTGGACATATGCTCGGATATTCTGTCCAGCTCGTCGAGACACTGAAACTGAATTTCCGCGGACCTGGCCTCTTCGAATCTTTTGAGCAAGGCTTCGCCTTCTTCCAGAAACTTATCGAAATCCGGACGCTCGTACTGCATTTGTGATACTTTCATATTGTTCCTCCTGATATTTGAATCTTATTTGGTCTGATTAAGTTGGTTACCGCTAATCGGCTGCACACGAATTATTTTAATGAATAATTCAGTTTTCGTCAAGCCGATTAAGCCCTGAATTCAAAATTCCTGCTTTTATCGAGCATAAATACCGAACGGTATTCGGGTTTCAGACGACAGCCCCGCCCGAAACGTTGAGCGTAACGCCCGTGATATAAGTATGCTCGCCGATAAAGACGACGGAATCCGCTATTTCGTCCGCGGAAGCCATTCTTCCGAGCGGAATATCTTCTTCTATGAGCCTCATATCGCTCTCGGAAAACTCCTTCATCATTTCGGTATCGGTCGAGCCGGGCGCAACGCAGTTAACCCGTATATTCATAGGCGAGTATTCTTTCGCCATAGCCTTGGTAAATCCTATGACTCCGGCTTTCGCCGCGGAATAAACGGCCTCCATACTCGCTCCGCATATCCCCCACATAGAAGAAATATTGACTATGCTTCCGCCTCTTCCGAGCATTTCTCCGACTGCGATTTTCGTACAGAATATCGTCGAAAGCAGATTTACGTCCGTAACGAACCGTATTTCCTCTTCACTCTGGTCCACGAGCAGCTTCCTCGCGCTTACTCCGCAGCAATTCACGAGAACGTCCACTCTCCCGTATCGTTTCTTCGCAGCGGCAAAAAGCTCCTCCGCTCCGGTAAGCTTCGTTAAATCGGCTTTCACCGCGATCGCCGAACCGCCGTCCAGATTTATCTCGCCTGCAAGAGCTTTCGCCTTGTCTTCCGACCGCGAATATCCTACGACTACGTTATATTCCTTTTTGTGGAAGGCTCTCGCGCACGCGGATCCTATTCCGCCCGAGCCTCCGGTTATTATTACGGTTTTTCTCATATTTCTGTTACGGATAGTTGCCCGCGGCTTGCGGGGCGGGCGGGCTGAAGAAAGTCTGTATCAACAAGAAAGCTATCGGGGGAGCAAGCCGCGCTACGCTATCTGCGTCCATTCCGCAAGAGTCTCGTCAAGATCCGACTCTATTTCGCAAAGCCTTTCCGAAATCTCCCTTACTCTCTTATAGTCCGGACTCGCCGCAAGTTCTTCGTTGAGCGACGACTGTTCGTTTTCCAGCTCCCGAAGCTTTTTTTCGAGAAAAGCCACTCTCTGTCTGTGCTCGGCTTCTTTTGCCCTGTCTTTAGCCGACCGGAAGCCTTTGTTCTCGGGCTTTGTTTCGGGCGGGCGTTTTTCCTCCGCGGCAGAACGCTTTTCTTCCTCGTTTTTTTGCTTTTCGGCGGTAAATTCGTCGTAAGTCCCTTTGAACGAATCGATTCTTCCGTCCTCTATTTCAAGGAAATTGTCCGCAAGACTGCTTATAAAGTATCTGTCGTGCGAAACGAAAAGAAGAGTTCCTTCGAACTTGC
Source organism: uncultured Eubacteriales bacterium (assembly GCA_900544545.1). Lineage (GTDB taxonomy): Bacteria > Bacillota > Clostridia > Christensenellales > CAG-314 > UMGS692. Next base: position 74,061 of record UQVY01000008.1, read on the forward strand.
GGAGAGCTTCTTCGAGAGCTTCTCTCGCAACGAGATCGAGATGGTTGGTCGGTTCATCGAGAATAAGAAAGTTCCCCTTTTCAAGCATTAAAAGCGCGAACGCAAGCTTCGCTCTTTCTCCGCCGCTCAAAACGCCGACTTTTTTATCTATGTCCTCCGACGAAAGCAGCATCCTCGCGAGAGCCGCGCGTATTTCGGTCTGCGAAAGCTTATGATTCTTGAACCATATCTCGTCGATAACCGTTTTTTCGGGATCGAGATTGAGATTTTCCTGATCGTAATAAGCGGCTTTCGCGTTCTTCCCGAAAAGGACTTTTCCGGTTTTTTCTCCCTTTCCGCTCATAATATAACGGATAAGCGTGGTTTTCCCCGTTCCGTTGTCGCCGAGAAGAGCGGTTTTCGTCCCTCTCGTCAGAACAAATTCCGCGTCAGAAAACAGTTCTCTGTCCGTGAAACCGAGAGTAAGCCCTTTTACCGTCAGAACGTCTTTTACCGGCTCCTTTTCGAACGAAAAAGAAAACTTCGGCGTTCTGCGGTCGATATAGGGTTTGTCCATAATCTCCATATTCGCAAGCTGATGAAGCCGACTTTTCGCGCTGTTGGAGGTAGTCGCTCTCGCGATGTTCCTCTGCGCGTAATCCAGCATGGACGCCACCTGCTTCTGCTGCTTTTCGTATTCCTTCTCCCTTCTTATAAGACTGTCTCTTTTAAGAAGCTTATACTTGGTATAATTCCCTTTATAAGGAGTTACGGTCCTGTGTTCGAGGTCCCATACGGAAGTTACGGTCTTATCGAGGAAATATCTGTCGTGCGAAACGGTAAGAATCGCGCCTTTATAGCCGGCAAGATATTTTTCCAGCCAGAAAAGCGTTTTAAGGTCGAGATGATTGGTCGGCTCGTCGAGAATAAGAAGCTCGGGCGCGGCGAGAAGAAGTCTGCAAAGCATAAGACGAGTCTTTTCCCCGCCGCTCATAGTGCGTATGCTTTCGCCGAAACGTCCGCCGAATCCCATTCCGAAAAGAACGGTCTTTATTTTTACGTCGATATCGTATCCGTCGCCCGCCGTGAAAACCGAATTCCATCTTTCGTATTCCGCGGATTTTATTCTGAATTCCTGAGAATCGTGGTCGATACGGGCAATTTCGCTTTCGAGAGCGCGCATTTTTTCTTCCGCGGCAAGAAGCTCCGAAAATACCGTTTTCATCTCCTCGTAAACGGTAAGAGAACTGTCAAGCCCCTGATTCTGCTTCATATAGCCGACTTTAAGCCCGCTTTTTCTCGTTATTTCTCCGTCTACGGGTTCGAGATTCCCCATAATCAGATTGAGAAAAGTCGTTTTCCCTTCCCCGTTTGCTCCGACCAGACCTATTCTGTCTCCTTCGTTTATACAGACGTTGACGCCGTCGAGGAGTATTTTATCGTCGTAACCGAATACGACGTCTTTTATCAAAACAAGCATTATACTTCACCGCTAATCCGCTTTCCGCGCGACAAAAAACCGCGCCGTTCTTTTTCTCCGAATCGGGTTTATTTTGCGGAAAGCTCCATTTCCTTCATCTCTCCCGTTTCGCTCATAACGAAAGCCGTTCCGAAACCTTCTCTTAAAAGTTCGTCGAGCTGCTGACGGAAGTTTTTCGTTTTTTTCAGCACCGTACAGCGGATTCCCGCCTTTCTCTTTTCTTCGGCAAGCTTCATCGCCCGCCTTATAAGCTCTGCCGTCGATTCCTTCGGAACGATAACGGCTTCGGCTCGCTCCTCGACGGAAAAATCGCCTCTTTCGGCAAGCACGGAAACTATCCTTTCGAAACCTATCGAGAATCCGCAGGCGGGAATATCCTTGCCCGTAAATTTTCCGAGAAGCTTATCGTATCTTCCGCCGCCCGCGACCGAATATCCGAGTCCGTCCATAGCTATCTCGAAAATCGTTCCCGTATAATAATTCATTCCTCTGACCAGAGTAACGTCGAAAACGATATTGCAGTTTCCGACGAGCGCGCGGCTCGTATCGAAAATCTCTTTGAGATTGTCGGCTACGCCTTCTTCCAGCGCGTCCGCAAGCGTTTCCTTAGCCTTCTCGAGAGGATTGTCCGCGTTCCTTATCTCTTCCACGCAATCCCTGAGTTTATACGCGCATTCTTCGCCCGCGCCTATATCCGTAAGCTCCTTTAAAACCCCGTCCATTCCGATTTTATCGAGCTTATCGAGAGAAATATAAACCTTATCGAAATCTTCCTCCTTAAATCCGCAGTAAACCGCAATTGCGCGAAGAATCCTCCTGTCGTTTATTCTGACGGTAAATCCCGAAAATCCGAGATTCCAGAGAGCCTCGGTCGTCGCCGAAATAAGCTCTATTTCGGCAATAGCGGATTTTTCTCCGATTACGTCTATATCGCACTGAACGAACTGACGGAATCTTCCCTTCTGCGGATTGTCCGCGCGCCAGACGTTTCCTATCTGCATAGCCTTGAAAACCGAGGGCAGCGAAGCGGAATTGTTGGAGTAAAACCTCGTGAGCGGTACGGTCAGATCGTAACGCAATCCGCAGTCGCATAACTGACCGTCGTTTTCGGCGAGCTTTTCGCCTCTTTTCAGAATTCTGAAAATAAGCTTTTCGTTGTCGCCTCCGTTTTTGCCGGTAAGCAGCCCGATATCCTCCACGCAGGGCGTTTCTATACGGCTGAATCCGTAAAGCCTATAGGTATCTTCTATCGTTTTCATAACCTTCTCGCGAAGAAGAAGATCCTTCGGCAGTATATCTCTCATTCCCTTTTCGGGTTTCTTTGCAAACATAACGTTCTCCTTAATCTCTTCCGCAAGCGGTTCCGCCCGCGGACTAATCTATAATAAATTCGCTCTTCGGCTCGGACGCGTTTTCGAGTTCTTTTCTCTTTTCTTCGTATCCGCGCCTTCCGAACATAGCGTAAGTCGCGTTTTTGCCTTCTTCCACGCCCGGCTGATTATAAGCGTCGACGTTGAGAAGTTCTCCCGCATAAGCAGTCTGCATCTCGAAAAGATAAAGCAGTCCGCCTACCGTGAATTCGTCGATTTTATCGACGGTAACGGTCATATTCATTCTCTGCGCCTTGGAAAGAGCGTAAGCCGTTGCTTTCATTTCGGTATTTATAAGGCGGCTCATAGCGTTGCCCGAAAGGAAATGCACGTCGGGGAATTCCTCGCAGCCCTCGGGAATAAGAACATCGTTTCTGAATTCCTCCACGCCTATGAACGTAACGACCTTGTCGAAAGGTCCTTCGGTATAAAGCTGAAGCTGACTGTGCTGATCGGTCGCGCCCAGAGATTTGACGGGCGTCTGTCCCGCATAAACGTAATTTCCGTCCCTGTCCTCGGATTTTCCAAGACTCTCTCCCCAAAGCTGACAATACCAGTCGGCAAAGCTTTTAAGAGCGTCCGAATAGGGCATCATAACCGAAACGTTCTTCCCGCCGTTCATCGCGAGATACTGTAATATAGCCGTAGTAAGAGCGGGATTCGCGTAAATATCTTCGGATTTGCAGCGTTCGTCCATAGCAGCCGCTCCTTCAAGAAGTTTTCTTACGTCTATTCCGAGCACCGCCGCGGGAAGAAGACCTACGGGACAAAGCTCGGAAAATCTTCCGCCCACTCCGTCGGGAATGACGAAGGTCGGGAAGCCTTCCTTTTCCGCAAGCTTTATGAGATTGCCCTTTTTCTCGTCGGTAGTCGCGACTATATGTCTGCTCCAGTCGCTTCCCAGTTTCTTTTTAAGCATTTCCGAAACGATAAGATACTGACTCATCGTCTCGCTCGTAGCTCCCGATTTCGTAATGACGTTGAAAACGGTCTTTTCGGGTTCGATGATATCGAAGAGCGCGTTCATTCTTTCGGGATCGACGTTATCCGCGACGTAAAATCTCGGACCGTTCCGTTTTTCCGAAGGAAGCTCGTTGTAATAAAGATGTTTAAGCGACTGAAAGACGGTTATCGGACCGAGAGCCGAACCGCCTATTCCCAAAACGACGAAATTCTCGCAGCTTTTTCTGATTTTTTCGGCAAGAAGCTCTATTTCCACGACGACTTCCTCCTGATTGTACGGAAGCTCCGTCCATCCGAGCCAACCCGTTCCTCTTGCTTTCTGAACGGAACGAAGAGCCTCGACGGCGCGATCCCTTACGCTTTCCATATCCGAAACCGAAATTCCTCTTTCGCCTATCGAAGTGTCCATCATATTGTTGTAATCGATTCTGATTCTCATATCGTCCTCCTTTATTCCGAAGCTCCGCTTCCTGTTTTTTGCGTTTAATTCCGATATTATCCCTTTGTAATTCTTTCGTCTACACGCACGCCATAACCGCGTATATCGCCGCGGCTGCCGCGTCGGGTACTCTCAGCCCCGAAGCTTTGAGGTAAAGTCCGTTTCTGCATTCGAACGAAACTCCGCCGAGAGCTTTTTCCGTCTTTAAAAGCGCTCCGAGCCTTTCTTTTATCTCTTCGTCGCCGAGAATTCCGACTTTTCCTTTCTCCTTCACGCCGATGAGAAGCTTTCTTCCCGACGGATCGGATACGAACAAAACGTCCTCACCGCATTCCGCGGCTATCGACCCGGCGGCTCTTAAAAGCCCTTCGTCGGTATCGACTCCTATTCTCGCGCACCGCGACGGATAAGCTTCTTTTTCCGCAGCGCGCACGTCGCCGAATCCCGCAAGCGTAAGTATATGCGGAAGACTCCTGAAAGCCCTGCCGTTCATCGGCGAGTACAAAGCCGTCTTCTTTGCGGCTCTCACGAAAAGCCCTCCGAATTCTCCTTCTTTGAAAAACAGACAGCCGCCGGACTTCCTCCCGGCAAAATCGCCGCCCGAATCGGGAAGAAATCTTTCCGAGAATGCGCGCACGTACTTCCCGTAACCGAAACTTTGCGCAAGAACGATTTTTCCGCTCTCCACGCCCCTTTTATATCCTTCCGCGTCGGGAATTCCCCTTTCTTTCGCGGACGATAATTCCGCTCCTTCGGGCAAAATCACGAGATGTTTTCTGCTGCCGAAAGAGCCCGTGGCTACCGCGACGGTTTCTTCCGGACAAGGCGAATAAAAAGGCAGCGACGCAACCGGCACAGGCTCGCACGTCATAAAAACCTGCGCTCCCGAAAGATAAAGTCCGCCCGCAATAAGCCTCGCCGCGGCAAGAGCGTCCTCACCGCTTCCCGCGGACACTACAGCATAGCCGAACCGCTCGGTGATTTCTCCGAACGCGCTTCTCGCCGTTATTTCAGCCTGACCTTCCGTCATAACCCTCTCCTTACCCGACCGCAAAGAATATCTCCGTCGCAAATAATGCTTCTTTCGTTACGCGATAACCGCCTATTCACAAAATAGCCGCTAAATAATTCCTTCCACGAAGCTCTCGGGATCGAAGGGCATAAGGTCGTCTATGCCTTCGCCCACGCCCACGAAGTACACGGGAACGTCCATTTCCGCCTTTATCGCGAAAACGACTCCTCCTTTCGCGGTTCCGTCGAGTTTCGTTAAAATGATTCCGTCGATATCTATCGCTTCGTTAAAGACTTCGACCTGATTTATGGCGTTCTGTCCCGTCGTCGCGTCGAGAACTATAAGGTTGCAGCGATGAGCCTCGGGATATTCCCTGTCGATTATCCTTTCAATCTTTTTAAGCTCCTCCATAAGGTTCTTTTTGTTATGAAGTCTGCCCGCAGTGTCCACGATAAGTACGTCGGTCTTTCTGGATTTAGCCGAAGCGATCGCGTCGAAAACCACAGAGGCCGGATCGCTTCCTTCCTCGTGTTTGATAATCCTGACGTCGGCTCTTTCCGCCCATATTTCGAGCTGCTCGCTCGCCGCCGCTCTGAAAGTATCCGCCGCCGCAACCGTAACGCTCTTGCCTTTATTTCGATAAAGATTCGCAAGCTTTCCGATAGTCGTCGTTTTCCCCACGCCGTTTACGCCCGAAACGAGAATAACCATAGGTTTCGCGTCGAAATCGAAGGCTTCTCCGCTTATCTGCTCCTTCATAATGTCTTTAAGAAGCTCCTGAGCCTTTTCGGGATCGCTTACCGTATTTTTATTGAGGCTCTTGCGAAGTTTTTCGATTATTTCTTCGGTCGCCGCGGCACCTACGTCCGCGGTCAGAAGTATACTTTCAAGGTCGTCGAAGAAATTATCGTCGTAAACGCCTTTTTTGAAAAGCTGATTGAGTTTGTGTCCTATAACTGCCTTGGTCTTTTTAAGACCGTTTATTATCTTTGAAAAAAGTCCCATTATTTACTCCTCGGTTGTGTTTTTACTATTCAACGTGCCTTACGGCTTCGGTCAAAAGCACGCTCACTATTTTACTGATTCCCTTTTCCTGCATGGTAACGCCGAAAAGCCTGTCCGCGTTTTCCATAGTAGGCTTCTTGTGCGTGATTACGACGAATTGCGTTTCTCCCGAATAACGGCGGAGATATCTCGCGACTCTCTCGGCGTTTGCGTCGTCGAGCGGAGCTTCTATCTCGTCAAGCACGCAGAAAGGCATCGGGCTGAGCCTCAAAATCGCGAAAAGAATGGCTATGCACGTCAAAGCCCTTTCTCCGCCCGACAAAAGCGATATGTTCTGAAGCTTCTTGCCCGGAGGCTGAGCTTCTATTTCTATTCCGAAATCGAGAGGATCCGCGCCCTCTTCCCTTTCAATCCTCATAGAAGCCTTTCCGCCGCTGAAAAGCTCGGAGAAAATCCTCGAAAAATTCGAGCTTATCTTTTCGAAGCCCGCGTCGAAACGCGTAACCATCTCCCGGGTGAGATCGGAAATTATCTTGTTCAGGTCGGCAAGAGCCTTTTCGAGATCCTCCATCTGCGCGCAATCGGCGTCGTATTCGGCTTTCACCGACTTATATTCCTCGATAGCCGAAACGTTTACGTCGCCGAGCTTTACGATTGCGTTTTTTATACGGGAAATCTCCTTCGCGGACGAGGAAAAATCGTAATCCTCTTCTCCGAACAAAAGAGCCGACTCGTACGTAAGCCCGTAATCCTCGTATATCTTTTCCTGCATCGCTTCGAGTTCGGTTTCAACCTTCTCCGCAAGCATATTTTCCTTGTCGATTTTGCGTCTTAGGTCGTTGGCTTCCTCGTCTTTACGCCTTTTAAGTTCGTCGGTTTCCGAAAGCTTCTCGGAAAAGCCAGCTTTTTCCTTTTGTTTCGCGGCTTTTTCGCTCTCGGTCTTTTTGAGAATCTCTGCCTCCGGCGTATCCCCCGACCGCCTTCTGACCTCGGCTTCGCATTCCTCTATTTCGCGGAGCTTGGCCTCGTATTCTTCCTTTCTCGAAGTCAGGAGAGCCGAATTTCTTTCCGCTCTTTCCCGACTCGCGACAATTTCCGCCTCCGCGCTTTCGACCGAAGCTACCGCCTTGGCGTAGCGTTCCTTAGCCGCGGCAAAACTTTCGGTAAGCCTGTCTTTTTCTGCGTTGAGAGAGGCGAGTTTTCTTTCTTCTTCACCCGAAGTTTCCGCGCGTTCGTTCTTCGCGCTGCTTCTCAAAGCTTCTTCTTCCTCGAATTCCGCTATAAGCTTATCTATCTCCGAAAGTCTTTCCTGCTTTTGTTTCTTTTCCGCGGTAAGTCTTACCGATATGTCCTTTTCGCTGTCGCTTAAAGCCGCAGAGCCGCCGAGTTTCTGCTCGAGAGCCGCCGTTTTAACGCTGAGGTCGGCGCATTCCATAGCGGTTTTTTCTTTTTCGCGGGAAAGCCTTCCGTGATTTTCCTGCGCCTTTTCGTATTCCGACCTGATTTTCGAAAGCTCCGCCGAAACGTTGCGGAGTTTATTCTGCGTGTCCTCTATGAGTCTGTCCGTAGCGAGAATATTATACTCCTTGCTCCTGTGGCTTCCGCCCGTGAGCGAGCCTTGCGGCGAAAGAATCTCTCCGTCGAGAGTAACTATTCTGAACCCGTAACCGTATTTTCTCGCGATAACCACGGCGTTATCCATATTGTCCGCGACGAGCGTGGAACCTAAAAGATTCAGAATGACCGGACTGAATTTGGCGTCGTAACCGATAACCTCCGAAGCGACGCCCAAAGCTCCTTTTTCCGAAAGAGCCTTTCTCTGCGGAAAAGAATGCGGTTTTATACTTCCTAAGGGCAGAAAGGTAAGTCTTCCGTATCTCTTCTTCTTGAGATAATCTATAACGAAAGCCGCGTCGGTATCGGTCTCGGTCACTATATTCTGAAGCGCGCCGCCCAGAGCCGTTTCCATAGCAAGCTCGAACTTTTCCGGCACTCTTATCAAATTCGCGACGACGCCGAGAATACAGTCGGAAAGCCTTTCGTTTTCCTCTCTGTCCTTCATAAGCAGCTTAACCGTCTGATTATAGCCCTCGTAACGCTCGGAAATGCCTTTGAGCATATCGAAATTGGTTTTAAGCCGAAGTCTTTCCTCGTTGAGCGAATTGAGCCTCGGCGTAAGCTTCGCAAGCACGGCTCTCGCTTCGTCCGCGCCCGCAGTCGCTTTTTTCAAAGCCTCCGAAGCTTCGGAAAGTTTTGCCTTCGCTTCGCCGAATTCGGTAAGCATTCCCTTCTGCGCGGCGGAAAGTCCGCTCATTCTCTGAGAATTGACCGATTCTTCTTTGTTTATCTCGGAAAGCCTTTCGATTATCGCGTTTTTTTCCGAAAGCACGGAAGCCTTTTTGCTCTTTATCTCCGCAACTCCGTCGAGAAGCTCCAGAACTCCTTCGCTCTGCTGTCTTATTCTTTCGCGACAGGCGTCTATTTCTTCGTTTATCTCCGAAAGGCAGCATATAAGCTCGTCGCGCTCGTCCGAAGCTTCTTTAGCCTGCGCCTGACCTATGCCCTTTCTTCTCTCCGCCGAAGCGTAAACTCCTTTAGCCTGCTCGTTCTCGCTCTCCATACGCTCGATGTCCGCTCTGAGCGAAACCGCCATTTCCCGTCCGCCCCTGAGCTTCTCGGCAAAGAGATTGTTTTCGCCCGCCTTTCTTTCGAGAATAACCCTGAGCCTCGTTTCCTCCGCGGCAAGCGCGGTTATCTCGTCGTCAACGGAATTCATTCCCGCAAAAATATCGTCGTATCTCTGCCTTAAAAGCGTAATCTCGTTTTCCTTTTCCGAAAGCAGCCGCCCGAATTCCGCGGCTTTTGCCGTATGCGCCTCTTTTTCGCCTTCGGAACTTTTCGCCGCACAGATAAATCTGTTTATCTCGTGCCGCCTGAGGTCGCTTTTCAATCTCTGATATTCCTCGGCGTCCGAAGATTGTCTTTCGAGCGTCGGAAGCCGCCTTTCCAAAACGGTCATAATATCCCTGACGCGAGCCATATTGTCGGCTGTCCTTTCGAGCTTCCTTTCGGTGTCGTTTTTATGTACTCTGAACTTGCTTATTCCGAGAGCTTCTTCGAAAATCGCTCTTCTGTCCTCGGGACGCGCGTTTAAAATAGCGTCCATTCTGCCCTGACCGACTACGGAATATCCGTCGCGACCGAGACCTACGTCCCGCATAAGGTCCTGAATGTCCCTAAGCCTGACGACTCTCTTGTTAATCGAATACTCGCTCTCTCCCGACCGATAAAGCTTCCTCGATATTACTACCTCGTCGAAATCCAACGGAAAAAGTCTGTTGGTATTATCGAAATAAAGCGAGCCTTCACAGTAACTCATGGACTTACGCTGCTCCGTTCCTCCGAAAATGAGGTCGGTCATACTCTTTCCTCTGAGCTGGCGGGCAGACTGCTCCCCGAGTATCCATCTTATAACGTCCGAAACGTTGCTCTTTCCGCAACCGTTGGGACCGACTATCGCGGTTATTCCGTCGCCGAAAGAAATTTCGGTCTTGTCCGCAAAGGATTTGAACCCGTAGGTTTCAAGTTTCAGTAGATTCATTTATTACTCCGAGCGCGCCTGCGCGCTGCTTTTTACAGTATGGCTTTTATTTATTTCCGTCGCCGGGGATATGAGCAAACTTTTTCCACGCTTCTTCGGCGGCTCCGGACTGAGCTTCGCTCTTGGTCTTTCCCGAACCTATGCCCGCGACGCAGCCGTTGACCACGGCGCAATACGTAAACGTAGGATTATGGTCGGGCCCCGAACGGTAAAGCTCCCTGTATTCGAGAGTCGCCCGATTTTTCTGACAAAGCTCCGAAAGCGCGGATTTGTAATCCTCGACGGATTTGCTCAGAACTCTGAGCTTAATCGACGGAGCTATCAGCGACAAAACCATTCTCCGCGCCCCTTCCATTCCGTAGGAAAGATAAACTCCCGCAGTAAAAGCCTCGAAAAGGTTGGCTTCGAGGCGTTCGGGGTTATTCTTGCGCGGAGCGTCGCTTACGAGCCGCAGATAATCTATAAGGTCGAGTTTTTCCGCGCATCCGGCAAGAGATTCCGTGGAAACGGCTTTCGCTTTCAGCTTGGAACATTCTCCTTCGTCAAGGTCAGGATATTTATCGTAAAGATGCTCGGTTACGATAAATCCGACTATACTGTCGCCGAGAAGCTCGAGTCTTTCGTTGCTTTTCCCTCCGTATTCGTTCGCGTACGAGCTGTGCGTAAAGACCTCCGTGAAAAGCTCGCGGTCAACGTCCTCCGTACTGTCCGCAAGTCCGAATCGGGCAAGCGTCTTAGCGGTAAATCCGAGAGTATCTCCGTCAATCATCGCAGTGAAGAGCCTCCGCAAGTTTATCCGTAAAACCGGCCTCGTACATATCTATAACCTGATAAATCGAGCCGCATATCGAATTGGCTCTGGACGCTCCGTGCGACTTGATAACGGGTTTTTTCACGCCGAGGAAGGGCGCGCCGCCCTTTTCGTTGAAATCCATAACGGACTTGATTTCGTACATTTTCTTGCGTATAAGCGCGCCGCCGAGTTTCGAGGAAAAGCTCGAATTTATCTTTTCCTTTATGAGCTTCATAAGCATAAGAGCCGTACCTTCGGCAGATTTCAAGGCTATGTTTCCGTTGAATCCGTCGGCGACTACGACGTCGTAATTCCCCGAAAGAATATCTCTCGCTTCCATATTCCCGAGGAAGTTCAAATCCTTGTCTTCTTTGAGAAGCCCGAACGTTTCGTGCGTAAGCTCGTTTCCCTTCTTGTCCTCGGTACCGTTGGAAAGAAGTCCGATTTTCGGCGAGTCGACGTTCAGGAGAGCCTCCGCGTAAGCCTTGCCCATTTTCGCAAACCCGACGAGCATATTCGCCTTGCAGTCCACGTTCGCTCCGCAGTCCACGAGAATAACGTTTCCGCCGCCGAGAGTAGGCAGCAAAGGCGCGAGCGCAGGTCTTACCACGCCCCTGATTCTTCCGATGAGAAGCGTGGCTGCCGTGAGTACGGCTCCCGTGCTTCCCGCCGAAACCAGTCCCGCGCAATCGTCGTCTTCTTTCGCCCTTAAAGCGGCTCTGACGAGCGAGCTGTCTTTTTTTCCTTTAACGGCGGCCGTGGGTACGTCGTCGTTCGTAATTATCTCGGTAGTTCCGACTATTTCGATTCTGTCCGCCTTTACCGCGTATTCGGTGAGTTTCTTTTCTATGCGGGCTTTGTCGCCGAACATAACGACTCCGAATCCCGATCTTTCGCTCAAGGCTTTGACGCAACCCCCGATTATTTCGTCGGGCGCGTGATCTCCGCCCATTATATCTACCGCAACTTTCATTGCCGATCTCCTTTCTCTGTCGTTTCCGCGGATCAATCGCCCGCGAAGTAAAATCCCAGCATTTCTTCCTTGTCGGGGACGTTTTTTTCTATAAGCGTCCTTTCCATCGCAGCGCGGTCGTAAGGCACGTGAACTTTTTCTATGTAATACATCTCGGGCGAAACGTTAAGGATTACGCCCCTCGCGTAATCGTACCTGTGACAGCCCACCGAGCCTACGTCCACGTAAAGTTTCTTTTTACCCTTTAACGTAAGCGGCGAATGATTATGCCCCATAAAGATAATATCCGCGTCTATGTTTTCAAACATTTCGTCGAACCTTTCGGGAGTCGGATTCTTTTCTATGACGTAAAAGACCTCCCTTCCGAGTTCTTCGGAATAATGCCGCGCGTAATGCGTGTAAGCCACTTTGAGTCCGAAATAATCCTCCGTTATGACGTAAGGAAGTCCGGCGATAATTTCTTTATAGGAATCGCCGACTTCACGGAACATAAATTCCTTATGCTCGACGGGAACGTGCGACATTCCTCTTTTCGCCGTAACGTTATTGAGATAATCGTTGTCGTGATTGCCGCGGACGTTTATTATATCCTTGCTCCCGAACAGAATATCCATACATTCCTTGGGATTGGGCCCCATACATATTGCGTCGCCGAGATGATATATTGCGTCGGGCTTTCTTTTACGGAATTCTTCGAGGATAGCCGTAAGCGCCTGAAGATTTCCGTGCGTGTCGCTGAAAATACAAATTCTTTTGTTCATACGAATAGTCCGATCCGGATTAACTCCTTCCGGAATCAGACTCTCTCCTTTTCGTGAAGATCGACTTTGACCTGAGCCGCTTTATACGCGCTTCCGTCGGTAACCAGTCCCGTTTCGGGTATGCCTCCCGCGACTTCTATCTGCGTAACGGCTTTTCCCAGTCTTCCGCCGTCGAATTTAACCGAAACCGTTCCGGCTTTCGCGACCTTGACGTAGAACGAAGCCTTTCCGCCCGAAAGAGCGACGACGCTTTCTCCGACGACCGTACCTCCCGTAACTTCGCAGGAAACTGCGCCGCGGCAGCTTCCTACCGGACCGTTATCGCTGACGACAACCGCGTCGACCTTGATGATTTCGTAGGAATCGCCCAGCGTAAGGTTTTTGACCGCAGGAACGGCTTTGAGCCGAAGCTCGCCCTTGTCGCCGATCTTCTTTCTTACGACTTCTTTGCCCTTGATTATTCCGACCGCTTCGTAATCGTCCTTCTCTCCCTGTCTGGAAATGATTCTCTTGGCTTCCCTCGTCCATTCGGGAACGGTCTTGTTGTATTTTCTGCAAAGCCCGACTATCTCGAATTTCTCTATCGAAGTAAGAGTTCCTCTCATAAACGAAAGCATAACTCTGCTGACCTTAGCAGCGTCCGATTCGGAAACGCCCAAAGTCTTCTGAATATCGCTTTTTATGAGGTTGTCGATAATAAACGGCGGATGCTTCAGACCTTTATAATCCTTACTCGGTCTGAACGAGCCTATAAGCTCCCCGTGGTTATAGAAGCGAATCTCGTCGCAGTTGCTGAAAACGACTATGGGACGGGGAATCCCTCCGTCGTTGTCGCCGTAAGAGAGCGTCCCGCCTATTTCGAGAACGGGCGTTTCGTCCTGCTGGCTCATATAAGCGTAAGCCGCGGTTTTGGGATTTCTGTCGATATCGGTGATTCCGTAATAAGCCATACCGTTTTCGCTTCCGAAACCTTTGTCCGTATTATAGTCGGAAAGACACGAGCCTACCGCGCCGCAGACGAGTTTGTCTTCGTTGGCAGCGGAAACCACCGTAAGATGACGGAGAGCCTGCTCGAGAAATCTTTCGCTTCCGTCGTCGGGACGGACGGGGAAAAGGAATCCGTTATGCTCGGTAACGAGATAGGGAACCTGCCTTTTCGCGTCGGTAACGACCTTGGGCTTCTCTATTCCGTCGCCCGCTCCGCCGTAAGAGTAATCGTTATAACCGTAAACGTCTTCTATAAGGTTGCTGCCCTTGATGGATCTGACGCCTATCGTCTGACGGGTTTTGTCAAGCTCCTTCGCACGGGCGTTCATTTTTTCGTAAAGGTCGTGATTATCCTCGCTCGAGCATACTCTCACGCTCCACAAAACGACCGAAGGATGATTGTACTGCTCGGTTATCATCTCCGTAAGCGTGGTTAAAAGAACGTCCTGCCATACTCCCGTTCCTACGAAGGTCCAGCCCGGGATTTCGCTCATAACCATTATTCCCAGTCTGTCGCATTCGTCGAGGAAATGTCTGCTCTGCGGATAATTAGCCGTTCTCACGAAATTGAAACCGAGTTTTTTGATAAGCCTTGCGTCCTCCTTCTGAAGAAGAGAAGGCGCGGCGTAACCTATATACGGATAGGACTGCTGACGATTGATTCCGGTGATATCGACGGACTTTCCGTTGAGAAGGAAGCCCGTCGGCGTGAATTCGGCTTTCCTGAATCCGAAAATCACCTCCGCGTTGTCGCTGTAGCCCTCGCCGTTGACTTCGATTTCCGCCCGATAAAGACGAGGCTGCGAAAGAGTCCATAACTCGGCGTTTTTAAGGAATCTCGTGGTTTCGAAATCCCCGAACCCCGAAAAATCGAAGTAATCCATTTCTTCGCCCGTCGTCTGGTCGAAAATCTTGCAGCTCGCCGAAGCCGTAACGGCTTTGTTCAGACGGACTCTTATTCTTAATTCGCGTTTCGAAAGACTCTGACTTCCGTCGGCAAAAACTCTGTCGATATATATCCTGTCCGTAACGACAAGACTCGCTTCGCGGTAAATTCCCGCGCCCGCGACGAAGGGAAGCTCTCCTCCGAAGGGCGGAATATCGCGGCAATCGGAATTGACTCGCACGAGAAGGGTATTGACTCCCGCTCTCGCGGCGGACGTCAGAGAAACGTCGAATCCCGTGTATCCGCCTTTATGTTCTCCGACGAGAATTCCGTTCATAAATATTTCCGCGCTGTGCGCTATTCCCTCGAAACAGACTCTGACTTCCTTTCCGTCGATATTTTCGAGCGTAACGCTTCTGTAATAAGTAAATTCGCCGCGTTGCGCGCTTTCGTCGTAATGGTCCGGATTAGCCGGTCTCGGGCAGTGCGGAAGACTTACCTCCTCTCCGCCCGAAGCCGATACGAGCATATTTTTATCGAACCCGTTCAGAAATCTCCAACCTTCGTTAAGATTAAAAACTTTTCTCATATTCGCTCCGTAATGTCCGGCGCAGCGTGCCGGTACAGGCCGTAAATTTTTCGGCTTTCCGAAACGGCCGCCGATACCGTAGTTTTTGCAAAAGGGTATACTCCGACGATATCGTTCCTTCTATTATATCATAAAATCCGTAAATTTCCTATTGCATTTAAGTGTTTTTTATGATAAAATCATAACAAAAAGGATTTTTCGGTCGTTTTTTTGCCTTGCGCGTATAAAATCCACGTTCTTTTTGCTTTTCGCCGGGAACGAATCCGACCTCTCAAATTAGGCAAAACAAACGGTTTTTCGCAAAAAGCGGCTCTTTTCGGAGAACGAACCGAACGCATTTCCTTTCCGAAGACGAAAAATCAAACGTATTTTCGCTTATTTTTCCGCGTATCGCGTAGGGAAGGCAAAAACTCGTCCTTCCGGAGTTTCTCAGCATATTCTGCACACGAGACAGGAAAGTACGACCGAAAGATAAGTTACGACGAGTCCGAGGATTATCGGTTTTCCGAGCCGTCTGACGCCCGTTCCCGCAAAGTACACCGCCGAGATATAAAAAACCGTTTCGCTCGACGCGCTGACGACGGCGGCGCATCTCCCGATATAAGAATCCGCCCCGTACCGCGCCAGAACGTCTTCCAGTACGGCAAGAGAACCTCCGCCCGAAAAGGGCTTAACCACTATGAGCGGAAGAAGTTCTTCGGGTACGCCCAAAGGCACGAGCAACGGCGACAAAGCCGTCGAAATGAACGTTATAAGTCCCGATTCGCGCATAAGGTCGATCAATATGAATACGGAAGCCACGTAAGGAAAAAGATTTACCGCAAGAGGAACGCTTTCCTTCGCGCCTTCGAGAAAACTTCCGTAAACGTTGACTTTCTTTGCCGAAGCGACGACTATGACGAGTATGAGAACTATCGGGATTATAAGGTCGGCTATACTAAGTTTCATAATCAATATATACGCCGCTTGCCGGAGAATAATTCCGCGGCAGTCTCCGCCGATTCGGTTTTCCGCGTCGCGCGCTCCCGGATTTTACAATCCGCAATCGGTCCCCAAATAACAAATCCTTACATAAAGAGAGGTTTTAAAATGCAGTTTACCGAATTCACAGAAAAGTCTTACACCGCTTATCACGCAACGCAGAACGTAATATCCGTTCTCCGCGAAAACGGCTTTACCGAGCTTAAACAGTCGGAAAAATGGATAGTAGAAAAAGGAAAAGGCTATTATACCGTAGCCGACGGCTCCGCTCTCATAGCTTTCAAAGCCGGCGGAGAGATTTTCAATATCGTTGCGGCTCACACCGATTCGCCCTGCTTCAAACTCAAGGGCAATCCCGAAATGAAAGACGGCTATTACGTCCGCCTCAACACCGAAACCTACGGCGGCGGTCTTTATTACACCTTCCTCGACCGCCCTCTCCGCATAGCCGGAAGACTCGTTACTCTTTCTCCCGACGGAAAGATAAAAGCAAGAAACGTAGTTTCGGATTTCGCGGTAACCGTTCCTTCTCTCGCTATTCATATGAACCGCGAAGCAAATAAAGGTCTCGCGCTCAATCCTCAGGTCGATACCCTTCCTCTCGTTGCCGAAGGAAAAGACGCCGACATCGTCAAAGCTCTCGCAGAGAAGGTCTGCGCCGAAAACGAAACCGTCGTCGAAAGCGACTTGTTCGTCGTAAGCGACACCAAGCCCTATACTTACGGATTAAACGGCGAATTCCTCGCTTCCCCGAGGCTCGACGACCTCTGCGGAATCTACGGAGCGATAACCGCTCTTATCCGCAGCAACGGACCTTCGACCGCGGTAGCCGCCTGCCTCGACAACGAAGAAGTAGGAAGCTCTACCAAACAGGGTGCGGGCGGAACTTTCCTTAAACACACCCTCAAAAGGATTGCCGAAGCTCTCGGATTCGAAGACTTCAGGCGCAGCCTCGCTTCATCTTTTATGGTAAGCACCGACAACGCCCATTCCTTCCACCCCGCTCATCCGGAAAAAAACGATCCTACCGTAAAACCGGTTATGAACGGGGGTATCGTCGTCAAACATCACGGCAATCAGAGTTATACGACAGACGCGGTAAGCTCCGCCGTCATCAAAACCATTTTCGCCAAAAACGATGTTAGATTCCAGGACTTCTATAACCGCTCCGATTCTCAGAGCGGAGGCACTCTCGGCGCTATTTCTTCCCGTCAGCTCTCGATAAGAAGCGTGGATATCGGTCTCGCTCAGCTCGCTATGCACAGCGCCTGCGAAACGATAGGTTCGTCCGATATGACCGCCCTCGAAAACGGTCTCACAGCTTTCTATAACGCAAAAATCTCAGCCGACGGTTACGACGGAATGAAAATAGAGTAAATCTCAACCTTTCCGTGAAAAGACCGAGCAAAAAACTTCAAGAAAATTCCTCGCCGATTTCTTTCGGAAAAACAAGCCCGACGCCAAGTCAAAGACAGGTATTCGACCTATGAGATTAAGTTGTCCGGACGACTTATTTTCTCGCAAAGAGTGGATTTCCGTAGTCGGGCGAAGCCGTCGAAGTTCTCTATCAGACTTTCTCGAAAGAAAACAAAGGTCAGGATTTTCTCAGCGAGCGGAAGTAGTTTTTAAGTATTTCCGAGCATTGCGTTCCGAGAACGCCGCCCGTTACGGAGAGCCTGTGGTTACAGATATTATACTCGTGCATATTTATGCAGGAACCGCAGGCTCCTCCGGCTTTGTCCGACGCGCCGAAAACGACTCGCGGAATACGCGCGTTCACAGCCGCGCCGAGACACATCGGGCAGGGTTCGAGAGTTACGTAAAGCGTACAGCGTTCCAGTCGCCAGTCTCTGAAAACACGGCAGGCTTTTTCGATTGCGAGAAGCTCCGCGTGTCCCGTGGCAAGTCCCTTTTCTTCGCGTTCATTCCGCGCGGAAGATATTATCTCGTTTCCGAAAACGACGACCGCACCTATGGGAACCTCCCCTTTTTTCGCGGCGAGTTCGCCTTGTTTCAGCGCGAGCGACATATAATATTCGTCCGAACCCTCGGGATAATCGTTCTTCGTCCCTCTGGGTTTTTTAATTTTCGAAGGACATCTGTTGTTTTCGTTTTTTACTTCGTCCGAAGCTTTCTTGCTG
Organism: uncultured Eubacteriales bacterium; assembly: GCA_900544545.1. Classification (GTDB taxonomy): domain Bacteria; phylum Bacillota; class Clostridia; order Christensenellales; family CAG-314; genus UMGS692. Next base: position 92,021 of record UQVY01000008.1, read on the forward strand.
CTCTTTTTCGCAACTCCGTTCTTTTTTTCGGCAATCCCGTTTTCGTTTTCAGTCATATCGTTTTTCTCTTTCGTTATATCGTTCATAATTCCGTTTCCCCTCGTCGGGATTTTCCTCGGGTAAGTTTATTGAGCCGAAGCTCTTTTCCGTTTTCTGTCCGAAACAAAGAACCTTATCTTCTCTCGCCAGAAAACCGCAAGCACCGTTAAATATACGATTCCCGCGCCCGCAATAACGAGAATCGTTCCGGTCTTCGTACGGGAAAAGGGCATAAAAGCCTTGGCAAGCACTATAAAAAGCGTCATCGCGCAGGTCGCCGCAAGCGGACGAAGACATACGTCCGTCCAGTCCGTCCGAAGTCCGAGTTTCTTTTTAATGTACCACATATTTACGATACACGCAACAAGATTACAGGCGATATGCGAAAAAGCTTCCTCGTAAATGTTTATTGCGTCCGCACGATACAGAAAGAAATCCATAGAGCATTTTACCGCCGAACCCGCAGTCAAGGCTATGACCGGAATATAAAACTTTCCGTTCGCCTGAAGGACGGAATTCGCCGTCATAAGCACGGACATAAATATTATGCTTCCCGAACCGACGGTCAGAAGCTTTGCGAAAATATCCGCGTCCGCGCCCGAAAATCCCGGGTAAAGCAGTCCGCAGACTTCTTCCGAAAGAAAAGCCAATCCGAACGCCGAAGGAAGGGATATACCGAAGGATAACGCCATGGAAAGATTAAGCTTATCGGCTACTCCCTTTCCGTCCCCCGCCGCGCAGGACCTCGCCATTCCCGGAACGACCGAAGCCGCAACTCCGGTTATAAGGACGGAAGGCATCGTTATAAGAGAATGCACCGGTCCCGACCATAAACCGTAAAGCTCCGTCCTGTTTTCCAGTCCGATAAGTTTCTGCACCATAAGACTGTCTATAAGATGAGCAACGGGTAAAACTATCGCCGAAAGCGTCATAGGAAGAGCGCACGCAAGCAGAGTCTTCAGCTCTTTTTTCATATCAAGCTCGGAAAATTCCCGCCTTTCTTCACGGTTTTTCGGACGCTTCTCCCCGAAAAGATAAATCCCGACCGTTACGATAAGTCCCGCAGTTTCCGAAGCCGTAACCGCAGCGACCGCCGCGTAAACCGCAGACAAAACGTCCGGAAGACAAAGACTCACCGCAATCAATCCGACAGCCGCCTTTACAACCTGCTCGATAATCTGCGAAATCGCCGTCGGCTTCATATTCATTCTTCCGTGAAACCAGCCCTTGAACGCCGCGGTAACGCACTCCGCGGGTATCGCCGCCGCAACTACCCGATAAGCCGCCGCAAGCTCGGGCGTATTCTGCACGGTCGCAAGGATTTCCGCGAAAGCAAACAGTATTCCGCCGAAAACAAAGCCTATTCCGGACAAAACCAGAAGCGCGCACCGAAAACACGACTTCGCTCCCGCGTAATCTCCCTTTTCGGTTTTCTCGGCGACGATTTTCGATACAGCCGTGGGAATTCCCGCAGCCGATAAGGTCACGAGAAGCGCGTAAAGCGGAAAAGCAAGCTGATACAGACCGATTCCGTACGCGCCGAGCATATTCGTCAGCGGAATCCGATAAACCGCCCCGATAATTTTCGCCGCGATTCCTCCAACGGTCAGCAAAGCCGCGCTTTTAAGGAATCCGCCCGAGCCTGCGGATTTTTCTGCCGAAATAATATTCGAGTCGACAATCTCGTTTTTCGTGGTTTTCATAAGCCTATTATATGTAAGAAGACTCTTCCCGATTCGTTTTTTTCGGGCGAAAAAATCGCGTTCGGACTTGTTTTTGAGTTTCTTTTGCGAATTGTGATAAAGACTTCACTTGACTTTCCTTCACTTATCCCCCCCCCGCACATAATTTACATATTTAATCATCGCAATGATTTCACTTTCCTTTGTTAAATTACTTTATTCTGTCACAATAGCATATTTTGCTTGACAGATTCATCGAATTAAGGTTAAAATTAGGTCGTCGAAGGTTTGCAGAGAGGAAGACTTGGGGGTTTTTCTCGGCGGGCCGACGCGTTTCGGGGCAAGGGTAGTGGCTCGCTCCGAGGGTAAAATAACAGAAAAGGGGAAAACATTATGAAAAAACGTCTCAACAAAAAGGGTTTTACGCTCGTTGAATTGCTGGTAGTCATCGTTATTATCGGTATTCTCGCGGCGGTCATCATCCCGAACGTAGCGAACAACATAGAAAAAGCAAATAAATCCGCGGCTGAACAGGACGCAGCTGCAGCTTATAAAGAAGTTCTCAGCGCACTTGAACTCGATAAAGACGACGTCGCTCCCGAGAATTTCTTCTATATCACCGCTAATTATGTCGTTTATGTGAAAAACGGTGCCGTTCAGGGTTCTGTTAAGAAATCTGATGTTACTAATACGAAACTGACTGTATCGGCAGAAGAAAATAAGCCTGAAGCTTTGAATCATTTTATGGGAGAAAATGCTGCTTTGACGAAAGGCGATGTCGTTGTTGACGCTTCCGCGGCAGAAGTTAAGTATGGTACGTGGAATGGAGAGGCAGCTACAGCTGGCAAATTTGTACAGTTCTGGATTGACGCAAACGGAAATAAGACTCCTAAGGACCCGAATGCTCCTGCACAGCCTTAGGGTGGAAACCCTTCTGCTCCTGCCGGAGGTGAAGACAACAGTGGTACACAGGAATAATCCCAATAAAAACCAATCCGCCTCGAGGGTAAGGGGCGGATTTTTTTATACGGATTTTTTCCGCCCGAATCGCGATAAAATCCCTCGTTTTTTCCGCGGAAAACGCTTGATTTTTCCGCGATTTTCTGCTATAATATCCGAGCTGCACACAAAAACGGCACCATAGCCAAGAGGTAAGGCAGAGGTCTGCAAAATCTTTACCCCCGGTTCGATTCCGGGTGGTGCCTCCATTATCCGAAAGCCCTTCTATCCGAGGGCTTTTTCTTTTTCTGTCATAAAAGCGATTCGCTCCTGAAAATTAGTTGAAAAATTCCTCTTTTTTTGGTAAAATAAAATAAGTACGAAAATTCGGACAAAAGTTTTTCGATTTTTTTATGAAAACTTTAGTCCTTTCTCCCGACTCTTTCGTATAAACAATCAAAGACCGAACGGAAATCTGCGTTTTATCGTTCGGAAAAACCAAAAGGAGAAAAAAATGGAACTTACACACGAAATACTCGAAAAAGCCAAAAACACGAAATCCGCGGAAGAACTTATGAATCTCGCAAAAGAAAACGATTTCGCACTCGCCGAAGAAGAAGCGAAAGCGTATTTCGAACAGCTCCACAAGACCGGAGAAATGTCCGACGACGAACTCGATAACGTAGCCGGAGGAGGCTGCCGCAAGAACGGACACCTCGTCGTAACCGTAGCTTACAGCTGTGACCTCTGGAAATGCAAGGACCATCCCTATTCCGGTACGAAACGCGACAAAAGGGCTTTGGAAGGTTCCGCCACGCTCTGCGCGGAATTCTGCGCGGAATGCGGAAAAAGTATGATTTGTAATAACTGTTATTACTGCAAGTACGAAAAAGGCTTGTGGCTCTGCTATAATCCCGGCAAATAAGCCGCTTTTAAATCGAATCGAAAGGAGAATGAAAATGAATATTACACCCGAACTTATCGAAAGTGCAAAAAAGGCTAAATCCATCGAAGAACTTCTGACTCTCGCAAAAGAAAACGGATTCGAACTTTCCGAAGAGGAAGCAAAAGCGTATTACGAACAGTTTCATAAAACCGGAGAAATGTCCGACGACGAACTCGATAACGTAGCCGGAGGAGGCTGTTACACAAAAGACGGCAGATTGGTCGTAACAGCATTTCATTTCTGTAACGCTTGGAAATGCTCTGCGTGCGGAAAGTCCTGGGAGCGTAAATACCGGTATGAATCCAGCTATGGCAGTGAACTCGTCTGTCCGGATTGCGGAAAAACCGCCAATTGCGGTTCCTGCAAATACTGTTCTTACGAGAAGGGTTTGTGGCTTTGCAACAGAAAAACGAAATAATTATTCCAAGGTTAACATAAAAAAACGTAATTCAATAAGGAGAATGAAAATGAATATTACACCCGAACTTATCGAAAGTGCAAAAAAGGCT